>JAFQCM010000047.1 GCA_017399445.1 Lachnospiraceae bacterium | reverse complement strand
TAGAATTGGTGATGTTGTTTGTTACAACGAAGATGACTTTATTGAATACTTAAATACTTATGTATTTCCTGACGAAAAATCTGTACTTGTAAAAAATCTTGGATGGATTGATTTTGATTCAAAGCTTCCAGCACCTTACTGCAATTATCCGGAATTTAATTTTTAGAAATACTTTTTTGATAGAAATCCAAAAGCAGAAATTGACCGAGCTCTTTAGCGTGAGGGATGACAATTGAACATAGTTCAATTGTATGGAGTTAATTGAGTTAGATAAATTTGAAGCTGACGCACTGATTAGAACATGGTGGTTGTGAATTTCCCAACAAAAAACGAAAAATGCAAAGTTCGTTGGGAAGAAAACAAGGAGCATTCCCAACTAAAATAGAAAAACATAAGATTAGTTGGGGGAAAAGCAAGAAGTATTCCCAACTAAAATAGAAAAACACAAGATTAGTTGGGGGAAAAGCAAGAAGTATTCCCAACTAAAATAGAAAAACACAAGGTTAGTTGGGGGGAAAACAAGATGAGTCCCCAACTAAAACAAGGAAACTGCAAGAATAGTTGGGGTGAAAGCAAGATAAGTCCCCAACTAAAATAAGGGAAATACAAGATTGGTTGGGTTGAGAACAAGATGAACCACCAACCAAAATAGAGAAACGGCAGAATTAATTGGGATGAGAGCCATGTCGACAGGTTCGCAGGCAAGCTTGCTCGCGCAAATCTCAATTTTCTGCTTTCTAAAAGTGAAAATAGGGAAAATAAAGTTATTATAAGGAGCTTACTATGCGAAAAATAATATCAACGATATCAGGCGTATTTGCTACAATTGGCGCTATATTAATTGTACTATCAAACTTTTTCACAGAGGAAGGATATATATTATTTTGGATTGGAATTGTAGTGATGGTTTTTAGCGGAATTGCTTATTTAGCCACTGGTAAAAAAGTCAAGGAATGGTTTTGGGCGATAATGAATTTCTTTTAAGAGCAACTATCAGAATGGAGAAAACATGAAAATAGTAATTATACATGGTCAAAGTCATAAAGGTTCAACTTATTATATTGCTCATATGTTAGCAGAAAAAATAAGTGGAGATATAAAAGAATTTTTTCTTCCAAGAGATTTTGGTGAATTTTGTGTAGGGTGTACAAAATGTTTTACTGAATCAGAGAAAAAATGTCCTCATTATGAAAAACTAAAACCACTTACTGATTCAATGGATGAAGCAAATGTTATTATCTTAGCCAGTCCAGTTTATGTATATCATGCGACAGGGGCAATGAAGGCCTTTTTAGACCATTATGGATATAGATGGATGGTACACAGCCCAGAAGAATCTATGTTTAAAAAACAAGGAGTATGTATATCTACGGCTGCAGGCGCAGGTATGAAATGGACTAACAAAGATATGATGGATAGTCTGTTTTTCTGGGGAGTAGCGAAAAGATATAAGTATGGTGTTGGTGTGGCAGCAGTCGATTGGAACGGTGTAAGTGAAAAGAAAAAGAAAGTAATTGATAAAGCAACATCAAATATTGCAAAGAAAATTATAAATAATTCAGGAAATGTTAAACCAGGTATAAAAACTAAGGGAATGTTTTGGGTTATGCACTTAATGCAGAAGAATGGTTTTAATCCTCGCGATGTTGAATATTGGAAGAAAAAGGGATGGACAGGAAAAAAAAGACCTTGGAAATAAAATTGCAATTGACTTCAACAACATGAACTTTTATTTTGTTGGAGCAACAAAGTTCAGGATTTTGGTAAGTCTAAAAGCATATGAGTATTTGGAATTGAAGGTGATGTAATGTACTTTGTTTATTAGCAAGGACGATAAGCTGGCGGATAATTTTAGAAGAGTTTTTCCAATGAGCGTAGATTTAGCGATGTATAATAGAGGTGTTTTAGATGAAGCGATATACTAATATATGCCAAAGCATGAATATGTACAAGGTGATTCTTGGGATGCAGATGAATTCCCGAAAGTAATGACAAAAGAAAGTATTTTTGTTTATATATGAGAATGCATATTTGTATGCTTATGTTATTGGTCCTGTAGAATGGAAACTAAGTTTTCTAAAAACACAGAAAAAGTGAAAATAGGAGCTTCCTGTATACTTTAAATAGGTCAAGAAATTGACATAAAAAAATACCTCAAGTAAATTTAGATTATTACTGACCTGACCCGTTGGTAAAATCTAAAGAATACAAGAGGTATCTACAATGAATGTTAAAGTAAGAAAGAATAAAAATCAAGATAAGGTACAGAATTTTTCAATTAATGTTTTACATGCGGAGGAATTGAAGAAAAAAGTTTCGAACATAGAAAAACAGCTTCAGTCTTATACCTGGCGAGAACTTGAAACAAACGGTAAGTTTAAAAAGAATGACAAGCTTTC
>JAFQCM010000046.1 GCA_017399445.1 Lachnospiraceae bacterium | reverse complement strand
TTTTGATTGCTGTCTAATATCTTCGATTACTTCCATCCATTGTAATAATTGTTCCATGTTCTCATCCACCTGTTTTTTCTTCCATTGTAACAGATAAAATGAATTTTGTTCACAATTTATTTACTCATGCGTTTGTCGTGTTTGAGGCTTCCCATCACTTGACAAATGAACAGAAAAGTACTATAGTTAAAAATGTGAATAACGCGGGGTGGAGCAGTCTGGAAGCTCGTCGGGCTCATAACCCGAAGGTCGTAGGTTCAAATCCTGCCTCCGCAATTTTATCAAAACCGTTGATGCAAATCAGCGGTTTTTTTGTAAAGGAGGTTTCTTATGGATTTGGAGAAAATAGAACAATTACAGAAAATGATTGATGAAAGTAGTAATATTGTCTTTTTTGGCGGTGCCGGAGTATCTACAGAAAGCGGCATTCCGGACTTTCGTTCGGTGGACGGGCTGTACCATCAGCAGTACGCATACCCTCCGGAAACAATTTTAAGCCATAGCTTTTATCTGAAAAATAATCAGGAATTTTATCGTTTTTATAAAAACAAAATGCTTTGTCTGGATGCAGAGCCAAACAAAGCTCATAAAAAACTGGCAGAGTTAGAAACAGCAGGAAAACTGAAAGCTGTAATTACTCAAAATATTGATGGCCTTCATCAAAAAGCAGGAAGCCAAAAAGTATATGAGCTTCATGGTTCTGTACATAGAAATTATTGTGAATCTTGTCACAAACTGTACGATGCAGAATATGTATTAAAATCAGAAGGAATTCCAACCTGTAGTTGCGGGGGAAGGTTGAAACCGGATGTAGTGTTATATGAAGAAGGACTGGATGACAATACCCTTCGTAATTCCATCAGTGCTCTTCGTAATGCTGATATGCTGATTATTGGTGGAACTTCTTTGGTGGTTTATCCGGCAGCGGGCTTGATTGATTATTTCCAGGGAAAATATCTGGTATTGATTAATAAGCAGGCAACCAAGGCAGATGGTTATGCAGACTTAGTGATACAGGAACCGATTGGAGAAGTATTTTCCCAAATTACAGTATAACAAAATTACATTATATATAAGTAAGAAGATAAGGTAGGAAAAAATATGGAATATGAATTGGGCGATATTGTAAAATTAAAGAAACCTCATCCATGTGGATCACAGGAATGGGAAATCCTGAGAGTTGGAGCGGATTTTCGTTTGAAATGCATGGGGTGCGGACACCAGATTATGATTGCCAGAAAGCTGGTGGAAAAAAATACAAAAGAAATTCGAAAAAATGCTTGAAAATCTGCAAACCATGTGGTATCATCTTGATTTGTGATATGTTATAAAATTCCTTGTTTCCGTTAGCAGACGGAAGCCAGAGACCAAAAGGAGGTACGATTGCATGAACAAATATGAATTAGCATTAATTGTCAATGCAAAAATCGAAGATGACGCACGTGCTGCAGTTGTAGAACAGGCAAAAGAATATATTGCTCGTCTTGGCGGTACAGTGACAGAAGTAGAAGACTGGGGTAAGAAGAGATTAGCTTACGAAATCC
The DNA here is from genome assembly GCA_017399445.1 of Lachnospiraceae bacterium. Lineage (GTDB taxonomy): Bacteria > Bacillota > Clostridia > Lachnospirales > Lachnospiraceae > RUG11237. The sequence goes on along the minus strand of JAFQCM010000046.1, from coordinate 24,102 downwards.
AGAAAATGAAAGAAGGATTCTACTACTTCATCAAATTCGATGCTGAGGCAGGTGTTCCAGCTGAACTTGAAGGAAGAGTTCGTATTATGGAAAATGTTCTCAGATATTTATGCGTTAGACAGGAAGCGTAGATAGAAAAGAGGAGATAGTATGAACAAAGTCATTCTTATGGGTAGATTAACAAGGGATCCGGAGGTTCGTTATTCACAGGGCGAAAATGCATTAGCCATTGCCAGATATACATTAGCAGTGGATAGAAGATTTGCCAGACGTAATGATGGAAGCGGAAATGAGCAGACAGCAGATTTTATCAACTGTGTGGCTTTTGGACGTAATGCAGAATTTGCAGAAAAATATTTACGTCAGGGTACCAAGATTTTAGCTTGTGGAAGAATTCAGACTGGAAGTTACACAAATAAGGATGGTCAGAGGGTTTATACAACTGAGGTAGTAGTTGAGGAACAGGAATTTGCAGAAAGCAAGGCTGCGGCAGGAAACAATGATGGTGGATTTGCACCAGCAAGAACTTCTGCACCAGCTATGGATGCAGGTGATGGTTTCATGAACATACCGGAAGGTATAGACGAAGAACTACCATTTAATTAAGATATAAAGGAGGTCAGAACAATGGCTTATACAAAGACTGATAGAGCAGATTCTCCAATGAAGAGAAGAGGCGGACGCAGAAGAAAAAAAGTTTGTGTATTCTGTGGAAAAGATAACGTAATTGATTATAAAGACACAAATAAGTTAAAAAGATATGTATCTGAAAGAGGTAAAATTCTTCCTAGAAGAATTACAGGTAACTGTGCAAAGCATCAGAGAGCTTTAACAGTAGCTATCAAGAGAGCAAGACACGTTGCTTTAATGCCTTATACAGTAGACTAAGGTATAGAAAAGTTTGAGCCTTTTAAGGCTTTTGGGTACAATTTTGACGCAAGTCTAATATGAAAAGTTAGAGGAAGAGATCAGTAGTGGAACAAAGCTTACTGGTCTCTTTTTCTTTGGTGAATATAGAAAAGTTCCAAGAAATATGATATAATAAAAATAGCGTGTGTCAAAAGTGCGTACAGACAAAATTAACATCAACACATACGAGAAACCCCCATTATAAGCACATATTACAAAGGAGAGTTTAATATGCGAAACAAGAAGTACTGGATTCGAAAAATATCTGCCATAGCATTAACAGCTGCCTTGGTGGGTACAGGGATACCATTCACAACTGCCAAAGCAGAAGGAGCTCAGACCGAAGTTTCTGTAGAAAACGAAGAAGTAAACGCAGCTTCAGGAAACTATGAATTAATGAATCAGCTGCAGGGTGCAACAATTCTTCATTGTTGGAACTGGTCTTATAAGACAATTGAAGAACACATGGAACTGATTGCAGAGTGTGGTTACACAGCCCTTCAGACTTCCCCGGCAACTCAGCCAAAAGACTATACTTATCAAGGGAATGTAGGAAGTGAAGTAGGGTATCCAGGTTTGGCTGGAAAAGGTAACTGGTGGAAGGTTTATCAGCCGGTAACCTTCAGTATTTGTGATAATGGAGAAACATGGTTTGGTACCAAGGAAGAATTTGAGTCCATGTGTGCCACAGCAGAAAAGTATGGCATTAAAGTAATCGTAGATATTGTTGCTAACCATATGGGAAATATTTCAGGATGGCAGAATTCCATGTCAGATATTTCTCCTCAGGTAGGAGAGTACTGGAATCCTGAGATGATGAGAGATAAATCTTACTGGCATATCAACGACCTGCAGATATGGATGAGCGATGGTCGTGAACATTTTACTCAAGGTACTATGGGTATGCCGGATTTAAATACTGCGGATAAAAGAGTGCAGCAATATATCTATACATATTTAGACGAATTAATTGATTCTGGGGCAGATGGTTTCCGTTTTGATGCGGCAAAACATATTGAAACTCCAGATGATGATGCTTCTTTTGCCAGTGATTTCTGGCCAACTGTATTGAATGAAGCAAGAAGTCATTATAAGAGCAAAAATGGTGGAGATTTGTTCGTATATGGAGAGATTCTTAATACAGTAGGACTAGACTTTAGTATTGATAATTATACAAAATATATGTCTGTCACAGATAACTCTGCAGGACATCATTTATTAGAAACATTTCGTAATAATGGAACAGGTACACCTGGATTACATTATGCAGCAGATAAATCTGTAATATGGGCAGAATCTCATGATACCTATATGAATGAAAGTTCCAGATATGCGTCAGACCGTTCCATTGTTCGTACCTGGGCAATGATTGCCAATAAAAAGGATGCCTCAGCATTATTTTTTGTAAGACCTTATTACTCAAAGGATACATTACAAGAGGACAGAGATGGTTCTGAAAGAGGAGATTTAGCAAATGTTTTGGAACCTGCCATTATGGGAAATTGTGAAACTTATGTATGGGCAAGCAAGGAAGTTGCAGCAATTAATCATTTTAACAACCGTATGTCAGGTAGCGCAGATAATTACGGAACTGATGGTAATGTGGCATATTGCCGGCGTGGAGATGGCGTTGTTCTAGCAAGTTTAGATGGACCTGGCAGTGTTTCTGTAGGTGTTTCAGGGTTAGCAGATGGCTCTTATACAGATGAAGTATCAGGAACTACCTTCAATGTATCAGGTGGAAGAGTATCAGGAACTATTGGTGGAGAATATGGTATTGCGGTTTTATATAAGAATGTAAAATCAAATCCAAGTACTGTATATCCAGTACACATTAGCTCCAGCATTGATGATGGTTCTAACTACTATTTAGACACCATCGGACTTACTTTAACAGCTGAAAACGCAGATTCTGCAACTTATGAAGCTTCTACAGGAGAAAAAGGAACCTTTACAGGAAGTACAAGAATCAACGTAGGTGAAGGCGTTGCCATTGGCGACAGCGTTACAGTAAAAGTAACAGGAACAAATGACCGTGGAACTTATGAAAAGACATTTACCTATCATAAAGAAGATGTAGACCTTGACCAGTGTATTTTCTTTAAAAACAGTAAAAACTGGGTAAGAGCCAATGCATATGTATACAATGAAGAAGGAAAAGAAGTAACAGCAACCTTGTCCGGATGGTCTGGAGTTCATATGTTTGAATATGCGGAAGATAGCGATGGTTATATGATTTATGCTGCAGAAGTTCCGAAAATTGAAACTTATAATAAAGTAAACTTCAACAATAATGTGGCTGAAATACAGACTGCTATAGGAAGTTATGGGCAAATGTTTGATCCGGCAAAGGGAAGTTGGACTCAGTATTTACAGCCAGGAGCAGGAAAAGCAAAAGTAAGTGCTTCTTTGGATTCAACTACCATTGTAGGTGAAAAATCAGTAACCTTTACTGTATCTAATGCAGACAGTGCTACTTATTCCGTAAATGGTGGTTCAGAAGTGTCATTTACTGACACAGTAACTTTAACAGTAGGGACTGATTTACCAGAAGGTGAAAGTGAAACAATTAGGATTGTTGCGAAAAAAGGTGATAAAGTTACAGAAAAAACTTATACCTACACCATGGGAGAAAATAAGCCTGTTTTAAGCATTTCACCAGAAACAGGAACAACATTTAATAATGTATTAGAGGTGGAAATTACAGCAGACAATGTGGTAGAAGCTACTTACCAGATTAATGATGGAGCAGCTCAGTCCTTTACAGGAACAAAAACTATTGTGATTGGTGAAGATTGTGAAGCTGGTGATGCCGTTGAGATTACTGTATATGGTAAGAGCAGTAACGGAAAAGAAGCTACTGCAAAATCAGCTTTTGTTAAAGTAGCTAAGAGTGAACATTATTATATCTTCTGTAAAAATACAGCGGGCTGGCAGAATGTAACTGCACATATCTGGAATAGTGCTACAGAAAAAAATATGACAACATGGCCAGGTGCGGCAATGACCGTTTATGACGCAGCAAATAATATTTATATGATAGATCTTGGAACAGAAGAGTCTTATGACAGTATCATATTCAGTAATAGTGGTAATTCACAAACAGCAGATTTATCTTTGGGAGCAGCAGGACAGATTTATGATAATTCTACGGGAGAATGGAGTGATTATTATGTATGCAAAAAGCCATCCATTTCCACAACTTTGGAATCTGGTACAATTACAGAAGCAACCCAGGTAACATATACCGTAGAAGATGCCCTCCAGGCAACTTATAAAGTAGATAGCATCGAGGCAGTTTCTTTTGAAGATGAAGTAACAATTACTGTAGGAGAAGGTTTGGCTCCTGGTGAAACACAAACTGTAATAATCAAAGCATTAAATGGAGATAATGCAACAATTGAGGTTTATACATACGAAATGAAAGGAAATGCAGTTCCTTCTCAGGGAGTTACGCCTACAGTAAGTGCAACTCCAGAACCAACAGTAACTAATGGTCCAACAGTAACCGATACTCCGGACCCAACAGTGACAGATAGACCAACAGTAACCGACACTCCGGGTCCGACAATAACAGATAGACCAACAGTAACCGATACTCCGGATCCAACAATAACAGATAGACCAACAGTAACCGATACTCCGGACCCAACAGTGACAGATAGACCAACAGTAACCGATACTCCGGATCCAACAATAACAGATAGACCAACAGTAACCGACACTCCGGACCCAACAGTAACCGAGACCCCAGACAAAACAATAACACCAAAACCAACAGCAACTGACATTCCAATGAAAACAGTAACACCAAAACCAACAGCAACTACAGCACCGAAACCAACAGCAACTACAACACCGAAACCAACAGCAACCAAAGCACCGAAAGTAACAGCAACAGCGGTACCAACCAAGCCGGCCAAGGCTACTCAAGCACCAAATCAGATTGCTACAGAACCGGAAGCAAAGGGTGAAAGCATTTATGATGAAGAAACAGGTGAATGTTATAAAGTAACCAAGTCAGATGCAAAGAATGGTACAGTAGCTTATGAGGAACCGGATATTGATGCAAAGGGAACCATAACAATTCCGGATACCGTAACTGTAAATGGAATTACTTATAAAGTAACTTCAATTGCTTCCAATGCTTTTAAAGGCAACAAAAAGATTACAAAAGTAAAAATGGGAAAAAACATAACATCCATAGGAAAAAATGCATTTAGTGGATGTACCAAATTAAAGTCAATAACTATAGGTGGAAATGTAAAAACAATATCGGATAAGGCGTTTTATAAATGTACTGCACTTACTAAGATTACCATTCCTTCCAAAGTAAATAAGATTGGCAAAAGTGCATTTTATGGATGTAAGAAGTTAAAGAACATTACCATTAAAACCACAAAACTTACCAAGAAAAATGTGGGAGATAAGGCATTTAAAGGTATTTACTCCAAGGCTACTATTAAAGTGCCAAAGAGTAAATTGAATGCTTATAAGAAGATGCTAAAAGCAAAAGGCGTAGGAACAAAGGTAAAGATTAAGAAATAAGTTTCCAAAAGACAAAAGCATAGAAAGGATATAACCATATGTTAGACCAGGTAAATGAATTACTAGTAAAAATAGATGACATTGTATGGGGAGTGCCTTTGATGGTGCTTATTATGGCGGGAGGAATTTTGCTTACCATGCGCATGGGAGTTTTGCAGGTTCGAAAACTTCCACTGGCATTGAAATGGATGGTAAAAAATGAAGAAGGCGGAGAGGGAGAAGTTACTTCTTTTGGAGCATTATGTACTGCCCTTTCAGCTACCATAGGAACAGGAAATATTGTAGGGGTCGCTACTGCTATTGCAGCAGGTGGCCCTGGGGCCTTGTTCTGGATGGAGGTTGCCGCTTTCTTTGGAATGGCAACCAAATATGCAGAAGGACTGTTGGCAGTAAAATATCGTGTGGTAGATGAAGAAAATCATTCCTTAGGGGGACCATTTTACTATATTGAACGAGGCATGGGAAGCAAATGGAAATGGCTTGCAAAGCTGTTTGCTTTCTTTGGAGTATGTGTTGGTTTGTTTGGGATTGGAACTTTTTCTCAGGTCAATGGAATTGCCTCTGCAGTAAATAATTTCTTTGATCCTAATCAAAGTTGGACAGTTAATATTCCAGGACTAGGAACCTATTCATGGACAGTGGTTATTGCTTCAATGATTTTAACACTGTGTGTTGCTTTGGTGCTACTGGGAGGAATTAAAAGAATTGCTAATGTGGCACAGTTTGTAGTACCATTTATGGCAGTTATTTATGTTGCATTTTGTGTAATTTTGCTAGTGTGTAATATTTCAGAAATTCCATCAGCAGTTATTATGATTGTAAAAGGTGCATTTAATCCTTCTGCAGTAACTGGTGGCGTAGTGGGAAGTATTATTGTTGCTATGCAAAAAGGTGTGGCACGAGGAATTTTCTCCAATGAATCAGGTCTTGGTTCCGCACCAATTGCGGCAGCGGCAACAAAGACCAAGGAACCGGTACGACAAGGTCTGGTTTCCATGACAGGAACATTTATTGATACCATTATCATTTGTACTATGACAGGACTTTCTATTGTACTAACTGGTGCATGGCAGGTAGAAGGTCTGGAAGGAGTAGCAGTGACTACTCGTGCCTTTAATACAGGACTTCCTTTTCCACCAGTGGTATCTTCTTTTGCATTGATGTTATGTCTTGTATTTTTTGCATTTACAACCATTTTAGGATGGGACTATTATTCAGAACGTTGTCTGGAATATTTATCTAATGGAAAAATGAAAGCGGTTAAGGTGTTCCGTTTCTTATATATTACAGCAGTGTTTATTGGACCATATATGACAGTAAAAGCAGTATGGACTATTGCAGATATTTTTAATGCATTGATGGCAATACCAAATATGATAGCTATTTTCTATTTAAGTAATGTAGTAGTAAAAGAGACTAAAACCTTTTTTGAAAGACGCAAAGAAACTAAACAAAATTTTGTAAAACAGGAAGAAGGATAAATGAAAAACCTGATATTTGCTGAAATAAGAAGAGTAAATATCAGGTTTTTTGTATAAAGTGCATAAAAAATTGTGATTATTACCCACCAGATTCATTGACTTGAGAGAAAAAGCGAGGTATAATACAGAAATAGTGATAATAATTGGACATGTGTTTTGGGGAAAACGCAGGGAAGGAGAAGAGTATGGGGAAAAAAGACAGCGAAAAGGCTATGACATCAGGCATAAGTAAAAACGGTCAAGCCGCAAAACTTAACAAAAATGTGAAAGAAACTTATCGAGTGGTAATAGTGGGGGCAGCTTTGCTTATCGTTTTCACAATAGCAAACATTCTCTATTCCATGGTAAGTTCAGAACAGTTGGAAACCACAATGTTTTTAAATCAGTATCGATTGGGCTCAAAAACATTAACATCAGAAGTACAATCCTATGCAGTTACAGGGAATAGTATTTATTATGACAACTACATAAAAGAGTTGGAGACAGATAAAAACCGTGATATTGCATTGGAAGGATTAAAGAAAAATGACATTACCGCTGAAGAATGGGATTCATTAAACCAAATAGCTTCATTGTCTGAGGGATTGGTGCCATTAGAAGAAAAAGCAATTGAACTTGCATCAAATGGACAGTTAGAAGAAGCAATGGCACAGGTATTCGGAACAGAGTACGAAGAGACTGTCCAACAGATTAGCATTTTGACAGATGAGTGTATTGAAACAATTCAGAAAAGAATGAATAATAAACAGAATATCATAAGTATTTTGATGATTATTTCCGAAGTGGTGTTCGTACTCTCCTTTATTTATATTGTATTAAAAGTGCAACATACAATTAAATTTGCAAAAAATGAATTATTAGCTCCAATTATAAAAGTTTCAGAACAATTAACAGAACTGGCAAAGGGTAATTTCCGTATTGAAAGCGATTTGAAAGAAGATGACAGTGAAGTTGGAAAAATGGTTGCATCCATCCACTTCATGAAACAGAATTATACAAACATGATAACTGAAATAGCTGATGTACTTGGTGCCATGGGTCAAGGAAATTACAATGTTCAGGTTACTCAGGAATATGTGGGTGAATTTGTAAAAATTAAAGATTCTATGTTAAAGATTGTGGCAGATACAAGAAAAACTCTGTTAACAATTAAAGATGTGGCTCAGGAAATTGATGGTGGTTCAGAGCAGCTGGCAAAAGCATCCGTAGACTTGGCAGAAGGCTGTACTGTGCAGGCAGGTAAAGTGTCTGAAGTTGCAAGTATGGTTGATGAGATGACAAGAAGTATGGAAGAAAAGGCACAGGGTGCGCAGAAAGCAGTGGAGATTTTCTCAAAAACAGGTGCTGTGTTACAAGCTGGAAATGCAAGAATGCAGGAACTTAAAGAAGCCATTAGCGAAATTAGCAAGTGCTCCGAAGAAATTAGCACAATTATTGCAACTATTGAAGAAATTGCAAATCAGACCAATCTGCTGTCTTTGAATGCGGCAATTGAAGCAGCCCGTGCAGGAGAAGCAGGAAAAGGTTTTGCTGTAGTTGCTGATCAGGTTAAGAATTTAGCGGAAGAGTCTGCAAAGGCTGCTGGCGAAACAACAAAATTAATTCAGATGACAGTAGATGCAGTAAATAAAGGAATTGGCATTGCTGATGCAACAGCAGAAAATATGGAAGATGTTGTAGTAGGTGCCAAGGAAGCTACAGAAAAGATGGAACAGATGGCAGCGGCTCTTAGACAGGAAGCAAATAATATGAGCCTGATTGATGACAATATTTGCAGAGTTTCAGAAATTGTAGATAATAACTCTGCAACTTCAGAAGAAACAGCAGCAGTTAGCGAAGAACAAAGTGCACAGGTTACGATGATGGTTGAATTGATGCAGCAGTTTGAAATCTAATTGTAAGAATTTTATAATCACAGAGAATTAAAATCCCCCTTTTGGGTTTCCGGATAAAAGGAAGACTGAAAGGGGGATTTTTATATGCCATCATCAGGTGCACCCTTTTGAAGAATTTTCATATAATAACAAGAAGAATTTCCAGTGAGGTGTTTCTTATTTATTTGTATCAATATGTAGTAATCGGTGGAGATATACGCCAAAATTTGATTTTGAAAGAATTATCCAAGGAATACCAATGTTTAAATTTTGGAGTAATAGAGGGTGAAGGGATTTCGGATACTGCAAAAACTATGGAATTAGCCATCAAAAACGCAGAAAATATTATCCTTCCTGTGCCAATGGATAAGGGCGGCAATTTAAATATGAAATCAGAGCCTGCCTATCATGTAAAAGAATTGATTGGATATATGAAAAAGGGGCAGAAAGTGTTCGCCGGGTGTATCAGCAGAGAATTTAGGGAACTGATGGAGTATAGAGGGGTACGGTATTTTGACTTTATGGAACAAAAAGAAATCAGTATTTATAATTCCATTGCCACAGCAGAGGGAATTATTGCAGAAGCCATTACAGAATACAATCAGAATCTTCATGGTAGCAAGACACTGATATTAGGATATGGAAAATGTGCCAAAACTCTTGCAGATAAGCTGAAAGGGTTGGGAGCAGAAGTTTGTGTATGTGCCAGAAAAGAAGCAGATTTAATGGAGGCATATGCTTATGGAATGAAAACAGAAAAAATAGAAAACCTAACAGATGTTATAGGGAAATATTCTTTAGTATTTAATACCATTCCTGCAAAGATTATCAATAAAAAGGTGTTGAAAAAGGTAAAAACAGCTTCCATTATTTTCGATATTGCTTCCTTTCCTTATGGAGTGGATTTAGAAGAAGCAAAGAAATTAAATGTGAATGTGAAAATCTGCATGTCCCTGCCGGCAAAGTATTCCCCGGTTTCTTCTGCGGAAATTTTGACCAAATATATTCGGGAATTATCAGTAAACAGCAGAGTTTAAAAGTATTATTAGTAAACATAGCATTGTTAAATATTCTGAGAGTATAAAGTGTTATCAGTATGAAAATATCAGTTGAAATCAGGAGGTATCTTATGAAATTAGCGGGTTTGAAAATTGGTATGGCACTTACCGGTTCTTTTTGTACTTATAAAGCAGCAATTGAAGAGATGAAAAAAATGGCAGAAGAGGGTGCAGAACTCTATCCAATTATGTCCTTTCAGTCTCAAAACATTAACAGCCGCTTTGGAAACTGCAGCGAATTTAAGAATAAAATTGAAGAAATTTGTGGCCGCAGCATTATAGATTCTATAGAAACGGCAGAACCAATTGGTCCCAGCGGTTTTTTGGATATTTTAATTATTATGCCATGTACAGGGAATACTATTGCTAAGCTGGCAAATGGAATTACTGACAGCCCTGTTTTGATGGCAGCCAAGGCTCATATGAGAAATGAAAAGCCGTTGCTGATTTCCATTTCTACCAATGATGCATTGGGAATGAATTTTAAAAATATTGGTTTGTTAATGAATTGTAAAAACGTATATTTTGTACCTTTTGGTCAGGATGCACCGGAAAAGAAACCAAATTCTATGATTGCTCATGTAGAACAGCTAATTCCGTCGGTAGAATCAGCTTTAAAGGGAAAACAGATTCAGCCGGTGATTCGCTAAACTTAATGAAAAAGAAAGGACATATAGAAGATGTGTGGTATTAGTGGGTTTTATAAACAAAGGGGAGGAATGAAGGAACAGGAAGGAAAGTTTCGAAAGATATTAGATAATATGAATCGGGTGCAAAAGCATAGAGGTCCGGACGGTGAAGGCGCTTATCTGGATGATTTTTGCGGGCTTGCTCATGTAAGATTATCGATTTTGGATATTGCCAAAGGTGCACAGCCAATGTATTACAACAACCAGGGCCAAGAGTATGTGATTGTGTATAATGGTGAAATTTACAATATGCATGAAATTCGAAAAGAACTGAAAATACAAGGGGTTGAGTTTCAGACAGATTGTGATACAGAAGTAATTTTAAAGGGATATGGTCACTGGGGATGTGAAGTATTTGGCAAACTAAATGGTATCTTTGCTTTTGCAATCTGGGAGAAAAGTAAGGAACGACTTATTTTGTGCAGAGACAGATTAGGAGTCAAACCATTGTTTTTTACAAGAAGAGAAGATAAGTTGATTTTTGCATCAGAAATTAAGTCACTTTTTGCATATGACAGCAGAATTGCGAAAACAGGAAAAGAAGGATTATGCCAACTGTTTGCATTGGGACCGGCACATACTTCTGGGAAAACGGTGTACCAAGGGATTTCCGAAGTGAAGCCTGGCTCTTTTCTGGTAGTAGAAAAAGGAGCAGTACAGCAACAAGCTTATTGGCAATTGGAGAGCAGGGAGCATAGTGACAGTGTAAAGGAAACAGTAGAAAAAACAGCTTATTTGATTCAAGATGCTATTCGCATGCAGATGTTATCAGACATTCCAATCTGTACCTTTTTATCAGGAGGATTGGACAGCAGTATTGTAACAGCGGTAACAGCAGGAGAATTAAAAAAGCAGGGAAAAGTACTTTCTACCTATTCTTTTGATTTTGAAGGAAATGAGCAGTTTTTTGAGGCTAACAGTTTTCAGCCTAGTCAGGATGCGCCTTTTGCTAAAGAAATGTCAGAATTTCTGGGGACAAAACATAGTGTTTTAAAATGTAGCAATGAAGCGTTATTTGAAAATCTTTATGGAGCCATGAAAGCAAGAGATTTTCCCTGTATGGCAGATGTGGAATCTTCTCTGCTATATTTCTGCGGTGAAGTAAGTAAACACCACAGAGTTACATTAACAGGAGAATGTGCAGATGAAATCTTTGGAGGGTATCCATGGTTTTATCGAAAGGATATGTTTGAAAGAGAAGCATTTCCGTGGAGTTATGATATGGAAGCAAGAACTTCTCTGTTGAAAGAAGAAGTTGTGGCAAAACTGGATATGGAAGAATATTCTTATCAGGCCTATAAGAAAACCATAGAGGAAACACCAAGACTTATGGGAGAAAATAAGGAAGAAGCCAGAAGACGGGAATTGTCCTACTTAAATATCAGATGGTTTATGGCAACTTTGTTGGAGCGAATGGACAGAACCAGTATGTATCATGGTTTGGAAGCCAGAGTACCATTTGCGGATCATCGAATTGTAGAATATGTATTTAATGTGCCTTGGAGTATTAAATTTATGGGAGATATGGAAAAAGGTCTTCTTCGTAATGCTGCCAAGGGGCTTTTGCCAGACAGCGTATTGTTTCGTAAAAAAAGTCCATATCCCAAAACCTATCATCCGGTGTATGAGCAGCTATTGAAGAAAGAATTTGTAAGAATTTTAAATAGTAAAGAGGAACCGGTACTGCAGTTTCTTGATAAGGAAAAAGCGGTGCAATTTTTGGAAACACCAATGTCGTATGGAAAACCCTGGTACGGTCAGCTGATGGCTGGACCTCAGATGCTGGCGTATTATATACAGATTAATATGTGGCTGAAGGAATATGGGGTGGAAGTGGAACTGTAATTGTTTTTCGAGTCATTTCCGTAGAAGATACTGTAGGGAGAATATGGAAGTAAAACTATAATTGTTTTTTTGGAAAAAATGTGTACAATAAGAACTTGTTAGAGAAAAACAGTGTATAAAAATGAGAATTATAAAATTTTCTCACAAAAATTTTAATAAAAAGTAAAATTTTGTAACAAATAGAAGAATTTCACGTCTAACTAGTGTAAAGTACTTTTTGAGGAGGTGGATAGATTGTTGGATTTTGACCAACTGTATAAAACTTATTATGTAAAAATCTATTCCTTTGTATTAACAATAGTAAAAGATAGAAGTCTTGCAGAAGAGATTACCCAGGAGGCATTTTTTAAGGCGTTTAAGTCAAAAGAAAAATATGAAGGGCGTTCTAGTGAATATACATGGCTTTGTGCAATTGCAAAAAATGTCTGTGCAGATGAAAAAAGGCGAGACAATAAGAATAGGGAAGTGATAGGAGCACTTTCTGATAATGTGATACAGCTGAAAGAAAAAAACGATGAAGAACAAATGATAAAAATACATCAAATTTTACATGGTCTGGAAGAACCATATAAAGAAGTATTCCAGTTAAGAATATTTGGAGAGTTAACATTTAAACAAATTGCAAAGATATTTGGGAAAACGGAGTCTTGGGCCAGAGTAACATATCACCGGGCAAGGATAAAGATGCAGGAAAGGATGTAAGGAATGAAACAAGAAAAAAGTTTTAATACATGTGAAATTGTACAAGATTTGCTGCCGTTGTATATAGATGAGGCTTGTAGTGAAGAAAGTAAAAAGGTTGTGGAAGGGCATGTGGAAGAATGTTCAAAGTGCCATAAATACATAGAACAATTGAAGAGCTCTATCATAGAAAATAGCTTTTCAGAAGAAAGTGAACATATCATAGCGAATCATAAAAGAAAAATAAGAAATTTGATGATAGGGATTGGCTGTTTATGTATAGTTGTAAGCGTACTGATAATGTCTTTGGGATGGATATTTATTCAAAGTTTTGATAGTATTGCGGAAGAATATATGACAATCAAAACAGAAGAATATGGAAATTGGGATGGTCATATAGAAGGAGAAAGAGAATATTTGGAAAGTGGATTATACATATTCCCAGAACAAATAGATATGGCAAAAGAAGCAAAGTATTATTACTATTGCTCTAATGATAATTCATCTATTAGCCAGTATCTTATTTATACAGAGGTTACCTATTCAGAAGAAGATTATATGAAAGAGAAAGAGAGACTTGCCAATACAAAATGTCAGGTTAAATTATCACCAGCAGAAGGCAGTGTTACCAATAGTGTGTTGTATTCGGAAGAACTATTTGCATATCCGGCTTATATTGCCGTTTATTCATCAAATTTAAGCTATGAATATGCTTTGATAGATGAACAGGAAGAAAGAATTATTTATGTGTATATGCAGATGAAAGATGGTAATGAGGTTTTGCCGAAAGAATTTCTTCCGTTGGAATACCAAGGGAAGGATATGTATGAGGAGAATAGTTGGGATAATGTGAATATTTATTTTGGGAAGGACAAGTATGGGGATTATTCATATTTTATGGATGCGTTTTAGGAGTTGATAAAAGTCAGTTGCATACAAAAGTAATTGATGGATGAAGAGTGATATTAACCTATGGGTTACATATAAAAAACTACAACTAATTGTAAAAAGAAAAAGGAGGACACATTATGGAAATGTCTTATGCAGGTGCACTTGTAATGCCAAAAAGCTATGCTTTAATGACAGAAGAAGAAATGCAATATTTGGAAGGAGGAAAAAATATATCTTATAATTTGGCATATGCCACTACAGCTGGAGCAATGGGCAAGGCTATATCGTATAAAATTTCTAATAAGTGGTGGAAAATTTCGTCATATGATTTAGCAGCAGAGATTTTCTTTCATGCATATGCGTATTATTATGGTTCAGCTTTATTGGGAATTTGCAGTATGCTTGGATATTCTGCGAGTTCTATAAGAAATTCAAACTTCTGGAGTTCATTAAAAGATGGAATTGGTGTTAAGAATGGTTTGGATACTAAAAAAGAATTTGGAGTTCCACGTTATGTGATATTCCGGGCTGTTTATTCATATGCACGTGGTGTAATGTAAGAATGCAAAAATAGAATAAAGAAGTTAAAAACTATAAAACCCTCGCAATTGTGAGGGTTTTATTTAGGAAAAAAGAAAATGACATACGTTATTGTAAAGCACTCCCAGATGGTATACTAATAGATATATTGTTGAGCAAGAAAATCCATGAAAAAACCAATAGAAGGAGACCGTGGCATTTTGTATGAAGAAACAGAATTTTAGAAAGTGGGATAAAAATAGTCAGAGAGATTATGCAGAAAATGCATGGTCTCTTTTTAATGTAATAGAAATAGATAGAATTGGTTAATTTCAACCAGTAAAATTATTTGTGGAACCGTTACAAGTATGGTAAGATGAACACAGAGAGAATAGAACCAATTGCAAAACCAGGACTCAAGGAGAAGACAGATGAATATAAATGATGTATTGGAAGGTTTAGATAAACTATTTGCCGAAAAGAAATTAGATCAGGTAGAAGCATTTCTAAACGAAAACTTAAAGAAAGCAAAAGAAGAAGCAGACAACGGTGCTGTACTTACCATATTAAACGAACAAATCGGCTACTATAGAAGCATCAGCAGAAAAGCAGATTCTATCAAAGCTTTTGAAGAGGCAAAAGAATATATTAAGAAAATGAATTTAACAAAGACAGAGCATGAAGCTACCACACTACTAAATGGTGCCACTGCTCTTCGGGCAGCGGAAAATCACGAAGAAGCAATGCAGGTATACCAAAGAGTAGAAGAGATATACAAAGAAACCATTGCACCAAACGACTATCGTTTCGCAAGCCTTTATAACAATATGAGCCTTCTTTTAAGTGCCTTAGAAAGGTATGAAGAAGTAACAGAAAAGTTAGAACAGGCTCTGAATGTATTAAAGAATCTAAAGCATTCAGAAGTAGAGCAGGCAATCACCTATACCAATCTGGCGCTGAATTACTCAAAACTTGAGCAAAAATCAGAAATGTTCCATTGTTTAGAGCAGGCATTGCAGCTTTTCGAAAACTATACAGATAATAAAGACGCTCATTATGCAGCGGCTTTATCAGGAGTAGCACAGGTATATTTTGAAGCAGGTGACATGATAAAAGCAGCTAAAACTTATCAACAGGTATGTGAAGATATCCGTTCTTATTTTGGAGAGAATATGGCATATGCTATCAGTTTGGAGAACTTAGCAGTGGTATACCGCACCATGGGAGATTTAGACCAGGCAGAAGTATTAGTAAATCAGGCAGAACGTATCAGAGGTGAATTACAGTGAAAGGACTTGAATTAGCAGAAAAATATTACGAAGCAGTAGGAAAAGAAATGCTGTTAACGAAATATCCGGAATATTTTGAAAGAATGGCAATAGGATTAGTAGGGCAGGGATCCGAATGTTTTGGGTTTGATGATGAAATCTCCACAGACCATGACTTTGGACCAGCTTTCTGCATCTGGTTAAATGAGCAGGATTTTCAAACCATTGGTTTTAAACTAATGATGGATTATGACAAGCTTCCAAAAGAATTTATGGGTGTATCTGCAAGAATTGTCACCACCAATGGAGGAGGCAGAGTAGGTGTCCATGAAACAGGGATGTTTTATCAGAACTTTATTGGGAATAAAAAAGCTCCGGAAAATCTTCTGGAATGGCTGTATATCCCGGAAGGTTATCTGGCAACTGCTACTAATGGGAAAGTTTTTGTGGATAACTTAGGTGAATTTAGTGAGATTCGTGGAAAACTTTTGGAATTTTATCCGGAAGATGTGAGAAAGAAAAAAATAGCTGCCAGAGCAGCGGTAATGGCCCAGTCGGGGCAGTATAATTATGCAAGATTAATGAAACGAGGGGAATATGTAGGAGCCTGTTTGGCACTTTCCGAATTTGTGAAAACCACTATTTCTATGGTTCATTTATTAAATAAAAAATATATGCCTTTTTATAAGTGGTCCTTTAAAAGTATGACTACTTTGCCAAAATTGGAGGAAGTGCAGGAAAAAATTCAGTTGCTTGCTACAATGGAATTTCAGCAAGGAGTCTGGGAAGGAACGGAAAAAGATGCTTATGTGCATACATTAAATACCAATGATAAGAAAGTAGTGTTAATCGAAGAAATCTGTGCATCGATCGTAAAAGAATTGCAGGCACAGAATCTTACCGGACGAAATGACGATTTTCTTGAAAATCATACCATGGAAATCATGGGAAGAATTGAAGCACCGGAAATTCGTAATCGCCATGTGATGGAAGGTTAGTGTAGCGGTTTCAAATGTTATGCTAATGAAATTGGAGAGCAGCAATTCTAGGAGTTTTAAACAATAGGTAGTTCACAGTTGTAAAAACCAAGCAAGAACGTTAAGAATGAGATGATTTAAGAAAGGAAAATATTATGGAACAGTTAATACAAAAAATTATAGAAGTAGAATGGCAACAGTTTCAGTTAGTACAAAATGAAGGAGGCAGAGCAGCCTGTCAGAACGATTGGACCACATTTCAAATTATGCGGGAAAGTCAGTTTGTAAACTGGCCACTGGAGATTTTAGAAAGTTATGCCAAAGATTTAATGGCAGCTATGGATAAAGACTGGAATCTTATTTTTGAAAAATACACCAGAATGATGAAAAGTACAGTACCGGAAAAGTATAAAGAACTGGAACACATTCTGCCGCCAATTAGTGAAGAAAGGACAGCACGCATGGAAAAGACCATTGCCATACAAACAAAATGGCTGGAAGAATTTGCGTTAAAATATCCAAATCTTATGAGTGAAGCAAGATACATTCACACTAAAGATGATACAGAATATGAAACTTCTTCCGAAACTTATTTAAGAGGAGAACTGGCTTCTTATTCAGAAGAAACAGAAAAAATGTATGATGCATATATTGAAAAATTACAATCTGAAGGAAAAAGTATTGTAGTTATGACCTATGAACACATGGTAAAAAGATATGGTTATAAGTCTATTGAAGATGCAGAAGCTAAGATGCAAAAGTAAAATAATAAGTCAGAAATATAAGTTAGAAATATAAGTCAAAAATATAAGTTAGAAATATAAGTCAAAAATATAAGTTAGAATATAAGTCAGTAATAGAAATGAGGTGATAATATGGAGTGGAATCAATTATTATCAGGGGAACGAATCAGAGCTTATAATCATAAAAATGAAAAAGATTACCGAAGTGAATTTGAGAAAGATTATCATAGAATTATTGTAAGTGCATCTTTTCGTCGTCTTCAAGACAAAACTCAGGTATTTCCATTAGATAAAAGTGATTTTATCCGAACACGACTGACTCATTCTATGGAAGTTTCTTCTATAGGAAAGTCCTTTGGAAAAGCAGTATATCATAGAGTGAAGGAATACCATCCGGAGGCAGTAATTGAGGAAATTCAAGCGGTAGAAATTGGTGATGTATTATTAAGTGCAGGATTAATTCATGATATAGGAAATCCGCCCTTTGGACATTTTGGGGAAAATGTAATTCGGGAATGGTTTGGAAATCATTTGATAAAAGATGGACTTACTTACAAAGGAAAGCCAGTAGTGGATTATTTGAATTCACAAATGAAAGCGGATTTTTTGAATTTTGAAGGAAATGCACAGGCACTTAGAGTTGTGACAAAACTTCATAGTCTGGTAGATGCCAAGGGAATGAATTTAACAAAAGCAATTTTAAATACCATCATAAAATACCCGGTTTCTTCCTTGGGAATTGATGCAAAAAGTGGAGATATTAAAACAAAAAAAATGGGTTATTTTTATGCAGAACGAGATGTATTTCGGGCAATTACAGAAGGGACCGGAGCCAAAGGAAACAGATATCCGCTAGTATATTTGTTAGAGGCTTCCGATGATATTGCCTACAAAACCGCAGATGTAGAAGATGGCTTTAAAAAGGGAAGAATTTCTTTTACAAAACTGAAACATGAACTGGAATGCAATAAATACACAGAGCATAAAAAAGAAAAAGGTTACCTATTCCTTGCAAAAGCAATAGAGGATCTAGAAATCAAATACCAGAAAGGTGTCAAACGAAACTATCATAATCCGGAAGTTTATGCAGTACAAAACTGGGTGATAGGTGTGCAAAGTATGCTAATAGAAGCAGCAGTTTCTTCTTTCTCCAAAAACTATTATAAAATTATGGAAGGAAAGTACACCAAAGATTTATTTGAAGATACCAAGGCATATTATTTGGCGAAAGTTCTTGGAGATATTGCTTATGAGCAGGTATTTCAAAGTAAAGAAATCTTAAAATTAGAGGCAGCATCCTACCGGATAATCACATTTCTGTTGGAGCATTTTGTGGATGCAGCACTGGTTTATGATACAGATGAGCCAAAGACCCAGCTACAGGCAAAATTAATGGATTTAGTATCAGATACATACAAATATATTTATCATGTTTATTCGGAAGGAAAGCCGGAAGGGGAAAAAGTATATCTTCGTCTTTTGCTGGTAACAGATTTTATTTCCGGCATGACGGATCACTATGCAAAGACCCTTTATCAGGAGTTAAATGGAATTTATTAGGAGAATACTATGGCAACAATAAGTTTATGTATGATTGTAAAAAATGAAGAACGCGTGTTGGAACGGTGTCTGGAATGCTTAAAAGATATCGTAGATGAAATGATAATTGTAGATACCGGTTCTACTGATTCAACCAAAGAAATTGCAAAAAAATATACAGATAAAATATATGATTATCAGTGGAAAAATGACTTTGCAGATGCCAGAAACTTTTCTTTTTCCAAGGCTTCTATGGAGTATATTTATGTGGCTGATGCAGATGAGGTAATAGATGAAGAAAACAGGAGACGTTTTAAACTGTTGAAGCAGGCGTTATTACCAGAAGTGGAAATTGTACAGATGAAATACTGTAATCAGTTAGAGCATGGAAGTGTTTACAATTTTGATACTGAATATCGGGGAAAATTATATAAAAGACTTCGTACTTTTCAGTGGATAGACCCGATTCATGAAACGGTAAATGTGGAACCAATTATTTTTGATTCCGATGTGGAAATTATACATAAACCATTGGAAAAACATGATAGAAGGGATTTTGCAGCCTTTGCAGCCATTTTGCAGCGGGGACAACGTTTTTCTAAAAAACTGCTGGATATGTATGCAAAAGAACTTTTTATTGCAGGGCAGCAGGAAGATTTCTTTCAGGCAGAAAATTTTTTTAAAGGTGTTTTAAAAGAGGAACGAAGTCTGGAAGTATACAAGGTAGCAGACTGTATTTTGGCAAAAATCTGTTTTTTACGAGGTGACGTGGAAGGATTTTTCACTGTCTGTTTAAAAGAAGTAGCAGATAATCCACCAGCAGAAATCTGTACTTTGCTTGGAGAATACTACCGACAAAAAGGAAAATGGGAAGAGGCAGTGATGTGGTATTTGAACGCCATCCATGAGCAGGAATGTATTTTGAATATCCAGTATTCCAAGAAAATTCCAATGGAAGGAATCATAGAATGCTATGAAAAATTAGGAATGGTGGCAGAGGCTGGAGAATACAGAAAATTACAGGAAGAACAGTAAGGAAAAGGTGTGATATAAAAAATGACTAAAAACATGAGGAAATTTTTGGTATCTTTTATATTTTTGAAGGTTAAATAGACAGATGACATTTACGAAATAATGTTATATACTATAAGTAGAGATAGTTTACATAAAGTGTGTGTAAACTTGATACGCACGGGTGAGTTTAAAGAATAGAAATAAGGAAAAACTATTTGATTTACTGACAACATTTGGGAAAGGGGGAATTTCCATGGCAGGAGTTAGCAGTTTATATCTCAATGTGTATAACAGTTATATGACATCCTATAATACCAAGTCACTGACACGTTATGATACCCATAAGAAAAGTGAACTTAAAAGTATATATCATGCCATAGTGAATCTGAACAAGGAATCACCTCTTTACAAGGTGAATTTCTCGCAGAAAACTCAGGAATACGCAGTAGAACTTAAGGAAGGTGCCAGAGGGCTGAAAAATGTGATTAATGATCTGACCAATGGAGATACAGAACAGATTTTTAATAAGAAAGCAGTTTTTTCAGACAATGAAAATGTGGTAAGTGCCAAGTATATTGGTGTAGCTGCAGAAAGTGATTTTGACATAGATGACTTTACTGTAGAAGTACATAAACTTGCTACGCCTCAAACAAATACTGGAAAATATCTTCCGATGAACCAACGAAAATTGGAAAGTGGTACTTATGCATTTAATATAGAAGTAAATGGTCTGGACTACGAATTCCAGTTTGGAGTAAGTGACGAGGATACCAATTTTGATGTACAGAGTAAGTTAAAGAAACTTATTAACAAATCAAATATTGGACTGCAGGCAGAGGTACTTACAGAAGACAGTGAATCAGCACTTCAAATCACTTCTTTAGAAACCGGACAAAAGGGTGAAGATGGATTGATTTTCCACATTACGGATATTCCAGAAGGCAGTTATGGAGTTGCTTCAAGATTTGCATTGAATCATGTTACCTCTTACCCGGAAGATTCCTCTTTTGCTATTAATGGTGCCGAAAAGACTACACATTCTAATACTTTTATTGCAGGAAAGGTATTTGAAATTACATTAAAGGGTGTCAGTGCTACAGACAATCCTTCTGTTATTGGATTTAAAACAGACACAGAAGCCATTACAGAACATATTGAAACTTTTGTATCAGAATATAATTCTTTTTTAGACACAGTCAGAGGTTATGAAGATTTGGAACCAAAAAGTGAAAAGTTGGTGAAAGAGTATACTTCTCTCGCAAAAGAATATATGTATGATTTAGAGTCCATTGGATTGGAACTGATGGAGAATGGTAATATTGAAATTGACCAGGGACTTTTAACGGAGGCAACCAAGGATGAAGCCACTTATAATGAAACCCTAGAAGGAATCAATAATTTTAAGAATGCCATCCTTAGAAAAGTAAATCAGGCATTGTTAGACCCGATGGAATATGTGGATAAGGTAATGCTGAATTACAAGAATCCTGGAAAGAATTTTGCAAATCCTTATATGACTTCCATTTATAGTGGAATGATGTTTAATAGTTATTGTTAGAAATTGAAAAAAGATTTTAATAAGGCATATTATACTGATTGGGATTTTCGAAAAGGTATGATATGCCTTTTTCTTGATTTTATAGTGGGGATTGCGTATACTATGAGTAATCAAAGTAGATAGAGTATGTGAGAAAGGGGAGAGGAAGAGATGGATGTAAAAGTGAAGACTAAGACAGTACAAGGAAGAACTAAGGAAATGGTACTGGTTGCTCTAATGGCTGCAGTGATTTGTGTCATTGCACCCATTTCACTTCTACTTCCAATTAGTCCGGTACCAATTTCAATGGCAACTTTGGTAATTTATATTACCGTGTATGTATTAGGTGCGAGACGGGGAACTATCAGTTGTATAATATACCTTTTCATAGGTTTGGTAGGACTTCCTGTTTTTTCTTCTTTTACCGGAGGGGCAGGAAAGCTTTTTGGACCAACAGGAGGATATTTAATTGGTTATATTTTTATGGCGCTGATTTCTGGCTTTTTTATTGAAAAATACTCTACAAAGCTATGGAAGCATTTAGTGGGAATGTTACTTGGGACTCTTGTCTGCTATCTTTTTGGAACTATATGGCTGGCATATCAGGCGCATATGACATTTTATGAAGCTCTTTGGTCAGGGGTGATTCCTTTTATTCCCGGAGACCTTGTGAAAATGGGGATTGCACTTGGTATAGGACCAGTAGTAAGAAAACAGTTGAAACGGGCTGGGCTGAATTAAAAAAGGTAAAACTGTTACCAAAAAAAGCTGAAAAACAAGGAAAAATAGTTGACGTAAAGACCTAACTGTGCTATAGTTGAGAAGCGACATGGAAGTTAGGTCTTTTTTTTATGCCTAAAAATAAAAGGGGCCTAGAAGCAAAAAACAAAATTGAAGTAAAGCGGAGGTGGAAGTTGTGCGCACAAAAATCACATTGGCATGTACGGAATGTAAACAACGTAATTACAACATGACTAAGGATAAGAAGACACATCCAGACAGAATGGAAACAAAGAAATATTGTAGATTCTGTAGATCACACACATTACACAAAGAAACAAAATAAGTTGCTTAAAGGAGTGAGAAGATGGGAGAAACTAAGAACGAAAAAACTTCTGTACAGAAGAAAAGTAAGTTTGCCGATCTGAAGGCTGAATTTAAGAAAATTATTTGGCCGGATAAGAATACACTTGTTAAGCAGACAACTGCTGTATTAGCAATATCAGTTGTTTTGGGTGTAATAATCAGCGCATTGGATGTAGTTATCCAATATGGCGTAGATTTCTTAGTTAAATAAGGAAAAGGTGAATTGTAATGGCAGAAGCGGAAAAAGCAAACTGGTATGTTGTGCATACTTACTCAGGATATGAGAATAAAGTAAAAGCCAACATTGAAAAAACAATTGAAAACAGACACCTTGAAGAGCAGATATTGGAAGTAAGAGTTCCAATGCAGGACGTTGTTGAGCTTAAGAATGGTGCAAAGAAACAGGTTCAGAAGAAAATGTTCCCTGGATATGTGTTAATTAACATGATTATGAATGATGATACTTGGTATGTTGTTCGTAATACCCGAGGTGTAACAGGCTTTGTTGGACCGGGATCTAAGCCGGTTCCATTAACTGAAGCAGAAATGCGTCCACTTGGTATCAAAGTAGAAGACGTAGTTGTTGATTTTGCAGAAGGCGATACAGTAGCTGTTATTGCCGGAGTGTGGAAGGATACTGTTGGAGTTATCCAGACCATGAATTACGGTAAACAAATTGTCACAATTAACGTTGACTTGTTTGGTCGTGAAACACCAGTTGAAATAAGTTTCACAGAAATTAAGAAAATGTAACTTGAAAGAGTGTATTATCTAATGTAACCAAATCCCAAAAGGATTTGATTACCATTTGCACAAATCGTAAAGGAATTTTCGTATGTGTAATACTTGTAAGACAGATAGTATGCGTGGGAGGGATTTCCCCGCCAATACCACAGATTTAGGAGGTGCCTAAAATGGCAAAAAAAGTAGAAGGTTATATTAAATTGCAGATTCCTGCTGGAAAGGCAACACCAGCTCCACCAGTTGGTCCAGCACTTGGTCAGCACGGAGTTAACATTGTTCAGTTTACAAAAGAGTTTAATGCAAGAACAGCAGACAAGGGAGATTTAATCATTCCTGTAGTTATTACTGTTTATGCTGACAGAAGCTTCAGCTTCGTTACAAAAACTCCACCAGCTCCAGTATTAATTAAGAAAGCATGTAACATTAAGTCCGGTTCCGCAGTTCCAAATAAGACTAAAGTTGCAACAATTACAAAAGCACAGGTAAAAGAAATTGCTGAAACAAAAATGCCAGACTTAAATGCAGCAAGCCTTGAAGCAGCTATGAGCATGATCGAAGGTACCTGCAGAAGTATGGGTGTTACAGTCGTTGAATAATATTCAGAAAACAGGAACAAATCGGAATTTCGTGGGAGGGCTATCCCCGTTATTACCACTAGGAGGTTATTAGAATGAAAAGAGGAAAAAAATACTTAGAGGC
>JAFQCM010000045.1 GCA_017399445.1 Lachnospiraceae bacterium | reverse complement strand
CTGTTCACTCGCAAGCTTGACACTTGCTGTCAAGCTATGCGCCAAGAAGTGGTGTTGGCAAAATTTCAGCCCCATGCATCGCAGATGCATTTTAAATGGGCTGAAATTCGTTACTGTTTACAGTTTACTGTGAACAGTAACGAATAGTTGCAATTATTTTGCAAGGAATGAAAGTTTCAGTTGTTATTTTCTCTATTTGCAATTATAATGGATAATAGAATGTTTGTTCCGTTGTGAACAGAGAGAAGAGGAATCGAAATGAGTAATTCAAATGTTGCTCCATTTGTGAAATGGGCTGGGGGAAAACGTCAGTTATTGCCGCAGATCAAGGAGCGAATGCCTGAAAAATATAATAAGTATTATGAGCCATTTGTAGGCGGCGGTGCGTTAACATTTGAATTGCTGCCTGCAAATGCTTTGATTAATGATATTAACAAAGCTTTGATAAATGCATATAGACAGATATGCCATGAGCCGGAAGTATTTCTTGCAGCGGTGAATCAACTGGATAATGAAATGTGGGAAGATGGCAAGCAGTATTATTATTCCCTTCGTGAGCGTTATAATGATAAGCTGATGAAGTTAGAGTATGATGTGGAACTGGCGGCGTTATTTGTGTTTATCAATAAGCATTGTTTTAATGGTTTATACAGGGTAAATGGGAAAGGACTTTTTAATGTTCCATATAATAATAGTCGTAAGTCGTCTGTAGAGGAAAATTCTATTATGGAAATATCACGGTTTTTAAGGGGTGTAACCATTATGGAAGGAGATTTTGAAGTTGCTTGTGCTACAGCTGGAAAAGGAGATTTTGTATTTATAGACAGCCCTTATGCACCTTTAAATCCTACTTCTTTTGAGTCTTATACAAAAGAAGGATTTGATATGGAAAGCCATAAACGTTTGGCAAGGCTGTATGATGAATTGACAGAAAGAGGATGCTATTGTATGCTTACAAATCATAATACGGAGCTGATAAATGAATTGTATGGCAATAAAGGTTATAAAATAGATGTTGTAAGTGTAAAACGTATGATAAATTCAGACGCATCCAAGCGGGTGGGTGAGGAAGTTATTATATGCAACTATTAGAACTGTATTAGGTAGTTATTTTTATATAATGGAGAAATGAGATGGTGGAAAACTTATTTATAAAGAAAGTGCCGTTATATTTCGAAACAGAGGAGTCTCAATTGATTTTAGGGGATTCCTTTAAAATTTTACCAAAGATGGAGCCGGAATCTGTAGATATGATATTTGCAGACCCGCCCTACTTTTTAAGTAATGATGGCATTACTTGTCAAGGGGGAAAAATGGTTTCTGTGAATAAAGGTTCCTGGGATAAAATTGGTGCAGATGGAACCAGCGTAGGGGAGAAACACAAGTTTAACAGAAAGTGGATTAAGTTATGTAAAAGAGTACTAAAGCCAAATGGTACCGTTTGGATATCAGGAACGTTACACAATATCTATTCCATTGGCATGGCATTAGAGCAGGAAGGCTTTAAAATAATCAATAACATAACCTGGCAGAAAACAAATCCACCACCCAACTTAGCATGTCGATGCTTCACACATTCTACGGAAACCATTTTATGGGCGAAAAAGAATGAAAAGAAGTCCCGACATTTTTTTAATTATCAGAAAATGAAAGAAATGAATGATGGAAAGCAGATGAAGGATGTATGGACAGGATCTCTTACCAGACCATCGGAAAAGACGCAAGGGAAACATCCTACACAAAAGCCAGGGTATCTGCTGGAACGGATTGTGTTAGCTTCTACAGAGGAAGGACAGGTGATACTGGATCCTTTCTGCGGTTCAGGGACTACCGGAGTGGAGACAGTGCGATTGGGGAGAAAATTTGTTGGAATAGAGATAAGCGAAGAGTACTTAGGGATAAGTAAAAGAAGATTGGAGAAATTAGCAGATGATAAATAGAGATTTTGATGAATGGCTTGGGAAATTCAGACCGAGTATATCTAGTTATGATTATTATATTGATTTCCAAAAGGTTGTAAGAAATGTGGATGATATTAAGGTGGAATTGAATATTCTAAATACCTTAATTGGGTCAAAGAATATTGAGAATGATTTTGAAAAAATTGTTACCAGATATCCGGAAACATTGGCATGTATTCCATTATTACTGGCTGTCCGGGGTTACGAAATCTACGCACAAGATGAAGATGGAGCATATCTTTACAACTTTAAAAAGATGAACTATAGTGTGGAACAATATAAAGTGTTTATGGATAAGACTGGGCTGTTTGATATGCTTGCAAATCATCTGGTAAATAACCTTGTGGATTATGCATTGGGAATTGAAACAGGGCTTGATTCTAACGGACGTAAAAATCGTGGCGGACATCAGATGGAAGATTTGGTGGAGAAGTATATTGTGGCAGCGGGATTTATAAAAGATGAAACGTATTTCAAGGAGATGTACTTAAAAGATATTGAAAAAAGGTGGAATATTGATTTGTCAGCTTTATCAAATCAAGGAAAGGCTGCGAAAAGATTTGATTTTGTAATTAAGACAGATAACATGATATATGGAATTGAAACTAACTTTTATGGTGGTGGTGGCTCAAAACTTAATGAAACAGCAAGAAGCTATAAGATGTTATCTCAGGAAGCGGATACTATTGATGGATTTACTTTCGTATGGTTTACAGATGGAATTGGATGGAAAAGTGCTAAGGGGAACCTGAGGGAGACTTTTGAAGTGATGGATACCATTTATAGTATTGATGATATGGAAAATGGGGTAATGGAGAAAGTGTTTGTATAAAAAAAGGGAGAAGAATACAATGGCAGAAAAGAAAAATTACGAAGCAAAAGCAAGCGACAAGGTGAAGCAAATCGTTGTAGCAATAAAAGAAAAAACGGCTATGACAACCTATGAACTTACTATCATAGAGAACAGTCAGCCGGATATCTTTGACAGTAAATTTGGTGGTGTGCCATATTGGGACATGACAAAAGAATATCCAAAAGATAGTCAGGGAAACAAAATGATGCTTTTAGCACAGATTAATTTTACAAAAGCAGTATTGGAAGATGAACGTTTGCCAAAACAGGGAATATTACAATTTTTTATTGCCAGCGAAGATGATGTTTATGGTATGGATTTTAATGAGCCGGATTCACAGGAAAATTTCAGGATTGTGTTCCATGAAAATATAGATATGACGGTGACAAAAGAACAGGTACAGGCATTGGAAATACCTGTTGCAACGGATGAAGACAATGAATATACACCAGTATTTAAAGAAGCAGCGGTGGAATTTCATAAAACCACAGCATATATGGGGCCTGAGGATATAAGCTTTGAGGAAGTGTTCCGTCAGACAGTAAAAGAGCAGACTGGAGAAGATATAGGAGATTTGGGTTATCATAAGTATTTATACGCCAATGACAGACATTATTTGTATGATGAACTTGCTGGAACAGGGCATCGGATATTCGGATATCCATTTTTTACACAGTATGACCCGAGAGATGGAGAAACAGCCAAATATTATGATACTTTGCTGTTCCAGATGGACTCTGATATGAAAGAGGGACAGGATTATGTGTTATGGGGAGATTGTGGTGTGGCGAACTTTTTTATTAACAGTGAAATGCTGAAAAAGAAAGATTTTAGTAAAGTGATGTATAACTGGGATTGCTGTTAGGGAAATAGGGTACGCAATCAAATAAAGAAAAGAAAGGACTTTCCAAAGAAATTTGGGAAGTTTTTTGCTTTATAGGAAATTTTTTGAGGAGGAATTCATGAAGCAGCAGAAAATAAACAGAACAATATTCTCTTTACTCTTGACACATAGAAAAAGCCATGTTATAACTATAAACAGAACGATATTCTGTCATGGAGGAACCAAAGGATGGCAAAAAAAGCAATTTTAGAAGGCGGAAAAAGGGATGAAATTATTTATGTAGCAATGCAGTTGTTTTTTGAAAAGGGATATGAAGCCACTTCGGTGCGTATGATTTTGGATAAGGTAAATGGGGAAGTGGGAATGTTTTATCATTACTTTAAGTCAAAAGACGAACTTTTTCAAAAAGTGGTAGAGCGCTTTTTTGCAGACTATCGACAGCAGTTTTCTTCTATTATAGAGGAAGCGGTTACGAAAGAAGAATTTTTTGAACGGTTATTGGAACATTATGAAGAGGGGATGAGGAAATTTCATGGAATATCAGGAAATATGCATTGGACCATACAGTATGCCATGTCAGCCAGAACGATAGAAGAAATGAAACCATCTATTATTAAATTAGTAGATAAATGGAGAAAACGGTGCACAGAGCCTGTAGATATTGTGGCAGGGCAGGTACTATATGGTATATCAGCTACATTACATTCAGAAAGTTTTCAAGTGATGTCAAAAGATGAGAAAAAACAGGTACTTATTGATTTGGCAAACAGGTTGTTATAATTGGGGAAAGGAGAAAGAAAATGAGAATTTTAATGGTGAATGTTCCTTATTCAGGGCATGTAAATCCTACCTTGCCATTGACGAAAGAATTGGTAAAAAGAGGTCATAAGGTAACTTATGTAAATGCAGAAGAATTTAGAAGTAAAATTGAAAAAACAGGAGCTGATTTTGTACCATATTCCAATTTTCCAGTGGGTATCAGTGAACAAAAGAAAAAGTGCACCTGTTTTCAGGCAGCATATGATACTGCCATGGGACTGAAGGAATCCTTTGATTTATTAATATATGAAATGTTTTTCTACCCGGGAATAGAAATTGCACGTAAAAAGAAAATTCCATGTGTAAGACAATTTTCACAGCCGGCCTGGTCAGTGGAAACCACTCAGGAAGCCTCAAATATTTTCCGGCTGTCTGCAAAATTAATTGATGTGCAGATAATGGGAAAAAAGAAAGCAGCTTATATGGGATTGGAGCATAAATCTTTGGAAGAAGCGGTGCTTTATGACAAACCGGATTTGAATATTGTGTATGTATCGGAGCAGTTTCAGAAAAAGCGTGAAAGTTTTGGTGAAAATTACATTTTTATGATTCCTCCACAGGAATGTGAAAAGAGTCAGATAAAAATCCCTTATAAAGAAATGAAACATCCAATTGTTTATATTTCGCTGGGAAGTATTATTAGTAATCGTGGATTTTGTAAAGAATGTATTCGTGCTTTTGGAGGAAGGAATATGTCAGTGATTCTAAATACAGGTAAAGTAAATCCAGATTCATTAGGGAAAATTCCTTCCAATATATATGCCTATTCTTTTGTACCTCAAATAGAAGTTTTAAAACATGCAGATGTATTTTTGACCCATTGTGGAATGAACAGTGTCAATGAGGCTATATGTGCAGGTGTTCCTATGGTAGCTATGCCATTTTTAAATGATCAGCTGGAGAATGGAAAACAGATTGTGAACTTAGGATTGGGGAAAAAGGTTCGTTCTTTTCCTAGTCGTGGAAAAGAATTGTATCAGCGGGTTTGTGAAGTTTATCAGGATAAAAACATAAAAAAGAAGGTAAAAGAAATGCAGAAGGAGTTGCAAAACCAGACAAATTGGGATATGGTAATTAGGAAAATAGAAGGAATCGTACACAAAATGTAAGAAAGAATTATATGAAAATGTGATTGAGGAGGGAGAAAAAGTTGTGATAGTTTTATGGATTGTCGGTATCTTATGTATTGGATATTTTGTGCTGTATGCTGCATTTACCGGTTTAACTAACATATTTACTTATTTCTGGCTGGTTGTGGGTGGATTAAGTATTTTCGGAGCTTTGTTGCCGGGAATATTGCAGAAACACAATATAACAATTCCAAAACCTGTAAAGTGGAGTGCAGGAATTGTTGCTTTTGTATGTGTAATAGCAATTATTGTAGCAGAAGGATTTATTATAAGTTATGGAATTTCGGAACCGGATAAGGAGGCAGATTATGTAATTGTATTAGGTGCTCAGGTAAGAGGAAATACACCTTCCTATAATCTGGTACAACGCTTAGATGCTGCTTATGATTATCTGCAGGAAAATCCGGAAACTATAGCTATTTTATCCGGTGGAAAAGGGGATGGAGAAGATATTTCCGAGGCACAGGCAATGGCAAATTATTTAGAAGAAAAGGGACTTTCGTTGGAACGTATGATATTGGAAGATAAATCTGTGAATACCTATGAAAATATGAAATACAGCAGGCAGCTTATGAAGTCCCAGGACAGTTCTGTGATTGTGGTAACAAATGATTTTCATGTATTTCGCAGTGTAAAAATTGCAGAAAAGCAAGGGCTTACCCAGGTACAGGGACTTGGCTCATCAACTCATTGGTATACCGTACCAAATTTGTATTTGAGAGAAGCTTTTGCAGTGATGAAGTATTTCCTTTGTGGGCAGATATAGTTTATTAACAGGAAATACCAAAAGGATTTAGTGTTAAATAGAGAGATAAATATGGTATAATAGGAGCACTTGGTGAACACATCATAATAATGATTAAGCCGGGTGCTTTTTAAATATAGCATGGAAACAGGTGCAACAGATGTTTTGAATTTGAGTGTGTTGAAATTGGAAAAATAATTTGAATCAATAATGAGGCAGGTATGCAGACATTAAGTCTATAAAAAGAAATGAAAGAATGAAAAAAGAAAGAAATAAGGAGACAAAAAGAGAATGAAATATAAGAAATTAAACAGTGTAATTTTAGCAATGGCTTTGGGACTGGCGGTAACAGGATGTGGAAATACAGCATCGGAACAGGCACAGCAAGAAACCCAACAGGAAAGTCAACAAGAAACAGAACAGGAGTCTTCTCAGGAAACCTATAAGGAACTGGCAGCAGGTGACACTGCTCCAGACTTTACTGCACAGCTGGCAGACGGCAGCAGTATCACCCTTTCCGAACAGACAGATAAGGTAGTGTTATTAAATTTCTGGGCAACCTGGTGTGGGCCTTGTGTGGGAGAAATGCCAGCATTTGAAAAGCTTGCAGAGGAATATAAAGATGAAGTAGTGGTTTTGGCAGTGAATTGTCTGGAAGATGAGGAAACGGTGAACCAGTTTATAGAAGAAAATGGTTATACGTTTTCGATTGCTTATGATGTGGATGGAAGTATTAATGCCAAGTACCCAACATCAGGAATTCCATATACCTTGGTAATTGGGAAAGATGGAGTGGTGAAAAAGATTTATTTAGGAGCACAGGATGCAGAAACTCAGTATAATGAATACAAAAATGCATTGGAAGAGGTTTTAGGCGAATAGTGAGAAAGAAAGTGGAAAACGATTCTTTCATTATGATTTATATTGTAGTCAAATGAGGCGGAATGGAGATTAAAATGAAAAAAATTAGCAGGAAAGGATTACTGATAGCAGCGATTGTGCTTATTTTCCTAGGGCTTTCTCAAGGAGATTTTAAGAATGTAAAAAATAAGGCAATCCGCATCTGTTATGAGTGTATAGGGATAGGCTGATGAAGAAGAGAAGAAAACTGATTCAGGTTATCTGTGCACTTTTATATAATTGCAATTTTACCGGATTTGCCCAAGGAAATATTTATCAGGGAGAAGTGAAGGGAGTGTGTGTGCCCGGCTTAAACTGTTATTCCTGTCCGGGAGCCATTGCATCCTGCCCTATTGGAAGTTTGCAAAGTGCTTTGGTTTCCAGCAAATATAAATTCCCTTATTATGTTTTGGGAATATTGCTGTTATTTGGTGTGGTGTTAGGAAGAGTGATTTGTGGATTTTTATGTCCTTTTGGACTGGTACAGGAAATTCTATATAAAATTCCGACCCCTAAAATGAAGAAAAATCAGTGGACCAGAAGATTATCCTATTTGAAGTATGTGATATTGGCAGTGTTTGTAATTGGAATACCAGTATTGTGGGCAGCACCGGGATTTTGTAAATATATCTGTCCGGCAGGCACTTTGGAAGGCGGAATTTTCCTTG
Source organism: Lachnospiraceae bacterium (assembly GCA_017399445.1). Classification (GTDB taxonomy): domain Bacteria; phylum Bacillota; class Clostridia; order Lachnospirales; family Lachnospiraceae; genus RUG11237. Next base: position 20,850 of record JAFQCM010000045.1, on the reverse strand, counting down.
TGGCAATGGATGAAAGATTAAAGGCAATGACAGGAAACTTGTATTTATGGAAAATTTTTTTACTGGTAGTTGTGGTGATTGGTGCAATATTTATTTTCCGCAGTTTTTGCAGATTTATTTGTCCTTTGGGAGCATTTTATTCCTTTTTCCATAAGGTGGCAATGGTAGGGATGAAAGTGGATGAAGAGAAATGCAACCATTGCAATGCCTGTGTGAGACAGTGCAAAATGGATGTGAAACAGGTGGGGGACCGGGAGTGCATTCAGTGTGGAGAATGTATGGAACATTGCAGGCAGTGTGCATTAACTTTTGGAAAAAAATAAGTTAAAGCGGGATTTTACGGGGATTTTATGAACTGTTTTTGTAGAAATTTATTAAATCTTTATAATAAGTTATAAAAAAAAGGAAGAGGGAGGGATAGATACAGTGAAAAGGCAGATGGAATCCTGTGTTTTGTGTCCGAGAAAATGTAAGGTAAACAGAAATCAGGGGGAAATGGGCGTTTGTGGACAAACTGCAAATATTAAGGTGGCAAGGGCAGAACTGCATATGTGGGAAGAACCTTGCATTTCCGGCAGTAAGGGTTCTGGGACAGTGTTTTTTTCAGGGTGTTCCCTTCATTGTGTTTTTTGTCAGAACCATAATATTGCCAATGGGGAGTCTGGGAAAGAGATTTCAATAGACAGGCTGGCAGAAATTTTTCTGGAACTGCAGGAAAAAGGGGCAAATAATATTAATCTGGTAACTGCAGGCCAGTTTGTGCCACAGATTGTAGAGGCGTTGAGAATTGTAAAGAAAAAGGGGTTATATCTTCCAGTGGTGTATAATACCAGTTCTTATGAAAGTGTGGAAACCTTGAAACTTTTGGATGGATATGTAGATATTTATCTTCCAGATTTAAAATATGTGGATAAAGAGCTGAGTAAGCGGTATTCTCATGCCGAGGATTATTTTAAGCGTGCGAAAGAGGCTATTGAGGAGATGGTACGGCAGACTGGGGAGATGGAGTTTGCGGTGGAAGGAAGTATAGACTGGAAAGTGGCTAAGCCAGAAAGGGAAAGAGCAGTGGGAAAAGCGACTGCTGTAGAAAGGGAAAGAATTGGAATAGAGGAATATCAGATTCGAAGTGAACAGGGGGAAGAACTGGTGATGACAAGAGGTGTGATAGTGCGACATTTGATATTGCCAGGATGCGTAGAAGATTCCAAAAAGGTGTTGGAATATTTGTTGGGTCAGTATGGAAATCAGATTTTCATCAGCATTATGAATCAGTATACGCCTCTCCCCCATGTGGCAGAGTATCCGGAACTGAACAGGAAAGTGACCAGAGAAGAGTACGAAGAGGTAGTAGATTATGCGGTAGAACTGGGGATTGAGAATGGATTTGTGCAGGAAGGAGAAGCGGCAGCGGAAAGCTTTATTCCGGAATTTGATGGGAGTGGGGTGTAAGAATGGAAATTGTAAATAGTGTATAGTGTTAAGAAAAACATTCTAAAAAATGAGATTGCATCTAACAAAAACAATGCATTGTCCAATATTGTTTTTGTTAGGTGCAATTTTTTTGAAAACTCCTCTTGCAATATATATCGTACTGTGATATATTAAATACAACATATATCACACCACGATATATAGCAATGCGATAATAGGAAGGTAAATGAATAGTGGAAGAAAAAATCAAACGAGTATACATCCCTATGACAGAAACCGGTTTTTACATTCTGTTTTGTCTTCAGGAAGAAATGCATGGGTACAACATCATACAAAAAGTCAAACAAATGACTGGTGGTGAAATCAACATCGGAGCAGGAACTATGTATGGAAGTCTTTCCAAAATGGAGAAAGACGGACTAATCCAGTTTGTTAGGGAAGAAGAGAAAAGAAAACTATATAAGGCAACAGAGTTAGGAAAAGAAATATTAAATATTGAGTTAAAGCGAATTGAACGATTATACAAAAATAGCAAAGGAGAAATGGTAGATGAATAAAGTAAAAAGAATGTTTCGTATATTTACAATTTCTGACTATGAAAGAGAAGAAAAGTTTCTTCGGGAACAGCACAAGGCAGGATTTAAGTGTGTAAAATATAAATTTCCGGGTTTTTACTATTTTGAAGAATGCGAACCAGAAGATGTGATTTATCAGTTAGATTTTAATGATATCAAAAAAGAAAATAAAGAAGAATACTTTCAGTTGTATCAAGATGAAGGCTGGGAATATGTGTATGAAGTAAACGGATGGAATTGCTTCCGTAAGTCAGTTTCTTTAGAAGAAACTCCTGCAATTTTTACAGATAAAGAATCGAAGATTGCACAAGTTGATAAAGTGGTTAAAGAAAGAATGCTCCCATTACTGGTTATTTTTCTTTGTTGTCTGTTGCCAAACATAAATTATGCCTGTTTTTGGTTATCAGAAGGAGGTCTTGAACGAATTTTTAGAATTTGTTATTGTGTGATTTTTTGGCCACTATTTTTATCCTATTTATGGATGTTTCTTCATTGTGGAAGAAATTTGCAACGATTGAAGAAGGATTATGAAAACGGGTTAAAATAGGCAAAAAGGTTTTAAGCTATAGAAAAATCACTCTCTTGTGTGGATTTTGTATAGATTTTTCAAAGCAGTTTCTAAAGTAGCGTTTCTAAAGCAGAAAAATGTGCTTGCATTTTCTCAAAAGCTCCATTAATATAGTAGGTAGATACACAACTGGCGGAAACAGGAAGACTGTGTAGGATTACCTACAGGGAGTGTATGAATAGGAAAAGAAAAGCCGACCGCCTGGGCAGCATGAAAAGGTGCGTCCAGGCGGTTTTTATATGCTCAAAAAAGAACTGGATGGCTTTTTATTGTTACACAAGAAAATCATAAATTCGGAGGTTAAGAGATGAAAATGTTATCACTGGAACAAGAATTAAAAGGCAATGAATACCCAGGACGTGGAATTGTAATTGGTAAGTCAGAAGACGGTACCAAAGCAGTTACTGCATATTTTATCATGGGAAGAAGCTCAAACAGCAGAAACCGTGTATTTGTAGAAGAAGGACAGGGTATCAGAACAGAAGCTTTTGATCCTTCAAAATTAGAAGATCCAAGTCTTATCATTTATGCACCTGTAAGAGTTTTGGGAAACAGAACTATTGTAACAAATGGTGACCAGACAGACACAATTTATGATGGAATGGATAAAGAACTTACTTTTGAACAGTCTTTAAGATGTCGTGAATTTGAACCAGATGCTCCAAACTACACACCAAGAATTTCCGGTGTAATGCATGTGGAAGGTGGAAAGTATGATTTTGCTATGTCTATTTTAAAGAGCAATAATGGAAATCCAGACTGCTGCGATCGTTATACTTATACATATGATAATCCTGTAGCAGGAGAAGGACGATTCATTCATACTTATATGCATGATGGAAATCCACTTCCAAGCTTTGAAGGAGAACCAAAATTAGTAGGAATTTCTAATGATATTGATGAATTTACAAACATGGTATGGACAAGCTTAAACGAAGAAAACAAAGTATCTTTATTTGTAAGATTTATTGATATTGCAACAGGAAACTACGAAACAAGAATCATTAATAAGAATAAATAAGTCAGTAGATAAAAGGAAAGTTATATGGTGATTTTGTTGTACAAAGTTTCGTGGAGAATATAGGGTTTGAACAACAAAAGTAGTCACTATGAAAGCAATGAATAGTTGAGAAAAATCAATAATTATGGAGGAAAATATGAACGAAATTCAGTTAAAATACGGATGTAACCCAAATCAGAAACCATCAAGAATCTATATGGAAGATGGAAGCGATTTACCAGTAAAAGTATTAAATGGTAAACCAGGATATATTAACTTCTTAGATGCATTTAACGGATGGCAGTTAGTAAAAGAATTAAAAGAAGCTACAGGACTTCCAGCGGCTACTTCTTTCAAGCATGTATCTCCAGCTGGTGCAGCAGTAGGTCTTCCATTAGATGATACTTTAGCAAAAATCTACTGGGTGGATGATTTAGGAGAATTATCTCCACTTGCATGTGCTTACGCAAGAGCAAGAGGTGCAGACAGAATGTCTTCTTTCGGTGATTTCATTGCATTATCCGATGTTTGTGATGCAGATACTGCAAGACTCATCAAAAGAGAAGTATCTGACGGTGTCATTGCTCCAGGATATACAGAAGAAGCTATGGAATTATTAATGCAGAAAAAGAAAGGAAACTATAATATTATTCAGATTGATCCTTCTTATGTTCCTGCAGAAATTGAAAAGAAACAGGTATATGGAATTACTTTTGAACAGGGAAGAAACGAATTAGATATTAATGGAGATTTATTATCTAATGTGGTTACAAAGAACAAAGACATTCCGGAATCTGCATTAATTGATATGAAGATTGCATTAATTACTTTAAAATATACACAGTCAAACTCTGTATGTTATGTAAAAGGCGGACAGGCAATCGGTATCGGTGCAGGACAGCAGTCTAGAGTACATTGTACAAGACTTGCAGGACAGAAAGCAGATAACTGGTATCTTCGTCAGGCACCACAGGTATTAAATCTTGAATTTGTGGACTCTTTAGGACGTGCAGACAGAGATAATACTATTGATGTTTACATTGGAGATGAGTATGAAGATGTTCTTCGTGAAGGCGAATGGCAGAAACGTTTCAAAGTAAAACCTCCTGTATTTACAAGAGAAGAAAAGAGAGCATGGTTAGATGGAAACACTAACGTAACACTTGGTTCCGATGCATTCTTCCCATTCTCAGATAACATTGAAAGAGCTTACAAGAGTGGTGTAAAATACATTGCACAGCCAGGTGGTTCTGTAAGAGATGACCTTGTTATCGAATGTGCAGATAAGTACGATATGGCTATGGCATTTACAGGAATCCGTTTATTCCATCATTAATTATCAGATAAATAATGAGGGGAACTTTGATGGAAAAGAAAGAAAAAGTCAAAGAAAGAATTTTCTGGATACTTGTTTTTGCAATATGCATTGCAATGCTTGCACTTGGACAGCTTTCAGGACAGACCAAGGGAGTCAGTAATCTGCTGTATTTAGTAGTATTATTAATTGCAGTAGTATATTCAAGAAAAAAAGAAGAAAAGGGAAACATGACTACCATCATTCGTTATGGTATTGTGTTACTGTTGTTTGCTGTGATGTTTCTGAAAGATGGCATTACTGCGTTAAGTGTGTCAGGAATTATTGGAGTTGTTATCTACCTTCTTGTAGTAGTAGTGTTGATTGCAGTATATATCAAACAATATCCTTTTTTGAAAGTATTTCAGGAAAGTCAGAAATATTTGGAAGAAACCAAGGATGCTGTAGGATATCGGAAAAAATGCGAAGAAATTTATGAACTTGCAAAACAAAAAAAGCAGAAAAATCTTTGGCGGTATAGTTTTAATATAGCATCTGCCAATGTTCATTGTGGCGAGCACGAACTTGCAGAAAAGCAGTATGTTGAAATCCTTCAGGATATGGAAACAGGAAAAATCAAGCAGAGTGAAGTATTAGCCGGTTTAACTGCTTATAATCGAATGTGGAATGACATTTACCGGAAAGATATTCAGCATATGAAACAAGTAGAAGAAGAAAGCCAGGAAATCTTGAACAAAGTAAGGCAGAATGAGAAAATGGCAAAAAACTGGTTTTTCGTGTTCGTCTTCCAGGCAATGGCAAATCAGGAATATGAAAAAGCTTACGAAGAACTGAAAAAGCTTCAAAATGATACAAGTTTTGAAATGAATCCTGTAATAAAAGAGCATATAGAATTCTTTGAACTAAGAGTTTTAGAATGCCTGGGACGAATAGAAGAAAGCGTTCAAAAAGCAGAAGAATTAAAACAACATGTGGTTTTGCCTTGCGTAGTCAAGCAGTTATAAAGAAAATATGGATTAATAGGTAACAGTTCAGCCCACGCCATTCGCAAAGTCGCACTAACGTGCTTTCCGTTGCTCATATACAGGCGTTCCGCTCATGATATGTGATACAAGTGCATTTTATGCGAGCATAATGTACTTGTATCACATATCATGGCTGAACTGTTACATAAATAGAGCTGTTGTATCAGGCAGAAAGTCAGTTGTCTGGTGCAACAGTTTTTTGTAATATGCAGCAGAAAATGTGTAATAAGAAAAATTAGGGAGTTGTGGGACATGAAAAAAATGTCAAAACCAATGATAGCCATTATTATAATCATTACAATATATGGATTTTTCATCCTGTTAAAAAGAGGCTGCCCAATCAAATACTGGACCGGAATCTCCTGTGCCGGCTGTGGCATGACCCGTGCCTGGAAAAGCCTCCTCATGGGTAATATACAAGAAGCATTCTCCTACCATCCCTTACTGTTACTACCTGCTGTCCTTCTCATAATAATCCTCTTAAGAAAAAAAATCCCTACCAGGATACTTCATGGAATTATGGCGGTAGTGGTAGTTCTGTTTTTGGCAGTATATATAATAAGAATGCTGAATCCGAATGATACAATTATCGTGCTAGATGTGGAACAGGGAGCCCTTTATCAGCTTCTTGTAAGCAGATTTTACCTAAGGTAGTTTTTTAACTTAATTGTTTATGGTATAATAAAAAAAGTTTGACATAATTGTGCCAGATGAAATATAACAGGTTACACTATACATTGGAAAAGTAATACAAGAAACAGAGAGGTCATAAAATGAATGAACAAAACAGGAAAAACCCCTTAGGGGAAGAAAAAACTACAAAGCTACTCCGTCAGTTTGCCGTACCAAGCATCATTTCTATGTTGGTAGGTTCTCTTTATAACATTGTAGACCAGTTTTTTATTGGACGAAGCGTAGGAGAACTGGGAAATGCAGCTACAAATATTGCTTTTCCATTATCCATTGCATGTGTGGCAACCGCATTATTGTTTGGAATTGGAGGTGCGTCTGCTTTTAACATAGCCATGGGAAGGGGCAAAAAAGAAAAAGCAGTTTATTATCTTGGAAATTCTGCAGTGATGCAGTTTGGATGTGGTGTGGTTTTAGGAATTGTGACATTACTATTTTTAGAACCCATGCTGAAGTTCTTTGGTTCTCCAGATAATGTATTAGGATATGCAATGGAATATACAAGAATTACTGCTTTGGGTTTTCCATTCTTAATCCTTGCTACTGGTGGAGGTCATTTGATTAGAGCAGATGGAAGACCACAGATTGCAATGGTTTGTAATTTAACAGGTGCAATTATAAATACTATTTTGGATGCACTTTTCGTATTCGTATTTCAATGGGGAATGGTAGGTGCAGCTTTGGCAACGGTAATTGGACAGTTTTGTTCCGGAGCACTGACTTTTTGGTATTTAAGTCATTGTAAGACAGTAAAAATCCAGAAAAAGCATTTAGTACCTTCGAAAGACAATCTTGGCAGAATTATAGCTTTGGGAACTGCTCCATGCAGTAATCAGCTTTCCATGCTGGTGGTGCAGATTGTGATGAATAAATCCTTGAAATATTATGGTTCTCATTCTGTTTATGGGGAAGCCATTCCCATTGCCTGTGCAGGGATTATTACAAAAGTAAATCAGGTTTTTATGGCATTTATTATTGGAATTTCACAGGGATTGCAGCCTATTGTAAGTTTTAATTACGGTGCAGGAAAGTACAAGCGTGTGAAATCAGCTTATTTGCAGGCAATTACTGTTGGAGCAGTGATGGCAGTTTTAGCATTTTTATTGTTCCAGTTTGCACCAAGACAGATTATTTCTATTTTTGGTGAAGGTTCCGAGGAATATTATCAGTTTGCAATTAATTATTTTCATATTTTTCTGTTTTCCACTTTTATTAACTTTATGCAGCCTATTAGTTCAAACTTTTTTACAGCCATTGGAAAACCAGGACGCGGGGTATTTTTATCGCTTACAAGGCAGATTATATTCTTGCTTCCGTTGCTGGTGATTTTTCCATTGTTTATGGGAATTGATGGAATTATGTATGCAGGACCGATTGCGGATTTCATTGCGGGGATAGTTGCTATTGGAATGGTGGCTGTAGAGTTGAAGAGGAAGGAATATAAGTAGTTCAATTGGCATTATTGTTTTATGAATATTTGAACCGGAAAGACACCCAATTTTTGAAAGCCTGTGATTTCTCGAGAGAAGAGATTTCACAAGGAATTAAAAACGTTACTGAGATGTATGGTTATGGAAGTATGTTAGGAGCATTTACAGAAGAAGGAACATTATGAAAAATATAGCGAAAATTTTAGTAAGAATAATATATACATTAGTAATATGTTTCGCAGCCAATAGTTATCTGATATTGAAAAACAGCCACAGTCTTTTAGTACTGATGGCTGTTAGTTTATTCTTCATAAATCTGTGAATTTGTGCTAGAATGAATAAGGATTTAAAAATCGAAAAGGGGAGTAAATATCATGAACACTCAAAAAGGTCAAAGAGATAAATTGGAAAAATACTTGAATGTAAATCAAGAAATGGAAGTAGTTATGAACATAGCAGGTGGTGCAGTGTATGATTTTTCCTGTTTCGGACTAGATGCGCAGGGAAAGCTTTCTGATGATGCTTATATGGTTTTTTATAATCAGCCACAGTCACCAAACAGAGAAGTTCGTTACCAAGCAGCAGGAACGGGTGCACAGTTTTTTGTGAATTTAAATCAGCTTCCGGAAAAAATTCAAAAGCTTGCATTTACTGTGAGTATTGATGGTGCAGGTAACATGGGAATGATAGGAAATCATGTGGTGCAGATAAGACAGAATAACCAGACTATTTTGGAATTGGCTTTAAGTGGAGCTGATTTTCAGCAGGAAACAGCCATTATTTCCATGGAAGTGTATAAGAAAGATGTGTGGCGTTTTTCTATGACAGCCAGTGGATTTAATGGAGGCTTGGGAGACTTGTTGCGAAATTATGGTGGGGAAGAAGCAGAGGAACCAGCAGTGGCACAGTCAGCGCCAGCGCAGTCAGTGATGTGGCAAAGTTCACCAATGCAGTCAATGATATCACAAGGTTCACCAATGCAGCCAGTGGTGTCGCAAAGTTCACCAATGCAGTCAATGATATCACAAGGCTCATCAATGCAGCCAACGATATTACAGCCGACACAAGCACAATCTGTCACAAAGATTTCCCTGGAGAAAAAGCTGGAACAAGGTGCACCAAAATTAGTATCCTTGGCAAAACCATTAAAGGTAGAATTAGAAAAAAGAAATTTATTAGATTGTGTAGCAAGGGTAGCATTGGTATTAGACATTTCAGGCTCCATGTCACAGCGTTATAAAAACGGAACTGTACAGGAAATTGTCAATAAAACCTTACCATTGGCAGTACAATTTGATGATGATGGAGAGTTGGATTTCTGGTATTACGGTACTACTTGCCGAAAAATGCCTTCTGTCAATATGCAAAACTATGAGTCTGCTGTTCCAGCAGATTGGAAACAGTTGATGCGTACTTTGGGAGGCAGCAACAATGAAGTACTGGTGATGGAAGACATTATGCGAGAATATAAAGGAAGTAGACTTCCGATTTATGTATTATTTATTACAGATGGTGGAGTTTCTAGGGCAGGGGCAATTAAGAAAATTTTGAAAAAAGCTTCTACAGAGCCAGTGTTCTGGCAATTTGTTGGAGTTGGTGGAAGTAATTATGGTGTTCTGGAAAAATTAGACACTATGGAAGGAAGATACGTGGACAATGCTAATTTCTTTGCATTGGATGATTTCAAAAAAGTCAGCAATCCGGATTTATATGGAAGACTTTTAAATGAATTTCCACAGTGGTTAAAAGAAATTCGTTCTAAAGGAATGATTTCATAAATACATAGAAGGATGATATTGGAAATATAGATATTGAAAAAGGATGCTTGGAAAACCAGGCATCTTTTTTTCTACAAAAATTCTAAAAAAGGAAGAAAGGAACGGAAGATAAGATAATGCATATATTAAGATAGACCTTATAAGGAGAATAGAAAAAATGGAACAATATGTTGGAGCATCGGTAGATTTACATTTATTTTTCCTAAGAATCATGAAGGAACATGCTATCTTTATGGAAGCTGCATTTCAAAGAAAGGACAGTTCTTTTATTAGAATGGCAGACAGTTATAAAACAGAATTTGAAAGATTACTTTTAGAGGTAGTAAAAATAGGAAACAGAGCTGTTAGTAGGGATGTGCTGGAATCACAGGAAATTGTGACACCTTATACTTTGAAAGTAGAAGAGCAGACTCAAAATCTTACGGGGATTTCCATTAATAGAAACATTACTTTATTAGAGCAGAAATTACGTGTCAATGGAATCTGTCACGAACAGGAGTTGAAAGGGCCGATTCAGAGGCTAAATAAGCGAGCCATTGAGCTGCTGGATGGTTTTATTGGCTTTAAGGAAAAGGTGTTAAAAGAAGTGGAAGAATGTCGTATGTATACAGCGAATTATCCGTTACTTTTGAAACATATTATCCGAGAAGCAAAATTATATAGAGAATGTTTAATGGCTCTGGAAACCAAGGGATGTCTTTGTATGGAGGACAGAAAGGAAAAATATCTGTTCTGGAATCAGATTATGATGGAACATGCATTGTTTATCCGGGGATTTTTGGATCCTGAAGAAAATGAACTGATTGAGACGGCAGATGGTTTTGCAAAAGATTATGCAGCGTTGTTAGAAGAGGCAAGAGAGAAAAATGATTGCACCATGGATGGGCTGTTAATGAAAACGAAAGAACTGACATGGAAGTATCGCGAATTTAAAACAGCAGGAACTGAGGGAATTAGTAGCTGTGAAATCTCTTCTATTATTTTGCCATTGCTTGCAGACCATGTGTTGAGAGAGGCTAACCATTATTTGCGGTTGTTGGAAGAGTAGTGGAGAGGAGTTGCAACAAAAAGAGCTGTTGTCAATAACTCCATTCTAAATATTAAAAATATACTAAATAGAAAAAGAAATAGAGTATATTAGAAAAAGTATTTATAATTAATTACACTAAAAATATAGGTCAAATTTGAACGTTTTATATAAGTGGGTTTTGTGGTAAAATTAGTTTGTGCATAACGGAAAAAAGAAGGTGAGCAAGAAAAATGAAAAGAAAAAATAAAGAGAAAGGAGAAAATGATATCGTTTGGAATGAGAGAATTCGATGTGTAAGAGAAGAAAGGGGATACACACAAACAGCAATAGCTGATAAATTGAACATGTCTCTTTCAACATATAAGCGTCTTGAAAAAGGCGAAAATGTGGGAATTTATTATGTACAACAAGTGACTGCCTTTTTGGGAGTCAAAATTTGTATTTGCTGTTAAAACTAAGTCAAATTTTAAGGTTAAAACTGACCGTAGGATATAGAAATCTATATCCTATGGTTAGTAAAAATATTTTATAAGACTTAGTTTAGCCTAAAAAAGCTTACTTGGTCTGAGTGTAAAAGTAAAATCGTAAAGTAAGGTTTGATGAAAAATTAGACCTTTTAATTCCTACAAAAAAAATAAAATAACGTTATGCACAATTTAATTTACATAGTTTATGATATAATACATATGAGGTGATGTAGCGTGCGGGGAAAAGAATTAATTGATATTTATATTATGGAAATATTAGTTCGCTGTTCTTCAGAGGAACGTAAATTAACACAAAAGGAAATTATACAACATCTATTTACAGATTATGAAATGGAAGTTTCCCGAAATACATTATCGCAATATCTGGCAGAGATGAAAAGAAATGGTTATATTGAGGGAACAAGAGGTGTTTGTTGTAGACGTATTTTTTCATATAGTGAACTTGCTATTTTAGCTAATAGTATAGCAGCCGTAAAAACTGTTCCAAGTATAGATATTCAACGTTTAATAGAAAAATTAAAAAGTATGGCAGAACCGGAAAGACGAAAGGAATTTTGCCATAGTTATTTTCTTGCGGATGTCAATCATACAGACAATAAGAATGTAGGGAAAATTATGGGAATAATCAGTCAAGCTATTGAATGTAAAAAGAAGATAGAAATTACTGGATGCTTGTATGATGTAAACGGATTTTTGCAAGAAGGTAAAACATATATTGTAAATCCATATTACATAGTAGCGGAGAAGTCTCGATATTATTTGATATGTATGGGGAACAGGGGGGATGTGGAACCAAGGCGAATTGACAGAATTAGTAAGGTAAAAATACTAGAAGAAAAACGAGTAGAAATTTGTGAAATAGAAAAGTATAAAAATTATACATTCCAAATTGAGGAATATATGAAAGAACATATTTATATGTATTCGGGAGAATGTGCAAGAGTAACATTGAAAATTGAGAAAAAAAACATTGGTGATTTTATTGATTGGTTTGGAAAGGATTATAGAAAAATAGATGAGCAAGAAGGAAAAATTATTATTCAGGTAAAAGCTAATATAGAAGCAGTATACTTTTGGGCATTACAATATAGTAGGATTGCAGAAGTACTTTCACCAAAGAGTTTGCGTGATAAGATTAGGGAAGGTGCTATTAGTATAAGCAAAATGTATGAGTAGTTAAAATATGGGAAGTAGGAAAGCAGAGAAATGTTAGTATTAAATAAAAAAAGACTTGAAACTCAAGTCTTAAGAACTGCAACCGCAGCACCCTAAAGGGTAATTTCGATAAATCGTTATTTGAACTCTGTAATGTAAAATCGTGATTACATCATAAACGAAAAAGTAGTAAATGTCAAGAGAAAAATTAAAATTTAATTGGAGGTATAGAAAAAATGAGAAATAAAGAATATTTTTTGGGATTTGATATGGGAACTGGAAGTGTAGGATGGGCAGTGACTGATACAGAATATAATTTATTAAAAATAAACAGAAAGAATGCATGGGGGTCGGTCTTATTTGAAACGTCAGAAGGAGCTGAATCAAGAAGAATTAATCGTTGTGCAAGAAGAAGAAGAAAAAGAGAAAAAGAAAGATTAGAATTACTTAGAAGTCTTTTTGAAGAAGAGGTTCAGAAAAAAGATCCAGGTTTCTTTTTAAGATTACAAGAAAGTAAATATGTTTTTGAAGATAAAAGAGATATGAATGGTGTAAAACCAGAATTTCCATACGCATTATTTGTTGATGAAGGTTATACAGATGTGGAATATCATAAAGAATTTCCAACAATTTATCATTTAAGAAAAGCATTGATGGTAGATGAAAAAGAGTTTGATGTGCGTTTGGTTTATTTAGCGGTTGCACACATTTTAAAAAGCAGAGGGCATTTTCTTGCAAATGTGGGAAGTGATGAGACAACAAAAAGTTTTGATGATACTTTGAAAGAGCTGATAGAGGTATGGAATCGAATTATGTTGGTGGATGAGGATAAGTACCATCTTTCTGAACAACAAATTGCAGATGTTATTTCTGTGCTAAAGAATTCTAAAATTACTAAAAGTAAAAAGAAACAGCAGATTACAGATATTTTTGGCACGTCTAATAAAGAAATAAAAGAGATGATTTCTTTATTTACAGGAGGCAAGGTATCTTTTTCTAAGTTATTTAAGATAGCAGAATTTGATGATTTGGAAGAAAATAAAATTTGTTTTGATAGCGGTGACTGGGAAGAAAAAGGAAGTACTTATGCAGGTGATTTAGGAGAATATTTTGAGATTCTTGAAAAAGCAAAAGAAGTATATGACCAAATGGTACTTACTAATATTTTGAAAGGAAATTCTAGTGGATATATTTCAACAGCTAAAGTGCAAGATTATGAAAAACATCAAAAAGATTTAAAAATATTGAAAAGCACTATTTTGACAGAAGGTGTAGGAACAGAACAGGAAAAAAAATCATTGTATAAAAGAGTATTTCGGATGCCGCAAAAAGGGGAGTGCAATTATTCTACATATATTGGAAGTGTTACATATGGTGGAAAAAAGAAAGTAATGGATAATAAGAAGTGTGGTAGAAAAGATTTTTATGATTTTTTGAAAAAGAAGGTTCTTACACAGGTGGAAGATGGAGAGCATAAAGAATACATTTTAGAGCAAATAGAATTAGATGAATTCCTTCCTAAACTCCGTGTAAGGGAAAATTCAGTTATTCCATACCAGTTGCATGAAAGAGAATTAAAAAAGATCTTAGCAAATGCTGAAAAATATTTGCCATTTTTGAGAGAAAAAGATGAATCGGAAAAAAGCGTTAGTGAAAAAATTATTATGTTATTGACTTTCAGAGTGCCTTATTATGTTGGACCATTAAATCCTACCCACGAGCATGCATGGGTCAAAAGATTGCAGACTGGAAAAGTGACCCCTTGGAATTTTGAACAGATGGTAGATGTAGAGGGGAGCGCAGCGGAATTTATCAACAGAATGACAAGCAAATGTACATATCTAAAAAAAGAAGATGTATTACCAAAAAGTTCTATTTTGTATGAGAAATACATGGTGTTGAATGAAATCAATAACTTGAAAATTAAGTCAGAGCCAATTTCAGTTGAGTTAAAACAAGAAATATATAAAAATTTGTTTGAAAAAAAATCAAAAGTAACAAAGAAAAAACTTTTAGATTATCTTAAGAGAGAAAAAGGTTGGTCAGATCTTACTAAGGATGATATTACAGGAATTGATATTGAGTTTAAAACAGCTCTAAAAAGTTATCACGCTTTTAAACAAACATTTACAGGAAGTGAATTATCAGAACAGATAAAGGAAGATATTATTAAAGATATGACATTGTTTGGAGCAGAACAAACTCTTTTGAAAAAGCGATTAGTTGCAAAGTATCCAGAGTATGAAAAACAGCTTATAGCATTGATGAAGTCTTTGAATTGTAAGGAATGGGGAAGACTGTCTGCAAAGCTTTTGAATGGAATTGCAATTGAAGTTCCAGGAATTGGTGAGATTGGTACTATAATATATCAAATGTGGGAAACAAATAAAAATTTGACTCAAATTATATCTAGTGTAGATTCTCCTTACAGAAAAATAATAGAGCAAGAAAATGGTTTTGAAAAGAGAGAGCATATTGACTACTCTATGGTGGAAGAATTGTATGTTTCACCTGCTACAAAGCGACAGATTTGGAAGGCATTGCAGGTGTTAGATGAAATTAGTAAAGCTATGGGACATGCACCAAAACGAATATTTGTGGAAATGGCGAAGGAACATCAGGAATCTAAACGTAGTGTCACAAGAAAGGATGAATTGACAGAACTTTATAAGAGTATTAAAGATGAAAAAGAGCTGTTTGAGCAGTTAAAAGGTGAGGAAAATGATAAATTAAGAAGTGACAAATTGTATTTGTATTACAAACAGCTTGGGACATGTGCTTATACAGGAAGAAAAATTGAAATAGAAGATCTGGTGGATTATGATATCGATCATATATATCCAAGATCGAAGACAGCGGATGATAGTCTGGATAATCGCGTATTAGTATATAAACCAGAAAATGAACATAAAAGTGATGTTTATCCTATTAATAATGAAATTCAGGGGCGAATGAGAAGTACTTGGTTTATGTGGAAGAAAAAAGGGCTAATTAGTGATGAAAAATATAAAAGATTGATAAGAACTACGGAATTAACAAATGAAGAGCTGACAGGATTTATTAATCGTCAATTGGTAGAAACCAGACAGAGTACCAAGGCATTCACAGAACTTTTGAAACAGATTCTTCCTGAAGAAACAGAGATCGTTTATTCTAAAGCCAGAAATGTATCAGACTTCAGAAGAAAGTTTGGAATTATTAAAGTAAGGGAATTAAATGACTTGCATCATGCAAAGGATGCTTATTTGAATATTGTAGTAGGAAATACATATCATTTGAAATTTACAAAAGATATCCGGAAATACTTTTTGGAACATGGAACATATCGTACTTATAACCTTATTAGGATGTTTGAATATGATGTGGAATGTGGTAAGGAGAAAGCTTGGATTAGTGGAGAAAATGGAAGTATTATTAAGGTAAAAAAGACTTTGGCTAGTGATAAGGTGCTGGTGACGAAGCAGCTTTATGAACGCAATGGAGAATTATTTGATGTTCAACCCAAAAAGAAAGGACAAGCTCAAATTCCATTAAAATCAGGAGAAGAAGAAAAAAGATTAGAAGACATAGAAAAATATGGTGGATACAATAGTGCTAAGATAGCATATTTTTCCTTGGTTCAAGGAAAAAACAAAAAAGGAAAGATTATTAAAATGTTCATTCCAATAGCAATTTATATGAAAAAAAGGATGGAAAATAGTGAAGAATTTGCAATAAAAAATATAGAAAAAAAATATGAATTAAATAGTGTGCAAATTCTTAAGAAAAAAATATTTATTAATACTCTTTTAGTGCACGACGGATTCAAAATGAGAATTACTGGAAGGTCGCTCGAACAGTTATTGTTGGATAATGCTAATTCACTAAATTTAGAAGAGCAAAATTTAAAAGTATTAAAGGATATTATGAAATTTGTTGGGGATAAAAAAGAAAAACCAGATATCCTGATTAATGAGAAAAGCAGTATTCAAGATAAATCTTTAGATGAGTTGTATGCGATATTTCAAGGCAAATTAAATAGTACAATATATAAAGTTATGTTAGGAAAGTTTCAAGATAAACTAAAGTTGGGAGAAGAAAAGTTTAGAGAGTTAACTATAGAAAATAAAGCAATACAGATTGCTGAAATATTGAAATTATTTCAATGTAATTCAGATATGCCTAATTTATTATTAATTGGTGGAAGTAAAACACAAGGACGAATTCGAATCAATATGAACATAACAGATAGAAAGAATTTGGCAATTATTCATCAGTCAGTAACAGGTCTTTATGAAACTATAGAGAGGATTAATGAATGAGTTGGAGAACAATTGTAATATCTAATCGGGCAAAGTTGGATTTACAACTGAATTACTTGGTGATTCGTATGGACACAGTTACGAAGGTTCATCTAAGCGAGATATCAGTTTTGTTAATTGAATCTACAGCAGTGTCAATTACTACAAGTCTTCTCGCGGAATTAACAAAGAAAAAAATAAAAGTTATTTTCTGTGATGAAAAGAGGATGCCATCATCTCAATTGGTGGCATTCTATGGAAGTCATGATACAAGTCAAAAGTATAAAAAACAAATTGCTTGGTCAGAGGAAATGAAAAAGCTGGTTTGGTCGGAAATTGTTGCTGAAAAAATAAGAAAACAAGCAGAATTTTTAAAAGATTTGGAAAAAGTAGAGAGTAATTTGTTACAACAATATATTGAGGAAATAAAACCAGGAGATGAGAGTAATCGAGAAGGGCATGCAGCGAAAGTTTATTTTAATGCACTTTTTGGAATGGATTTTTCTAGAACGCTGGAAAGTAATATTAATGCAGCACTTAATTATGGGTATAGTATCATACTTTCCACGTTTGCAAAAGAAGTAGTTGCCCAAGGTTATTTTACTCAATTAGGTGTATTTCATGATAATATGTTTAACGAATTTAATCTTGCTTGTGATTTAATGGAACCATTTCGAATTTTAGTGGATAGAAAAGTTGCAAGTATGAATTTAGTAGAATTTGATAGTAAGGAGAAAAGAGAATTAGTAGATATTTTGAACCAGACAGTTTGCATTGATGGAAATAGTGAATATGTGAGCAAAGCTATTCGAATATATAGTAAAAGTGTTTTTGATGCATTAAATGATGGGGATTTATCTATAATAAAGTTTTATCGCAATGAGTTATAGATTTATGAGAGTAATTGTATTTTTTGATTTGCCAACACTGACTTCTGAGAATCGTAGGGAATATACAAGATTTCGGAAATTTTTGATAAAAAATGGTTTTCTAATGATGCAGGAGTCGGTGTATACAAAAATGGCATTAAATCAAACAGCAGCAACAAGTATAGTGGAAAGTGTAAGAAAAAATAAGCCTTTAGAAGGAATTGTACAAATGATGACGGTGACAGAAAAACAATATAATCGTATGGAGTATGTGTGTGGTGAATTTTCTAGTGATGTTTTATGTACAGATGAAAGGTTGGTTGTTTTTTGAAGGTTTATACAAAATTTTTAGAAACAAAAATGGATATGGTCAATACGAAAGCTAATGTTTTTGTGTTAGAAGAACCGAAAACTTATCGTGAAATGGTACAAGACATGTTGTGTTCTATTGCAGAGGATAATGAGCAATGGATTTTTTCGGACAATGAGAAAATATTGAAAAAAAATACAGTTTTAGATGTAGTAGACTCTGTTTTCTTTTTAAATTTTGATAATCGAAAAATTCAAAAAGCGGTAACAGAGCATTTATATAATTTAGCTATAGATGAGGAACATTACGAAAAGACGACGAAACTTATGAATGACATTGAAGCTTATATTTATGAATTGGAATGGGGACTTGAGTATAACATAGAGGCCTCATATGAGGATTTTCACACTATTATAAAGGCTGGAGTATCAGGAATATTATTGCCAGAAAACTTGCTTGAAAGATTTAATGAGTATATAAAAGCTGTTTCACGTTTATTGAAAATAAGAGTTTTAATTTTGATTGGAGTACAGGGCTTTTTCACACAAGAAGAATGGAGAAAAATAGAAATGACAGCATGTTATGAAGGAATTTATTTATTATGTTTTGAAAATCGTGATTATTTTATGGAGGAAAATAAGATTGTGCTTGATTCGGATAATTGTAGGGTTGTATAATTAGGGTGTGACTACGATTTTGTAATGCGTGTAAGGCATTTATTTTTAGATTTGAGGTTTGAGAGTAGTGTAAAATCGTAGATTATTAAAACGCCGCAAATGCGCAGTATGAGGGCGATACAGTTTGAGAGTAGTGTAAAATCGTAGATTATTAAAACTTGAGATAAATGTACTAGTATGCTATAATAGTTTGAGAGTAGTGTAAAATCGTAGATTATTAAAACCACTTGAAGGACAAGTCCGTCAAGTACCCAGTTTGAGAGTAGTGTAAAATCGTAGATTATTAAAACCCAAAAATCTTGAAAAAACTGCCATTCATCGTTTGAGAGTAGTGTAAAATCGTAGATTATTAAAACATCCCGCAGCTTTATTTTATCCTCCGTCAAGTTTGAGAGTAGTGTAAAATCGTAGATTATTAAAACTTAGCTTTTTCCAATCCAACAATCTGATTTGTTTGAGAGTAGTGTAAAATCGTAGATTATTAAAACTAATCCCATTTATTACACATAGCCAGTTCAGTTTGAGAGTAGTGTAAAATCGTAGATTATTAAAACGATACTCTTGACCAGTTAATCAAGGCTACTGTTTGAGAGTAGTGTAAAATCGTAGATTATTAAAACAAAGTATCTGTGACAAAGACAAAAAATATTGTTTGAGAGTAGTGTAAAATCGTAGATTATTAAAACTATTCCTTCGTTGCTTTACCTGGTCAAGGAGTTTGAGAGTAGTGTAAAATCGTAGATTATTAAAACTATGATGTACTTCTGTTTCTTCATCCGTCAGTTTGAGAGTAGTGTAAAATCGTAGATTATTAAAACCTCTTTTCTTACCTGCTTTAAAGTTAGGAAGTTTGAGAGTAGTGTAAAATCGTAGATTATTAAAACATTAAAGAATTAGAAAAGCTTCCTAAAACGGTTTGAGAGTAGTGTAAAATCGTAGATTATTAAAACTTCATGGTGCCGTATGCAATGATTACCGGAGTTTGAGAGTAGTGTAAAATCGTAGATTATTAAAACATTACCTGGACAAAGGCGGCTACGCCTACAGTTTGAGAGTAGTGTAAAATCGTAGATTATTAAAACACATTTAGCAAATCTTCACCCAAAAGCTCAGTTTGAGAGTAGTGTAAAATCGTAGATTATTAAAACAAGAAGAGAAACAGGATTTAGAAAGTTTTAGTTTGAGAGTAGTGTAAAATCGTAGATTATTAAAACTTGCATTCAAGAAACTCGTGAATGGTTCGAGTTTGAGAGTAGTGTAAAATCGTAGATTATTAAAACTAAAATCTGTAAGTGCTCACAACTGATTTCGTTTGAGAGTAGTGTAAAATCGTAGATTATTAAAACTTGTTAGAAATAGATGGGAAAAACGGTTCTGTTTGAGAGTAGTGTAAAATCGTAGATTATTAAAACTGCATTTTTATATCTTGCGTCTGCACCATCGTTTGAGAGTAGTGTAAAATCGTAGATTATTAAAACTGATGTTGCTGATTTAAAATCAAGGTATATGTTTGAGAGTAGTGTAAAATCGTAGATTATTAAAACAATAATATCGCTATTGAATTGTGGCAATCTGTTTGAGAGTAGTGTAAAATCGTAGATTATTAAAACGAAGAAACAGAAGTTGAAGCGAACGATGAAGTTTGAGAGTAGTGTAAAATCGTAGATTATTAAAACATGAAATCGCTCCAGGCTGCACAGCCAATCGTTTGAGAGTAGTGTAAAATCGTAGATTATTAAAACTACCCATGTAATTCGTGGCGCTGTTACTGAGTTTGAGAGTAGTGTAAAATCGTAGATTATTAAAACTGTATGGAACCGAGTTCATGCAGCTCTATGGTTTGAGAGTAGTGTAAAATCGTAGATTATTAAAACGATGATACCTTTAAATTCATGGATCCTACAGTTTGAGAGTAGTGTAAAATCGTAGATTATTAAAACAAAAAAAAGAGGCTTGCGCCCCTTTCTTTAGTTTGAGAGTAGTGTAAAATCGTAGATTATTAAAACAGTGAAATTAGTAAAACGCTTGATTTAAAAGTTTGAGAGTAGTGTAAAATCGTAGATTATTAAAACTATATCTTTTAAAGATATTATGGCAAGAGGTTTGAGAGTAGTGTAAAATCGTAGATTATTAAAACCGCTAGAACAGAATTTGATGTTGTACAATAAAAATTGACATCCCGTTCTCAAGGATTTTGATATATAATCTATAAGAGAATAGGAGATATTG
>JAFQCM010000044.1 GCA_017399445.1 Lachnospiraceae bacterium | reverse complement strand
TATATATTAATATATAATTTATTGGGTTGTTTGGAGGCGATAATGTGAAGAACGGAAAAATAACCGTGGGAGTTTTACTTGGTAATATTTTCACTTCTCACACAGATGATTTGTTGAATGGGCTTGTTCATCAGGCAGAAGATTGTGATGTGCAAACTCTGGTTTTTATGGGGGCTCATGCTAATTGTTTTGATGAACTGTATTATTATGAAGGAGGCAATAAGGAACAGAAGTATCTTTTTCAATTTAATACAGTATTTGATTATGCAAAATTAGGGAAATTGGATGTATTAATTGTTGCATATTCTACTTTTTACTTGTATATGGAAGAGAGTAAGGAAGAATTTTTTGAGCGTTTTAAAGATTTAACAATACCAGTTATTATTGTTGGTGATGAATATAAGAATTATACCAGTGTAATATCAGATAACTGTGATGGAATCAGAAAATGTGTAGAACATCTTATGGAAAAACATGGATGCAAAAAAATTGCATATTTAGGAGGACCAAAAGAAAATAATCGTGATGCAAGAGAACGTCTGGAAGCTTATTGTCAGGTGATGGAGGAACATGGAATAGAAATAAAGGAAGAAATGGTAGAATATGGAGATTATTCTGCTAATTCAGCATCTTTATTTGGGAGAATACTGGACAGAAATCCAGGTGTTGAGGCAGTAGTATGTGCCAATGATACTATGGCCTTGTCGGGATATGAGGAATGCAAAAAGAGAGGACTAATTCCGGGAAGTGATATTGCTATTACTGGATTCGATGATATTCCAGAAGCAAAGTCAGCGTTTCCGTCTTTAACCACAGTAGAACAGAATTCTTATGACTTGGGCTATATGGCAATGAAAAAAGCAATTGAATTGTGTCAAAATGGAAATTTAGAATCTGCTAAGGTGCCGGTATATTTTAAACATAGAGAATCCTGTGGTAGTGAAAAAGAAATTGGAGAAGTTTTCCAGAAGATTTCAAAAGATAGTACATACGATGAAATTGCGAAACAATGTAGTGAGGAAATTCTTCAGAAAGTTTTCCTTTATAAAATTAGTATTGTGGAAGATAAGGCAATTCGTGAGGTTTTGTATCGGGTATTTTACCATATTGCAGAAGTCTATCTTGGAAAAGAAAAAAAAGAATATGATGTGGAATTTATGGATGTGTCTATGCGCACATTAGTAGGGTCTAAGAAAATTGCAATTAGTGATTTTGTTACAGAGTTGTATCGACAGATAACAAATATTATTTTTTTGGTTCAGGATAGTAACAGAAGGGGAAAACTTTCCAACATGTTGCTTCATATTTTAGATTACATACAAAATATTACTATGATTGATACTAATAACAGAGTTGATACATTGCAAAGGAATATCTGGACAACACCATTTATTACTAGGGATATGATTGCAAATATTGATGACGATTTGCAAATGTATGAATGTTTGATGGAACGTCTCCGTTTTATGCAAATAAATAATGCCTACTTATTTTTGCTAGATGAATTGAAAATTAATCAGAAAATTCAGGACTGGGAATGTCCAAAGGAGATACGTCTTGTAGCAAAGATTGAGAATGGCATTATTGCAAAAATTCGGGAAAGAGAAAAATTGAATCAGGAAAAGGGATTAGCAGAGATCATTTCCTGGGAGGGCTCCGGAAATATGGCAGTGTATGCATTGTTTGCAGGAAAACGTATGTATGGAATATTAGTCTGTGAGATGACACAGGATAATATTACAAGTATGTATAGTGCTAGTCTTCATATCGGAAGCGCCCTTCAGTTTATTGAACTGACAAAGAATCAGAGAAAAATTCAAGCAGAATTAGAGCAGGCAATGACAGCTTTAAAGAATAAAAATGACATCTTAAATATGATGTCGGAAAAAGATGAACTTACCCAGTTATATAATAGAAGAGGATTTTTGGAAAATGCTATAGCTATGATGGATAAGGCAAAGACATATTATTTATTATGTATTTATGCAGATTTAGACCATTTAAAGCAAATCAATGACCAGTTTGGACATCAGGAAGGAGATTTTGCTATTAAACAGGCTGGTGCCTATTTGAAGAACAGCTTGAGAAGTACGGACGTAATTGGACGAATTGGTGGTGATGAATTTGCAGCTCTTGCCATTATTAAAAATGAAAATATGGGAATGGAAATTCGTGACAGAATTATTCTAAATAGTAAATTGTTTAATCAAAGTTCAGATAAGCCTTATTATATTGAATTGTCCATTGGTTATGCGGTTTATAAATGGAGTGAAGATCTGGAATTAAATCAAATGCTGTCAGTAGCAGATTTGATGTTATATGAGAGTAAGACTAAGAAAAGAAAAGATGCTAGAAAAAATGTAGAGAATTAAAAAGAAAAATGGTAAATATATAAGAAAATAAACATTATGGGCAAAAGAAATTTTGTAAAAATTACATAATTTTTACAAAATTATGACAAAAGTCTTGAGAATTAAAAAAACTACGAGTATAATTAGTAGTGAGATCTTAGACTTGCCCGTAATAGGGAAGGAGAAATCCATGAACTGGTTATTTGTACTTATGGCGGCAGTTATTGGAACTGCAGCGCTTATTGTAGTGGAAATATATCGTGAAAATAGAAGTTTTGTGGTTCGGACTTATGACATAAAATCTCAGAAACTTAAATTAGAAAAGGACCATACCATTGCTTTTATATCAGACTTACACAATCATACTTATGGAAAGAACAATGAGCAGTTATTAGAAGCCATAGAGGCGCAGCAACCTGAATTTATTCTAGTAGGAGGCGATATTCCGGTAGCAAAAGCAGGACACCAACTGAATATAGCAGTTGATTTTATAAAAAAACTGGCAGAAAAATATAAAATATATTATTCCAATGGAAATCACGAGCATAGAATGCGACTTTACCCTGAAAAATATGGGACCATGTATGAAGAATATACCAAGGCAGTGGAAGAAGCGGGTGTAGAATATCTGATAAATGAATGCAAAAGGATTACCTTAGAAGATAATGACTTGGAAATTGCAGGATTGGAAATAGAGCAGGTGTTTTATCAACGCTTTTTTCATGAAATTCTTCAGAAAGAAGATGTAGAGAGACTGATTGGAAAAAAAGATGAGAAAGCATATACGATTCTTCTTGCACACAATCCGGAATATTTTAAGGCCTATGCTTCCTGGGGAGCCGATTTAACCTTATCAGGACATGTGCATGGAGGTGTGACAAGACTTCCGTTTCTAGGTGGAGTAATTTCTCCAAGTTTCAAATTGTTTCCCAAATATGATGGTGGAAGAAAGAAAGAATATGGAAAAGAATTGATTATCAGCAGAGGATTAGGAGTTCATACCATTCCCATCCGTTTTCTGAATCCCGCAGAATTGGTGATTCTTAAATTTACAGCTTCTTAAAAAGCAGGGAAGGAAAGAAAAATGGAATTAACAGTAAAATTACAGGCATTTGAAGGTCCGCTTGACCTGTTATTGCATTTAATAGAGAAAAATAAGGTGAATATTTATGACATTCCAATTGTAGAAATTACAGAACAGTATTTAGATTATATCCGTGAAATGGAAAAACAGGATTTAAATATAGTAAGCGAATTTCTGGTTATGGCGGCTACCTTAATTGACATTAAATGTAAAATGCTTCTTCCAAAAGAGGTAAATGACGAAGGGGAAGAGGTAGATCCGAGAGCGGAATTGGTAGAACAGTTATTGGAATACAAAATGTATAAGTTTATGGCCTATGAGTTAAAGGACAGACAACTGGATGCAGGGAAATCTTTGTATAAAAATCCAACCATACCGGAAGAAGTCTTAAATTATGTGGAGCCGGTAAATATTGAAGAACTATTATCGGACATTACATTAAGAAAACTAAATTCTATTTTTAAAACAGTTATGAAGCGACAGGAAGATAGAATTGATCCAATCAGAAGTCAGTATGGAAATATTGAAAAAGAAGATGTCAGTATTGAAGAAAAAATAATTGATGTAGAACAGTTTGTGCTGGAACACAAGGAGTTTACCTTTCGGGAATTACTTAATAAACAGTCCACAAAAATGGAAATTGTAGTTACCTTTATGGTAGTTTTAGAAATGATGAAAAGTGGAAAAATTAAGATTCTTCAAGAGGAAACTTTTGGTGAAATTTACATTACAGTAATAAATGAGGAAAACATAAATGGAAATTAAGAAAAATGAAGCAATCATAGAGGCATTGCTTTTTACAATGGGAGACTCAGTTGAACTGAGCAGGCTGGCAGCCACCATTGGTCATGACGAGGAAACTACCAGAAAAATTGTACATAATTTAATGGATAAATATGCTGTAGAAGAACGGGGGATTCAGATTATTGAATTAGAAAATTCATTTCAAATGTGTACAAAAAAGGAAATGTATGAGTATTTAATTAAACTGGCAGCACAGCCGAAAAAGCAGGTATTGACAGATGTGCTTTTAGAAACGTTATCTATTATAGCATATAAGCAGCCTGTAACAAAAATGGAAGTTGAAAAAATTCGTGGCGTAAAGTCGGACCATGCGGTAAATAAACTGGTAGAATATAATCTGGTGTGTGAATTAGGAAGAAAAGATGCACCAGGAAGGCCATTGTTGTTTGGAACCACAGAGGAATTTTTAAGGTGTTTTGGTGTACAGTCAATAGATGATCTGCCTTCTCTTTCTCAGGATAAGATAGAAGAATTTAAATCGGAGGCAGAACAAGAAGCACAGTTAAAATTACAGGTTTAAATTATTAAAGGATGGAGATTTTATGAGTAAAAAGGGTATCGTAATTATTTTTGCGGTAACTAGTATTTTTTTGTTTGTAAACGGGGTGGCTAATTTTGGGTATGAAAACAGGAGCAAATTTCTACAGATAGGAATTTTGTTGCTTTGCTTTCTTTTAATATGCATGGGAGCTTATAAATTAATTAATTATCTGGCAGAAGAAAAAGTTTTTGTGGTACTATATTGCATTAAAAGTAAAATGCGAATAGCAGAAACTGTTAGTGTTGCAATACTCCTTTTGGCAGCAGTGGTGACAAGAATTTTAGCAGCCATATTTGTGAAAGCACCGACACAGGAAAAACAGTTTTTGTATGAAGATGTACTTTTTCCAGCTCAAAAAGTGATGAAAGATATTCTAGAACCATTTCAGGGGATTTCTGTTGGAGCTGTGGAAGGATATGAAGTCTTTAATATATTAATTTCCATTATATCAACTGTTTTGGTATATCTTATTGTAAAAAATATGTATGGAAGAAGTGGAGCATTAACGGGATTATTAATTTGTGCATTGTGGCCATCACATATTTTTGGTATCACCTATGATAGTGAAAAATATTTTTGTACGATGCTGTTTCTGGCAACAATATACTTCTTTTTAATGTTTCGTAGGGCAAATTGCTGGCCAATATTTTCTGGTTTGGCGGGAGTGACTTTGGGAGTTCTTGCCTATATGCAGACATCCATGTATGTATTATTTGTATTGTTTATTGCATCTGCTTTTGTAAAGGGCGAAGAAGGAAGAGGAAGAACATTCGGAGAGAATTTTGTGAAACGTATTCCGGCAGTTGCAGTTAGTGTAGTAGTAGCAATCTTTGTAATTAATGGAGTAAATGGAAGTGTGGCTTCAAAACTTCAAATTTCAAATACGAAACTTACTGGGACAAATGGTTATGGATTGTTAACTGGAATGAATGCAGAAAGCATTGGAAATGAAAATGAACAGGATTATGAATTTCTAATGGAGAATTATGAAGAAGGAAACAATCCAAAAGATGCACAAAATGTATGTGGAATGGCAGCATGGCAGAGGTTTAGTGAAAATAAGGCAGAATCTTTCAATTTAATGTTAAAGAAAGCACAGTATATATTTGGTTGCGGAGCTAATCTTGAAATGCGTAAAGATATGAGTAAAAGTGGTTTTATATATTTAGAAGATGCATATTATCTTTTAATATTGTTGGCAGCAGGCATTTTTTCTATAGAATTACTTATGCGTGCACAAAAAGGTAATATTAATTTTATTGTCGTAACAAGTATTTTAATTACTATTTCTGGTGCAATATATATGTTTGAGGAAACAATACAAATGCAGTTTGGAGTTTTGTTGGCAATTTGTGGAAGTGCTATTGTATCTATTATATATCGCAGAGGTTTGGAATTTGAAATCACAAACAATGAATTAGGAGAAGAATTTCAGGAAGAAAAGGCTGTTAATTAAAAAAAAGTGTCTGGATAGAGAAAACTATTCAGACACTTTTTATTGAAAATTAGATGGATATGGATGAGAGCAGTTGAGGTAAATCAGAAAATTTAGAGATAGAATACTGATAATTTTCTACATTTCCAAAACCATACTTAGCAAAAATGAAAGGTATTTCAGCATATTTGGCTGCATCTGCATCACCTTGAGTATCTCCTACATAAATAGGAGAAGTTAAATGATTTCGTTCTACTATAAGTTTGTTGTTATCACCTTTTAAAAGTCCACTGTTTCCCGGACATTCAAAATCAGTAAAATAAGCTCCAAGACCTGTGGTTTCTAAAAAAGTTTCAATATAGCCATCTTCACAATTGCTCACAATAAATAGCTTGTAATTTTCTTTTAAAGTTCTTAAAGTTTTTTCTAACTCAGGAAACAAAATACCACATTCTTTGGAAAGGGCAATGTGTTCATTGTGACAACAACGGTCTATTAAATCCAGTTGTTCTGGTTCTGATAGTCCAGTAAAAAGTATACTGGCAATTACCGGAAGTGGACGACCAAACAATTTCTTCAAATCTTCTGCTGTTAAATGCATGTTTACTTTTGGGTCTTGTTCAATGACTTCATTCCAGGCTTTGGCAACTATTTCAGTAGAATCCCAAAGAGTACCATCCAAATCAAAAATAATACTATCTATCATATGAGCCTCCTTAGCAACAATTTTTAATGTAAAAAGTATAACATAAGATAAATGCTTCTTCTACCATTTGTTGGCAATAATAAAAAAATTTACAGGTATTTAACAATCATTGACAAGAGAAGAAGCAGGTTATAAAATGAAGTTTAACCAAATTTTATTTTATTAAAAGTAAAGGTAAAAGAAAAGGGGACAAAAAGTGAGAGAGAAGTTAACCAAAAGCGATATAAAAAAAATCGAAGAAGAAATTGAGTATAGGAAGTTGGTAATCAGAAAAGAGGCTTTAGAAGCAGTGAAGGAAGCCAGAGCACATGGGGATTTAAGTGAGAATTTTGAATACCATGCAGCTAAAAAAGACAAAAATAAAAATGAAAGCAGAATCCGTTATCTGGAAAGAATGCTCAAAACAGCAGAAATAATTGAAGATGACTCAAAAGAAGATGAAGTAGGATTAAATAACACAGTAACGGTGTATTTTGAAGAAGATGAAGTGGAAGAAACTTATAGAATAGTTACTTCAGTAAGAGGAAACTCTTTAGGAGGTCTCATTAGTATTGAATCTCCTATGGGAAAAGCTTTGATTGGAAAAAAGGCAGGAGAACGTGTAGAAGTGAAGGTTGATCAGGATAATGGATATTTTGTGCTAATAAAATCCATTAAAAAAACCACAGATGATTCCCAGGACAAACTACGTAGTTACTAGAATGTGAATAATTTAAAGTAAAATGTGGAAAAATATCTTGAAAAACCAATTATCCTATGCTAGAATCCCGTCTTTGACAGTTTCTAAAAGAAAAAATCGCTGTACTCAGTGTATTTACTGGCTTACGGCGATTTTTTTCTTTGTTACAGAGTTTAGTATTTTTTACCTTCCTTTACTTTCTTTTTGAATTGTTTTCATTTTGC
>JAFQCM010000043.1 GCA_017399445.1 Lachnospiraceae bacterium | reverse complement strand
TCTTCTGTTTCTGCTTCTTCTGTTTCTGCTTCTTCAGCTGCTGCTTCTTCTGTTTCTACTTCTTCTACACCTTCTTCTACTGCTGTTTCCACTGCTGCATCAGTATCTGTTGTTTCTGTTGATTCTCCACATCCTGCTAAAGCTGCACATACGGCAACTAATAATAATGCTACTTTACTTTTTTTCATTTTTCTCATTCTCCTTTTAACTCCTCATACTTTATGCGGTAAAAATCACTTTTATTCTTACCACACATACAGTTATACTTTTAAGAAATTAAGAATAACATGCGAAAAAGTTTAAAATTCTCTTAATATTTTGTTTATCATATTTTATCCAGCCAATTTTTCTTTTATTTTCTGTTTGCCAGAAATTACTTCATCTATCATAAGCACGATAGGCTTCTCTGATGCTCCACACAAATCACCCAAATTTTGAAATGCAAGAATGTCTTTTTCCTTATAAGACATCCATCAACTCCATAATCCCGGCTACTCCCACTACTTGAATCCCCGGTTTCAACTCTTTTATACTGTCACAATTGCTTTTTGGCACAATACATCTGGTAAAGCCCATTTTCTCGGCCTCTTTAATCCGTACCTCTGCCTGAGCAACTCCACGGACTTCTCCAGTAAGTCCTACTTCACCAAAGATAATAGTATGTTCATCAATCACCTGATTCCGGTAGCTAGACACCAATGCTGCAATTACCGCCAAGTCAATGGATGGCTCTGATAATCGCATTCCACCAGTTAAGTTTACATAGGCATCACAGCCTCCCAACTGCATACCGGCTCTTTTTTCCAATACTGCCAATAATAAGTTCACCCTGTTAAAATCAATTCCCACGGTAGTTCTTCTTGGTATCTGAAAACTGGTGTCAGATACTAATGCCTGGATTTCTACTAAAATCGGTCTGGTTCCTTCTAAAGAACAGGTAACTACAGATCCGGAAGCTCCTACTGGTTTTCCGTTTAGCATAAATTCGGAAGGGTTGGTGACTTCTCTTAGTCCATTTCCCTGCATTTCAAACACACCTATCTCATTAGTTGAACCAAATCTGTTTTTTACTCCTCGCAAAATACGGTAAGAAGCATGTCTGTCCCCCTCAAAATACAGCACAGTATCCACCATATGCTCTAATACTCTTGGTCCTGCCACTACCCCTTCTTTTGTTACATGTCCAACAATAAAAATAGCAATTCCCAATGTTTTTGCTAACACCATTAAAGTTCCTGTAGATTCTCTTACCTGAGAAACACTTCCTGGTGCTGCAGACACATTTTCATTATACATAGTCTGAATAGAGTCAATAATTACCACTTCCGGTTTTTTAGCTTTTACCACTTCTTCAATTTCATTTAAATTAGTTTCGCACAAAAGTGATAAACTATCTTTAAATTCTCCGATTCTTTGAGCTCTGATTTTAATCTGCTTTAAAGACTCTTCTCCTGAAATATATAATACTTCATGATTATCTTCTGCCAGATTCTGACACACCTGAAGTAATAAAGTAGACTTTCCGATTCCCGGGTCTCCACCTACCAGCATTAAAGAACCCGCTACAATGCCACCACCTAATACTCTGTCTAACTCCCCTATGTTCGTACGGATTCTTTCTTCTTCCTTTAACTCAATCTCCTTTAAAGTTACCGGAGTTGTCCTCTCTCTGCTTCTTACTCTGCCACCTGCAGCCTTTTTGGGTGCAGCTTCTTCCACAAAGGTATTCCACTCCTTACATCCCGGACACTGTCCTAACCATTTCGATGATTCATGACCACAATTCTGACAAAAAAACACACTTCCTTTTGCCATCTATATTCCCCTTTCTTCCCTATTTTTATTTCTTTTACCTATTCTTTCATATTTCTTCTGAACCGTTATAAAAAGTATTCAAAAATGCTCCCCTGAAACCGAACTGCTATCACCCGGTTTAGAGGAGCATAGTACTTTACATTAATCTTATAATTTTACCACTTTTACTTTTACTGCATCACGTTTTGCAAGTTCTACACTTAATGTAAGCTTTCCACCAAGATTGGTCTTCATTTTTCCTACATTAATATCATCAATGTAAATCTTGTATTCCATATCATCTTCTAATTCAATGGTAATCTGAGCATCTTCTGGTCCTTCTACCACAAATTCCATTCCATGCTCATTCTGTGATAAATTTTCAACAGCCGTTCCCGGTACAGATTCATATACAAACATACCGTTCTTTTCAAGCTTTGTTATTTCATGAAAAGTTTTTACTTTGTAAATATCTCCATTGCATTCAAAATCTTCCAGCTTTGTCTTTTTTTCTAATGAATAATCTCCAAAGCTAATTTCCCCCGCTTCATTTGCGCGAATTAATTCTTTTACTACAGCCATTAAAAAGTCCTCCGTTTTTCTTCTGTTTTTCACTGTTATATACTAGTATACATCATCTTTCTTCTTTTTTCTACTAGTTTATTTTTCCTTTAATGAAAATTTAATGTCTTTGCCTTGAATACCCACAATAACGCTGTCGCCCTGTTTAATTTTACCATTCAATATTTCTTCTGCCATAGCATCTTCAATATAAGTCTGTACTGCACGTCTCAATGGGCGGGCACCATATTTGTCATCACTGCCCTTTTCTACAATGAATTTTTTCACACTATCACGAATGGTAAGTTCAATATCCATCTGTTCTTTACATCTGGCAACCAGTTTCTTAGACAGGAGTGTTACAATCTCCTTCATATGTTCTTTATTTAATGCATGGAATACAATAATTTCATCAATACGGTTAATAAATTCCGGCTTGAAAATACGTTTTACTTCTTCCATTACATTTTGTTTCATATTTTCATAATTTACTTTTTCATTATCTTCTGAAGCAAATCCAAGCTTTTTCGGTGAGATAATGGATTGAGCCCCTGCATTGGAAGTCATAATAATGATACTATTCTTAAAACTTACCTTTCTTCCTTGAGCATCGGTAATGTGTCCATCATCTAAAACTTGTAATAAAATATTAAATACATCTGGATGTGCCTTTTCAATTTCATC
Source organism: Lachnospiraceae bacterium (assembly GCA_017399445.1). Lineage (GTDB taxonomy): Bacteria > Bacillota > Clostridia > Lachnospirales > Lachnospiraceae > RUG11237. Next base: position 7,614 of record JAFQCM010000043.1, on the reverse strand, counting down.
AAATAACACTACCGAGTATGGATTTCTTCTTATCTTTTCACTTAACTGACCACCTTCTTCATATCCTACATATCCAGGAGGAGAACCTATCATCTTGGAAACGCTGTGTTTTTCCATATATTCGGACATATCTACTCGAATAATGGAATCTTCGCTTCCAAACACTGCCTCTGCTAATGCTTTAGAAAGTTCTGTTTTTCCCACGCCGGTTGGCCCTAAAAACAGGAAGGAACCAATTGGTCTGTTTGGATCTTTTAATCCTACTCTTCCACGTTTGATTGCCTTTGAAATCGCTTTCACTGCTTCTTCCTGTCCTATTACTCTGCCATGAAGAGTCTTTTCTAAGCGTTTTAATTTTGCAGTTTCTTCTTCTGCAATTTTCTTTACCGGTATTTTTGTCCACATAGCAACAATTTCTGCAATTTCTGCTTCGGTTACTGTTGGTACTTTCTTAGATTTTTCCTGTTTTTTCTTTAATTTTCGAATTTTCTCTTCCAGTTTTTCTTTTTCTGCTTTTATTTCTGAAGCAGTGTCAAAATTTTCCATTACAATGGCATCTTCTTCCTGCTGCTCTAATTCCGCCAATTGTTCTTCCAATTCTTCCGTTCCAGAATTTTCTCTTATAAAACCTAATTTTAACTTTGCTGCTGCTTCATCTACTAAATCAATTGCCTTGTCTGGTAAAAAGCGGTCATTAATATATCTGTTTGACATCTTTACTGCAGCCTCTACCGCTTCATCTGTAATTATGACACCATGATGTTTTTCATAATTTTCACGAACACCTTTTAAGATTTCTATGGCTTCTGCTTCTTCTGGTTCTTCTACTGTAACTGGTTGAAATCTTCTTTCTAATGCAGGGTCTTTTTCAATATGTTTTCGATATTCATTAATCGTAGTCGCACCAATAATCTGTAATTCACCTCTTGCTAAAGAAGGTTTTAAAATATTTGATGCATCAATAGCCCCTTCTGCTCCACCAGCTCCAATGACTGTATGAATTTCATCTAGGAATAACAAAATATTTCCATCATTCGTTACTTCTTTAATTACTTTTTTAATACGTTCTTCAAATTCACCACGGTATTTAGAACCAGCTACCATTCCCGCCAAATCCAGTACTACTACTCTTTTATCTTTAATGGTATCTGGTACCGTACCTGCTACGATTCTTCTTGCCAAACCTTCTACAATAGCAGTTTTTCCAACTCCTGGTTCACCAATTAAGCATGGATTATTTTTGTTACGTCTGCTTAAAATCTGGATCATTCTCTGTATTTCATTTTCTCGTCTTACTACCGGGTCTAACTTCTGCTCTTTTGCAAGCATAGTTAAATCTCTGCTGTACTGATTCAGTGTTGGTGTACCACCCTTTTCTTTTTTCTTAACCAGTTTACCATTTTGAAAATCCTCACGATACAGGTTTGCATCCTGCCCCATGGCAACTAAAGTTTCTACATAAACTTTCTGAAGATTAATTTCTAAGGTGATTAGCAACTTGGTTGCTACACTGTCAGCTTCCTTAATCATAGCAATTAAGATATGCTCTGTTCCAATTTTATCTGCCTTGAATCTTTCTGCTTCTCTTCCTGCTGCTTCTAAAATTCTTTCTGCTCTTGGAGTAAATCCACCCTTATCCATAAGTCCGACATTTCCCATTGGTACAATTAATTGTTCAATTAAATCCAACAATGTTTCTTCATCCACACCGTTTGCTTCTAATACTCTTGCTCCAACTGCACTGCCTTCTTCGATTAAACCAATTAAAATATGTTCACTCCCAATATAGGAATGTTTCAAACGTTTTGCAGACTTTTTTGCAAGTTCTAAAGCTTTTAAAGCTTTTTCTGTATATTGTCTTTGCATTTCAATCCTCCTGTCTGTCTTCTCTCTCTAATATTTATCCAATATTTTATCTATCAGTGCATAAAATTTTCTTTTGTAATATTCTTATTTGTCATCTAAATCAATGAATTCAAAATCAAAATCATCATCATCTATTTTTTTCTCGGCCTTCTTAACAACTGGTTTTTGAGGTGTTGACTTCTGAGGTACTGCTTTTTTAGTTGCTGATTTTTGTGATACTGGTTTCTGTGATGTTGTTTTTTGAGGTGTCGGTTTTGTTCTTCTTACTTTAAAAGACTCTTCAAATTCATCCTCTTCCATTCCTCTTCCTAACATTTTTTCTTTAATAATGGCATCTTCCATTTCTCTTGGAATCATATCTTCCTCATCAAAGAAATCCTCTTCCGGCTGGTTCTTCTTTTTCGGCACTATTCTTTTTTCCGATACCTGCTGCCTTTCGGATGGTTGTTTTCTTTCTGGCACCTGCTTCTTTTCTGGCATTCTCTTTGGTGGAACCTGTCTTTGTACCGGAGGTACCGCTCTGGTTTCTTTTTGGGATTTTGGTGCTTCTTCTAATTCTACTTCTAAATCGTCAATTTCACCTTGCAATATTCTTACCTTTAAAATCAAGTTAATGGTTGCAATTAATAAAAATAACGCAATAAATGCAAGAACTCCGATTACCATAAGTCTGGAATTTTTACTTTTCTGTAATGCTTCATTTAATTCTTTCACCTGCTGTTCCTGTTCTGTTAGAGTTAAATCAGGTCCTGTTTCTTCTTCAATAAGATTTGCAGGCTGTACAAAATATCTCTGATAAGTTCCCTGTACAAAATCATATACATACCATGTAGCTACTCCTGATTCACTTAAACCACCTACAAGATAATATTCTGCAGCTGCTGATGAATATTGGATTAATTCATCTGTATATTTCCATGCTATTCCTACTTTTTTATCATTAATCATGATGGTAGTTCTCTCAAAACCATAAATACTAATATCCCTAGGATATCCATCTAATACTACAATAAATTTGTCTCCGCCGTTGTCAATTTTAATAAATTCTGTAAATTCTCCAATTTCTCTGTAGTATACATAATAGTCCTCATTACCATTAGTATCAACCATATAAAGTACATATACTTCCATATAATCAGAAACAAGTGCTTCTATAGTAGTATTATTATACTCTAAAGTTCCTTTTGTATAACCTTTTAATTCAGCATCTGCTGGAAGAGCTAATGGTGTTAATAACCTGTCACCTATTTTGATATATTTTTCTGCAGCCCCTGTTGTTTCTGGTGTTCCTGTTGTTTCTGGTGTTCCTGTTGTTTCTGGTGTTCCCGTTGTTTCTGCTGTTCCTGTCGTTTTAGGTGCTGTAGTTGCTTCTGCTGCTACTGTTGCTGTTGGTGCTGCCGTCACATTTGTGCTTGCTGCTGTCTGCGCTGTACTTTCAGTCTTGGTAATTGTAATAGTATAAACTGCAGTTGCACCACTTTCTGCGGTAACAGATACTTTTACTACGTTTTCTCCCGGCTTTAAATTATCATTACCTGTAATAGAAGTAATTCCCGCCTTGGCATTTGTAGTAGTACCGGAAACTACCACACTGGTTACATCTGCCCCTACAGAAGCAGTATACTTCATAACAGAAGGGCTAAATGCTGGTGAAAGAGTTCCTTCTGATATTTTAAGTTCCTTCAGACTAGCATCTTTAGACAGAGCCGTCGTATCATCTGTAATTTCCACACTGGAACTTCCTACATGAGACATAGAAACCACAGATTCATCAAATCCATATACTTCATAGTTTGATACAGTAAGAGATGACTTTCCTGCTTTTAATGCTTTAAAATTTAACTGATAAGTCATTGTTTTGCTGTTGGAATCAGAAGCTGTATCCGCAATACGGATACTTCCCGAACCACCTTTTACAGAAGATCCTCCACCAGTAAATTCTAATGCAGAATCATCATATACAATGTTAAGATCCACTGCTCCTAAGGCAGTACTGTCAGATGTTACTTTTAAAGTAACAGTCACTGCTTCTCCTTTTTTCGCAGTAGGATCTGAAAAAGAAATGGAATTTCCTGCTGCAAAAACATTAAATTTGCATGTAAGCATTACTGCCATACTTAAAATAATAATTTGTATACTTCTTTTTAACTGTTTCATTTTTTCCTCCTGTTATTCTATTCCAAGAATGCTTTTTTGAATCCGAAGCAAATCAAGCACATCCACTTTTCCATTTCCATTCGCGTCTGCTGACTTTTGTTCTTCTTCTGTTAATTGAGACATTCCAAGGATTGCTTTTCTTACTTTTAAAAGATCCATTACGGTTACAGTTCCATCCCCGTTTACATCCCCCGTTTTTTGGGTTGCTGCAGCAGGTTTTGGTGTAGATGTCGGTTTTGGGGTTGCTGTTGGTTTTTTTGTTTCTGTAGGTTTTGGAGTTGGAGTATTTGTTCCTTCCGGATCTTTCAAATCATCTTCCGGATTTTCAAAATCTGCATCCTCACTATTTCCCCTGTAAATATAAATCGTGTAAGTTCTTGACACCCCGTTTTCTGCCGTAACCACAATTTCTGCCTTATTCATTCCCTTATTTAAAGAAATCTTTCCTGTATCACCACTGATAACAGCTTTATTAGTATATGCTTCTGCCGAAATCTTAACCTCTTTTATCTTGCTTTCTACAATTAAAGAATACTTCTGCTCATAACGACTAAAAACCGGTGCATAATCATAATTCTCAATTTTAAGACTCTTTAAATAATTTACCGGATCTCCAGTACCTTTTGGTCTTTCTATCATTTCTTCCGGCATATTTTTATAAATAGGTATCCTAAACGTTATTTTTCCATCTGTAATTTTATTATAGGCTTTTGCAACCTGAAAAGCTTCTGCTGCCGCTGCCTGTACATTTGTCATATATTGATGAGAATATTTTTCACTTCCCTGTACATTGAATTTCTTCAAATATAAGGTAGTCTGTCCTTTTTCCACATAGTTTTTACCATAATATATGGCACCCCCTACTACCGCTTTTTTTCTGGTATTCCAAGGTCGGTTGTAAGAAGTAGCACCTATACTTCCTCCCTTTGCATACCAAAGACCTCTTTGCACTGCAGTCATGGTTTTGGTAGCATAAGCACCAATATTATAGTAATTATAATATCCTTTATATCCTGGCTGCGTCCCTGAAATAGATTTTCCGCTTCCCTGAGACCCCTGTTCTACCATAATCATGGAAGCTAATACATAAGGACTAACTCCTGACTCTTCTGCTGCATCCATTAATATTTGTCGATACTCTTTTGAATTTAAAAAGGAATTATTTACAACTGTTTTTAATCCTTCTTCTGTCTGTTTCTTTTCATCATAAGTCTGATCCATAAACTGAAATATGTAATAAGGATCCAGAAAATTTCTGGAATCCATATAATAAGCTATAATTTCTTCGGACGCTGACACCCAGCCTCCACTATCAAAACTTATCCATGTATTGGTAGATAAATTATAAGCTCCTTTGCTAATAGACTTATAAGAAGAAATGGAAGTGCCTGACACGGTATTTTTCCCTACTGCACTTTCGGCTTCTATTACTTCTTCCCAATCAAGCCCTGTATCCCAGGCTACAAATTCCCAGTGAGGATAATTCTCATGAAGTTTCATTAATGGTGCACAGTAGCTTTCCGGAAATCCTGCTGCCAGTAATTCTTCCTTATAAGCATTATCTTCCTTTACTATTTCCACATAATCCGCTGATACATACCCTGTGGAATCACCAAATTCTATCTTTAGCCATCCGTCTTTTTCTTCTATAATAGTTACTGTTTGTCCTTTTGCTACCGTTCCTATGGGTTCACCACCAGGGGTACTTCTTACTCGTAAAGACCCGCCTGTGGTTGTTACAATTCCAGTTTGGGCCGCGTTTACGTTCATAAAGCATTGATTGATGCCGTATCCCAGTACTATTATGAATACAGAAAGGAATAGCCATTTTTTTATCTTATGAGCTCTACTATACATGTATTTCTCCCACTATTTTTTCTATTGTCCCAAAGTAGATTATAGTATAATGAAAATTTTTGTCAACCGATAGAGAAATTCTTTAAAGGAATTTTTTTAATTTTTTCCTTCCAGAAAACCTTTCATCACTGGGCAAAAATATCCAGGAACCATCTTCGAATTTATGATAAAACCATTTTCTCCACCAATTTCCTCCAAATAATCATACCATTCCGCTACATTTTGTGGTTCTTCTCCATTGATTAATACATGCGGTACCCCACATAGTGCAATAATAAAGTCCCTTTTTTGTTCCACACATGCTCTTACGATATGCTCTGTGTCTTCACAAGGTTCCTGTGCAATAATTGCATCATATTCTGATATATCTGTTTTTGTAAAATCAAATTCTGCTTTGATATAGGTAACATTACTCGCCTTCCTTACCCTTTCCTCATTTCCATCACCATTCGCTATGTCACCTTTTTGTTCCATCATTTACTTACAAGAAATCACAGAATCCATTGCAGTCATGATGTATCCCTTTTGTTCAAGTAATCTTGACACTCTTGGATTCCTACCACATCCCACTTCCAAAAGTTTTTTGTATTTATTGATTGGAAGTTGTTCTGATATATAATCAGCAAAATAAGTATGCCTTGACTTAAGCCCTCTGGTCCAAAGATTAAAGTCTACATACTCATCAAATACTACACTCTTTCTAGGATGCTCGATATCTTGTCTTACTTTTTCAAATTCTTCTTCTGAAAAATCATAAGGGTTCGTAACACAAAATTTTTCAAATAATTTCAGTCTTTCCATTTATACTTTTATTTGTAAAATTTCCTTTCTATCCGTATTGTAATTTTTCTGCCATCTCTATTCCCGTCATACTATCTCTAAAACTTTATCATCCCCCCTTCTTTCATATCTGCTTCTTCCTAACTCCTTCCATCTAACTGAATTGGACTTCTATTTTCTAATATTCACTCCACACATTCGGCGTATCGGAACTTTTCGTATACTGAAAGGTAGAACCATTTTCCAAATAATCCCAAGTAGAATCCGTAAAAGTAACAGTTGCAATCTGATTTTCCACTGTAATTACACCACTAATTGGATTACCGGCTGCATCTGTTGCAGTAAATTTCATGCCTTCCTCTGTCAATTCTCCGACGCCGTCTTCCAGAGAAGTTAGACGAAAAATTCCAATTTGCACAATATATTTTCCGTCATCACCTTTTGCGATTTCAAGATTTGGTTCGTTATTATCATAATCCAAATATTCTCCAATGTAGATTGTATCGTTCAGAGTGGTTTCAGCTGTGGTTTGCGCTTCACTATTTTCTGTTGTAGATTCACCCACTATCTCTGTCGGTTCTGCGATTTCCTCCATTGGTTCAATGCTTATTTCCGTAGGTTCTGCGATTTCCTCTGTTGGTTCAATGCTTATTTCCGTAGGTTCTACTATCTCGTTAGGAGCTTCTGTCGCCTGCTCAGTTTCTACCTGTACAGATGATTCTACTTGACTTTGGTTCTGTTCCTCTTTGGCACATCCTCCTAATACTATAACTCCTGTAAATAATAAGATTGCAATTTTGTTTTTCATATGTATATACTCCTCGTATAATAAGTTTGTAAGCAAGAAAAAGCTTACAGACTTATTCTTTTTTACTAGACAGAAGGAGCCTTCTAAACATCCTTTCTGAAGATTCTTCTTCACTAATGCTGGTTTATCCATTCTCTGTCTATGGG
>JAFQCM010000042.1 GCA_017399445.1 Lachnospiraceae bacterium | reverse complement strand
TGTATTACCATAGAAAAGAATTACATGAGTGGAGGACAGGTAATGAATACTTATGAAGTAGACAATTATCCCGGACTTCCGGAAATAAATGGTTTTGATATGGCAGAAAAATTTCAGGAACATGCTAAGAAATTGGGAGCAGAATTTGTAGAAACAGAAGTAAGCAGTATTTCTGTAAGAGAAGATGGAGTCAAGGAAATAAAAACAGAAGAAGAGATTTTTTATGCCAAAGCGCTAATGATTGCCACAGGTGCAAAACATAGAAAGCTTTCTGTAAAAGGCGAAGAAGAACTGGCAGGTATGGGAGTTTCCTATTGTGCAACCTGTGATGGGGCATTTTTTAAGAACAAAACCGTAGCAGTAGTTGGTGGTGGCGATGTTGCGGTAGAAGATGCCATTTTTTTGGCAAGAGGCTGTGAAAAAGTATACTTGATCCACAGAAGAGAGGAACTTCGTGCTGCAAAAATACTTCAAGAAGCTGCTCTTTCGAAAGAAAATATTATTCCTGTATGGAACAGTGTAGTAACAGAAATTATAGGAGAAGACAAGGTAGAAAAAATAAAGATACAGAATGTAGAAACAAAAGCGGAAGAACAGCTTGATTTGGATGGAATTTTTATTGCAGTAGGAACAGAACCAAATACAGAAATTTTTCAAGGATTGGTAGAAATGGATAAAAAAGGATATATTGTAGCAGGAGAGGATTGTAAAACGAGTGTAAGGGGCATTTTTGCAGCAGGAGATGTAAGAACCAAGAAACTTCGCCAGATTATTACAGCAGCTGCCGATGGAGCAAATGCAGTGGCATCCGTACAAGAATATATGTTATCCATGGAAATAATGTAGAAAAAAATTATGTCAACTAAAAAAAGTATCGAAAGGTTGACAAAAAGGGAGAAATTTGTTAAAATCTGTTGTGGTTAACAGAAAACGAATTGTAGGCGATGGTGCTTTTGAAGCAGCACCATCGTTTTGTGTGTTTGGAGGAATTTATGCAAAACAAAAGGATGAAGGCAGTAGCAGCAACTCTTGCAGCAATTATTATTGCAGGCGGATTTTCTTTTAACGCCCAGGCAAGTGGAATCGTTGCAGATATGCCGGGAGCAGGGATCTCTGTAGTGTTAAATGACACAGTTTTAGCATCAAGTGAAGAAAAAGCAGAAGAAAATACAACAGAAGTAGAAAATAAAACAGAAAAGACAGAAATCATAGAAGATACGGAAGAAAGTGGTGCCAGTGTTTCAGAAAATGAAGCACCAGTAGTAAAAAGTGAGTATGAAGATGTTGCAATTGCTCAGGTAACTAATTATGTAAACTTAAGAAGTGCTCCAAATGAAGAAGGAGAAATCTTAGGAAAATTATATAATAATTCAGCAGCAACTATTATTGGTACAGAAGGTGACTGGTACAAAATCAAATCCGGTACAGTAGATGGATATGTAAAAGCAGAATTTGTAGTAACCGGAGCAGATGCAGAAAAACTTGCAGAAGAAGTAGGGCATAGAACAGCTACTGTAAATACAGAAACTTTAAAAGTACGTAACGAGGCCGGACTGGATGCTTCAGTTCAGACATTAATTCCAATTGGTGAAAGTTACGATGTAGTAGAAGAATTAGATGGATGGGTAAAAATTGCTGTAGATACTGACATTGAAGGATATGTTTCAGCTGATTATGTAGACCTTGAAACAGAATTTGTAGAAGCAGAATCTATTGAGGAAGAAAAAGCTCGTCTTGCAGAAGAAGAAAGATTAAGAAAAGAAGCAGAAGAAGCAGCTAGAAAAGCAGATGAAGCAGCTGCAAAGAAGAAAGCGGCCAGTGAAGCAAAGAGTAGTGAATCTACAGCAAGCAGCTCTAGTGAAAGCAGTTCTAGTGTAGCACCAGCAGCACCAGCAGCAAGTGCACCAGCTTCAGGAAACAGAGCAGCGATTGTAAATTATGCGCTTCAGTTTGTAGGAAATCCATATGTAGCAGGTGGAACAAGCTTAACAAATGGTGCAGACTGTTCAGGATTTACTTATTCTGTATTTGGCGATTGTGGAATTTCTATTCCTCGTGATTCACGTTCTCAGGCAGCAGGTGGAACACCAGTAGATTTATCTGCAATTCAGCCAGGAGATTTATTATTCTATTCTAATGGAAGCACTATTAACCATGTTGCATTATACATTGGGAATGGTCAGGTAGTACATGCAAGTACTGCAAAAACAGGCATTAAGATTTCATCATACAATTATCGTACACCATGTAAGGCGGTTACATACATTAGATAATTAAATATAAAAAATGGAAGGCAGAGGTTTGACATAAGTTAAACCTCTGCTGTTTGTTTGCCCAGCGTGGGCAAACTCTTAAATAGGTAAATTGTCAGTTAATTCCGGGTTAAATCTAAACAATTATATACAGAAGAAAAGAAGTGGAAAAGACAGCAATGAATGTTGCACAAAAAAAATACCCTGCTTTCGTAATCCACAAAAAGGTGTATAAAGTTATCCACAAAAGAATAATGACGAAAAATGGCGAAAGTGAAGTTATGCACGAAGTTATCCACATTATCCACATTTTCGCTGGTGAAAAACTCTTGTTTACATAACAAAAAAGAAAACAAATGTTTTGTGTAGAAAGTATAAAAGCAACTTTTTTTCGCAAAATTGTGGAAAAACAGTTGACATTTGAATCGTCGCACTATTGTGAAAAAAGCATAAATAATTTTGGAAATTTTTCGTAAATACTCAGGAAACATAGGAAGTGTGTTGACAAAGTAATTTAGGAAAGCTAGAATGAATGAGATAATTACTTTAGAAAAAGGAAATGGAGGCAGTTATGAGTATAAAGTTTGACGTGAAGATGACACAAAAAATTATGTATAACTTTCTTTTGCATCATGCATATAGCAGTGTCAGTGTTATTATAGGAAATGTTTTTGGTGTTTTAGTGGGTGCGCTAGGTGTGAATATGTTTGGAGAAGATCCGGGAAAAGCAGTTCTTTATCTGGGACTTGGGGCACTGATGCTTTTGTATACACCTTTTTCTTTATATTTAAGTTCTCAAAAACAAATGAAGACCAGTGAAGTATTTCAAAATCCTATTACTTACACTATATCAGAAGAAGGACTTACTTCTGCACAGAATGGTACGGAGACTGAAGCTGGATGGGATTCTATGATAAAAGTTACTTCTACCAGTACAAGTATTATTATATATACGGGAAAAAACAGAGCAACAATACTTCCAAAAGAAGCTATGGGAAATAATTATGAAGCGGTGATACAGATGATTTCCACTCATGTAGCACCAGCAAAAGTAAAAATCAAAAGTTAGGTTTTGGCAATAAAGGAAAAGTAAAATGAAGATTATAGAAACCAAAAATGAAAATGCAACTAGAGAATTAGGAAGAAAACTGGGCGAGATGGTAAAAAAGGGAACAGTACTTACCTTAAATGGTGATTTGGGTGTGGGAAAAACGGTTTTTACCCAAGGATTTGCAAAAGGTCTAGGCATTGAAGAACCAGTGAACAGCCCTACCTTTACAATTGTGCAAGTATACGAAGAGGGCAGAATGCCTTTTTACCATTTTGACGTTTACCGCATTGGTGATATTGAAGAAATGGAAGAAATCGGATACGAAGATTATTTTTATGGTGATGGGGTATGTTTGATAGAATGGGCAGAACTAATTAGGGAAATTCTTCCAAAACAGTGTGTAAGTATTACCATTGAGAAAGATTTAGAACAAGGCTTTGATTATCGCAGGATAACAATAGAAGGAGAAGAATATGAAAATATTAGCATTGGATAGTTCGGGACTTACAGCCTCTGTTGCTATAGTAGAAGATGAAATACTAACAGCAGAATATACCATTAATTACAAGAAAACACATTCCCAGACTTTATTGCCTATGTTGGACGAAGTGGCAAAACAGATAGATTTAGAATTAGAAACTATAGATTATATTGCTGTAGCGGCAGGACCAGGTTCATTTACCGGATTAAGAATCGGTTCTGCCACAGCTAAGGGGTTAGGACTGGCCTTGAAAAAGCCTTTAGTACATATTCCCACAGTAGATGCATTGGCATATAATTGTTATGGAACAGAGAAAATCATATGTCCTCTTATGGATGCCAGAAGAAATCAGGTATATACAGGACTTTATGAATTTGAAGGACAGGAATTTAAGGTAGTAAAAGAACAATGTGCAGTTGCTATAGAAGAAATTTTGGCAAAAGTAAACAGTTTAGGAAAAGAAGTAATTTTCTTAGGTGATGGTGTTCCTGTTTATGAAGAAATTGTGAAAGAGAATACGGAAGTAAATTATATATTTGCACCTGCGCATATGAATAGACAGAGAGCTGGTGCAGTGGCAGTTTTGGCGCAAAGTTATGTTAAAGAAGGAAAAATAGAAACTGCGGCAGAGCATATGCCGGATTATTTAAGACTTTCACAGGCAGAACGAGAAAGACTGGAAAAAGAGAAGGAAGCTTAATATGATAATAAGAAATATGCGGGAAGCAGATTTGCCACAAGTGGCGGAAATAGAAAAGCAGAATTTTTCTATTCCTTGGTCCTTGGAAAGTTTTCGGGAATCTATGATGTTGGAACATACCATATATCTGGTGGCGGAAGAAAAAGAAATAGTTACAGGTTACTGTGGGATGTATCGTGTGTTTAATGAGGGAGAGATTGTAAATGTTGCAGTTGATTCAAAATATAGACGACGTGGTGTGGCAAAAGAACTTTTAGAGCAACTTTTGAAAGAAAGTGAAGCATTAAATGTTGATAATTTTTTCTTAGAAGTAAGAGAAAGTAATGAGGCTGCCATTAACTTATATAAAAAATTAGGATTTACAGAAGCAGGAATCCGCAGGGATTTTTATGAGAAACCAAGAGAAAATGCAATTTTTATGTGGAAAAGATAGTCAATAAAAGCTATCTTTTCCACTATTATTTTGCCTAAAAATAAGATATAATCCAAGAGAAAATATGAGTATGCGGTGGAAAGGAGGAGCCCCTTTGAGAAAATACATGAATGATGATATAGAAGAAGTGATTTGTAATTGTTGTGGAAAAATCATAAAAGCAGAACACGGTATTGTAAAAGAGGGAGTATTTATGGCAGAGATAAAATGGGGTTATTTTTCGAAGAAAGATGGGGAGGTTCATAGCTTTGATATATGTGAAGCATGTTATGACAAGATGACAGAGAGTTTTTTGGTTCCCATAGAGCAAAAACCGATGAGAGAATTTTTATAAAAAATCTCATAAATACACATTCCTTGTAACTTTATTTTTTTTATGATATGATGAAGAAAAGAAAAATCAAAGAAAGAGGAAAGTGAATGTTAGATGTATGTTTACTTGGAAGTGGTGGAATGATGCCTCTTCCATATAGATGGCTTACTTCCCTTATGATGCGTTATAATGGTTCAAGCATTCTTATAGACTGTGGTGAGGGAACGCAGATTGCAATTCGGGAAAAAGGATGGAGTTTCAAACCAATTGATGTGGTATGTTTTACTCACTATCATGGAGATCATATTAGTGGGCTACCAGGACTTTTATTAACTATGGGAAATGCAGAAAGACATGAGCCACTTACTTTAATCGGACCAAGAGGATTAGAACGTGTGGTAAATGCTTTGCGGGTAATTGCACCAGAACTTCCTTTTGAACTTAAATTTATTGAAATTTCAGGAAATGAAGAGACATTTCAGTTTGAAGGTTATAGAATTAAAGCATTTAAAGTAAATCATAATATTTTATGCTATGGTTATACCATGGAAATTGACCGAGCAGGGCGTTTTGATCCGGTAAAAGCAGAAGAACAAAAGATACCAAAAGCTTACTGGGGCAGATTACAAAAAGGAGAAATTATTACAGAGCCGGAAAGTAATAAAACTTATACCCCGGAAATGGTATTAGGACCTCAAAGAAAAGGGATTAAGTTGACTTATTGTACTGATACCAGACCAGTGCAATCTATTGTAGAAAACGCAAAAAACTCAGATCTTTTTATCTGCGAAGGAATGTATGGAGAAAAAGATAAAGAGGCGAAGGCAAGGGAACATAAGCACATGACATTTTATGAAGCAGCAGAACTTGCAAAGGCAGCTGAAGTAAAAGAATTATGGTTGACTCATTACAGTCCATCTCTTACAAGACCAGAGGAATATATGGATGAGGTAGAAAAAATCTTTAAAAATGCAAAAGCAGGAAAAGATAGAAAGAGCATAGAACTTCAGTTTGAATAGGGGGAAATACAAATGAATAAGAAGATGATAAAAAACATTATAATCGGTGTGATTCTTTTAGGTCTTATTTTGGGATATTACTTCTATCTGTCAGGAAAAGATGTAAAAGATGCTGGAAGTGAAGTAGTAGAAACTACTCTTACTCAGGATGTTCTTGCAAAAGATTTGGAAAAATCCTATCCTGCAACTCCGAAAGAAGTAGTAAAATACTACAATGAGATTCAGGAATGCTACTATAATGAAGAAAATGATGAGAAAACTATTAGAGAAGTAATGGTAAAATCTAGAGAACTTTTTGATGTGGACTTGCTGGCAAAGAATAGTGAAGAACAGCAGTTTGAAGATTTAATGAAGGAAGTAGAAGATTATAAAGAGAAAGAAAGAGACATTTTTGGATGGAGCACTGACTCAGCAGATGATGTAGTATATAACACTTTTGAAGGCAGTGACTGGGCTACCATTAAATCTTATTACACCCTTCGTACCAAAGGAGCTCATTCTAAAACTACACAGATCTTTCTATTAAGAAAAGATGCGGAAGGTAAATGGAAGATTTATGGATGGGATTTGGCAAAACCAGAAGAAACAGGAGAACAGTAAAATGAAAGAAGATAAATTAATATTAGCAATAGAAAGTTCCTGTGATGAAACTGCAGCAGCAGTAGTGAAAAATGGCAGAGAAGTGTTATCTAATGTAATTTCTTCGCAGATAGAATTACATAAATTATATGGAGGTGTAGTACCGGAAATTGCCTCTAGAAAACATATTGAAAAAATAAATCAGGTCATAGAGGAAGCATTAGAGGAAGCAAAGGTATCTTTAGAAGATATTGATGCTATAGGTGTTACTTATGGCCCTGGTTTGGTTGGGGCGTTATTGGTAGGTGTGGCCGAAGCCAAGGCAATTGCTTATGCAGCCAAAAAACCTTTAATCGGAGTTCATCATATTGAGGGACATATATCTGCTAATTATATAGAGAATAAAGAATTGAAGCCTCCTTTCATCTGTCTGGTGGTATCCGGAGGACATACCCACCTTGTACGAGTGGCAGACTATGGTGTTTATGAAATATTGGGAAGAACCAGAGATGATGCAGCGGGAGAAGCATTTGATAAAGTAGCAAGAGCCATTGGTCTTGGTTATCCTGGAGGGCCAAAGATTGATAAACTTGCCAAAGAAGGTAATGAAAAAGCTATTCCATTTCCGAAAGCAAAGGTAGATGGCAGTCCTTATGATTTTAGTTTTAGTGGATTGAAATCTGCAGTATTAAATTACATTAATTCCTGTCAGATGAAGGGGGAAAGTATCAATGAGGCGGATATTGCAGCATCTTTCCAAAAAGCAGTAATTGATGTTTTGGTAGAACATGCTATGATGGCAGTAAAAGATTTTGGCAATAACAAACTGGCAATTGCAGGTGGTGTGGCATCTAATTCTTCTCTTCGTACAGCTATGGAAAAGGCTTGCAAAGAGAATGGAATTGAATTCTATTATCCATCACCTATTTATTGTACCGATAATGCAGCAATGATTGGTGTTGCAGCGTATTATGAGTCCTTAAAAGGTGTAGAAGATGCATGGGATTTAAATGCAGTACCAAATTTAAAATTAGGTGAACGTTAGTGGGGAAAAACAATGAACAGAAAAAAGTGTAGTGCCATAGTACTTGCGGCAGGTGTAGGCAAAAGAATGCAAAGTGATGTACCAAAGCAGTATATGTTATTGGAAGAAAAGCCTTTGCTTTATTATGCATTAAAAACTTTCCAGGAAAGCTTTGTGGAAGAAATTATTTTGGTAACAGGCCGAAGTGAAGTTGAGTATTGCAAAAAAGAAATTGTAGAGAAGTATAGATTAAATAAGGTGAAAAAAATAGTACCGGGAGGAAAAGAACGGTACCATTCAGTGTATGAAGGGTTAAAAGCAATAAGGGATTGCGAATATGTATATATACATGATGGGGCAAGACCTTTTGTGGATAATGAAATGTTAGAACGGGCATATAAAGCAGTAGAAGAAACAGGTGCTTGTGTGATTGGTGTAAAAGCAAAGGATACCATAAAAATAGCAGATGAAAATGGAATGGTGGATTATACTCCAAATAGAGATTTGGTATGGCAGGTACAAACACCACAGGTGTTTCGGTATGGAGCAATAAAAGAAGCACACGAAATTGTTATGGCAAAAGAAAATATTTTAATTACAGATGATGCAATGGTATATGAAACAGCCTTTGGTAAATCAGTGAAATTAGTGGAAGGAAAATATGAAAATATTAAGATAACTACCCCTGAAGATATGGGGGTTGCAGCAACTTTTTTAAAAAAATGAAAAAAGGTGTTGACAGATAGAAAAGAAGATGGTATTATATACAAGTCGTTAAGACATGGAGAGGTGTCCGAGTGGTTTAAGGAGCTGGTCTTGAAAACCAGTGATTCCGAAAGGGACCGTGGGTTCGAATCCCACCTTCTCCGTTTGGTGAAAAATAACCACTAGAAAGTGGTTATTTTTTTGCTAAGATGTATGAGTTGATAAAAAAGAAGACTAAAAATTGTAATCAGTCCATTGTATTTGGAGAAATACCCAAGAGGCCGAAGGGGCTCCCCTGGAAAGGGAGTAGGTCGTTAATAGCGGCGCGAGGGTTCAAATCCCTCTTTCTCCGCTTTGGAAATGATGAAGATCACTTCCAATTTTTTGCCAGACAGGACAAGCTAAGGAAGCATACTGGAAGGCAAAGTAAAGAACACATTCTGACTGTGTAAAATACATTTTAGAAAAATGTAAAAAAAGTTGGAAAAAAGTGTTGACATGAGTGTTGATGTG
>JAFQCM010000041.1 GCA_017399445.1 Lachnospiraceae bacterium | reverse complement strand
TTTTCTTTTTGGCGCAACAAATAGACTATGCTCAAGCCGTCACAGATATATCCTAAATTATCCTGGCTCCGCAGAGTAATTGCCTGTTTTTGTTTCCGTTTGAAGACCCTTGCCAATCTTTCGCACAGCGAATTGTTTGCAGGTACCCGTTTGTCATGCAGGAAAAGCAGTTCATTTTCTTTATATTTTCGCAGTCTGAGAAAAAGATTATATCCCTCCCTGTAATAATCACTTGGCGGATTATCGGTATATTCTTTTTCGGCAATAGAAAGGATTGCATCATACTTTTTTTCATATTCCCTGACTTTTGCCTCATCCAAATCTTCGCATTCCCCAAGTCCATTTCTGTAGTGCAGCATTTCACGGAATAATTCATGCATCTGCTTATTCCATTCAAGATCAGGTTCATTCTGTTTACTTCCTATTAAATACCTGCAGTCGTGCTGTGTACATTCCTGGTGGCCGCTTCCATAACTGTAGAATGTCCTGTCGTGGTCATGCACAACGATTCCTACATAATCCTCAAGCGGGGTGCCTTTTATTCCCTCATGTCCCTTCTTTTCTCTGGCTATATATAATGCCGTATCTGCAGATGGTGATGCAAGTACCAGGACCTGGGCACTTTTTCCGTTAACATTTGCATTTGTAAAATCTGCATTCATTACAGGCGAGCCCATCAGCTCTTTTATGATTTCTTTTTTCTCAGGTTCTGTTTTCTGTGAAAATTCCCTGCAGAGACCATTAATCATCCCGATGGAAATTTCCACTTCGCCATCTGTCATTTCAGAAATCAGCTTTTTAATTTTTGCATGGGAAACATTGCATTCATTACTCAAAAGAAATGCAAATGCTTTTACAGTTCCATCATAATTGACTTCATTTACATATCCATGTGGAAATGGTGCATGTACACGGGCACCGGTTGCTCTGTTTCGGTATTCTTTTGTGGTATATTCGGTAACACTTACCGACATTTTTATTGCTACTTTCTGCTTACGTATGATCCTTCCTGTTTCATAATAATCAGGAGATTGTGTATATTTTTCCGAGGCTGGAATTTCATGGCTTTCTGCTACGGCATGTTTTTTACGGCAGTGTCCCTCGTGACCTGCCTGTCCTCCTGGTTTTCTGCCTGTTTTTTCACGGCTGTTTGGAATTCGTTTACGGCCTACTTTCTGCATGGATGATGGTATGGATGAATTCTCAAAATCGCGGTTAACCTGTGCCGTAAGCTTTTTATTTTTTTCCCGTTCTTCCATAAGCTCTGCCGCCACGACATAGTACTCCCTGTTACGTTCACGGTATTTATCCGTAGCTTCATCACGTTGTCTGGTAAGTTTGAGATTCTCTTTTTTCAGATGTGCATTTTCAGCAAGCAAATGATTTACTTCTTTCGAATGTTCTTTCTCAAGGTCATCCATAACTTCACTCCAATACTTGCGTACGGTAATAGTTTCACTATGGGCTTTGGAAAGTTCATATTCCATCTGGAGTACTTTCTTGTTATAACGGCGGAGCAGGTTCTGGTATTCTGCCTTCATTTTTACGTACTTTTCCCCTGACTTGAATTCTTCCAGCTGTTTTAAAACAGAATGGTAACGATATTGTAGTGTTGTCATCTGCTCATAAATTCCATGCATAACTTCAGGCTCCCATGCTATAATTCAAGGTCATTCATCATTCGGTGTACGGTATCCACATATTGATCATAATGCTGCTGTAATACACAATTATGCTGTTCCAGCATTTCGATTACTTGTTTTTGCAGTTTGTTTTCTTCTTCCAAAGTGAAAATATACTCTTCCATTTCCTTTATGTATTTTTCCTGTTTTTTAATTATTTCTTTTTCTGATAACATCTTCGTATAACACCTTTCTTTTGAAAAAAGTATAGCAGAAAAACATGAAAAAAGCGAAAGTGGATAACGTTTAGGATTGTTCAAATTGCCTATGGCATTTAATGATATACAAGCACTGATCTGATAAAAACAGATGCCGAAAACGCAGATAAAATCTACTTTATCAAAAAATAAAAAACAAGTGAAACTAATTAGTCAATGTATATCCACATTTCCAATTAATCACTTGTTTTTTTGTTTATAATAATATTTTAAAATTCAGCGTTATTACTAATCACAGTGGCGTGGGTGTGAAAAGTAACTATGGTGTGAAAAGTAACTTCCATAATATTGGTCTAGCGTTATCTTTGGTGAATCATTGACATAAACGCCTTGTTTATGTTAATCTAATAAAAATCATTTGAGTATTATTTCAGTTCAAATATCATTCAAATTAGTTTGTCAGATGTTTGACAGTAGTTTGTCAAAAAGTTGGACAAATTGAATGAAAAAATATGATATAAATAGAACACAGTACTCCGAACCCGTTGATGGCAGTTCGATTCTGCTTGGTCGCATGATTATAAGAACTTATCTTTTTTGGATAGGTTCTTTTTTTATGTATATTTCAGTTTCAAATACTATAACGAAACTGGAGGTAG
>JAFQCM010000040.1 GCA_017399445.1 Lachnospiraceae bacterium | reverse complement strand
TTCGCTGTACTTTTTTTGAAGATGCACTTACACTCATCTTAGGCACAGCTTTTACATAATAGTAATATTCATCATCTTCAAATTGTACATACTCTGTCCTTGTATAATCTAAACTAAACACAAAAAACTGTATTACATATACAAGCACACCGGAAATTGTAATAAAAATCAACATGCTTCCAATGTTGCCTGTTACATTCATCATAAATTCTCCCACCAACATAATTAACAGATTAGTAAGTACTCCTACAATGGTAGCTGTGTTCCACACATGGTCAATATTTAATCTTTTAATCAGATACACTACTACAACTGTTGTCATAAAGGAAATCAACATAAGCAACATCAACTTATCTGACATTATGTTTTCAAAAATCATACTAACCTTAGAAATCACATCTGTGTTTCCGGCAGCTGATAATATTCCTGCATTTTCACTTACATATGCCACAAAGTAATACATAATAATTCCAAAACACATAGAAACCATAGAAACCGGTGTGGCAAGCATTCCAACTAGCAAGGGTACTATATATGGTATTTTACATGCAAAGGCAATTGGAACTAACAATACAACAAATGCATCTTTTGGTGCAAATCTAAAGTACAATAGAAACATAAGCAACACCAATATAACAGCTACAATAGCAACTTCCATAGAAAGTGCATATCCATTTACAATTATGTAAAAACAACTTATTACCACTGTTGTATTTACGGGTAAAAAAGCACATGTTAATGCTAATGCAATCATTATAACTGGATTTCCTAAAATCTCCATGTGCCCCATTTTCATATTAATAAGAAGCAACACTAACATTGCAAGTATAAATTTCAACACTGGCATAATGTACATCTCATTTTTCATATAAAACTCTTTTAGTTTTTCTCTAAATTCAAGAAAGTCCGACATATGATGTTTTCCTCCCAAATTAAATCATTAATTTTATCTGTCACGTTCTTCTTTATAATAAGAATTTAACTTTTTCAGCTGATTATAGTATCTTCTGACACTATTTTTAGCGTTTACATACCTGCGGTAATATACAATTAAAGCTGCAGTAATATATACCGCCAAAAACACAATATACCCAAACAGTATCCTGCCTCCCAGCTGTTCTATACTCATCTTATGAATATTATCCATAAGATATTGTCCTTTTATAAGACAAAGAGTAGCAATGATAATTACATATGCTACTGTAACACTAATTACAGCTTTTATCAGATTAAAGATAATATAATCACCTTGAAAGTACTGCATAATCGGAAGTGTTTCTTTTCCCTCTCCTTGCTCGTAAGTTGCAAGTTTGGTCATCACTTTTATCTTATCTTCGTTTAACATACCTTTCCCCGTTCCTTTATTTTCTAAAAAAGCATACCCTGCACCATCTGCATATGGGCACCCACTCTTTAAAGCATAACATAATTTGAACGTTGTGTAAACTTTTTTTAAATAAGATAAGAAATTCTTCAGAGTAATTTCATTTTTTCGTGGAGGGTATTGGCTATGGGGACGCTCCTGCCAGGAGCTGTTAACTGGGACTTAGGCTCGAGGCCTCACCCGAGAGTCTAAGTCCCAGTTAACAGTTAGTTCGTCGCAGCGTTGTCTCAAGCTTCTTTGGACGGAGTGGCACCGGTTCTGGGCGTCCGTATAGCCAAAAGAAAAAAAGCCCCGGATACCCCGAAACTTTTTTCTTTTTACATCTTAAGCCTCATCAATAGCTTTCCCAATGTCACTTCTACAATATTTATTATCAAATTCTACCCACTTGGTAGCTTCGTAAGCATTTGCTCTCGCTTCTTTTAAGTTCGCTCCCTTGGCAGTAACACCAAGTACACGTCCTCCATTGGTTACAATCTGACCATTCTTTAATGCAGTCCCTGCGTGGAATACATAATATCCTTCTTTATCTTTAAAGTTTTCTAAACCTTTGATTGGAAGTCCTTTGTCATATTTTACCGGATATCCTTCAGATGCTAATACAACACATACCGCTGCATTGTCTTCAAATTCCAAATCAATTTCATCTAATTTTCCATCAATACAAGATTCCATTACATCAATAATATCATTCTTCATTCTTGGAAGAACCACCTGTGCTTCCGGATCTCCGAAACGGGCATTGTATTCTAATACTCTTGGTCCCTTTTCTGTAAGCATTAAACCGAAGAAAATAATTCCTGTAAATGGTCTGCCTTCTGCTGCCATAGCATCTACGGTTTTTTGGTATACATATTTTTTACAAAATTCATCTACTTCTTCTGTATAGAATGGACTTGGTGAAAACGTTCCCATTCCACCTGTATTTAAGCCCTGGTCACCATCTAAAGCTCTCTTATGATCCTGAGCGGAAGTCATAGTTTTAATGGTTTTTCCATCTACAAAAGAAAGTACAGAAACTTCACGTCCTGTCATAAATTCTTCAATTACAAGTTTATTTCCTGCGGAACCAAACTGTTTATCTAACATAATGGATTTTACACCATCTTTTGCTTCTTCTAAAGTATTACAGATTAATACGCCTTTTCCCAATGCAAGTCCATCTGCTTTTAATACAATTGGAAAATCTGCCTTTTCCAAATAAGCGATGGCCTCCTCCGCGGAATCAAAGTTTTCGTAACTGGCAGTTGGAATGTCATACTTTTTCATTAAATCCTTTGAAAACGCCTTAGAACCTTCTAAAATAGCTGCGTTTTTGCGAGGTCCGAATACCCTTAAACCTTCTGCTTCAAAAGCATCTACCACACCACCTACTAAAGGATCATCCATACCAATAATCGTAAGGTCAATCTTTTCTTTCTTTGCAAAATCTACTAATTTATCAAACTCCATAGCTCCAATTGAAACACATTCCGCAATTTCTCCAATTCCGGCATTTCCCGGGGCACAGTAAATCTTATCTACTTTCGCACTGGCAGCCACCGCTGTTGCGATTGCATGTTCTCTACCACCACTTCCGACAATTAAAACTTTCATGGCTTTCCTCCTGTTATTTCTTAGTGATTACTTTTCCATCCACTACTTCTATTTTTTCATTGGCAATCAAATCAATTGCCATTGGTAAAATAATCCATTCCGCACGTTCCATAATACGTTTCTGCAGTATTTCCGGAGTGTCCCCATCTAACACTTCTACTGCTTTCTGTAAAATAATTGGACCGGTATCTGTTCCTTCATCTACAAAGTGTACTGTTGCACCACTGACTCTTACACCTCTTTCCAGTGCTGCTTCATGAACTTTTACTCCATAATATCCTGTTCCACAAAAAGAAGGAATCAAAGACGGATGTACATTGATAATACGATTACGGTATTTTTGTATCATTTCTTCTGGAATTACTACCAAAAATCCTGCCAGTACTACTAAATCTGCACCAGACTCTTCTACTGCCTGCAACAAAGCAGTATTAAATAATGCTCTATTTTCATAATCCTTTGGCGAAATACACATTGCCTTAATTCCAGCCTTGCTGGCGCGTTCTAAGGCGTAGGCATTTTTATTATTACTGATTACTGCTACAATTTCTGTATTGGTAATCTTTCCATTTTCAATGGAGTCTATAATTGCCTGCAGATTTGTTCCGCCTCCGGAGACTAAAACTGCAACTTTTAGCATAATGTTACTCCCTTTTCACCAGCTTCTGTACGACCTACTACAAATGGTGTTTCTCCTGCTTCTTTGATTGCTTTCATAGCAGCATCAACGTCAGCTTCATTTACTGCAATAATCATTCCAAGACCCATATTAAAGGTATTGTACATGATTTCTTCTTTAATATCTCCATCTTTCTTTAACATTTCAAAGATTGGGGGAATTGTATAGCTGTTCTTTTCCACAACTGCATGAATTCCTTCTGGTAACATACGAGGAATATTTTCATAGAAACCACCACCTGTAATATGGCTACAAGCTTTGATTGTAACACCAGCATCTTTTACGCTCTTTAATGCTTTTACATAAATTTTTGTTGGAACAATTAAGGCATTTCCTAATGTAGTTCCTAAACAGTCATAACTTCTGTGAAGTGCTTCTTCTGTCATACTGAATACTTTACGTACTAAAGAAAATCCATTGCTATGTACACCTGATGATGCGATACCAATTAATACATCATTTGGCTGTAAAGTCTTTCCTGTAATTAAATCTTTTTCATCTACTACACCAACTGCGAAACCAGCTAAGTCATATTCATCTACTGGATAAAAACCTGGCATTTCTGCTGTTTCTCCACCGATTAATGCAGCTCCGGACTGACGACATCCTTCTGCTACACCACTAACAATAGTAGCGATTTTTTCCGGTTCATTTTTTCCACATGCAATATAATCTAGGAAAAATAACGGTTCACCACCTGCACATGCGATATCATTAACACACATAGCAACACAATCAATTCCTACTGTGTCATGCTTGTCTAATAAAAAAGCAAGTTTTAACTTTGTACCTACACCATCAGTACCAGATACTAGGGTTGGTTTTTCCATGTTTTTAAATGCATTCATAGAAAATGCTCCTGAAAATCCTCCAATGTCTGTTAATACTTCAGGACGCATTGTCTTCGCAATGTGCTGTTTCATTAATTTTACAGATTCGTATCCTGCTTCAATATCTACTCCGGCTTTCTTGTAATCCATTATTTGTTCCTCCTATTTGTTCTTTAAATATTCTTTATATCCAATTTCCTGTAATTTTGCGTCTTTTTCCACTACCTGTGCTTTCAAATTTGCAGAATAATCTTTCAATTTTGCAAGTAATGCACTATCTGATATTGATAACATTTTTGCTGCTAACAACGCTGCATTGGCACCACCATTAATTGCAACGGTTGCAACAGGAATACCTGATGGCATCTGAACAATAGAATACAGTGAATCTCTTCCGCCAAGGCTTGTGGTATGCATTGGAATACCAATAACCGGCATTGGGAAAATTGCTGCACACATACCCGGAAGATGTGCTGCCATACCTGCACCTGCAATAATTACTTTAAACCCTTTTTCTTCTGCTGTACGGGCATACTCAAAAAATACATCCGGTTCTCTGTGAGCGGAAATAATGGTCATTTCATAATCAATTCCCAGTTCTTCCAATACATCTGCTGCTTTTGCCATAATTGGCATATCTGAGTCACTACCCATAACAATTCCAACTTTTGCCATAGTAAATCTCCTTTTCTTTTCTCTACTAGAAGTAATGATACTTTATATTTCCTTAATTGTCAAAAGGTTTATTCAATTCCCAACATCCCTCTAAGACAAATTTTCCCTCCTGAATAATTGCAACTCGTTCCCCATCTGCTTTTATCACTGCAATTTCTTGTAATTCATCATAAGGAATAGTAATGTCTGTGTGGCAGTTAAAGTATGCCTTGCTGATATCCTCTTTTCGAAATTTTGACACTTCGTTGTCTTTTGCTATAATTTCTCTGCCATCAGGGTTATACACTTTGGTATCTTCTGACCAACTGTAACAGGTATCTCCTACTGCAAAATGAGGTCCCGTTTTTTCTGCAATTAAAATTGGCAGTTTGTCATTAATATTGTATTTTCGTGCCGCCATATAAGCTGTGGTATTAGTACCTATAGCAAACTCGCCCATTGGCAAGGTTTCATGATTATATAGCACATTTTCTTTGATATAATTTCTATTATCTTCTTCCTTATCAAAGTTGCTACAAGAATATGATGTAATCATACCATCTTTAAATTCTACCTTTATATTATGATAGCATAGTTCGTTTAAATAAACTTTTGTTACATGAAGCAAACCTGTAGTTCCTTCTAACTTTGGAGAAGTAAATACTTCACCCACTGGAATGTTTACATCTGCCACACAATTTTCAAACTTGGTTTCTCTGGTAATATCAGTAACCGGTTGTAATGCCACTCTTAAATTTGTCTGATTTTCACCTTTTCCAAGAATTTCTACATATTCTCCCTGATCCAGAGTTTCTATGATTGTCTGTTGTATTGTTTCATACAACTTATAATCCAAAGTATTGATTTTGATTACTTCCTGGAAAATCTCCTCAAATTCCGGTCCAATTTCCGGTATCGGGAAAGCAATAATGGTAAAGCTTCTCTCTTCCCCTTTTATATAGGTATTGGTAATTTCTCCTGCTGAATTATTGTACTGAACTGCAATTTTCTGTTGCTTATCATTTAATTTCAATGCTTCTTCTTTACTTTCCGGAACAAAAGGCTCTTCACCAAAAATTTCTAAACAAGCCGGACCTCCATGAACGCTGGCAAGTTCTTTATATTCTTCATAAGCAGTTCTTAAAACTCCTAACTTACGTTCTACAAATGCTTTATCCAGATACAAAGCATCATCTGCTCTGTGATCATAATCATACTGTTTGTTTGGAGAAGTAGAAAAGTAACCAATTTTCAAATGTTTTCTCTTATTTACTGTATGAACTGCTGCCCTGTAGATAGCAGGTTTCAGTCCCATTTTTTCAAAGTTTTCGATTGCTTTTTTAATAATCCGTTCAAAACCTATACTGTATCTGATATTTACTACTTTTTTCTTGGATAAATCTTTATTTCCATTAATAAATCCAATCCTGTATCCTTCCGTATAGGCAGAAGCGATTTTTTCTATGGTTTCTTCCTCTAAAGTGTTTAGAAACTGTGCTGTTTTCAATTCCGTTTCTGTAATATATTCTCCATAGTAATACAGATATCTCATATCCTGTAAATCAGAATTCATAATAATATCTGTGGCAAAGTTAAGTGTCGGATCTAACTGTTCTCTGACTCTATAGGTGACTGTCACATCACTGTAATCACTTACAAACCAGTAAATCACTGATTTTACTTCTTTCAATTCTGGTAATTCTTCCTGTTCAAATAAATTATATACTTCAATAAACAGTTCTACCATAATGGAAAATTCCAACATTCTTCCTTCATAAGCATACACAATCATACCTCTGATTTCTGTATAAAGAAAACTGAAAATTGCTCCAAATTCTTCTCCCAACTCTGCCACAGCATAAGAAGGATTTGCATAGCTTTTTTCATAAGCGTTTCCTGCCACATCTTCATAAATAGAACGGTTTAATTCCTGTAACTGTTCTAAGGAGTATGTTTTGTCTGTTCCGCTTTTTATTGTTTCTGAAAGCAGATACATTTTTTCTATAAATTCTGCTGTTTTTAAAAAATAGCGCTGAAAAGGTTCTGGTACACTTTCTTCCGCTTTCATGGAATGAATCCGTTCTTTGTAAAGTGCTAATCTTTCTTCCACCTCTTCATTTTCTCTTTTAAAAAGTTCATAATAATTCATTCTTATTTCCTTTCCTGTTTAAAAACCTATCATATATATTAAGCCCCATAACAGCAAAACAAATACATTCATAAAGGAACCTATCTGAGCGAAGAGCTTGTAATTATTTTCCTCTGTAAAACTCATCAGTCCCAGTACTAGACCAATTACTCCAAGTAAAATAGAAATTAAGGCAAGGGAACCAATCACCATTCCTGCCTCTCCTCTGTTTTTAAATGATATATATACTAATATTCCAAATACAAGCAAAGCCGCAATTGCTAAAAAGGTTGCAACAATACCTTTTACTGCATGCTTCTTATCTGTATATATCTTTCTCCTTCTTTTTTTTCTATGCATCTTTCTTCCTCCACCGTTTTTTCAAGGAATTTAGAATACTAAATATAATGTAACCAACACTTCCACCCAATGTATTTAAAATCAAATCATCCACATCAAAACTACCTGCTTTGGTAAGTAACTGCATCACTTCAATAAGCAGGCTGAATTCCAGTGTAAGTATGGTAACCAGAAAAAAATTCCTTCGATTTTTACTTAAAAACGGTATCATAATACCGAATGGAATAAACCCTGCCACATTTCCTGCAAGATTTACAAAAACGCTTTCTGCCCCCAGAATATTTCTGTATGTCCAAAAGCGTTTGATCTCTTTTAAGGGCTCTAGATTGTAACTATAGCCCCTATGACCAATAGTTCTTCCATATCGCTCTGAAAAAAACATAAAATAAAATAACATTACGATATATATTGTAAAAATAATCCATGCTAAAACTTTTATTAATTTTTCAGATTTATTTTTCAACTTTAAAACCTCTATATTCTATACTAATGCCCCGCTGTTTTAATTCTAAAACATCATGTCTCTCTTGGCTTTTAAAATTCTTCCTCCATTTACAATCATCATAATCCCGGAAACAATGCCAGTTATAAGAACTATAACACCAATTGCAATATTTCCTCCACCGATTGCAGACAATTTTTTATAATTCTTTTCGTTATCCATGCCATCGCCTCCAATCATTCTTATGCTTTTACACCATATACATCATAATATGCATCAATTGCTGCTTTTAATGTATCATCAATGATAATTTTTCCATTGTACTCTTTATTATACAAATGTTCAATCACATCTGCCATGCTTACAATTGCATTAGCTTCAAACCCATATTTATCTTTGATTTCTTCTAAGGCACTCTTTTCCCCTTTTCCTTTTTCCATACGGTTTAGAGATACCATTAATCCAATAATAGTAACATCTCCCTGTTCCTGGATAATCGGGAAAGTTTCTTCAATTGATTTTCCTGAAGTTGTCACATCTTCAATAATAACCACTCTGTCACCATCATTGATAGGACTTCCAAGAAGGATTCCCGTATCTCCATGGTCTTTAATTTCTTTACGATTAGAACAGTATCTGATTTCTTTCCCATATAATCTATGGAATGCCATAGTTGTGGCAACACTAAGAGGAATTCCTTTGTAAGCCGGTCCAAACAATACTTCGAAATCTGTTCCATAGTTATCATGGATTGCTTTGGCATAATATTCACCAAGTTTTTCTAACTGTGCTCCTGTTACATAAAGGCCTGCATTCATAAAGAATGGAGATTTTCTTCCACTTTTCAAAGTGAAATCTCCAAATTTTAACACTCCACAATCTACCATAAATTCAATAAACTCTTTTTTGTACTGTTCCATTTTTCATTCTCCTTTATCTTTAAGCTTTACAGCTTTTTTTCTACCATCTCTTCTATGCTATCATAAAACTTTTGCTTTTTCAATTGGTTTCACCAATCAAAAAACACTTATCTCGCATCTACTTCTCCTTCTTCCTCCACCGAAATAATAAAATTAACTCCTCTCTCATAAAGAATCTCATCATTCACTAGTTCCACACAATTTTCCGGATACTTCTCCTTATCATCTATTCTGGAAATCCTGATACCCACCTTTTTTGCCTGGATTTTTTTCAATGTTTTAGCTTTTATTCCAATGCTTATGGATTCCCCTGCCCCTACGGTTTCTAATGACTGGTTTTCCTTGAAATAGTGTAATTTTCCATACCAGTCTTCCACTACCCATTCTAATTCGTAATTTTTTCCGATTGGTGCAAATCCTTCATTTTTCAATACAATTTCTATTTTCTGATTTCTTCCCAATATTCCCTTTTTCAAACTTACCGGATATTGAACTTTAGATATAAAAAAACGATATCCCAAACGTTTTTCTATATAAGCAAAAGCATTTTCCTCTTCTACTTTTTGATTTTTCCACTGTTCATAAACTTCTTCATTATACTTCAGATTCAGATATGATATTTTCATTTTAGAAAACTCTGCAACAGCATTACTTGCTTCTGAGTACTTATTTACCTGTGGCATTTCTCCACCATTTATGCCGGTCTTTAAGTTTGATTCCATCCATTCCATTTCTTCTGCCCGGCTATACTCCGGATCATCATAAGTACCGTAATCTGACTCTGTTCCAAGCAAACCATCATTATGGAATCCTATTCTCTCCATGTCAAAACCCGCTTCCTGTCCATCCCGAATAAAACGCGGTCTTCTAACATCTATTATAATTTCTTCCGCAAGCTGTTCTAAAAGTTCCTGTAACAGCCAGTTTCTATTTTTCTTTCCTTCCTCTTCCTCTTTCAGATACTTACTACTATGCCATTCTCCCCATGGTCCAAAAAATCCTGCCTGGACACAACAAATCTGATTTTTATATTGGTTTAATATTGGTGCAATCTGACTGATGTGTTCCTCAATACGTTCCAGACAGTCTGCATCATTACTCTCCTCTTCATCAAATCCATAAGCAGCACGAAAAATACATTTTACATTCTTTTGTCTTGCCTCTTCCAAAAAAGAACTCAGTTCCCCCAATTTCTCCTTTGGAATTTCCTGATTTCGATACTCATACAAATCAAATGCCAGTAAAAACAAACGGACTTGTTCTCTATATTTTTCTATTTTTTCTTTTTCACCTACATCTGCCTGAACATAAAATCCTCTGTCCGGATTATTCACAAGTTTACTTCCTACTTCATATAATCTACTTTCTTCTTTTACTTTCAAAATATTCATTATGATAAAAATACTGGCGGTTATAAAAACCGCCAATACTATCCATCTTCTTCTATTCACAATAATCTCCTGTAAATTCTACCACTGTTGCATTGTCAACACCTTCAATTTCAGATAATGCTGTTACAAAAGATGTATTATCCTCCTTAAATCTTACTTCATAAGTAACTTCTGTGTAGCCATTTGCTGTCATTCTGTTTTTCAACACTTTTTTCAATGGCTGAATAGTTCTCACTACTTTATCATATGCATCGTTTTTATATTTAATAATCAATAAATAAACTCGTTTTCGATTTCGAACCTTAACTAAAAGAATATATACCAATGCAATTCCCACAGATGCCGCTAGTGAGATTATGTATAGTCCTGCCCCACAGGTAATCCCTACAGCAACACTCCAAAATAAAAATCCCACGTCCAACGGATCCTTAATTGCTGTACGGAAACGCACAATAGAAAGTGCACCTACCATACCAAGAGACAGCACTACATTAGAACTGATTACAATTACAATAAAACATGTAATCATACTGACCATAACCAACAAAATATTAAAATTATTGTTGTAAATAACCCCTTTGTAAAAATAGCGGTATATAAAATAAATAATCATCCCACACAAAAACGCGGCAAGCAAAGACATCAAAAAGCCTGCTGTAGTAAGATTTCCTGTTTCTTGTAAAAAACTCTTTTTAAAAATATCCGAAAAAGTTGTCATAAAAGTTTTACCCTCCTCTTTTCTTCTCTGCACATTACATACTTAGAAATTGCACACCGGTCTGTCATTGCCGTCTGCAATATACTTAAAATATGACTAGGTATGTAATCATCATATTTTACCTCCAACACCATAATATCATCTGGTAATACTTTTGATGTGTGATAGTTTGGTGAAAAAATATCTAGTGTTCCTGTAGAAGATGAAATCTCCTTATCAAAAGTAATTCTTACATTTCCTAAGGGAGAAATATAAGCTTCCCTTCGGTACTCTACCACTACCACTGGTTTCAAAAGTTTTGTCCTATTATAGCAAAACAGTTCCTTGCAGACCTGCTCTTCCCGCTTAATCAGATTATCATAGTTTCCATTCATAACCTGATTATACTCTTCAAAACTAAGCTTTGTACTTGTTTTGGAAATATATTCATTATATTTACTTTTACACTCCAGTCGTATTAGCTGGTTGTTTAATTCATAACTTCGAATACGGAATTTCTTTCGAAATCTGGTTCCTGCAATTTTTTCTTCCACTGCCGAATGATACATATCATCAAAATAAATACTACTTACCAGATATCCTTCTTCATCAGGCATATTCTCATCCATCTGAATTACCTCCTGAAGTCGTTTCCGCAATACATGGTATACATCATAATTAATATAATACTTTAACTCATGTCTGAGTGTATGCCCTTCATACTTCATAATCTTCTCCTAATCTATAGTTACTTCCAACAATCCATTTACATTTAAACCCTTCACATCTGTCAGCATAGTTTCAAAACGTTCCATGCTTAACTGTTCATGTCCTTTGCTGTCAACTGCTGTAACTTTTAAATAATAAGTTCCTCTTTCTAAAGGAGATGGAGTATCATAATGGGTATCTACGATATTCTTTGCTTCTAACACCATATTAGTCATATTATAATCGGTAAATAACTGTAAATTATAAGTAACAGGATATCCCTGATAGGAATAGGATGGCTGCCACGAAAAACGAATTGTTCCATTACTGTTCTTTGCGGGCTGAGCCACATACATAGGCACTGGATATTGGTTTGCTATTTTAAAAGCCTCATAATTATCAAGAATTCCATCATACAAACTGTCTAAATAAATTGGAAGCTCATTTGGTGGCATTTCCAACAAAGAAATATCTGGTTCTAATGATACTGTCTTATCCAAAACTCTTTTGTACCCATTTATTAATCCTGTTACTTTGGAACGTGTAACATTATTTTCCAACAGTTCTTCCATCTTCTTTTGAATTTTCTCCATGCTGCCTTCCATACGGAAATATCTTCTATGCAGGATAGACTGATTTAATTTTTGCCCACCTTTTAAAGATGTTGGCAATTTCATTAAACTGCTTTCGTATTCCCCAAAATGCAGAGTACCATCAAAGTCCCATGGAATAAAATACCATGTTTCCGAATTTCCCGGATTATATATGATAAAATTGTGATTTATAATATCATCATTTCCCAGTAGCAGATTAAATGCAAGCCAAGTCAAATAGTTATCTTCATTAAAATATTTATGAAAAACTTCTTCAAAATTATTGGTTTCATCATTTACTGCCTCTAACATTTCCAATAACTTCTTATGGTTTTCTGCTTCTCTTATAGTTAAAACTGTTTCAAATTCTTCTTCCTTATATCCTGGATCATCCACATCTTTTAACTCATCTACTAAATCAAAGCTGAAATTTCTGGCTTTATACATGCTACCAGTACTGCTTAATCCCCGGGTTTCCAAGTATGTTTTATTTGGTTGTTCAATTTCTGTATACAAACCATAATATTCAAACTTTTGTTGTTCCTTTGGCAAAGAAGCATCCCGAATCCAAACACGCATGAAATAGGTACGGTAGCTGGCAATATTATCTATTTCTGCCAACAAAGCCGTTTCCATTTTAGTGGCAATCTTGGTAACATCTTCCGAATGTTTGTTAATATTCAGACTTTTTTGTCCCAAAAAATTATCATTTTCATTACTAAATTTCACTTTATAACTCTTATAAGTATCTCCTCTAGAAGAATTTCCCCTGACTCTTATAGTTGCATTTTTTTCATCCAAATTCAATAATGGGTCTATTTTTTCATCTTCATTTAAAATCTGAATATTACAGTTTAATACCGGATTATATGTATGATCTCTTGAAACATGTTTTCCAAAAGCTGAAAAATCTAACATTTCTCCATTAGAACTCTTTGTCGGAAATACACTAATGTAAACATCATAAATAGTATCCTCTGGCACTTCCCCATAAATTGTTTTATCTTCTTTCAAAGGAGTCCCATTCACACTACTGTCCTCTATTCTCCATTGGGAAAGAGAGGAATCTGCTACTTCTGTTTCCAGTGTTTCAATCTGAATACGTTCTTCTCTGTAAAGCAAGACAAAAGCCACTAATGCTACAATTACTGCCACAACCACCGTAATGATTCCACTACGCTCTTTCTTATCCACTTGTATTCTCCTTTCTAACGACATAATAAGTAAGCATTAAGATTTTTCAGTCGTCTTCTTAGAAGCACAAAACTGACAATCCAGCCTACCACCCCTCCTGCCAGTAAAGGAATCGGGTAATATGGATTTCCCAACTTAGCACAAATAAAAGAACCAATCATTACAACAGCAAGAAATATCACTGGTCCAATACATGCTGAGGTATGGTCTTCAAAATAATACAGAAAGATAACGGTAAAATACATACAAAAAGTACAATACAACCCCATTCCTAAAAGCATAAACATATTTAGTATCTGACTGCTAACCCCCAGATATGGATAAAATATATTTATGAGGCATATTAAAATAATAGTAATAATTAACTGGACTTCATATACAAAAAATAGTTGCAAATTAATGGTATTCTGCATAGAAACACGTTCTTTTTCAATCAAATCGAAACTTCCCATATTCAATGCAGATAAATACGACACATACTTATCATAAAAGTTTGTTTCAGTTTTTACTTCAAATACAACCATTCCTGACAAGTTAACCAAAATTGCCAGAAACATTGCCATATCATAATTTGGAGCAACACTAAAAATACTAACTGTTACTTTCATATCAGAGAAAAACCAATATATAATATTGGATATATAAAATCCCAACATATAAGAAAATCCGCTGACAAGTAATTTTGGAAATTTCACAAAATATTTCAAAAATTCAAAATATTTTTCACTAGGAGTTCCAAATGCTTTCACACACCAATATACAAGCATCAGATTAATTATAAAAAAACCACAAACCAAAGCCCAATAAATAGACAATATCAAATGCCATCCAACAATTTTATAAAACAGAAAGAACATTGGTATGGAAACTATAACTCCCACAAAATAAGATACTGTTACTTCCTTGTATTCTTTTAATGCTGATACATAAGTTATAATATTGTAAGCATCGGTTGCCAATACAACCAAAAGATAATATGCGGCCATAAAAATCAGTGATACCTGGTCATGGCGATACATAAGCATGCATAGAACTGCACCTTCAATTCCTGCAATCACACTTCCAATAGTCAGCACCCCAAACATGGAAGCACAAATATCCTCTTCCTTTTTCTCAAATATTTTATCTGAAATATATCTGGATACTACCGTATTTTGAAATGCCGCCGTTAAAATAGCCAGCAAAAAAATATAAGTAAATGAAGCTGTAAAAAACATGGTTTCCAACTCACTGGCATGGTAATATCTCATAATATAACGTAAAGTAAAAAGAAGAAAAATAAACATAATAGAAGGTCCAACTGTTGTTAGAGAAGCATACAATACTCCCCATGTGCTAGACATTAAGGTTTTCTTACCAAATATCTTTCTTAACTCAAATCCTATCCCCGCCATTTGCTCCACCTCCTAATTTTTTATATAACTCCCTATATTGTTGTAGAAAGGATTCTTTTTTATAATACCGTTCTACCCTTTTTCTTCCAACTTCTCCCATTTGTTTTAATTGTTTCGGATGTTTTTCACAATAAATAATCGCTTCCGCCATTGCTTTACTGTCCATCACCGGCACAATATAACCAGCTCTCCCCAGTCCATCCCCTTCATTTCCTTCTAAAAGACTTTTACAGTCTCCTACATTTGTACTAACAAAAGGAATTCCCGCTGCCATCCCTTCTAAAATAGCTAATGGCTGGCCTTCACTAATACTGGATAACAGCAGTAAATCGATATCCGGCATATATTCTTTTACATTCACTCGCCCATAAAACTTTACATTCTTTATTTTCAAAGAGTTAATCAATTCCAGACACTCTTCATAATATTCCGGACTTTCGTCATAGCCACCTAGAATTGCCAGATTTGCTTCCGGAAGCTGTTCTTGAACAATTTCAAATGCCAAAAGCATGGTTTTTACATCTTTAATTGGAACCACTCGCAAAATTGTTGCGATATTAAATTTTCCTTTTTCCAGCTTATTGTGGGAAACTAAGTTGGAATAGTCTTCAACCGACACTCCATTTGAAATCAAACGAATTTTTTCCTCTGGGCATCCCAATTCTATTTGTAATGTTTTATTTACCTCAAACAAACTGGTAACCACATCTGCCTTTTGATAGGATATCATGGATATTTTTTTAAAAAAATCAATCCATAACTCCTTAAATCCGCCTTTTACCCACTCTGCACGAATAATATCTTCTTCTCGTTCTCTAGTATAAATTCCATGCTCTGATAAAACAAATGGTTTTTCCTCAATATAAGAAGCACAACTTCCTAAGATTCCTGCATATCCGGTAGAAAGTGCATGATACAAATCTGCTTTTACGGTTTCTCCCGTAAGAATATCCATAAACGGGAAATACATTCCTCTAAAATTCCATAAATACTGTCGAAATATTTCTGAGCTTCCTGATTGATTATATTCCTCCAGGCAAATGTTATAAAAATTTTCTCCCATCAGAATATCTACCAGATGTTTTTTATATTTCTTAATAAATTCCAATGTTTTCTTCCAGTCAATTTCATTTGACTTGTTTGTAACAAGTTTTCTCAACACTTCCGTTTCTTCCGGTTTTAAAGAAACCTTCTTGTAATGAGTTTGAAAATTGTCATCCCCAAGATATATAGTTCTTACTTCCTTCACATTGTCCGGAAGCTGATATTTGTATTCAGACATTTCTTCTCTAGTGGTAGCAATAGACCATATTACAAATTCTACATCCCCAAAACTTTCACATAACATTTGCACCCAACCTGCTACACCACCAGATACATAGGGATAACTCCCCTCACAAATAAGACATACCCGCATGCTTATTCCCCCTCTCTTTTCCCAATGGTTAATACCGCCTTTGAAGAATTCAAACGAATGATATAGTAATTATTTCCAATACTTTCGTATTCCCCACCATCTGCACTAGTAATCTTTCCTTCTGTTCTTATAAAAAATGGCTGTCCTTCTACAAATTGATTTGCTGAAATCTCCAACTTGTTACCACTCTTTTTCCAGGTATATTCCAGACTTTCATAGCTTTTTAAATGATTCTTCGTTTCTGTAAGAGTTACCTTTTCCAAATAGTCAGTTTCTCCAAGAACTCTTTTTTCAAATTCTTCCAGCTGTATTCTATCTGCATCCCAGCTAGGACTATTTTCATCAATACTGATTAAATTATTAACATCAAAAGTATGAGACACCATTCCATAACTGGCTAATACAGAAGCAATTGCCAACATTTCTCCATCCTCCAGATTAACTCCTTTTGTTGCTTCTGGAAAAACATAATAGTCTTCCAAAAACACCATTCTATTCTCTGGTATTTGTGCATCTAGCTTTCCTCTTACTGCCTTAATTTTTGTTCCAAGGATTTCCATGGATTCTCGTACCGGCTCTTCTGACATCATAACCATTGCTGATATGTCATAATTTTTAAAAGTACTTTCAAAATTCTCTATAAAATCATTATTTTTGTATAAGGTGGAAGGTTCTACACAATCTGCCGCATATGCCATTTCCCCATTGTACTGAAGTGCCGATTTTCCCATAGTATTAAATAAACTTTCACTAATTGCTGGAAAAGCCTCCTGTTTCGATGCAACACTTAATACGCTGGATGTATATTTAATCTCATTTCGCACTGTCATACCTTGAAAAACAGGCCATACAACATCTCGCACAAAAGCTTCCGTTGTTCTTCCATATAACTTCATACACACTGAGTCGTTTACATAAGTGACAATTGGAAAGTTATCCAAATACACACTTTCCGTTCCCAACACCGGATATACAAATTCTCCCAGAAGATTACTGATACCTCCCGTTAAAAATCCCATACAACGATTATCACTTAAAAATGTGGCATTTATTACCAATGTCTCCCCTTTTCCATAAGGATAAGTATACAGAATAGGAACCTGCTTTTCACTGTCTTCCATATAAACCTTTGCTCCACTTCGAACACTTAGACAAGTAGAAGCATTATACCCATCATAGGTCATATACTCTTCCTGTAATGGAAAAAGGGATTTTGTGAAATGATAATTCTGATAATTTTCCTTAATCGTTTTTTCTACAATTCCTAAAATCGGTGTTAAATAGGAATCTTCATATCCTTCTGCCACTCCCGCAGCCATTATCACCTTTCCACCCTTTTCAATAAATTGCCCCAATAGTTGAAGATCTATATATGTATTCACTACATCATCACAAAATACCAAAACCGCTTTCTTATTTTTCAATTCTGCTTTCCCAATAGTGTCTTTTTTACACCAGGGAACCTTCATGTCTTCCATCATTTGACAAACATTTCGATAAATGTCCTGATATATTTCTTTTTCCTGGCTTCCGATCACGTAAAAGTAATACTCTTCTGATTTCTGTAAAGGTTCCCCTGATATAATTTCTTTGTCTTCTACTTGCTGACTGCTTATAGTTACTGTTTTATTATTGTTTTCATTAATGTTATATAGTATAAAAAGCCCGCAAATACCAAACACTATCAGAAGCACATAAACCAACCTCTTTAAAGATAGCATATCACTACCTCCTCTCTGTCCAGTATCTAAGCATTTTTAATCCCTCTGGAGATAGTTTAATCTGAGACGATTCTAAACTATCCAGACATTTGTAAAATTTCTGTTTTTCTCCCATGTTGTAATACATTTCAAGAACCTTCCAGTATGCTGCTTCATTTTTTTTGCTTTCTTCACATTTTCCCCAAAATGTTTCTGCTTCTTTATATTTTTTCAATTCTATAAGATAAACAATATAACAACTATATTCTTCTGCTGTCATTCCATTATCTTTCACTTTTGCAGCCTGCTCCAACTTTTCACAGTATTCTGCTTTATAAACTTCTGCTTCTTTTTCTGCCAAAAGTTCGCTGCCAATATAACTCTCCAGTTCTTTTAGATATTTTTGTAGAATTTTCATATTTTTAGGTTCTTTTTCCAGTTCTTTCTGCACCTCACTCAGCTCCGCGTATTTCTTACGGTAAACCTCCATTTTAGCTGCTGCCACATAATGGGCGGACTCTGAATCATTGTCACCTCCTGCCGGAAGCACCACCTTATAATTCGTGTGAATATCTTTCTTTAATTGTTCCAGCAAAAGAGATCTTTTTTCTTTATTATTGCTGACTGCCATGGCATCTTCAATTGGTATTACATTTAATTCCTTTTCTACAACAGGCACTGCCTGAGCCTGCTCGATATCAAATCGTCTTACTAATGATTCTCTGTCATAAGAATATTTTTTTCTAATATTTAATATCCATTGAGGCAGGAAGTAAATCACAAATCCCATAACCGGAAATACTGCAAAAAAAGCCGCCAACCACATCTTCTGCCTTTTCGAAGCACCCAATATTGCAAATACCACAGAAGCAACTAAGTTAAGTGCCCATATTCCAACGATAATCTTCTCCATATTATCCTCCTATACTGAACCCTTCTATTGCTTCTGCAGTGATTCCAATTTTTTCTAATCTTTCTATTACTACATTTCCATCTTGTTCGGAAGTATTTCCTAATAATATGTATAGTTCCTGCTTTCTATCTGTTCCCCAAATATCCATTTCACGGAACATATTTTCTACTTTTTGATAAATATCCAATACCTTTGTCTTCGTATTTAATTTCAAAATACAATAATCTGCCATTTCTCGTTCTTTCTTTTCTTCTGCCAATTCCACAGCTTTTTGAAATTCTTCTGGACGCAAAATATTGGTATCCTTTAAATACTTCTGTTCTCTCATAGCACTATCATATTGCAATGCTTTTTCCATAGAATCTGAAAGGAGTTCTAAAAGAGTTCTTAACAAATTGATATGATATAAAGATAACTTTTCCATTGAAAGTTCCTTTATTACAATTACCGCTTCCGTTCCTTTTGATGAAACTATAGGAAGCACAATTGCCGGCTCCTTTTTCCAAATATCACCTTCATATATTCTTCCCTTATGGATTGCATCATGAATGGCCGGATACTCTTTCAAATCCCATGAATTTCCTTCCATTACTGACTTTTCATTGAGAGAATCTATTAATCTTAAGTAACTGCTGTTGGCATTTACTTTATATACTGCAACAGTGTTTGTCTGCATAAGCTCTTCTACCACATGCAAAACCTCCATAAAAATACGTTCTGTGTTCAGTACATCAATTTTATTAAGAATAGCATACAAACGTGAGAAACTTGTTTTTGCATCTAATACCCTTTTTTCATATTCATTCTTTATTAAAATATTTTTACTGTTAATTTCCTTCAGTTTTTCATGAGCTTCACTTAACAGTTCCATTTCCTGTTTCTGATTTCTTTTTTCTTCCCGAAGCATATCTCCGGTATAGCCTACTACAATTCCAAAGAAAATAAATTCAACTATCATAAGCACATTTTGTACATAAGAATAGAAATTTGTCATTTCTAGTATATTGCTTTTTTTAGCTACCAGATAGATAATACTTGATAATCCTACAGCTAACGCAGCTTGTTTTACTCCATACCCCAAGGAAATCACTACAATATAAATCAAAAGCCAGTCTACCTGTGAAAACAGAGTATGATTTTGCGTCAGAAAATATATGAAACCAAAAACGAGAAATACTACCAGATTTTCTATGGTTCTCCGTATTCCGCTCTTCATTCCACCTTTTTTTATTTTCTTTCTTTCTATTTTTTCTTGTGGTTTCTGGAAAACAATGTTTTTTTCCTGTAACATTTTATCCAATTGCCAGAAATCTATCCATTCCTGTTCTTTTTTAATTTTACTATTATCAACAGATAATTTTTTGTT
The DNA here is from genome assembly GCA_017399445.1 of Lachnospiraceae bacterium. Lineage (GTDB taxonomy): Bacteria > Bacillota > Clostridia > Lachnospirales > Lachnospiraceae > RUG11237. The sequence continues at coordinate 32,771 of JAFQCM010000040.1, read as the reverse complement.
ACTTGATTCTTTTACCTTTATTTCTGGTTCCTTTCCTTCCAGTTTGCAAATCAGTTTTAGTATATCTGATTTCTTACATTGTTCTGAACTTGCCACATTATAAACAGCAGATTTCCCCATATCCACAACTCTTTTTATGGCATCTGCCACATCAGAAACATGTACTGGTTGCAGAATTTGTTCTACCATTGAAATTTCTGCTTTAGACAGCACTTTGTCCGCCATTTGTCCCAGAAATTCTTTTGAACCAATTTGTACATCTCCCCCAAAAACGGGCTCCAAACGCAAAATCACAGTATTCAGATCGTATTGTTTGTGATACATTTCTGTCATGTATTCTTCCTGAAGCATCCACATACCTTTTTTGGTACAAGGCTGTAACTGTGCTGTTTCTGGCGTCTTTTCCACCCCATTTCCGTAGACTTCTGTAGATGAAAGGCAAACAAACATATTAACCTTTGTTCTGATACATTCTTCCAAAACAGCTGGGAGCAGTGAAAGATTTTCTTTTTGTTCTAAATCCCATTCTTCATTGGTATATCCCATCCCAGCATAAATCACAACATCTGGATTAATGGAAGTAAATATACATTCAAACTCCTCTTTCTTTTTTGATAACTGATAATTCTTGTACCTTGAAAATAATTTGTTCTTATTTGTAACTGCTTCCTCTGAGAGAAAATAAACATCCCATTCTTCCTTCTTCATTCTCTCCATAACGCTTGCTGCAAGACTGTCACAATTCCCAATATAAACTACTTTCATACGCTTTTCCCCTTTCCCTCAAGATTATTATATATTTTTGTTAAAATAAGAGCATTATCAATCATATTACTTATACTTGAAAATGCTCTTATATTAAACACAAACCTATAATTTATTTTACAATTCCAATTAAATCATTAATATCTTCTACCTTATGTCTTCTCATATAGTCTTCAATCCCTGCTACAACTTCTATTGTTGTATAAGGATTGTGAAAATTAGAAGTTCCTACCGAAACGGCTGTTGCACCTGCCAGAATAAATTCCATGGCATCTTCCCCACTGCAAATTCCACCCATCCCGATAATTGGTATCTTTACTGCATTTGCCACCTGGTACACCATTCTTACTGCTACAGGTTTCACTGCCGGCCCAGAAAGTCCTCCTGTTTTATTGGCAATTGCAAAAGTTTGTCTTTCGATATCAATTTTCATTCCTGTTAATGTATTAATCAAAGATAACACATCTGCACCACCTGCTTCCGCAGCTTTCGCTGTTTCTGTGATGTCTGTTACATTTGGACTTAATTTCATAATAACAGGCTGTTTGGCATATTTTTTAATTTGTTTTGTAATATCCTCTACTGCTTTTGGGTTCTGTCCAAAAGCAATTCCTCCCTCTTTTACATTTGGGCAAGAAATATTGATTTCCAACATATCCACTGGAGTATCTGCCAGTTTTTCCACAACTTCGCAATAATCTTCCGTAGTTTTTCCACAAACATTTACAATAATTTTTGTATCGTATTCCTTCAAAAATGGAATATCTCTCTCAATAAACACATCAATTCCAGGATTTTGTAATCCTATGGCATTTAACATTCCGCCATAAACTTCTGCAATTCTTGGAGTAGGATTTCCCGGCCATGGTACATTAGCAACACCTTTTGTTACCACTGCTCCTAACTTATTTAAATCTACAAAATCGCTGTACTCTGCTCCTGAGCCAAAGGTTCCAGATGCTGTCATTACTGGATTTTTTAAAGTTACACCTGCTAAATTAACACTGGTATTCATTACAACTCCACCTCCTCTGCATTGAAAACAGGCCCCTCCTTACAAATACGGGTATTATTTACATTGGTATGTTTATCTTTTTCTTTTGTTTTGCATACACAGGCAAGACAAGCACCTATTCCGCATGCCATTTTTTCTTCCATGGAAACCCATGCTTCTATATTATGTTTTTCTGCATATTCTTTAATAGCACGAAGCATTGGAGTCGGTCCACAAGCATAAATAACATCTGCCTCCAGTTTATTTTCTACAATGGCATCGATTACAGTTCCTTTTACTCCTATGCTTCCATCCTCTGTTGCAGGATAGAAATCTCCACAAGCTTTCAATTCATAATCTAAGAATAATAAGTTACGGTAACCCGCTACTATTACCTTGCTTTCTGCATCTAGCTGTTTTGCCAGTTCTACCATTGGTGGTACCCCAATTCCTCCACCAATTAAAATTGCTTTCTTTCCTTTTGCTTTTTCCATTGGAAAACCATTTCCTAATGGTCCCATTATTTCAATTTCAGTCCCTGCATGATATTTGGAAAACTCATCTGTTCCTTTCCCCACCACTCGATATACAAAACGAAGACGGTTATTTTTCTTATCGATTTCGCAAATACTAATTGGTCTCGGTAAGATACGGCTACCATCATTACAATATAACGCTACAAACTGTCCTGGTTTGGCAGTTTTGGCAGCATTGGTTTCAATCCACATGCTGTAGATGTCTAAAGAAATTTCTTCCTGACTGATAATTACAGCTTTTTCCTTTACTTTCTCTCCCATATTCTTCCTCCTTATCCCAAAAATTCTGTTACACAACGTTTGTAAGCTGCTACCGGATCCTCTGCTGCAGTAATCGGACGTCCTACTACAATGTAGTCAGATCCAATTTCTCTTGCCTGAGCCGGTGTCATAACACGAACCTGATCACCCACTTCACCGTCTGCGAATCTTACCCCTGGAGTAATAGTTAAAAATTCTTTTCCACAAATATCATGAACTTTTCCCGCTTCTAATGGAGAACATACTACTCCGTCTAAGCCCGCTTTTTTCGCATTTTGAGCATAATGCATTACTACTTTATCCATTGATTCCTGAATCAACAAATCTTCTCTCATACGTTCTTCACTGGTGGAAGTAAGCTGCGTAACTGCAATCAGTAACGGTCTTGTGCCATCTTCTTTGGTGAGACCTTTGATGGCCGCTTCCATCATGGCAACTGTTCCTGCTGCGTGTACATTACACATATCTACATCCAAATTGGAAAGTACACTCATTGCTTTCATTACAGTATTAGGAATATCATGAAGCTTTAAATCCAGGAAAATTTTATGTCCTCTGGATTTAATTTCTTTGATAATGGATGGTCCTTCTGCATAAAACAATTCCATTCCAATTTTAATATAAAGACTTTCATCCTTAAATTTTGAAAGAAAATTAATAACATCTTCTTTACTACTAAAATCACATGCGATAATTACATCTTTTGCCATTGTTTTTCTCCTATCCTTCTCTTTTTATGCTTCATATACAAGTTCACCGGCTAAAATAGTATATTTCACTTTACCAGTTACTTTTCGTCCATTAAACGGTGTGTTTTTACCTTTGGATGCAAATTCATTCACATCAATAGTATATTCCTCTTTTGGATTTGTAATTACAATATCTGCTACCTTTCCTTCACCAATACATCCCTTATCCATACCAAGAACTTTTGCAGGATTTGCACTCATTTTTTCTACCAACTGCACCTGGGTTAAATATCCTTTTTCTACCAGTTCCGAATTGGTAAGTGCATAAGCGGTTTCTAATCCTACAATACCAAATGGTGCTTCTGCCATAGGCTTTGCCTTTTCATCTGCATGGTGTGGTGCATGGTCTGTGGAAATCACATCCATAATATTGTTCTTTAAACCTTCAACTAATGCCTTTTTATCCTCTTTACTTCTAAGAGGTGGATTCATTTTATAATTGGTGTCAGAACCTTCAATATCTTCTTCTGTTAAGGTAAAATGATGTGGACATACTTCAGCGGTCACCAAAAGTCCTTCTTTTTTTGCTTCTTCTACCATTCGTACACTGTCTGCAGTAGAACAGTGACATAAATGTAATCTGGCACCTGTTTCTTTAGAAAGGAGAATATCTCTGGCAGTAATAATATCTTCTACTGCATTGGTAATTCCTTCTACACCTAATTCTTCTGCTTTCTTTCCTGCGTTTAGGGCACCTTTTCCTACCAAATTTTTATCTTCACAATGGGCAAACACTGGAATATTTTCTTCTTTGGCAATTACCATAGCTTCTTTGTATAGTTTAGAATCCATAACAGATTTTCCATCTTCGCTAATGGCACAAATACCAGCCGTTTTCATTTCTTTAATATCTGCCAGTTCTATTCCTGCCTGTTCTTTGGTCACTGCTCCTACCTGTAATACATGGCATTTGGCATGTGCTGCTCTTTTATAAATGTCTTCTACTACTTCTTTACTGTCTACTACCGGTTTGGTATTTGGCATAGCACAAATAGTTGTAAAACCACCTCTTGCTGCTGCCATAGCTCCTGTCTCAATAGTTTCTTTATACTCTAGTCCCGGTTCCCTTAAATGTACATGCAAATCAATAAATCCTGGCATTACCAATAATCCTGTTGCATCAATCACACATTCTGCGTCTTTTTCTATGTTTTTTCTTACCTGTAAAACTTTTCCATCTTCTACATATAAATCCGCTATTTCATCACGATTAGATAAAGGATCTATAATTCTTCCGTTTTTAATCAAAATTCCCATATAAGTTTCTCCCTGTTTCATAAAATTTCACTGTTTTGGATGCAAACAGACCATTTTTGTATATTCTACCAAAATTCTAGGATTATTACAACCTTAATATAACAATTTTTACTCAAAAAAGGTTCCCAAAACCCAAGGTCTGCCTACTAGACTTTTTTCTACAAATACGTTATAATTTATTTTATGATACTAGGGTCAAAATACCTTTTGACCCCAACACATCTTTTTATGTTATAAACATAACTCCACCAGAGACAGTTATTGGCAAAGGGGTGTTAGCTATTATGAAACTTGTTAGTATTCAAGATTTGATTCCCGGAATGCGTGTAGGAGTAGATATCTACAGCATGTGGAATCAGCTTGTAGTTCCGAAAAATACAATACTTACCCAAAACATTATTGAACGGTTGCGTGATTATGAAATTCCTTATATAAAAATTTCTATAGATGATGGTGAACCGCAAAATAATACTTCTGAAGATTTGAATCTTTCTTATGCAGAACGTGTAAAATCTTCTCGTACATTTAAAGAATTTCGAAAGGAGTTTACAAATAATATTCCTGTGATTCAGGATGCATTTAACGATGTTGTAAAAAAACATGCACCTTTAGATATTGATACCCTTTTAGAAAAGACTGCTAATGTATTTTCCAAGGCAGAAGGTACTAATATTTTTGACATGATTCACAATATGCGTGAATATGATGACAGCACCTATGTACATTGCCTAAATGTTTCCCTTATCTGTAATGTACTCGGAAAATGGCTTAATTATTCCGATTCAGATATTGAAATTCTAGTGTTATCCGGCATGATGCATGATGTAGGAAAACTTACAATTCCAGATTCTATAATCAAAAAGCCTGGAAAACTAACGGATGAAGAATACAAATTAATCCAAACTCATGCTGCAAGAGGGTTTGAAATTTTACAAGACCAAAAATTACCAGAGTCCGTAAAATATGCTGCATTAATGCATCATGAACGTTGTGACGGTTCTGGATATCCTAGCAAACTTTCCTATGACAAACTGGATCGTTTTGCACGACTGGTGAGTATTGCAGATGTATACGATGCCATGACTTCTGCTAGAGTTTATCGTGATTCTTTATCTCCATTTACAGTCGTAGACATTTTTGAAAAGGAAGGCTTGCAGAAATATGATCCTGAATGTATTTTGGTATTTTTAGAACACATTGTAGACACCTATTTGAATTATCGGGTACTATTAAATGACGGTCGCACCGGTGAAATTGTTTTGATCAATAAACATGCACTCTCTCGACCTTTGATTAAATTAGAGGATGGTTTTCTTGATTTATCCCTCAACAAAGATGTTATGATTGAAAAAATTCTTTAATTTCACTTGTTAAAAGCAAAATAATGGCATGTTAACCCAATGGTTAATATGCCATTATTTCGCATCCATCTTCTGTTACAGCCACCATCACTTCCCACTGGGCTGATGGCATTCCATCTTCTGTATAAATGGTCCAGCCATTATCATCATCCATTACAATATCACTTCTGCCCATATTTATCATAGGCTCAATGGTAAATACCATTCCAGGTACCATTAATACTCCACTTTCTTTTGGACAGGAATAACTTACAAAAGGTTCTTCATGAAATTCAATCCCCACTCCATGTCCTCCTACCTCTCGGACAACAGAATAGCCTTTGGATTTTGCAAATTCAAAAATTCCATTTCCCATTTCACCAATTCTATGCCATGGTTTTACCAGAGAAATTCCCAGTTCTACTGCTTTTTTGCTGTTTTCTACCAATTCTTTCTTTTCTTTACTCACTTCTCCAATACAAAACATTCTGCTGGAATCAGAAAAATAATCTTTGTATATGGTGGACACATCCACATTCACAATATCTCCATCTTGCAAGATAATATCATTGGAGGGTATTCCATGACACACTTCATGATTAATAGAGGTGCAGACACTTTTTGGATATCCCTCAAAATTTAGAGGAGCTGGAATCCCTTTATACTCTAATGTTTTTTCATAAACCATTTTATCAATTTCTTCTGTAGACATACCAACTTTTATATTTTCTGCAATATAATCTAAAATTGCAATATTTACTTTTCCGCTCTCTCGGATTCCATCTAACTGTTCCTTGTTTTTAATCATTTTTCTGCCAGGAACCATATATCCCATATCCTTATATTGCTGAATCTTTTCATCCATTGCCATATGGCAGGCTTTATATTTTCGTCCACTTCCACACCAGCAGTTATCATTTCTGCCTATTTTCTTTAACATTCCAATTACTACCTCTTTTAATAATATTCTGTGTAGGTTCCATCATCTGTATAATATATGATGACACCTTCTTTTGCATCTTCCAAACCGGTGGTCTTTTCCTGAATACATTCTCCATTACTATTGTACAAATACCAGGTAAGTTGAAGTTCCTCTACTGGAATTTTAACTGTTGTATTTATCTTTTTTCCCACTTCAAAACTATCTAATTCTTTTTCTATTTTTGTTTGTGGTTCTAAGATAGAAAGAGATGTGGCACCAATTATAGAATCGTTACGAAATGTAATTGTTAGTTCTGCTACATTTTCTTCTATCTCCTGCTCTGTATTGCTTTCTTCTACACTTACTACAAGCTCACTTAGCTCTGCTCTTAATTCTTCCGCCACCTGACTGGCATTTTCTATCTGCTCTTTAGTTTCCAGTTCTCCTGAATCTTCCTCCGCAATGTCCACTAACGCCTGAACACTTTCTCCCAACAGCTCATATTCACTTTTCTTTTCTTGAGCGATACTTTCTTCTGCCTGTTGGTATTCTTCCAGCAAGTTTTCTATATTGTCTACTGCTTTTTCTCTCCCATTTTCACCACCACAAGCACACAGTACAAACGCTGCCATGCCTGTTACCAATGACATTTTTACTAGCTTTTTTACTTTCCTCATCTTTACTACCGTCTTCTATTTTACAATGGCAGAAAGTGGTGGAAGTTCCATTCCGTTTTCATACAATTCATCTGTAACTTTCTTAATTTTTCCATTCATTACATCATATAAATCAGAAGCTACACTTCCCTGTAATTTTGCAAGCTTTTCTGCTTCTTTTTCATCTTTTAGCATAATTTTGAATACCATTTCGCACATGGTTGAAAGCATATCATTTTCTCCTGTAATGGTAGCTCTAAGGACAACAAAGCAAAGCTTTTTATTTTTTTCATCTGGTTTCACATTGATTGTAATTCCTGCATTACATTTGATTCCCGCATTACTTGCTGTCACTTTTCTTTTGATATCCATAACTGTTACAAAACTTTCTTCTAATATAAAATCATCAAATTTTTTACTCATTTCTTAATACCTCTTTCATTATCTTACTCTTTTTCTGTGTTTTTGCACATCTTGTTTATTATAGCAGATGCTAATTGAAAAAGCTACTAAATCTTCACGTTACGGAAGCACCATGTATCGAAGATGGATTTTAAATGAACTGAAATTGGTTACTGTTTATAGTATGCTATGAACAACAACCAATCATTCAACATGTTTATAAAAACCCCCTGTCTATTTCAGGGGGTTTTCACATTATCAACTTATTCCCATGGCTTGTTTTGCTTCCTGTAGTCTTTCTGCAAACTGTTCATAAAAAGCTCTGTCTGATTCATAGGTCTTTAAATAGAATTGTTGTAATACATACATACTAATTTTCTTCATCAGCTCATCTTCCGGACTTTCTTTCATTAGCTTTTGCAAATCTTTTTGAAAATAGTGCCATTGGTTGATAAAATTTTCATATTCTTTGATATTGGGAACATCAATCCATTTTTTCACCTTTACTTTGGTAAGATTCTGCTTTTTACATTCGTGGATTTGTAAAAAGTATTGAAATGTATTATTTTCATAAAAGCGGCCTAACGGGAATAGTCTGCATATTCCCGGACGGAATTTGTGAATACTGCATCTGCCTTCCTGGTTCAAAAAGCTACAGGCTTCTTCCTGTCCTGCCATTTTTAAGTTTGGCAGGACTATGCCGTCTACTACGTTTAATTCAATGTAGCTGCTTAATAATTCTTCTGTTGATTTATGTAGATTTGTCGTTAGCTGATAAATATCTAATGGGTCTAAAATAATGGAGTTTCCCATTCCCTTGCAACAGGCAAAACACCCCTGACAATTGCCGGTGTCTGCTTTTACCATGTCGTTGTTACCATATAATTTTCCGTCGGAAATCTCTTCCATTCGAACATTACGCTCCATAATGTCTCTCCTTATTACTTTTCTGCACTTCCTATTTTACAATTTTAATTTGAATAGAAGCTTTTACTTTGGAACCATCTTTTGTTTTTGCTGTAATAGTTACTTTTTTACCAATTCCAGCTTTCTTTCCTTTTACTACTCCGTTCTTTACTGTAGCATACTTTTTATTGCTAGAAGTCCAAACAAGTTCCTGATTATCTGCATTTGCAGGTGTGATTTTTGTATTAATATTTAATGTTTTTCCTGCCTTCACCTTTTTCACATTTTTCTTAGTAGAAAGTTTCAACTTCTTCACTTTCACTGGCTTTCTAACCGTTACTTTACAGGTTGCTATTACTGTGTTCCTGTCTTTTGCGGTAATCGTAATAGTTGCGCTTTTTCCAGCTGCATTCTTATTTGCCTTAATATTTCCTTTGCTGTCTACAGTAATTACCTTTTTATTACTGGATTTGAACTGTAATTTCTGATTCTCAGCATTTTGAGGAATAACCTGTACCTTCAACTTCTGTTTACTTCCCGCTATTATAGAGATATTCGTTTTTTCTAACTGAAGTTCTGTCACATAAGCACCAAATTCTGCCTCCACACTTACATCTGATGCAATATTAGAAATCCTAGTACTTCCACCTGTTTTTGTAACGCTTACATTTTCTCCATTTACCTTCAGACTCTTTAAATAGTAATTTTCCACTGGTTCTGCTCCAACTTCCACTGTTTCTCCCGGTATATATGCACCAGTACCATAAACTGTTCCACCTTCTGGCATATTATCTTTTACAAAATAACGTCCATCCGATACATTAAATTTATAAACCGTTGCCCCATTTTCCAGTCCATCAACTTCTGTTTCCAGATAAGAAGCCTCTGCCGGACCTGTAAACACATAAAAGCTTTCTCCTAGAGTCGCTGCATGAACTTCCTTATTTTTACTTATAGATTCAATACTATAACCACTGGATACATACTTATCTTCTTTCACCTGATACAGGAAAGTATCACCTAATCCGTCTGCTCTATAGTCAGTATAAATAATTCCATCTTTTACCAGTCCTATTTCTCCTTCTACATAGGAAAGACTACTTTCTGTTGTCATATCATAATTATAGTATTTCTTTTCCCCATATCCTGAAACTTTTGCTTTTGAAACGGTCCAGTTCTTTCCATCAAAAATCAGATTTGCTGGGAATTCATCTGTTCCGTTTCCTCCTAAAGTTACAACCAAACGATTTCCAACCTGTAATGCTTTGCTGGCATATCTTACTTCAGGCATAGATGTTTCCTGACTCCACTTTCCTTTTTCTACATCATACACATAAACACTATTGCTTGGTTCATTTGTATTTGTATCAATTCCACCTAGCACATACAGTTTTCCATTGTAAGAAGCCAATGTAGAAAGAGTTACTCCGTTAAATACTTCCGGATTTGTTAAATCACTATATTTATCCGGTATATTTGTTACCTTTTCCCACTTTGAAGTTTCCCAGTTAAATTTAATAAGTATTTCTTTTCTTGTAAACTGACTATCAAGTTCTGCAATAGCATATAAATCTGAGTTCATGCATACAGCCTGAGAGTTTATTTGGGCAAAGTTGATTGCATCTCCAAACAGTTCCATAGTATCCATCATGTCTACATAATAAACCATTTCTGCATATCCACCATTACTTTCCTCAAATAAACTTTCAAGATATGCATACACACTACCATTACTAGCAACATAATACAAAAAGTTTCCATCGCTTACCAGACTTCTTCCATCAGCAACTTCTGTTATATTTGCTACTTTTTCCGGTTCTTTCCCTTTTACAAAAAAGTATTCTTTTGAATATGTGGTATCTCCCATTTTTATATTCAAATTTAAAATTTGATTGAAATAGTTTCCTTCTACAATCACTTTTTCATTTGTCAGAGACTGTATCGGAACATTTTTTCCATTTATTTGAATTTCAGCTTCCTTAAAAAACTTTCCTGTAATTTCTATATTTCCATTTTCTGCTGCCTTTACTGTTTCAACTAAAGGTGCCGGATTATTTGACTTGGATAAATCCAGCATACCTCCGGTTACCACTTTATCGGCCAGACTTTCCACTTTTCTTACAGAACCTTTTACTCTGGCAATTCTTTCCTCCACACTGTCTTTTGGATAAGCATTTGCTAAGGAAGCAACTGCACCTGCTACATACGGCGTTGCCATAGAAGTTCCATTATAAAAAGCAGTTTTTCCAAATTCTTCTGTAGACACATTACTTTTACTAATAGCAAAATCATCTAATGTAACCTGATAATCACCTTCACTGTAAGTAACTACACAAAGTACCAGTACTCGTTCTTCCGGTTTTTCTACTTTTATAGCTTTCAAATAGGAAGCCTGATTCCAATAATTTTCATAACCACCAAAGAGCATTTGGTCAAAAAATTCTACATTATCTATATCAACTTCCCCATTTTCCTTTACTTTTGCATCTCCTATCATAAACTGGATCATAGTCTTTTCACCTGTAGCATTTTGGGGTGATGAAGCTTTAATCATCAGATTTAAATAAACAGGCGTATCCGAACTTTCCTGATGGTAAGGCAGATATAAATAATACTCTCCATCTTCCGTAGCCCCTGTAATATTCCACTGAAGTGCCTTTGCATCCTCTGTTTTCTGACCAAAATAATCCTCATTTGTTAAGGATACACTTTGTGACTTTGCACCTTCTCCAAAGGCATAACAAACACTATCTTCTGGTATTGTTTCAAATTGTGCTGTTCCTGGAACATCCGGTGTTACCAGATTTCCACTAAAATCCTGATATGTACTGCAAAGCTTCTGATTTCCATTCTCATCTTTTCCATATACGGAAGGATTAAAACAGTCATAACTCACCGTGGATAAAATACTAGTTCCCGGTGCAGCAATATCCACTTCATTTGCACTATAGTTTGAAAAATCTGCCAATTCACCTCTTTCATTAGCGGCCGCAACAGAAATAATATATGGGCTATCAAAAGATGCCGGTCCTACGAATACTTTATCATTATCAAATGCCTCATTTCCTGCCGCACATACAGAAACAGCACCGTTTTCTCCTACCATATTAATAAAAGACTGGAGTACATAATCTTCTGCCATCAACTCGCCATAACCACACCATGAATTATTAATAGCAACTACATTAATTCCCAATTGCTGTGCAGTATAGATATAGTTATAAGCTCCTATGGCAGCATAAGTGTCTCCCTCACCGACCTCATCCAAAAACTTCAAAGGCATAATTTTAATATTATCATCATTTAAAACACTTTTTATAATACCTGCACAATGTGTTCCATGTCCGTTATCATCTATTGGATCTGTATCCCCATTACTGGAGTCATATCCATGTTCTCCTTTTAAGCGGATAGTATTTGGATTGTTCCAAATAACATCTTTTAATTCTTCCTGAGTATAATCCACTCCTGTATCAATCACTGCAACTACTTTTTCTTTTTCACCTTCTCCTTGAGCAGGTTTTATATTTTCAGAATCGCTGTTGATATCCATATCTACTGTTCCTGCATTCTGCCCCTGGTTATCAATTCCCCATAAACTTTCATTATAGAGATTTTCATCTATATTTGCTGAATAGTATTTGTAATTTGGCTGTACCATCTTCACCGTTCCGGATGTATGAAATTGCTCAATTAATTCCTCCGTAGTATACTGATCTGATTTCACCAACGAAATCTGAAGTTGTTCACTGTCACTTCCTCCATCAAAGTTATAAGTGTCTACCACCTGTACACCTAAAGAAGAAGTTTCTTTTTTAAATGCATTAATAGACTTTTTTTTACTGACATTTACTACAATAACTTCACCTTCTACATAAGGAACTTCACCCTTATCACTTGTACTTTTTAAACTTTCTGCTGTTTGTTTTTTCACAAAACCTGGGTTTCTTCCGCTTTCCATTGTTGTAGCATTTACACTCGCAGGAAATCCTCCTGCCACAAGACTTACGGTTAACATTGTTCCCATCAGTCTGTTAAATAGTTTCTTCATTTTTTACACCTCTTATTTTTTACTCAATATTTTTATTAGAAATGAAATAATAATTTCCATTATCTTCTTTTAATGTTACCTGCCAGGTTCCTTCAAAGGTAATTCATGATTTTTTCTCCCTTCACCAAATCTTTTCTATGGTCTTTTAATCACACTGACTCTCATTAATAATTCGTTGAAGTTCTTCTGCATCCGCTTTACTTAATTTCTTCCGTGAGCAGAAAGCTGCCACAAATCCCGGGAGGGAGCCTTTGAATGTTTCTTCCAAAAACATCTCACTTTTCTTTGCCTTAAAATCTTCACAGGAGATTTTAGACGTTACAATTCCTTTTTCATTTTGGAAAATCCCTTTTTCACAAAGACGTTTTAGAACTGTATAAGTTGTAGATTTCTTCCAGTTTAACTCTTTCTCTACAAACTTTGCCAATTCACCAGAGGAAATGGGTTCCTTCTCCCATATAATTTCTGCAAACTTCATTTCCACCTCGCCGATTTTATATTCCATACTTTACGCCGTCCTTTCTTGTATGTGGAATCAAATTTTTATTCAACAATTGTAGACCTCCCATTGTTGAATTCTACATCATGTAGACCAATATGTCAATTACTTTTTAACCAATAGTTGACACTACTTTTTTTAACCAATTTTCGAAACCATGTGAGAGGTGTGTAAAAGTTCATTATTGAACAGGAACAAAAAAGAACCTTACAGAAAGGATTTCTCCGCTCTATAAGGTCTGATTTTTCTATATTAATATTAATGAAATTTTTGTTTTTTATCTGCATCCAATCGCAGATAATTCACCAGTTTGTGCATTAATTACCACTGTTACAGGGTAATTCTCTCCATCTACAGTTTTTTCTTCTGCCTGAAATACCCAAACCGGTGTCATTTCATCTCCCAAAGCTGGTGTCATAAAACACATCTGTGCAGAAGATAACTGATATGAAGATGTTTTCTCTCTATTATTCAATTCTTTTACTGCAGCCTGTGCTATTTCCTCAAAATCTAACAACGTAAGAATTTCTTCTTCCTGTGTAATACGAAATCCTTTTTCAATATCCATACGCTCAATTCCATTTTTCGAATAGTAGATTTGTATTGGCGCATTCCCTTCTTCCATTCTCACAAATGCATTTCCATATACATGATATTCTGGGGCTCCCTGAACGTTTTGGCGAATCAAGAACAGATAACATTCATCTTCTATACCCCAATCCTGCTTCTTGTATTCTTCTAATTGACTACCATCTGCATCCATTACATATTCCTGTGCCTGTAATGTTTCAAAATCCAAAGCGTAAGATGTATATGTAACCTCTTCCATTTCAATCCCCATATCACTTAGGGTATGTAAAACTTTTTCATATGCTTCCTGTCTTGTCATAAAAGAAAGGTCTGTATCTTTTTTATATTGATTTATGTTTCCTGCTCTTGCATCTAAATCCACACAATTTGTAATGTGCTCTCCTAATTCTGTAAAATATGTAACTCCACAATCATCTGCTGAAAGATATCCCCCATCTTTGTTTTCTTCCCACGTTTCCCAATCATAGGACACCTTTCCTAATACCTGTTCTATTTTTTCTTTACTATAAGTAATTCTTTCTGCTTTACTTTTGTATACTTGGCAGTTTTTCCACTCCTTTGGAAATTCAACTTTCACATCAAATGTTATATTTTCAATAGTCTTTGTATAAGTTTCAGGAACAACCCATAAACTTGCTGTCTGTTCCTTCTGCTCTTTTATGGAAACATCCTCGGAAGCTATCACTTCTGTTGCCTTACCCATGCCTGCATTTTCTGCTTCATTAGAGCATCCTGTCATTGTTCCAATTGCAGTACATAACATTAATAATAATCCTATTTGTTTCTTCTTCATATTCCTCGCTCCTTACTGATTACAATTTACTTCTACCTGATATACTGCATGCTCTTTTAAATTATCTTCATTTTTCTTATTCATGAAAAAGTCAGCTTCTGAGCAGACATATACAGTTACTTTCTCTGTTTTTCTATCTTTTGTGGCATAATATTCTACATTGCTTCCAAAGGAATCTAATCTTTTTCCGTCCTCATCATAAATAAGTGTTATGTAACAATCTTTCTCTTCGCCTTCCGGTACAATTATGTCTGCTGTTATATAGTATTTTCCTTTAGTTACAGAACTAATACCAATACCCTGTTCATTGGTTTGATTTATTTCTATTACCTGTACAGAAGTTTTGTCAAGACTTACATCTACAGAAAACTTCCAGGAACCTGTATAATGCTTTTCTTCTTCCTGCTGCTGGCTCTCATAGCTTTGCTTACCATAGTAATTTTTTCCTAAATTGTTCCAAATATCTGTAATTTCAAAATTATAAGTAAAGTCATCTGCAATTTCATCATAACAAGATAAATCTACATATCCAATTGCCTGAAAAGTATTTTTATCTGTAAAATTTCCTTCCAGAATTCCTAATTCTCCTGACATATCCAGTGTTTCCCCCTTAGAATCCACCAGTTCTCCATTTGTCTGACAATTCATCGTATCATAAGCCAAATGATATTCGGTGTCATTTTTTACTCTGTTAAAATCCTCCGGAAATCCTTCTTCACTGGTCATGGTAATTCCTAGAAAAAAGCTTTTATCATCTTTTGCAATTTCAGATATGGTTACAGTAATCCCCTGATCTTTCTGCACCAAATTGTTTTCTTCTTCGTTTGTTGCAGCTAACGGTACAGCATCTTCACTAAAGTCGCCGGAATAAGTTACTTTGTCTTGCACTGCCTGAAAAATCGCTCCGATAACAGGCAGTTTTGCTGCCAGTACAGGATTACTGATTCCCAGTGTAATAACACATACAGTAACCGCCGCTGCCATACTACCTGCCCAGACAGCAGGTTTCCTTGTTGCTCTGATTTTCCCTCTCCGCTCCATCTGCTGCTTTTCTTCTATCATGTGGTATGTTTCCTCCATTTTTTGTTGAATCTTCTCATATTCCTTTCCCTTGCTTCGTAAAATCCTTTTAAACTCCTGTTTTGTATATTTTTCTTTCATATATATTATCCGCCTTTCTGTGCTGAATTTATCTTACAGATGTTTCTAAATTTCTTTTTATCTGCTCTTTTCCTCTGTGCAGCCTGCTACGTACTGTACTCTCTTTCATATTCAGTATTCGTCCGATTTCTTTGGTTGTATATTCTTCGCCATAATATAGCTGAAATATCAGACGGTTATCTTCACTCAAACCTGCAATCAGCTGATAAAATTCATCTTCTGAAGGATATTCTTCCAGATATCTTCCCTCCTCTAACTCCTCTGCTACCGTACAACTTTTCTTTGTATTGTAAAGAGTATTGCAATTGTTGATATGTATTCGAATGAGCCATGTTTTAAAATAAACCGGATTTTTTAATGTGCTCAACTTTTCAAAGACATTCAACGCAGTCTGCTGCATGACATCTGCCACATCATCCTCACAGCTAAAATATCCAAAGGCAATTCTTTGCATTGCCTGCCTATTTTCCTCCATTAGCTCTACAAAAGCTTTTGTGTCTCCGTGCTGTGCACGTTTTACCTTAAAAATCATGTATACTTCCTCCAAACGGTACCATTTGTTTTACATACATTAGATAATCTTAGCATGGAAATTGTTGCATGAATATAAAAAAAGTTTTTAAGAATCATTTTTACGAAAATTTGTTGCTTCTTCCCAAATAGAAAACGACTCTAAAACGGGAGTTTCCTCTCATTTTAAAGTCGTTTTTTACTCATCTACACTTTCTTATTTATTCTCTTTGTTTCAAACTGCTCTTTTTTTGCCTTTTCAGGATAAATGAGATTGCCTGTTTACAAAATCCTTTCCTTACTGGAAGTACTTCACTCCAGATTCAAACAACTTCATATCCTGTTCTCCATAAATATTCATAGCCACAGAATCATCTCTTCTTTCACTATGTGCCATCTTACCAAGCACACGACCATCCGGGCTAGTAATACCTTCGATAGCAAGGTAAGAACCATTCGGATTCCATTCTTCATCCATGGTAGGATTTCCGTTGGCATCTACATACTGAGTTGCTACCTGGCCGTTTTCAAATAACTTGTCAAGCCATTCCTTTGGTGCCACAAAACGTCCTTCCCCATGAGAAGCCGGATTTACATAAGTAGCTCCTAATTCTGCACCTGCAAGCCATGGGGACTTGTTTGTTACAACTTTTGTATATACCATCTTGGAAATATGACGTCCAATAGTATTATATGTTAAAGTAGGTGAGTCTGCTTTCTGTTCTGTAATCTGTCCGTATGGCACAAGACCTAATTTAATCAATGCCTGGAAACCGTTACAGATACCAAGTACAAGTCCATCTCTTTCATTTAACAACTTATTCACTGCTTCCTTAATCTTTTCATTACGGAAGGCAGTTGCAAAAAATTTAGCAGAACCTTCTGGTTCATCACCTGCACTAAATCCACCTGGGAACATAATAATCTGGGACTGTGCAATGCTTTCTTCGAAGATTCTTACAGAATCACGAATATCTTCTGCATCTAAGTTTTTAAATACCTTTGTAATTACATTTGCACCGGCTCTTTCGAAAGCTTTGGTGCTGTCGTATTCACAGTTAGTTCCTGGGAATACAGGAATAAATACTGTAGGTTTTGCAATTTTGTTCTTGCATACATAAATGCTGTCTGCTTTATATAAACCTGTATTAATTTCGCTCTGCTCTACATTAGAACGTGTTGGGAATACTTTTTCTAAAGTACCTGTCCATGCTTCCTCTGCATCTGCTAAAGCAATTGACATATCTTTGTATTCAATCGTCGCCTTATCCGTTACTTCACCGATTACGGTGTAGGTAATTCCAAGAGAACCAACTTTTCCATCTGGAACTTCTGCGATAATGTTACCAAATCCTACACTGAATAAGTCTTCTGGTGCAATGTTGTGCTCTACTTTCACGCCCATTCCATTACCAAATGCCATTTTACTGATTGCAGCAGCAATACCCTTGCTGTCAATAGCATAAGCAGAAATAATATTTCCTGCCTGAATGTCCCCATGGAATTTTTCGTAAGCATCCATTACTTTGTCATATTCCGGTAAGTCATATTCATTTCTTGGAATTTCCATTAATACAAGCTTACTTCCTGCTTTTTTCAATTCAGGAGTAATAATGTCTTTATCCTTTGCAATATCTACTGCAAAAGATACTAATGTTGGTGGTACATCGATGTCGTTGAATGTTCCTGACATACTGTCTTTTCCACCAATAGATGGTAAACCAAATCCTATCTGTGCATCATAAGCCCCAAGCAATGCTGCAAATGGCTGGCTCCATCTCTTTGGATCTTCTGTCATACGACGGAAGTATTCCTGGAATGTAAATCTGATTTTCTTATAATCTCCACCGTTTGCCACGATTTTTGCCACGGATTCAACTACCGCATAAACAGCACCGTGATATGGACTCCAAGAAGAAAGATATGGATCAAAACCATAACTCATCATGGTAACTGTTGTAGTTTTCCCTTTTAACATAGGCACTTTTGCTACCATTGCCTGTGTTTCTGTCATCTGGTATTTTCCACCATGAGGCATAAATACACTGCCTGCACCAATAGAACCATCAAACATTTCTACAAGACCCTTCTGTGAACATACATTTAAGTCTTTTAAGGTATCCATCCACTTAGTCTTTACATCTTTTACTTCTTCTTTTACAAAATAGTTCTTTTCTTTTTCAGGAATTTCCACTTCTACCTTAGTTTCCTGATGTGCACCATTAGTATCCAAGAATGCTCTGGAAAGATTTACAATTTCTTTTCCTCTCCAATTTAATACTAATCTTGGTTCCTCTGTTACTACAGCCACTTCTACTGCTTCTAAGTTTTCTTCTTTTGCATATTTCATAAATTCAGCAACATCTTTTGGATCTACTACTACTGCCATACGTTCCTGGGATTCTGAAATTGCAATTTCTGTTCCATCAAGACCTGCATATTTCTTTGGCACTTTATCAAGATTTACCTGTAAGCCGTCTGCAAGCTCACCAATGGCTACAGATACACCACCTGCACCAAAGTCATTACATTTCTTAATTAACTTGCTGACTTCTTCTCTACGGAATAATCTCTGAATCTTACGTTCTGTTGGTGGATTACCCTTCTGAACTTCTGCACCACAGGTTTCGATAGATTCTTCTGTATGTACTTTTGAAGAACCTGTCGCGCCACCACAACCATCACGTCCTGTTCTACCACCAAGTAAGATGATAATATCGCCCGGATCAGAAGTTTCACGGATAACACTTCTTCTTGGAGCCGCACCAAGTACTGCACCAATTTCCATACGTTTTGCTACATAATCCGGATGATAAACTTCTTTTACCAAGCCAGTTGCAAGACCAATCTGGTTACCATAAGAACTATAACCGCTTGCTGCACTTCTAACAATCTTTTTCTGTGGAAGCTTACCTTTTAAAGTATCTTTTACAGATACTGTAGGGTCAGCCGCACCGGTAACACGCATTGCCTGATATACATAAGTACGTCCTGACAATGGGTCACGAATAGCACCTCCAAGACAAGTAGCAGCACCACCGAAAGGTTCGATTTCTGTTGGATGATTGTGTGTTTCGTTCTTAAAGTTAATTAACCATTCTTCTTCCACACCATCTACATCAACTGGTACTACGATAGAACATGCATTAATTTCATCAGACTCTTCCTGATCTGCTAATTTTCCTTCTTTTTTCAATTTACGCATTGCCATCAAAGCTAAATCCATCAGACATACGAATTTGTCATCTCTGCCTTTGAAGATTTCTTCTCTGTCAGATAAATAACGTTCGTAAGTTTCTACCATAGGTTTCTTGTAGTAACCTTCTTCAAATTTTACGTCTGTTAATTCTGTAGAGAATGTGGTATGACGACAGTGATCTGACCAATAAGTATCCAATACTCTGATTTCTGTTACACTTGGATCTCTGTTTTCTTCTGTTTTATAGTAATTCTGAATGTGAAGGAAATCCTTAAATGTCATGGCAAGTCCTAGAGAATCATATAATTCTTTTAACTTTTCTTCTGCCATATCCTTAAATCCATCAAAAATCTTAACATCTTCCGGTTCATCAAATTCCTGAACTAAAGTAGCAGGCTTCACTTCTCCTGCTTCTCTGGAATCTACCGGATTAATACAGAAGTTTTTAATTGCTTCTAATTGTTCTTCTGTGATTTCACCATTAATTACATAAGTAGTAGCGGTGCGGATTACCGGCATTTCATCTTCCTTTAAAAGCTTCATACACTGTTCTGCAGAATCTGCTCTCTGATCAAACTGTCCTGGTAAGAATTCAACACTGAATACTTTTCCGCCATTGTTGTCAAAATTTTCTTCGTAAACATCATCTACTGGTGGTTCAGAGAAAACTGTGCCTAATGCTCTTTTGTAAGTTTCTTCTGAAATATTTTCCACATCATAACGAATCAGTACACGGACACCTGTTACAGTAGAAATCCCAAGATAACTTTTGATTTCTTTTGCTAAAGATTTTGCCTGTACTGCATAAGGTGCTTTCTTTTCAACATAAATTCTTTTTACGCTGCTCATTTAACGTACCTCCATTTTCTTAAGTGCGTTTCTTCTATGGTTAATTAACACGCTAATTACTATGATATCACATTTTTCGTGCTTATTCCACATTATTTGTAAATTCATTGGTTTATTTTGTAACAGTTACTATTTTTTATTCATGAAAACGCTTGATTATCTCATATACGATTTCATTTTGATTTACCAGTGGCGCCTTATGAGAGAAAAAGATAATTCCTTCTATAGGGGCAGTAATCGTTTCTAACACTCTGCCGTCATAAGGGTCTAAAATCTCCGCCAGCATTTCTCCACGTTCAATGCCATCTCCCGGGAATTTATGACGTCGATAGATTCCTGCTTTTTCGGTTCGGATAGGCATTAAATCCTGTTCTGCTATGACACTGGCAATATAACCACTATGGCTGTTATACTTTATAATCCCCATTCTTGTCAAGAAACGAAGTACTGCTGCCACAGCCTGTTTTGCTGACTTTTCATCAATTTCATCAGTTTCCTTTGTGTATACAGAAAATGCATTGGTTTTCCAAAGCTGCCAATTATAATTTAAGGTAGTAGTATCGTATGGTTTAGGTTTCCTGATTACTACATATGGCATTCCAAATAAATTAGCAAGGCTTGGACTTTGATACCCTGTTTCCATCATTCGAATATGAGGTACAAAATCTCCCGGGCGGTAAAAGCTGGCAAACTGAATGCCATAGCTATATCCCTGTGTTTTTTCAAAAATTCCTGCTGCAATTCGTTCTGTTGTTTCTCCGGTTACATCACCTGGAAACATTCGATTAATATCTGTTTCATCTCCAGGCCAGAAACGCTTTCCAATATTTATGGAATACTGATTTACCGAAGGAATTACCATAATTTCATTATCAGAATTAATAGCACCTTTATTCTCCAGCTCTTTCAAAGCTTTAATCAATTGAGAACAAACATATAACTGCTGTATTTCATTTCCTCTAATGGCACCTACAATACAGGCCGCTTTTTCTCCTTCACCAAATTTATATCCTTTTACTTTAAGTTCTTCACGGAAAGGTCCCTTCATAGAATAAATTACTTCTTTTTTCATTTTGCACCTCCAAGAATACGGGCAATCAGGGAACCTTCATATACGATGGGATATTCTCTCAAAGTAAACACAAAACCACTTTCCGGTGCTTCTACAATTTGATTTACATCTCCTGTAAGAGAATCAATAATGCTTCCCATAGGCTGTCCTTTTTCCACTTTCTCACCATGCTGTATTTCCGGAACAAAAACACCGGACACTTCTGCATGCACCAAACTAACAGAACCATCGGTAGACACAATTGGTTCTTTTGGTGTTTCCACTGGTCCTTCCCACATTCCCATTTGCTTCATAATATAGAAGATACCTTCTACTAACTGGTCACCATACTTTTTATTAATTCGCATTCCTACCCCCATTTCCACTGCAAGAGTAGGAACACCCATAGTATTTAAACTATGGGCAAGGGTGGATTCCAATACAGTTGCAGAAGCATGTACCCATACAAAGTCCGCATTGATCTGTTTTGCAATTGGTACCAGTTTTTCTGCTGTGACTTCTGAAATTCGTACCTGAGGTGTTTCCATCAAAAAAATATTACTAGAATGCAAGTCAATACAAAGGTTTGAACCAATAATATCATCTAGTAATCTAGCCGCAATATATTCTATTGTAGTACCTTTTTCTGAACCTGGAAAAATCCGGTTCATATCCAATTCAAACATTGGTACACCTCTGGTAGTGGATGCCAGTCCCAAAGGGTTGCATGATGGAAAAATATCTACAATTCCTTTTAAATATTTTTTATTGGAATTTATTCTTCGAATCAATTCATAACAAATATATTCTCCATCTAGTTCATCTCCATAAAGACCTGTTACAATTGAGATTCTTTTCTCTTCTCCGGTCAGTTCCTGGGGCTGTAAACGATTTTTTTCCAATGTTAGTTTTTCGTCTACTGCCAAGTCTGCCGATACGATTGTTTCAATCATTATTTTTCCTCCAACCTGTTGAACCTTGCAAAACATGTCTTATTTTGCAGGTTAGAATACTACATTAACTATAGGCACAATCCCTTCAAAAGTCAATATTTCTATCTCATGTTTTTAAGAAGAAACTATTCTTAATTTTTATTTTGTATCCAAAATTCCTTTAACATTTTTGCAACACTTTGCTGGCTACAGAATTGTATATATTCCCATTCTCTTGGATACATAATTTTATACTCAGAATTTGCAAATCTTTCATCCAATAACAGTACTACTCCTTTATCCTCCATGGTTCGAATTACTCTTCCAGCTGCCTGTAAAACTTTATTCATTCCCGGATAACGGTATGCATAGTCAAATCCATTCATACCTTCCCTGTCAAAATATGATTTTAACAATTCTTTTTCATTACTAATTCCCGGCAAACCTGTTCCCACAATAATACTGCCTATGAGCCTTTCTGCTTTCAAATCAATTCCTTCACTAAAAATTCCACCCATAACACAAAATCCCAGCAAGCTATTGTTGGTTTCTTCAAACTCCTTTAAAAATTCTTCTCTGTCCTCTTCTGACATTTGACTGGCTTGGATTATCACCTTTTCTTCTTCTTGAAATTTACTGCAATATACTTGATGCACACTTTCCATAAAAGCATAGGATGGAAAAAACACAAGATAATTTCCCTGTTTTGCCTTTACTGCTTCTTTAATATAAAAAGCAACCTTCTCATATTCTTTTTGATTTCTTCTGGTGTATTTAGAACTTACATCTGTGGCAACCAACACACCTCTTCGCTTGGAATCAAATGGAGAATTTGCATAAACTGCCTTGTCACTTTCTTCTGTTAACAGGGATTTATAAAACCTAATAGGAAGAAGTGTTGCAGAAAATAAAATCCCGCTCCTTCCACGTTCTAAACATTCTTTTAAGTTTTGTGCAGGATTTACACAAAATAACTTTACCTTAAATCTTCCATCTTCTGTATGTTCTGAATAGGTAAGATAATTTTCTCCTGCCAACTCATACATATTCAAAAAATGCCTTACATTTAAATAAAGTTCTGTTACAGGCTTTTTATCTGCCAAAACTTCATCATTATCCATAAATTTTTCAAGTTCACTCTGCAGGCGCATAAGGCTCATGGTAAAACCAGCAATGCTTTCTACTATGGTGCAGCTTTCACATTCCCGTTTTAATTCCAACATATACTTATTGCAGTTTTCCAAACGATTGGCAAGTTTTTTACTAGCATCTTTTACATAATTCTTTATTTCCAGAAAATCTTCTTTATATAAAGTGGCACTATACATTTCCCTGCCACGTTCCAAAAGATTATGAACTTCATCTGCCAGAAAGATATAATTTCCTTTTACTCCTTCTTGAAAAAAACGTTTCAAATATACATTAGGATCAAACACATAATTATAATCACAAATAATGCAGTCTGCCCATAAGGAAACATCTAGCCCCATTTCAAAAGGACATACTTCATGTTTTTTTGCGTAACTTTCTATTTTCTCCCGGTCATACATGGTTTCATTGGTAATCATATCAAAAACTGCATCATTTACCCGGTCAAAATGTCCTTTTGCATAAGGACAACTTACCGGATTGCATTCTGCTTCTTCCATAAAACATATTTTTTCCTTTGCCGTAAGTACCAGTATCCGATAGTGTAACCCCTGCTTTTCTAACAGTTCCATAGTTTCCTTTGCCACTGTTCTGGTAATGGTTTTTGCAGTCAGATAAAATATCTTTTCCCCTCTTCCCTGTCCAACGGATTTAATTGCAGGATATAAGGATATTAGTGTTTTTCCTGTTCCTGTAGGCGCCTGAATGTACAATCTCTCTCCATTTTCTATGCTTTGATACACCATAGCAGCCAATTCTTTCTGACCTTTTCTGTATGCAAAAGGAAATACGGTTTCTTTTATAGAATTATTTCTCTTTTCTCTCCATTTAACATAATCATCAATCCACTTTTTATATTCCAATACCAGTTCTTCAAACCATTTTGTTAATTCAAATCTGGTGAAGGTATGATGAAAATATTTCATTTCCTCTGTTTCTATATTACAATAACTGATTCTGGTTTGTATTTCTCTTAAATCATTTTGAATCGCATATATGTATGCATAACACTTTGCCTGTGCCAAATGAATTTCTTCCGCTTCCTTTATATACCGAAGCTTTTTGTATACACATTTAATTTCATCAATCACTACGTTTCGTTCTTCTTCCAAAGGTGTAATAATTCCATCTGCTCGTCCTTCAATAGAAAGAGTAATATCATCTAATAAAATCTCATGTTTCAGACTCACTTCTGCTTTATACTCCACTCCCATTTTCCCCTGTATTTTTCTATGAAGCCTACTTCCTTCTGCCATGGCATCCCTCTCCTTAAAGGCACCACGACGATTATCGATATCCCCACTTCTTAACAAAAATTCCACGAAATTTCTTACTGAAACCCGTATCTTCATTTCACTATCTATCTGCATATAACCTATACCTTTTCCATAACACACAAAACCCCTCTTTACATATCATAAAGAGGGGCTCTATATTTTATCCTATTCCTACTTATGCAACTGCATATTTACTTAAAACAGTTTCAAAGCTTCTATCTTCACCAAAATATTTTACAGTAAGGTCATGTCTTAAGTCCATGCTTAAAACACCAAGAATTGATTTCGCATCAATTGTTACTCTGTTGTAGAAGATGTCAATATCAAAATCACATTTGCCTGCTGCTGTTACAAATTCCTTTACATCCTGTAATTCATTTAACTTAATTTTACGTTCCTGCATAAAAAACTCTCCTTTTTCATTTAGAATAACGTTTCAATCACGTATATTTTTCCTTGACTTAACTACAATTTAATAATCAATTAACTATGCTTGTATTATACTCCTATTATTACAAATGTCAATCCCACAGGAAACTAATTTCGTTTTGCAGTTTCCACCGTTTTTGTGCATTTTTACCATTTTTTCTTCCATTTTTTGTGTGTTTACTACACTTTTACCACTTTTCGTAATCTTTTTGTAATATTTTGTTATATTTTGTGTAATTCTCATACAAATTCTGTCATAAATTTTCGGAACTTTAACGGTAAATTTTGCTTTTGAAGTTTTAAATTACATCTTTCCTGAATGGATATAGCCTGGCAAAAGCTTTTCCAAAGATTTTTCACAACTTCTTCACACTCTGCATAGATTAGAGTTTCATCCATCACTTCTATATTGTTATAAATCTCCCATGGGTAACCAGTATGATATACCAAAGATGCTTTTCGTTTCACATCATAAATAACAAAATTTTCGTTCTTCAATCTGTCAGTAAAATGCTCTGCAATTAACGGAAGTACATTATTTTCAGGTGATATTTTCGAATATAAAACTCCATTTTGAAGTTCACTAAATCTTACAAAATCTAAATAATGATTCGCTTCATTAGACACTGTCCTGTTTAATTCAAACACCCGAAAAATATCTTCGTTTTTAATATTATTTAACAAGTTCCTGGTCATTGTAGCTTTAAGTCCATAGTAAATTGTTCCAAAGATTGCCTGCGCTTTGTCTTCCTTTTGAGAAAAAGCTGCTCCTAAAAGAGCCTGGTAAACTTCCATTCCAAATTTTCTTTTTACGGTTCGTGAAACTTTGATCGCTTTTTCCAGGTCTGTTGGCACAAATTCATCAATTGTAAACAATTCATAATTTTCATTATCGCCCTGAATTTTAAGTTCTATACAGGATTTATCATATTTTTTCTCATAAACATGATATACTCCGGTAAAAATTCCTTCTACAGAATCTTCACATATAATATTTCTTTTATAACCAGCATCCATAATATCACCCTTGTATTTTGTACATATCATCAAATAAATTCATTTGATAATATACCATACCATCACTATATTTATAATTATCTTTGTGGTCAATTAAGTTACGCCCTATAAATTCTTCCGTATATTTCATAGGGTAAGGATTTTTCCCCTTGCATGTAATAAAATAAACTGCCCGTTTCAATACCACTCCTATTTTCTTTAGATCCGGAAAATCTAACACAGAATTTTTTCTGGCTGCCACAATTCTTTTGGCTGATTTGACTCCTATTCCCGGAACTCGAAGAAGTGTATTGTAATCTGCACGATTAATTTCAATCGGAAATTGTTCTAAATGTCTTACTGCCCAGTCACACTTAGGATCCATTAGTACATTAAAATTTTGTTTTTCTTCACTAAGCAATTCCTCTGCTTCAAAACCATAAAACCGCATTAACCAGTCTGCCTGATACATTCTGTGCTCTCTTAGTAAGGGCGGTCCTTCTGGAAGTGAAGGCAATGCTTTATCTTCATTTACCTTTACAAAGGCAGAATAGAATACTCTTTTTAAATCAAACTTCTGATATAAAGACTGTGCCACCATAAGCATTTGATAGTCCGTTTCCCCTGCCGCCCCTAAAATCATCTGGGTACTCTGACCTGCCGGTACAAAGGATGGCGCATGTTTATATACTACCAGTTCATTCTTATTTTCTGTAATTCCATTCTGAATTAAACGCATGGGAGTTAAAATATTCTTTCTGCTTTTATGAGGTGCCAGATTAGAAAGTGCCTCTTTGGTAGGCAATTCCAGATTAATACTCATTCTATCTGCCAAATAACCTGTTTTCTCAATAAGTCTCTTATCTGCTCCAGGAATTGCCTTTACATGAATATAACCATTGAATTTGTATTCGGTTCTAAGTTTATAAATGGTCTGATATAACAATTCCATGGTGTAATCGGGGCTATATAAAATCCCAGAACTTAAAAACAAACCTTCAATATAATTTCGTTTGTAAAAATCTATGGTAAGAGAGCATACTTCCTCTGGAGTAAAAGAAGCACGTTTTACATCATTTGAGGAACGGTTGATACAATATTTACAATCATAAATACATTCATTGGTAAATAAAATTTTCAAAAGAGAAATACATCTGCCGTCTGCGGAAAATGAATGACAAAGACCTGCCTTTACACAATTCCCAAGTCCATCTCCAGTATTTTTTCTTTGGTTTCCGCTAGAAGTACATGCAACATCATATTTTGCTGCATCGGAAAGTATCTCTAGCTTTTCCATAATATTCATTTGATTGTCTGACAATCTTATTTCCATAAAATCACCTTATTACGCTTCCTATTTTCGAATATTTGTTCGCATTTTTATAGTAACATATGTTCGATTCTTTGTCAATGGTCTATTACATAAAAAGGCCTTTGCCAAAAAATACCACTCTTATAAAATAGTATTTTTTAACAAAAGCCTATGATTCTTTCTCTCGCTATTCCTTATTCTTCTAAGGTATATGTTCTATAGAAATTTTCACTTTCATATTTTTTATCGCTATAATCAAATTGTATTTGATCCAATCTTTTTGTTTTCTTATTCCTAACTCTGATGACTAAAGTACTATCACTTTCTAACTTCACATTGGATTTATTCTTTACTTTTTTTGTATTATATTGCTTATCACGAATATTTATGTACTCAATCTTCCAATCTTTATTTAATTTAATATTTATTTTTCCCTTTAAAGCTTTCGTCTGCTTATTCATTGCATAGTGGTCTGATACATTAAAATACTTCGTAATATTCTTTTTTCCAATTTTAATCGATTTAAATGGATTCTCATGTTCTACCACAATTACTGTAGATGTAAATTTTTTACCTGCATATTTAAAAGTTATTTTTGCTTTTCCTGCCTTTTTTGGTGCAATGATAATACTATTTTTATCATGTTTTAATTTACTAACAGTTGCAACTTTTGGATTAGAACTTTTCAATTGTGTTACCTTTCCATTGGTTGTTGGATTATAAATATACTGAGCTGTGCCATAAGTAATATTCTTATTTGTACGGTTCGGATAACATTTCAAGTATATCTTCTTACTAAATGTAGGAGATTTTGCCTGTACTTCTGTCACCGGAAGCATTGTGATTACCATTGTTAACAATAATGTAATTGCCATTAGTTTCTTTCCTAAAATCATTTTCCCCAAATCTTTCATAGTCTGTACCTCCTGTTTTTACCTTTTTTTCTGTTTCCCCATTATTAATATACTATAATCCATTCTTTTGTATTTTACCTCCTCTTACATTATTGATTATAGTTTTTACTCCTCATTATTTAAGATTCCTTAGGAAGCCAAAAAGTTTATGCATAATATTTATTTCGTCATAATGTTGCTTTTAGTTAAGCAAAAAAGACTTTTGTTTTCTAACTGAGTACTCGGCTATTTCACAAAAGTCTTTTCTCCTGGTTTAAACTAAGCTCTCTTCTTTTTCCCTAATTACCATTTCTGCATATTTCTTAATATTAGATGCATTAACATATTTTCTAACATTTCCTTTTTCCACAACTACTAAAGTTGGTGCCTGCATAACACCATACTTTTGTGCTAATTCTGCATTTTCCTCGGCATCTATTAATTCATAACTTTCTTCTTTCAAATATTCCTTTGCCACTCTACAATTAGGACAAGTTTTTGTAGTAAATAAATATTTCACTTCCTCGGCCGGACGAATTACTACTTCATCCTTAGTAATGGTAACAATATTTTTCTTTACCTTTTTCAAATCAGAATTATCCGGCTCATAAAGCCTTCGATTCTTGTATTCCTGCATTTTTCCTTCGTTCCAGTTTTGTACCGGACGGTAATATCCGGTAATACGGCTGTACACCTCTGCTTTTTCTCCACAATGAGGACAGGTTAAATGCTCTCCAGCAATATAACCATGCTGCTTACAAATAGAGTAAGTTGGGGAAATCGTATAGTAAGGAAGTCGATAATTTTCTGCAATCTTTCTTACCAAAGTTGCCGCTGCTTTCCAGTCCGGAAGCTTTTCTCCTAAAAATGCATGGAATACTGTTCCTGAAGTATAAAGTATCTGTAACTCATCCTGTATATCTAGTGCATCAAAAATATCTGCCGTATAATCCACAGGAAGATGGGAACTGTTGGTATAATACGGTACATCTCCATCCTCACCTGCTGTTACAATATGCGGAAATTCTTCCTTATCATGTTTGGCAAGACGATAAGAGGTAGATTCTGCCGGTGTTGCCTCCAGATTATACAAATCACCATACATCTCCTGATAATCAGATAATCTTTCTCGCATATGATTTAACACATTTTGAGTAAATTCCTGTGTTTTCAGACAAGTCATATCTTTTTTTAGCCACTTGGCATTTAATCCAACTTCGTTCATTCCAATTAAGCCAATGGTTGAAAAATGATTTTCAAAAGTTCCCAGGTATCTCTTAGTATATGGATAAAGTCCTTCTTCTAACAACTTGGTAATTACCTGTCTTTTAATTTTCAAAGAACGGGCGGAAATATCCATCAACTTATCTAGTCGTTTATAAAATTCGTCTTCATTTTCAGAAAGATATGCAATCCTTGGCATGTTTATAGTCACAACCCCTACAGAACCAGTGCTTTCCCCCGACCCAAAGAAACCACCTGTTTTCTTACGAAGCTCCCTTAAATCCAATCTTAAACGGCAACACATGCTTCTCACATCACTTGGCTGCATATCGCTGTTAATGTAATTTGAAAAATATGGAGTACCATATTTTGCTGTCATTTCAAACAACAGTCTGTTGTTTTCTGTATCGGACCAGTCAAAATCTCTGGTAATAGAATAGGTTGGAATTGGATACTGAAATCCTCTTCCGTTAGCATCTCCTTCAATCATGGTTTCAATAAATGCCTTATTTACCATATCCATTTCTTCTTTACAATCCCTATAACAAAAATTCATTTCCTTTCCAGCCACAATTGCAGGTAATTCCGCCAAATCCTCTGGTACGGTCCAGTCTAAGGTAATATTGGAAAATGGTGCCTGTGTGCCCCATCGGCTTGGTGTATTTACCCCATATACAAATGTTTCAATACAACGTTTTACTTCTTTGTAAGAAAGGTTGTCTACCTTTACAAAAGGTGCCAGATAAGTATCAAACGAAGAAAACGCCTGCGCACCTGCCCATTCATTCTGCATAATTCCAAGGAAATTAACCATCTGGTTACACAATACAGATAAGTGGGCCGCCGGGGCAGAAGTTATTTTTCCAGTTATTCCACCAAGTCCTTCTTTAATTAACTGTTTTAATGACCATCCTGCACAATATCCGGTTAACATAGATAAATCATGGATATGAATATCTGCACTTCTATGGGCGTTGGCAATTTCTTCATCATAAATTTCAGACAACCAATAATTTGCTGTTACTGCTCCGGAGTTGCTTAAAATCAAGCCTCCAACAGAATAGGTTACGGTAGAATTTTCTTTTACTCGCCAGTCTTCTACCTTCACATAACTGTTTACAATGTCCTTGTAATCTAAAATGGTGGAACGCATATTTCTCATTTTTTCTCTATGTTTCCGGTACAAAATATATGCCTTGGCAACTTCTGTGTATCCTGCCTGTTCCAGAACTTTCTCCACACTGTCCTGAATATCTTCCACATGTACCAGTTGTTCTTTAATCTTTTCATTAAAATCGGCGGTAACACGCAGTGACAGCAACTCAATAATATCACTGGTATATGCTTTTTTTGTTGCCTCAAATGCTTTTGTTAATGCCTCGCTGATTTTCCTTAGATTAAAATCCGCTTTTTCACCATCTCTTTTAATTACATTAAACAAATCAATTCACCCTTCCCTGTTTTCCCTGCCTGACTTATGCTTTCTCGTTAGGGGGTCTTATCATTAGTGAAATTGTATCAAATAATTTTATACCAGTCAACAGAAAACACTATATCTTTGAATGGTCCTTTCTTCCCATCACAAGATATAGTATTTTTGTGTTTTTCATTTTAGTACCTTGTTCCTATTTACTTTTCTATTTCTGTTCAACTGTTCCAAGATTATACTTTATTTTTTTATACTTCCTACAATTGACTTTTCTTGTCTACATCATTTCTATACAATTTTTCTCTATCTTGTTTCTAAAAAATCCATTTCTCTTTTTGCAGTTTCATCATTTGGATACTTGGCAAGATATTCTGAAAATTTTGTCTTCGCTGTGGAAAAGTCTGATACATATTCGTAGGAGGAAGCTTCATTAAACAACAACTCCTGCATTACTTCTCCATCTCCGGTGGCAATTCCCTTTTGAAAACAATTTAAAGCAGTTTCATAATCTCCCATATTTAATTTGCACAAACCTAACTGGTTATACACTTCACCATTAGTTTCATCTGTCTTGATATATTTTTCATACAAGGAAGCTGCATAGTTCATATCACCTAACGCTTCATATGCTTTCCCAAGATATAGTGTTGCATTATTATCCCCGGATTCCGAAAGCGATTCCAAAGCACTGACTGCCCCATTATAATCTTCCATATAATAACAGATTCTTCCCTTTTCAAACTGCTGTTTTTCACTTAACAAGCCAGAACATTTTTCCAGATAGGACTTTCCTTCTTCCTTATGGTCTGCTTGTGCCAATGCTTCATATATATTTATATAACGTTCATATTTTTTAGAATCTAGCTCTATTGACTTGTCAAAATCCTGAATTGCAGCTTCATAATTGCCAGCCTTCAGATTTACCACACCTCTTAAATAATATAAGTCATCATTTTTTTTAGACAATTCCAACACATTGTTATAAATTTCAATAGCTCCATTATAATCTCCCAATTTGTAATATGCAGATGCAAGATAACAAGAAATATCTATTTCCAAATCATTTACAAAAAAGGAACCGTTTTGTAATGCCAGAGTAAAAGCTTCTTTTGCCGCTTCATATTCTCCCAAATTCATATAGGTCATTCCCAATCCTCTGTAAGCAAGCTGTAAATCCTTTCCTGCTTCTATGGATTTGTTAAAATATTCTGCGGCTTCATCATAAGAAGCTTCATTAATTGCCTGCATTCCTAGATCTATATTGCCTTCTTTTTTACTTTCTTTTCCAGAACAGC
This sequence comes from Lachnospiraceae bacterium, assembly GCA_017399445.1. Lineage (GTDB taxonomy): Bacteria > Bacillota > Clostridia > Lachnospirales > Lachnospiraceae > RUG11237. Next base: position 343 of record JAFQCM010000040.1, on the reverse strand, counting down.
CACTGATACAAGTTGCTGTTACTAATAGCAACATACAAGATGTTATTTTTATTCTCTTGTTCAAATTTATTTCCTCTTTCCCACTAAAATAGTTTGTCCTCATTATATTCCATAAAAGGAAAATTCGTCAATCTATTGTGTAGGAGAAATTGGAATTTATTTTCATCTATAAAAACTCTCGATTAAAAACCTTTTTCCATTTCGGGAGTTTGACAGTTGAATAATAGAAAAAATCGCCGCAGGTCGCATGAAACCTGCTTTTTTTATGTCAACTTTTTTATTTTAGGATATGTTATTTTATGTTATTGTGTGGTATAATAAAGGGATAGGAGGGATGCATATG
>JAFQCM010000039.1 GCA_017399445.1 Lachnospiraceae bacterium | reverse complement strand
TTCAAAATAATCAAACAACCATCTTATCCATTTTAAACTTCTTCCTGCTTTATATAACTTTTTTAAACACATAGGAATAAATTTTTCTGCATATAATTACTAAGATCTTTTTTCCAGGTGAATTATTATGAAACATTTTCAAACTTCTTTTTTCTCTTTGCTTTTATGTTTCTGTTTTCTTTTTAGCAATAGTTTTTACGCTTATGCTGCCAGTACTACACCTCCTCCGCCTTCTAATGTTTCTGAAACTGGCGATATTTCTTTAGAATTAACCGCTGCCAGTGCTGTTTTAATGGAAGCTACCACCGGAACTGTTCTTTACGAAAAGAATGCCACCCAGTCTCTGCCTCCGGCAAGTATCACAAAAATCATGACATTATTATTGATTTTTGATGCCCTTGAGTCGGGCCAAATTCATTTAGAAGATCAAGTAACTGTATCGGAATATGCTGCTTCTATGGGGGGATCACAGGTATTTTTAGAACCAGGAGAAACCCAAACTGTAGATACCATGATGAAATGTATTGCTGTTTCCAGTGCTAATGATGCATGTGTGGCAATGAGCGAATTTATATGTGGAAATGAAGAAACTTTTGTAGCCAAAATGAATGAACGTGCAAAAGGGCTGCATATGACTTCTACCCATTTTGTAAACTGTAACGGCTTAGATACTGATAACCATGTAACAAGTGCTTTGGACGTAGCTTTAATGTCAAGAGAACTGATTTCCAAGTATCCTGAGGTATCTAACTATTCTACTATTTGGATGGACACAATCATCCATAGCACCAAAAAAGGTGACAGTGAATTCGGTCTTGCAAATACCAATAAATTTCTAAAAATGTACGAATATGCCACAGGTTTAAAAACAGGCTCTACTTCTAATGCCAAATTCTGCGTTTCTGCTACTGCTATGAAGGATGAAATTCCATTAATCGCAGTTATTATGGGGGCACCCGACTCTAAGGTACGCTTTCAAGAGGCAGTCACACTCTTAAATTATGGTTATGAAAAATGTAAATTATATTCCGATGAAAATACAGATACTCTCTCCCCTGTTCCAGTTACTTTTGGTGTAGAAAATTCGGTAAGTTGCAAGTATCAGTCCTCCTTTCAGTATCTAGACACTTCTGGTGCCGATTTAAATAACATAGAAAAGGAGATTATTATGAAAGAAGTTCATCAGGCGCCTATCACCAAAGGAGATATTGCCGGAAAAGCTATTTATAAATTAAATGGAAAAGAAATAGGGAATGTGCCTATTCTATACTCTGCTTCTATAAAAAAAATGCAGTTCTCTGACTGTTTCAAAAAAATATTTCAACAGTACAAATTAGGGAAATCCAAAACTTAGTCCAAAAAACAAATTGCACCAGCCGTTTTCCGCTGGTGCAATTTGTTTTGCTCTTTCTTTAGTATCGTTTAATTTTTTTAGGTGTTTTTTCAAACTCTGTTTCTCTTCATTTTTGGTAATAATCAAATTTTTCTTTCTATCTGTCAGGAATATAAAGCCTTTTTCATCTACATATCCTAAATCACCAGTAAGAAGCCAATCATCTTTTAATGTTTCTTCTGTTTTACCTCTATTATTTTTAGTCTTCATTGACTTTTACCGTTTGAATTCCTGGCATTTCGTCCATATCCTTTGCATTAACAATTGCTTTTACAAAGGCAATCACATAGTAAATACCTAGTAAACTTCCTATAATTCTTCCTGTAGTATATCCAATTCTTTCTGTGAAAGCCATCACTATTTTATGTAAAAAACCAAACATTATAATAGTATAAAGCCCCCATGCAAGGGTACTTTCCAGACACAGGATTCCTTTATAATTAAATGGCTTTTCGCTATAATCCCACCATACACACCCTGTATAACGTATCATAATTTTTGCCGCAATCAGTTCTACTCCGGTTGCCATTAATGCACCTATAATATAAAGCGCTACATAATTTCCCTCTAAAGGTTTCAATGTAAAATATACAAACAAAGCTCCAAAACCATAAATTGGACAAATAGGACCTTTTATAATTCCCCTGTTGGTTATTTTCTTAAAACAAATGGACATATAAATAGACTCCACTAACCAACCCAGGATACTATATATCCAAAACCATGACATTACATGATAGATATCGGTACCAAATATTTCATAGCTCCAAAACATCTTTTCCCTCCAAATAAGTACTTTTATAAACTCACTCTCTAAATGCTCCCTAATAATTTTACTTTAGAAAATCCCCCGACAAATTGCCGAGGGATTTAATAGCACTAATTATATTTACGCTTTCTAGCTGCTTCAGATTTTTTCTTACGTTTTACGCTTGGCTTTTCGTAATGTTCTCTCTTACGAATCTCCTGCTGGATGCCAGCTTTTGCACAATTTCTTTTGAATCTGCGTAAAGCGCTATCTAAAGTCTCGTTATCTTTTACGATTACATTTGACATAGTATCACACCTAACCTCCCTCCAGTTGCGTATTGTGCTAAATACAACTGTTTGGGTATTTTTTTTGCACTATCTAAGATTATATCATATTCTTCCAATTCGTCAAGTGCATTTTTAAAAATAATATAATTTTTCTTAAAATTACTGAATCTGCTCTGTTAACACTGCTTCTGCTTTTTCGATAGCTTTCTCTATACCAGCTGGATTTTTTCCACCTGCCTGTGCCATATTTGGACGACCACCACCGCCGCCACCAACTTCAGAAGCAATTCCTTTAATCAGATTTCCTGCATGAGCACCTGCTTTCATGGCCTCCTCGGTTGCCATAGCAATTAAGTTGACCTTTCCATCTTTGGAAGAAACTAACACTACTACACCTTCGCCTAACTTACCCTTCATTTCATCTCCTAAGTCACGAAGCTGGTTCATATCTACCCCTTCTACTTTGGCAGCTAAAAATTTGATTCCTTTTACTTCTTTTATCTGGTTCATAACATCACCTAAAGCATCTTTTGCTGCCTTGCTCTTTAAGGATTCATTTTCGCTTTGTAATGCTTTTATTTCTGCCATCATATGAGTTAATTTATCCGTTAATTCTGCTGGGGATGTTTTTACAATCTTAGCAGCTTCTTCCATTTTTTCTTCTAACTGCTTGTAGTATGCAAACACACCTTCTCCAGTTAATGCTTCAATTCTTCGAACATTTGCCGCCACACCAGATTCAGATACAATTTTAAATACGCTAATCACGCCAGTATTAGCCACATGGGTACCACCACATAATTCTTTTGAGAAGTCTCCCATAGATACTACACGTACTTTTTCTTCATATTTTTCACCAAACAATGCCATAGCACCGCTTTTCTTTGCTTCATCGATATCCATAATTTCAGTTACAACAGGAAGGGCTGCTGCAATTTTTTCGTTTACTAACTTTTCTACTTTTGCAATTTCTTCTGGTGTCATTGCAGAAAAATGTGAAAAATCAAAACGAAGTCTGTCTGGAGCTACCAAAGAACCTTTCTGTTCTACATGGCTTCCAAGAACTTCTTTTAAAGCTTTCTGCAACAAATGGGTTGCACTATGGTTTTTACATGTATTGTTACGTCCTTCTGGATTTACTTTCAAAGTAACTTCATCACCAACTTTAAACATACCCTTAGTTACTTTTCCCACATGTCCCACTTTTCCGCCTAACAGCTTAATAGTATCATAAACTTCAAATTCTGCATCTTTTGTTACAATCACCCCAGTGTCACCCTGCTGTCCACCCATGGTTGCATAAAATGTTGTATTTTCTACCAGAATGGTTCCTTCTTCTCCATCAGATATCGCTTCCACAATTTCTTCTGTAGTAGTAATTACAGTTACTTTGGAAGTATCTTCTAATTTGTCATATCCAGTAAACACACTGGTAATGGAAGCATCAATATTATCATATACAGTGGCATCTGCTCCCATGTAATTGGTTACTTTACGGGCATTTCTCGCCTTTACCCTCTGTTCTTCCATTTCTGCCTTAAATCCGGCTTCATCAATAGAAATTCCCTTTTCTTCTAAAATTTCCATAGTTAAGTCTAATGGGAATCCATAAGTATCATATAATTTAAATGCATCTGCACCAGCTAATACTTTACTTCCTGTTTTCTCTAGTTCATCTGCCATTTCAGAAAGAATTGCCAGCCCCTGGTCTATGGTTGCATCAAACTTATCTTCTTCCTGTGTTAATACTTTAAAGATAAATTCTTTCTTTTCTTCTAATTCAGGATATCCATCCTTAGAACCATTAATCACTGTTTCACTTAATTTTGCAAGGAACTTTCCCTTGATTCCAAGAAGTCTTCCATGTCTTGCTGCACGACGAATCAAACGTCTTAATACATATCCTCTTCCTTCGTTAGATGGCATAATTCCATCGGAAATCATAAAAGTAGCGGAACGAATATGGTCTGTAATCAGACGAATGGAAACGTCTTTGTCTGCATCTTTCTGATATTCTATATTAGCGAATTCACATACCTTATTTCTAAGAGCCTGTACCGTATCTACGTCGAACAAAGAATCTACATCCTGTACTACTACTGCCAAACGTTCTAAGCCCATTCCAGTATCAATATTCTTTTGTACCAGTTCTGTATAATTACCTTTTCCATCATTTTCAAACTGTGTAAATACATTATTCCAGATTTCCATAAAACGGTCACAGTCACAACCAACTTTACAATCAGGCTTTCCACAACCATATTTCACACCTCTGTCATAATATATTTCGGAACAAGGTCCACAAGGTCCTGCACCATGTTCCCAGAAGTTATCTTCTTTTCCCAGTCTTGTAATCTTTTCAGCAGGAACTCCAATTTTCTTATTCCACAATTCAAAAGCTTCATCATCATCCAAATAAACAGATGGATAAAGTCTGTCTGTTTCTAATCCTACCACTTCTGTTAAAAACTCCCAGGACCAGGCAATCGCTTCTTCCTTGAAATAATCTCCAAAAGAAAAATTTCCAAGCATTTCAAAGAAAGTACCATGTCTTGCTGTTTTACCAACATTTTCAATATCACCGGTACGAATACATTTCTGACATGTAGTCACTCTTTTTCTTGGTGGAATTTCCTGACCTGTAAAGTATGGCTTTAACGGTGCCATACCTGAATTAATTAATAACAAACTATTATCATTATGTGGAACAAGAGAAAAACTCTTCATCGCTAAATGTTCCTTGCTTTCAAAAAATTCTAAAAACATTTTTCGAAGTTCATTTACACCATATTTTTTCACAACGATTCCTCCAATTGTTTTCTATCCTTTTATTCTTCCGACTTTTTTTCCGGATTTTTTGCATTTTTTCCATCTCGTAGCTTTTTTCCAATCATAATTGCTGCAAATGCTGCTGCCATAGAGATTAGAAAAATAACAATGTAAGTTATTAATGTACTTGTAAATAACATACCCTCACCTATCCTTCTTTTACCTGATGATAACTCTTTTTACCCTTTTTAATTAATAATGTTCCATCTTCATTGAAATTTGCATTGGTAAACACTGTTGCAAAATCGGTTACTTTTTCTCCGTTTACCAATACACCACCCTGCTGTACCAGACGTCTTGCTTCAGAACGGGAACCTGCAAGTTTAGTATCCACAAGCAGCGTCAGAATATCTTTTCCTTCAGCTAATTCTTCTTTTCCATAAGTAGTAGTTGGGACATCTTCACTGATTCCACCGTTGGCAAACAATGCTCTTGCCGCTTCCTGTGCCTTGGTTGCTTCTTCTTCTCCATGTACAATCTTAGTAATCTCAAAGGCCAGAACTTCTTTTGCTTTATTGATTTCAGCACCTTCTAAAGCACCTAATCTCTTTACTTCTTCCATTGGTACAAATGTTAATAAGGACAAGCATTTTTCCACATCTGCATCATCCACATTTCTCCAGTATTGATAAAAATCATATGGGGATGTTTTTTCAGAATCTAACCATAAAGCCCCACCTACAGTTTTTCCCATTTTCTGTCCCTGGCTATTGGTAAGCAAAGTACATGTCATGGCAAAAGCCTCTCCCTGCGCTTTTCTTCTTACTAATTCTACACCTGCAATCATATTAGACCACTGGTCGTCACCACCAAGCTCCATTTTACATCCATATTTCTGATTTAACACATAAAAGTCATATCCCTGCATTAACATATAGTTAAATTCTAAGAAAGAAAGACCTTTTTCCATTCTCTGTTTGAAACATTCTGCAGTTAACATTCTGTTTACAGTAAAATGTACTCCTACTTCTCTTAAAAAGTCTACATAATTTAAATCTAACAGCCAATCTGCATTATTTACCAGTAATGCCTTATCATCACTAAAGTCAATAAAACGTTCCATCTGTTTTTTAATAGAATCCACATTATGCTGAATCTGCTCTTTCGTAAGCATTTTACGCATATCTGTTTTTCCGGTAGGGTCTCCTACCATAGCAGTTCCACCACCAATCAATGCAATTGGTCTGTGCCCCGCCTGCTGCATATATCTCATAAACATCATGGCAATAAAATGTCCCACGTGCAAGCTGTCTGCAGTTGGATCAAAGCCAATATAAAAAGTAATTTTTTCCTTTTCTAATAATTCTTTAATCTCTTTTTCGTGAGTCATCTGCTTAATGTATCCACGTTCTACCAAAGTATCATATACATTCTGTGACATCTTTGTTCCTCCTAGTCCTTAGTTTATAACCTAAATTTCATCTTATCATATGAAAGTAGTGATTTCAAGCATTTCCTTTGAAAGTTCCACCACTATTCCCTCTGTCATGCTATAATATTCCCAGTGCTGCCTTTGCCAGTTTATCCACCCGTTCATTTCCTTCCACGCCGGAATGTCCTTTTACATGGTGAAATACTACCTGCAAATCTGCCTTGATAGAATCATAATAAGCTTTATATGCAATGGTGCCCTTCTTATTGCACTTCCATGCTCCTGTACACCATTTTTCCACACCCTCATAATCATAATGAAGAAGCATACTTTCAATCCCATGTTCTACACAAAATTTCATTGCCGCCATAGCTCCTTCAATTTCTCCTGCCACATTTCGCATCATTGCCATTTCTTCATCATCAAAAGCTTTGCTTAATTCATACTCTTTTCCATCCACAAAAATCAAAGCTCCATAGGAATATCTTTTTGTTGCTAAGTCAAAACTCCCATCCGTATAACATTCTGCCTGACACATATCTACTATAGGCATTTTTCCACCCTCACAGTAGTTTTGTGCTTCTTCTCTTGTTTTAAAACTTTTATATTCTGCTCCGGAAAATCCATCTACTTGCTTTTTGCATTCATCCCAGCTTAAGAAGATACCAGTATTTTTTCCTTTTCTTACTGCATAAAATTTTGATGCCATTTTGCACCTCTTTCATTTTTACTACTTGTCTTAATTGTCTACTTTTTCTATATCATGTGCCACTGCCCTGTAGTTAAAAAGTTATCTGCACATCTGCTGGCACTTTCTATAATATCTCTGTCATATCCCATCAGTTCTAAAAGTTTAATTGCATTTCTGCTTTGAGTTCGTCCTGCAAATAACTTATAACTAAACAAAATGTCTCCTTCTTTTATTTCTTCTGTGAAATGGAAATTATCATATGCTTTTTCCAACAAATAAGTCAGTTCTATATCATGGGTAGCTGCAAAGCTTAACACATGCTTTTGGTTCAATTCTTTCAAAATATGTGCAGAAGCTGCAATTCTTTCTACTGTATTAGTTCCACGAAGTACCTCGTCTACAAAACTCAATAGCGGTGTTTCTGTTTCCTTAGAAGCCTGTAAAATTCTCCTTAGAGCTTTGATTTCTACCATATAATAACTTTCATTTCCTGCTAAGTTATCCCGTAAAGACATAGAGGAATATACCCGAAAAAAAGGTGCTCTATACTTCTTTGAAACACTAGTGTAAATTGTCTGGGACAAAATCGTATTAATTGCCACTGTTTTCAAAAATGTAGATTTACCAGATGCGTTGGAACCAGTAATCAACGCTCCTTTTTTTATAAAAATATCATTACCTACTGCCTGTGGAATCATTGGATGATATACTCCTTCTGTTTCCATATATCCATCTTTACTTTCTTCTAAAACCGGCAAAGAATAAAGCGGAAGAAATTCTCTAAAAGATGCAATAGCGATCACAGCTTCTAATGTTCCCATAATTTCTATCATTCGATTGCAGCTTTCCTTTTCCCTTTGAAGAATCGAAACCATTTGATTAAATTTAATTAAATCAATATGAAAAAACATACGAATATAGTCCATAATGGCATCCATCATATTCCCACTGCTTTTCATACTCATTACAAATCCCGAATTTTTTCGGAAAGCTTGAAATCTTTTGTTCAATTCTTTTAACTCATCACAATAACGTTTTAGTTCTGCTATATTTTCTTTTTGAATTAATTCAGCCGCTTTTAGCATTCTTAATACATAAGCAAATGAAGTTAAAAATGGTTCTACTTCTGCCTTTTCTTTATAATAGGTAGAGGCACTGAATGCAAAAGCTGCTATTATAAGCACAATTCCTATTATAGGGTTCAAGAGCATGGTTACTAAGGAAATGGCTGATATAGATGCAATGAAATAATGCTTTTTATTACTACTCAATTGGATGGTATCCAATAAAGAAATATAATCTGTTACTGCATATTTTGAAGTTTTTCCTATGGTTCCAAAAATAACCTGTAGTTTTTTTCTCTGCTCCTTGTGTGCTGCC
>JAFQCM010000038.1 GCA_017399445.1 Lachnospiraceae bacterium | reverse complement strand
GTAAATAAGCAGATTCAGGACAAGGGTATGTTTGTAGATTTGGCAATGCTTACTAATTTTAATTTGTTTTTACCAGAGGATGGTTCGATTCCAACAGAAATTATTTCTTTGCTTGATCCAACAATACAATATATATCCATAGAAAATATAAATGATAAAGTTGTTACAAAATTAAAATTTTACAATCAAAAAGAACTTGTGCTTTTCAATCCGGCAGAGCTGAATGTGTATCTTTCATCCGGAACGGTTAAAGGTGTAAGAGTATTTATTGATGCTACGAGAGTCTTAAAAAATGGGGGCTACATGATTGTTGATGAAGTAGAGAATCACTTCAACCATGAATTAGTTACATCATTATTGAGATTATTCCTAAATAAGAGGACCAATCCAAAGGGGGCAGTTCTTGTTTTTTCAACGCACTACCCAGAGCTTCTAGATGAGCTTGAAAGAAATGATGCAGTATTTATTACCAGAAGTAACGAAGGATTGACTGTAGATAACTTAAATACGCTTCTTAATCGTAATGACATGAAGAAAAGTGAAGTATATCAGAGTAATTTCTTAGGAGGAACAGCGCCTAAATATAATGCGCTGCTTTCATTACAAAAAAGCATCATAAAAGACATGGAGGCATAGATGAAAGTAGATATTTTAAATACAAGTCTCATTGCATGCATTTGTGAGGGTGGTGCAGAAACAGTAATAATGAATATACTTTTAGATAATGATTTGTTGATTTTTAATAGAGAACAACTTATCGATGAGAGTGTTCTTCCAAGGACGTCTGTTAAAGAATTTGAAAAACGTTATTTGAGACGTGAATTCGATCAAAGAATTCTTATCTTAAGGATAATTGACTCTAGAGGAGAAGAATTTAATTTAAGCAAAGCGTATCGGTGCCAAGTTGATGTTATTAATGTGATTACAGCTCCCGAGATAGAGATGCTTATTATAGTTAGCAAAGACAAGTATAAAGATTTTTGTAAATCTGGGATTAAAAAGCCTAGTGACTATTGTAAAAGCGTATTAAAGATTAAAAATATAAAATCACCAGTATTTTTAGAAAAGTATTTTGCAGATCCTAATTTCCTAGTTGAAAGTATTAAGGAATACCATAGGATTCATAAGCAAAAGAGTAATGAGGCTTCTCTTTTTGATTTGCTAAAAAAATAAAGAAAATTATATTATGTCCAAAGTATTTAAGTTGCTTTGGGCATATTTTTTTGTCCAAGTCCATGCTCACTCGACTTTTTGTCCATTCTTTGGGGCACGACATAATCCATAGAACGTCGTAGAATAATATCTGTAAGAAAGAGCAAAACCGGTTTCGCTGATGCTTACGTCAAATTCAGTTTAGGAGGATTCGATGGTGGCAAAGGCAAACCAAAGCAGCCTTTTTAGAATCAAAACGGTCATTATGTACTTTTCGAATGTTGATATTTGTGCTATTCTTAGTGATGATAGGATTAATAACCGAGCAGTTAAAACCCTTATCACGAAGATAGCAGAAGAGTGGGTAATGATAAATTCCCGTGGATTCAAGGAAAATGCGACTTTCCAAAGAATACAACTCTTCTGCTTCTTTTATTTTGGAAACAGCAGTTGTAAGGGAACTCATACTATTGTGTAGGATTTTGTAAGGTTTTCCTACAAACTGTTGGTTTGGGAGTGCGATAGACATCCATGAGAAGTCAGCACCGACATCAATACCAACGGAGATGAATAATTCATCTAAATTAAAAATAACATTGTTTGACATGAGCAATAGCTCCTTTCTGATAGGAATCCATTTCCAATCTGGCAGGTACACAACCTAGCGCGTTATTCGGGTATTGCCTTCCGGCTCCCAACCAGCTAAAACATAAAACCCTGTCGAATGGACTAATTGACTTATTTGCAGGTATCAGCTACGAAAAGCAGCTTCCCAAGGAGAAATACATTATTTGTCCTATCCTAAGAGATAATACCTTATGTTTTATCTGGTGTCTATCAGGAACCGTCAGACATGATAATTATTATGGATAACATCTGATGAAGGCAGAATACCTTCTTCTGTTATCTGAATTATAGAAACTTGTTAACCAAGTGGTCTTGATTGACTACATCATTATTATACTAGGAGAAATTCAAATGACACACATAGAAAATGCTTAAATTTTATTTGAGTAGAAATATCATTGTTGAGGAGCCGTTATGGCTTCTTTTTTGATCATATGATTTTGTTTTTATATTATGGTATGTGGAAAGTCTGAGTGAAAATAAGCACTTGACAAATGTTGAGCAGTTGCTTAATATTAGACATGTGATATGGTTGGTAAAGAAGTTAGATATGTACTTAGGTATGGAGGCAGAAATGACAAAGAAAGAAGAACAGTACAAAATGCGGAAATGGCAGATTCTTGATATTGCATTGAACCATTTTATTCAGTTTGGATATTATGGGACGTCCACTAGAAAGATAGCAGAAGAAGCAGGGATAAGTTCAGGTCTTATGTTTCACTATTTTCCCAATAAGTTGGCTCTTTATGAGTCGCTGGTGGAAATAGGATGCGAAAAATTGACAATAGATAGTGGAGAAGGTGAGTCGCCGTTGCTTTTTTTTGAAAGACAGGTTGAATGGTTTCTGTCGGTTGCAACACAAAATAATTTTGCATCAAGGATGTTTGTGTTCATGGGATTAGTAGCAATAAATGCAAAAGATATCTCAGAGCGTGTGGCGCAAATGATGAGGGAGCATGATGTTGAGACAATGAGTGTTCCCTACATAGAAAAGGGACAGGAGTTGGGAGTAATCAGACAGGGGGATCCGTTGACTCTTTCAGTATTGTTTTATAGTAGTATTCAAGGTTTTGCGGAAACATTGGTTGCCAGAGATAATTTGAAATTACCGGAAAAAGAATGGTTTTTAGCAATATTAAAAAATGATAATAAAGAATAGAAAAGGATGGGATAAGGATGAATGAAAAGATGAGTAAACGAGATAAAATTACTTTAGCAATTTTTGTATTTATAACAATTACCGCGGGAGTTTTCGGATATTTGCTGGATCAAGTACTTATAGAGCAACCGGAAGGCAATTCTCTGGGAATGGGGCTATGGTTAGTACTTCCATTTTTGACAGGTATTGTGCTGCGAATCATCAACAAAGATATGAAGCAGATGGGTGTCCACCCAAATTTTAAACACAATTTGAAGTGGTACGCTGTTGCAGTTTTTGTATTTCCCAGCATAATGATGATTAGTATAATCGTGGCAAAAATTGCAGGAGGCCTAATTGTAGGAGAGATAGAGTCAAGTGCATTATTCGTACTTATGGTTACTATATTTTTTGCAAATTGTATAAAGAACATATTTGAAGAATTTGCATGGAGAGGATGTTTGGTTCCATACTTGGAAAAAACAGGAATGAACGATTGGTGTTTGTATTTTTCTAGTGGTTTAATCTGGGGAATGTGGCATATTACATACTATATGTTTTTCCTTCTGGACGAATACTTTACGGAGATTAGCAGACCAATGATGGTAGTTGTGGGAATTGTGCTGATGATATTCTGGTCACCATTGTTTGTAGAATTGCGCAGATTAACGAAATCCGTTTGGCCATGTGTCATCCTGCATTCTATGGAAGATGCAGTGCCTACCATGCTTTTTGTGACAGCAAATGTACTTCAGATTAAGGAAACCTATTCTGTTATGTTAGATCCAATATCCGGCATACTGCCTACGGCGTTAGTTTTCTTTACTGGATTGGGTCTAAGAAAATGTCGGATGAAGAGAGAAACAGATGTTAGCGAGAAATAAGATGTTATATCAGATTGTGGAGGTAGAATCATGATAACTATAATTGGTGCATGTTTATGTTTAGTTGTAATTATATTAAGTGTTCTTTTGATTTGTGGCTTGCCGTTAGGGGAATTGACAATGGGAGGACAATATAAAGTTTATCCGGGTAAGCTGAGAATTGTGTTGGTAGTACAGCTTATACTTCAAGTATTTTTTGTAATAACAATTTTGCAAGTGGGCGGCTTCATGCCATTATGGTTTTCATATAACAACACTAAAATTGTATGTATTGTAATGGCGGTATATCTTTCTTTGAATGTTGTTTTGAATTTTATTTCAAAAAGCAAAAAAGAAAAATATGTTATAACACCACTTTCACTTATGACAGCAATTTGTTTTTGGATAACGGCATTGCAAATGTAAGGAGATTTTAAAGACTTGCAGATGTGCGGGATTTAGAACCTGTTTACACGAAAAGTGAAAATCCTTTGCGTCATCACTTCCGTAATTACCACGCCCTCTGGTCGGTACAGAACCTTCGTTTTCATCGTAGGCCTTGCCCCATGTTGACAGAGCACTCTTGCTAATTCCCAGATTCTTTGCACATCTTCCTATGCCAAGCTCGGGATGCTCCTTCCAGTATCTTACTGCATCTCTCTTAAATTCTTCGGTGTACTGTGTTGCCATGATCCGTTCCTCCATATGTTCATCATTATACATCTATGTTAAGAATAGTTCACGTTCAACTTGTGCTATTTATATTCTAGCACCAGCGCGTTCTTTTTTATTGTTCATGCTGGCCCCTGGTTTTCGATAACTGTGTAATTTACCGTTTTAAACACTCGTGCTGATTTTGTCAATATAGAAATTACATTCCCATAAGAATTGCAATTTCTTCACCGGCTAAAAATGAATCCGCAGCATGAAGTTGTCAAACATTTTTTGTCAACAAACTGAATATGTGTGTTTATTTATAAATAAGTACTAAAATTTATGTTTAATTTTGCGGATATTTGTGATATAATTCGTAAAGAAAGTATCAGATTCAGAGCAACAACAAAAGAACAGCTTATACAAAAGATAAACTGCTCAGAATGCGATTTTTTCTAATTGTACCAAGATACGGAACTTTAGTCACGGACTATATGGGGATAGTATCTTTTTTTGAAACACATAATAGGAAATTATGGTGTTCTGCAATGCAGAAAGAAGCCGATTTTCCGCATTCCGGACACTGGCAAATTGTGAAGTCGATTCCGGCGGGATATATTTTAAGCCACCAAACAGAAATAAACTATTAGATACTATTGAAGATATGCTCAAAAGAAAAAATGTATCAGATGAAATTCAGTCTATAAAAAATAAAGGAGGACGTGATTTATGATGCAAAGAAATACTAAAAAAATGGCGATGTGTATCGCAATATGTATGTTGATGATATCGTTATTTAGTGGATGTGGAAAGGAGAAAGAGAACGTAACACTGTCAGTGTGGGGAGCTGAGGAAGATCAGGAGATGCTGAGGGAAATGGTGGATGCCTTTGAAGAAAAATATAAAGATGAGGCAGAATTTAATATAACAATATGTGTGGAAAATGTAGTTACATGCAAGGAAACGGTATTGATTGATCCGAAACAGGCGGCTGATATTTATGCTTTTGCTGATGACCAGTTTAGATCCTTGTGTCAGAATAATACATTGCTTGAGGTTACGGAAAATACTGATGAAATCATTGAGGCAAATGGAGGAAAAGAATCTGCAGCAGTTCAGTCTGCTTTATATGAAGGAAAGTTATATGCATACCCGATGACTGCAAGTAATGGATATTTCCTGTACTATAATAAAGAGTATTTTACAGAGGAAGATGTTAAGAGTTTTGATAAAATGCTTGAAATAGCTAAGAAAAATGACAAAAAAATAGCGATGGATTTTGCAAGTGGCTGGTATCTTTATTCCTTCTTTAAAGGAGCTGGCTTAAATGTAGAACTTAGTGAGGATGGACTTGCCAATATTTGTAACTGGAATACCACAGAAGGAAAATATAAAGGGGTTGATGTTGCTGAAGCAATGTGCAAAATTGCCGCCAATACAGGCTTTTTAAATTGCGGAGATGCAGATTTTGTGGCAGGAGCAAAGGATGGAAGCATTATTGCAGGAATCAATGGAGCATGGAATGCTAAAAAAATACAGGAAGCATATGGGGATAATTATGCAGCTACCAAGCTTCCGGAGTATTCAATTGCAGGGGATTCCGTTCAGATGCACAGTTTTGTGGGGTATAAATTAGTAGGTGTGAATGCTTATACTAAGAATGCAAAATGGGCACAGCGTCTTGCACAGTGGATTACAAATGAAGAAAATCAGATGATACGTTTTGAGAGAAATGGTGATTGTCCTTCCAATGTAAATGTAGCATCTTCGGAAAAAGTAATCGATTCTCCAGCGATTGCTGCACTTGCATCTCAGGCTGAATATGCTCATATTCAACGTGTATCAGACAGTTTTTGGATGCCGGTATTTGTCTATGGGACTACAATAGCTGCCGGAAATCTTGATGAAAAGAGTTTACAGGGTCTTTTAGACCAGATGGTGAAAGACATTACTGCACTACCGGAGGAGAATAAGTAAAAGAAATGAAAAGAATACCGCTAAGAATATTTATAATTGTTTTGATCACTGGAATTATTGGCGTTACGGGAATGGTGGTATTAAAATACAATATCGATAAATTATCAAATACATATCATGTAATTATGGACGAACATGCAGCGAATCAGGATTATATGAAGAGTATAATGACGCATCTTTACCAGCATAAAGCACATGTAATGGATCACATTCTTGCCAATTCTGAAGATATGTATGATAAATATGAGCAAAAGGAAGTTGAGCTCAGAAATAAAATGATAGATGAATTTACTGAGTTCGGTTCGCATATGCAGGGTAACGAAAGAAAGCGTTATTACCACAAAGTATATTCTAATTATTATAGCTATTTAAGAAATGTAGATATTGTTTTGGAGTTGTCACGAGACGGA
Source organism: Lachnospiraceae bacterium (assembly GCA_017399445.1). GTDB lineage: Bacteria > Bacillota > Clostridia > Lachnospirales > Lachnospiraceae > RUG11237. The sequence goes on along the minus strand of JAFQCM010000038.1, from coordinate 25,523 downwards.
AGCAAAAACATGGCCACATACTATGTTAATACAACAATGGTTGGATTTCTGGAAAATGTTGATCATGATTTGTCCGAGTTAGATGAACTTACCGTAAATGAAATGAATGCAGCAAAAGCATATATGGACAGACTTATCCGATTTTCTCAGGTAAGTGAATCAATCTGTATTATTTTCATTTTGGTTGCGGTGATTGTATGTCTTGTGTATTGTGTAAATCTTACTACCAAATTGGAAAATGCAAGAAGAGAGGCTGATGCAGCGAATCGTTCCAAGTCGCTGTTTCTCGCCAAAATGTCTCACGAAATCAGAACACCTATCAATGCAATTATCGGAATGAATGAAATGATTTTGAGAGAGGAAGACAGGCAGGATATCATAGATTATGGAATGGATGTAAAGCGTTCTGCATATTCACTTTTAAGCACAATTAACGATATCTTGGACCTCTCGAAAATTGAATCGGGTAAAATGGAACTTGTCTTCGCCGAGTATGATGTCTGTACTTTATTATATGATATCGTAAATATGATATCTATGAAAGCAAAAGATAAAGGGTTAGAGATAAAATTATCCTTAGATGAACAGTTGCCATCTAAACTATATGGGGATGATGTCCGGTTACGTCAGATTTTAATCAATTTGTTGAATAATGCTGTGAAATATACGGATACCGGAAGTGTAACACTTTCTGTTTCAGGCGAGATTCAGGATTCGAATGTAAATCTGTACTTTGAAGTAAAGGATACCGGAATTGGAATAAAGAAAGAAGACCTGAACAAATTATTTGCGGAGTTTGAAAGAATAGAAGAAAAGCGTAATCGTAATATTGAAGGTACCGGCCTTGGAATCAGCATTACAACGCAACTATTAACAATGATGGGCAGCCAGTTGAAGGTTGATAGTGTTTATGGCGAAGGTTCAAAATTTTACTTTCATTTATTACAGAATATTGTTGATAAAGAACCTATCGGTGATATTGAAGAACGAGTGCGCCAACAGGTTGTGGAATATAACTATGAGGTAAGTTTTGTTGCTCCAGAAGCTAAAATACTTGTAGTAGATGATAATCAGTTAAACCGCAAAGTATTTTTTAATTTATTAAGGGAGTTGCAGATGGAAATTCACGAGGCCGCAGGTGGATTTGCATGTTTGGATATGGTTACAAAACAACCATATGATTTAATTTTCCTTGATCATATGATGCCGGATTTGGACGGTGTGGAGACCATTAAAAAAATGCGTGCTTTAGATAATAATCTATGTAAGGAAACACCTGTAATTGCGTTGACTGCCAATGCGCTTTCGGGGGTGAGGGAAATGTATCTTGATATCGGTTTTTCAGATTATTTGTCCAAGCCATTTCAACCGGAAAAACTTGAGGAGATGCTACTGGAATATTTGCCCAAAGAAAAGGTTGTTGCAGTTGATACTTCCGATCTTCCTAAGAAAAGAGACAAAATATTGAATTTTGCGGACCAGGGATTTCCGGATGTGGAGGGAATGGACTGGAAGTATGCAGCGATTGTTCAGCCGAATGCAGAATTCCTGCTGGATATGATATTGATGTTTACAAGTCTGTTAAAGTCCGAAGCACAAGTGTTAAAGCAGAACTACAATATACTTTTGGAGATGCTGGATACGAATCCGTCAGAGTCTGAAGAGGTGTTGGAAGCATGGAGACAATATCGTGTTAAAGTGCATGCAATGAAAACCTCCGCAGCAATGATAGGAGCTGTATCACTAAGCAGTTTTGCAAGGCTACTTGAGGATTTTTCCAAAAAACTAATAATTGAACCGATTAAAGCATTAACAGATATATTTCTTGAAGAATGGTTAAGTTACGAGGAAAGATTATCTGTATTTAAAGTAAATGAAGGAAATATGGAGAATGAGAAAAAGTTTTCTGCTTCAGCTATTTTAAAGCTCCTAAGCTCTATTGATGCAGCAATGGAAGATATGGATGTAGATACAGCGGATGAAATTATTAAGCAGATACAATGTTATGAAATTCCTGACAATCTCAATCAATTAGTAAATCAGTTGGCATCTGCTGTTATAAATCTGGATATTCAGATGGAACATGAAATAGTAAAGAAATTGAGTGAAGAGATGAAAACAACATAGGGACTGAGTACATGAGACTGTTTTAGATTTGTAGGTGGAAGTAAGCTCATAGAGTGGGTAGTTGACTGTGTGGTTGGCTACCCGCTTTTTCTGCTTCAAAGTTTTAGTAGGTATATATACTGAGAAAATTTGAAAACACCAAAAGAAAAGCAGTGCTTGTTATGTAAGTGATTTTACATTTCTTGAAGCTATAAAAAAATAGATTGACAAAAAAATACTTCTGTTATAGAATTAAAATAATTCGAGATGAGAAGTATTTTGAAAAACAGAATAATAGGAGTTATTATGAAGTTAAATGAACAGGGAATATCACAAGAAACATTTCAAATTATTGCAGATTATATAGAAGAAATAAAGGACTTACTGTCTTCTGATATATGGGAAAATATATTTCTCAACTGCTCAAAAAATGAGGTTTTGATATTTTGGTTGCTTTATCAAAGGAGCGAAGTGAATATGACAGAAATCGCTGAATATATTCATGTACCTCTTAATACGGCAACAGGAATAATAAATCGAATGGAAAAGAATGAATTGATAGTGAGAACTCGTTCTAAAGAGGATAAAAGAGTGGTACTTATCGGATTTAGTGAAAAAGGGATGGCACAGTTTCAGAATTTAATCAATGAATTGATGTATTACGGTATGAAAGTCATGAGTTCATTTACAAAGGAAGAAATGGATCTTTTTTATAAAATGACAACAAAAGTAAAGGGGATATTAAGGCAGGAAAAAAAGAAAGAAGAAACTCCCAAAAAGGTACGAAAAATTAGAATCGAATAGTAATACAAGGTAGCTGTGGGCTACCTTATAAAAAAGCGAATACTTCGAGTGTGGAAATATTCGGAGAGAGAAGTTTTTGGAAGGAGAATAAAATGAATCGAATTTATATTTTTACAGGAAAAGGCGGAGTAGGAAAAAGTAGTATTGCAGCAGCACATGCCATTAAGAGTGCAACAGAAGGAAAGAAAACATTACTTGTGAGTACAGATATGGCACATAATTTGGGTGATATATTTGAACGTAGGTTGGGAAAGGAAGCGGAAAATGTACTACCTAATTTAGATATTTATGAAATTGATCCAGAATATATCATGGAAAATGATTTTTCTTCTGTTATGAAATATTTGGGAAATTTACTTTCAGAAGTGGATGATTATAGTTTGCAGGATATGGGAATGATGCCGGGAATGGAAGAATTATTTTCATTGCTTAAAATTGCTGATATTTATAATAACGAAGGATATGAGAGAATTATAGTTGACTGTGCTCCTACGGGTGAAACGCTTGCATTGCTTAAATTTCCGGAATTACTTTCGTGGTATATGGAAAAGCTTTTTCCAATTGGTAAAGTAGGTGTGAGAATGTTGGCACCAATTTCAAAGTCGGTATTTAAGGTTGAGATGCCAAACAAAAATGCCATGGATGATATTGAGAAAATGTATTTAAAATTAGTAGAATTACAAGAACTTTTAAAGAATCGGGACATTACAAGTATAAGAATTGTAACTACTCCTAAAAAAATGGTTGTGGAGGAAACGAAACGCAATTATATGTATATGAATCTTTATAATTTCAATGTGGATGGACTCTACATCAATCGAATTCTTCCAAAAGATATCAACAATGATTTTTTTGAACAATGGATTATTATTCAAAAGGAATATATAACTTATTTGAAAGAAAGTTTTTCTGTACTTCCAATTTATGAAATACCTTGGTACGACGAAGAATTGAAGGGAGAAGAGAATATCAGAAGAATTGTGGAAGATGCATTATCAGGAAATGAAGTTTTTGAAATGAAAATCATTACAGAGAGAGAAAGTTTTAAACAGATTGAAGGGGGATATCAATTAGATGTATTTTTACCTTGTGCAGATAAATCGAGTATTGATTTGTATCAGGCAACTACAGACATTGTTATTAAAACGGGTAATTTTAAACGAAATATTCCGCTTCCAAATATCCTTAGAAACTATGTGGTTGCGAGAGCAAAATTTGATGATGGAAAATTGAGTATTCTATTTGAGAAAGGAAGTGCCAGTCATGATGAATAAGGAAATAATACAAAGGATGAAAATAGCAGGAGAATATCAAAAAAAAGCCATTCATGCATTGTTCCCAGAGGAAATGGGCGAACATTTGGATGTGATTGAAAAAGAGTTGAAAATAATAGTTATGGAAGTTGCTACAGATTTGCTGAAAGAATACAATAGAAGTGATGCTTGTAAGGACGGACAAAGCCATGAGCAAACATCAAAAGTTAAAAAGGTTGATATTGTATAAATGGATGGAAAAGGAAGATTCGAGTTAATGCGAAAGGAAAATAAGTGATGAGAGTGATTATTTATACAGGAAAAGGTGGCGTGGGAAAGACCAGTATGGCAGCTGCAACAGCATGTAAAATAGCGAAGAATGGAAAAAAGGTACTTGTGATGAGTACAGATCAGGCACATAGCTTAGGAGATTCTTTTGATAGAAAAATTGATAAGGAGCCGATGAGGCTTGCAGAAAATTTGTATGCAATGGAAATAGATACTGTGTATGAAAGTGAAAAGAGCTGGGGTAACTTAAAAGATTACTTTAAGCAATTGCTTACAATGAAAGGTGGAAGTGGGATAGAGGTAGAGGAGTTATTAGTATTTCCAGGATTAGAAGAATTATTCTCTATGTTTAAAATTTTAGAAATGTATGAAAGTGGGGATTACGATACCATTATTGTAGATTGTGCACCTACAGGTGAAACGTTAGCTTTACTAAAATACCCAGAAAGATTGTCAAGTATGATAAAAAAGGTATTGCCGGTTAAAAAAGCAGGGGTTAAATCAGTAGGACCAGTTGTAGAAAAGGTTATGAAAATTCCTATGCCTAAGGATAATGTGTTTGATGATATCGAATATTTAATGGATAAAATGCAACGTCTACAAGATTTGATGTTGAATAAGGAAGTTGTAAGCCTACGAGTGGTAACTACGCCGGAAAAAATTGTAATTAATGAAGCAAAACGAAATTTTACCGGTCTGTATTTGTATCATTATAATGTGGATGCAGTTATTGTGAATCATATTTATCCAGCAAAGGCAATGGACGGATATTTTAATAAATGGATAAAATTGCAGGAGGATGCTTTACAGGAAATAAAAGAAAGCTTTAGTGAAGTGCCACGGTTTTATGTTGAACTACAACAACAGGAATTGCGTACGTTAGATGTATTGAGAAAAGTTGGGGACCATATTTTTGAAGAGATTGACCCTGACGATGTTCTGTTTAAAAAGGAGATTTATAGCATCGATAATGAGAAAAAGTGTCTGAAGATTTATTTGCCTTTTGCAGATAAAGGTGAATTGAGATTGGAACAGGATAAAAAAGAGTTGGTTGTAGGTGTGAGAAATGAGAGCCGAAAGTTTCCAATTCCAGTCGAATTTGCAGAAAATGAGATTATAGGTGCTAAATTTGAAGATGGATATTTGAGTATTAAGTTTTAGAAGAATTGGAGTGGATACTTAGCGCAGGCACAATTCACGGATATTCGGCTTATTGAATCTGCCAATTTTATGGAGAGAGGCTTTTCTGAACATATCAATGGCAGTAAGATGAGTACCTACTGTTCGTTTTTTTATGCAAAAGATTCTATGAAAGGTGGTGAAGTTTTAAGATATGCACATATTTGTAGATGCCGATGCCTGCCCGGTAGTAGGTATAATAGAAGAAATTGCGCATAAACATAATATTTCTGTAACTTTGCTGTGTGACACGAGCCATGTCTTGTACTCCGATTACAGTGAAGTGATAGTTGTAGGTTCTGGAGCAGATGCGGTAGATTACAAATTAATCAGCATTTGTCATAAGGGAGATATTGTTGTTTCGCAGGATTATGGAGTAGCAGCCATGGCACTTGGAAAAGGTGCGTACGCAATCCATCAGTCCGGAAAATGGTATACCAATGAGAATATAGACCAGATGCTTATGGAAAGACATCTGAACAAGAAGGCAAGAAGAGCGTCTCAGAAGAATCACATTAAGGGGCCGAAGAAAAGTTCAGTTGAGGATGATGAAAGATTTGCACAGTCATTTGAAAAGCTTGTGTTGATGGTATTGGCAAGATAAGGATAAAACAATCTGAAGAAATATACGCCGGATTAATTTACACTGCACTTCTTTTAATTTGAATGAAAAACTCAATTTTGTCTGTTGTAGTCCGTTTTTTTGTACTCATATTTTGGTAAAGTTATATTATCGAAGGAAACTAATAATGATTTTTTGATAAACAAAAAGATAGGAGGAAAAGCATGAACTACATAATTGCAGGTATTGAATTTGAGGGACATATGCATGATGCATTATGTGATGCTAAGAATACGGCAGAATTATTTGCCATTGTTCGTAACGAAGAAAGATGCAATGTAGTGTTAAAGACTGTGATGGATGCACTGAAAACGAAGAATGTAAGCAGTACATTGGGAGATATATTAAGGATATATTAAGATTGGAAAAGGATTGTATTTTGCATAATAATGATGTATAATCACATAGTATCGACAGTTCATTTGTACCATCCTGTCGTAAAATAAAACTAGGACTACCATTCTAATATTGAAATAATAATGACTTTGCCTTAGGCAAGGTTATATTTTAATGGAGGTAGTTTTATGTTAGATAAAACTGCCTTTTTCTATTTGGAGGTTATTATGAATAACAAGCATATTGGAAATGCGAAAAAATCATCACCATTTAAGGAATGGATAAAAAAAGAGAGAGAAGAAACCACTATCCTGCTAAGGTGCATCCCTGCAACGGTAGTCTCTTTATTTGTTGTCAGTGTTATCTGTATGAATCTGCTTGCAAATAAAACGTTGCTCCTAACAAACTATATAGCATTGGACGGAGGAATATTGGTTTCCTGGCTGTCATTTATGTGTATGGATATTATTACTAAGTACTTCGGACCCAAGGCATCCAACAAAATTGCAGTTCTTGCATCGGCAATTAACTTGCTTACTTGTGTGATATTTTATATTGCAAGTATCATTCCATCTAATGCAAATGATTATACTGCACTGAATGAAATACTTGGTGGAACCTGGTTTATTCTATTGGGAAGTACTATTGCGTTTCTTGTATCCGCAGTAATCAACAATTTCTTGAATTGGACAATTGGAATGGCGTTTCACAAGAATCCGGATGGAAAGCTTGCCTTTGCTGCCCGGACATATATATCCACTTTTATCGGGCAATTCTTGGATAACCTAATTTTTTCTATTATTGTATTTGTTGGGTTTGCACCGGTATTCTGGGATGGATTTCATTGGACCGTATTACAATGTACTGTATGTGCCTTGACTGGAGCAGTTGCAGAACTGATTATGGAAATACTGTTTTCGCCATTCGGTTATCGAATCGTAACTAAGTGGAAACAGCATAATGTAGGGCAGGAATACCTTGCCCATATCAATGGAGGTAGACAATGAAAATATTAATAACAGGAACATCACAGGGGATAGGAAAAGCAATTGCAGAACGTTTTTTGAAGGAAAATCATGAGGTTATTGGTATTGACAGACAAAAAGCAAGTATTGAGATTGATGGGTACACACATTATCAGATGGATGTCCGTGATTATAATCACCTGCCAGAACTTTCACACATCGATATTTTGATCAACAATGCAGGAACCCAGAATGAGGATGATATAGATATCAATCTGAAAGCACTAATTCATATTACTGAAAAATATGGTATTCAGGATAAAATACGTTCTATTTTAAATATTGGTTCTGCAAGTGCCCATACAGGTGCAGAATTCCCAGAGTATTGTGCTAGTAAGGGTGGAATATTAGCATATACCAAGAATGTTGCCATGCGAATTGCCTGCTATGGTGCTACTTGCAATAGCCTTGATCCAGGCGGAGTTCTGACTCCCCTTAATGAGTGTGTGATGAATGATGCTGTTCTTTGGGAACAAATCATGAATGAAACACCTTTGAAAAAGTGGGCAACTCCAGAAGAAATAGCGGAGTGGGCATATTTTCTCACTGTTACAAATACTTTCTGCACTGGTCAAAATATACTTGTTGATGGTGGCGAATCTATCAATTATCATTTTATATGGAAAGATTAGTCAGATGTTTCTATTAGCAAATTTTGTTGTTGGGGGTTAGAACTGCATTGCTTTTTAATCCCATTAGGAGTTCAGACAAGGGGACAAAGAGGCTCGGAATGGTCCGGGCTTTGAAGAATAAAAAATCTTCCCAATAAAATTGATAGTGTAAAGTGAGCTATGAAAAAAGATACCACAAAATATAGGGGGAAAAATCAAATGAAAAAATCTACAGTAAGAAAAACAATCTGCAAAAGTTTAGGCAAGCTTCTTTTCACAACCTTACTCATGGGAGTATATTTTTTTAGTAATACAACAAACGCAAAAGCAGAATACCAAAAAGTTGAAGAAAACCAGTTACCGCTTTCTACCATGCAAATCTACCGGAACATGGACAGTACCTTTTTAAAAACCTTCCCATTTGGCACCACATACCAAGCCAGTGGAATGATAGAACTAGAAACTGCCAAGCAAATGATAGACGCTACGGATATACGGCTAAAAGAAGGAAGAATTGTTCAGACTGCTGGCTTCTATGAAAACGGAGACGGGGGTGGAGCCAGCTACACATTGTCCGCCACCAAAGCTGCAGGCGGTATCCAACTGGCAAATGGACTGTATGCTAACATCATCCTAGACACCAAAGTGATTGATGGAAAGAAATGGGGTATCATTAATCCAAAACAGTTAGGAGCAAAAGGGGATGGACAGGAAGCAGAAAATGATGCCATAAACAGTGCAATTTATTTAGCCTCAGATTTAGCAGCAAAGGATAATAATATATTCCGTTCCATTGTGTATCTGCCGGCAGGTGAATATAAATGTACCGACCAAATCCAGTTAAATGCTTCTAATGTAAATTTTGTAGGAGAAGGGAATAAGTCGGTCATATTTACAGATAACGATTACCGCAAAGACAGTGGTTATTATGAATTTTTCTTTACCATATGGGGTGCCACAGACTTGTATATGGCTGACTTTTTAGTTGAAGCAAGAGAAGTAAACGGTTACAACTATATGAGGCAGATGGTCTTTGTAGATTGTAATAATGTATATACATATCGTGTAAACTTAAACATACCACAGGAAACATTTTCCAAAGATTATTATGTGGACAAACAGTATTCCAGTCTTACCTATTATTCAGGAAATAAAAATATGACCTTGGACAGCTGTAAATTAGAATTGATGTGTTCTACCTATCGAGGCGCCAATTTAGGAATACTGGATTTTTACAGTAGGGGAGAAGAAAATATTACAATTATGAATTGCCAACTTCACTCCGATGCCAGAGATGAGCAGGTAGGTATTTTTTCATCACGTCAAAATAAGGACGCTTCTTATATTCGTAATGTGTATTTTGTAAACAATACCATGTATTCCTATCAGCCATTGGATAAACAGGCTGCAGGCGGATGGCGTACCATGTGTTTTACTGTAGCATATAATGATTCCCAAAATGTCAGTGATATTTATATTAAAGGAAATCATTTTATTGCAGATTTGGATTCAAAATTTATGACGTTTGGTAAAGGGATTGAAAGTTGTGTTGTAGAAAATAACATGTTAGACATTCGTTGTACAGACAACCTTGGAGCATTTCTTTTTGATTCCAGTGTCAGTGATGCTAATCGGGTACTTATTCAGAACAATGAAATTTATTTAACTTATAGAGATGTGGAAAATATAGGAAAAGCTGCCATTTCAGGTGGAAAAGCAACGCTAAAAGGAAATAAGATTGTTTCAGACACCTGGTTGGGAAATATTGGATATCTGGATGGTATTTATGAAGACAATACCTATATAAATCTTGGATATCTAGGAGCACTATCCAACAATCTGCAGCAGGTGAATGATAATAAACTAATTTCTTATGGAATGCTTGAAAAAGTTATGTATTTTAATGGTGATGGTTCCAATCAGGTAGTAAATTTTAATGAAAATTACGTTGTGGATTACAGACGGGTTTATGAAAACAATAATGTTTGGAATCATGTGGCTAAAGTACAAGGTAATTTGAAGGAACTAAATTTTACAGGGAATACCTATCTGGCACCCAACAAATCTTACTGGACCTGGACAGTGGATAATCCAAAAGTGTCAGAGTTTGTAAAAGGTCTTTTCTTCCATAATGCTGCTGTAGAAAAAGCTCTTTGCAAAGATAATATTCTTCAAGGAGCAAATATATACGCCACTTATGGGAGTACTGTCAATGAGATAACACCAGATTCAGAATTGAAGTCTGGAGATGGTATGGTAAATCTGGAAGTATCCAACAATCAGACAAAAGACTACACCCTTAATCCTGGGGATGGGGTTTGTACCAGTATACAAATTACAAAAGACGGAGTGGTGAATACAGATATTTTTACAGATCAACCTTCTGTATCTTTAGGAACCATTGTGAAGGCAGGCCATTTAAATGAAGAAGGAGAATGTATCGATGAGGCAGTTACCAATGATAAGGAACTTGTATGGTATACTTCGCTGGATGGAATTGCCAGTGTAGACAACGGAGTTGTAACAAGGAAGAATTATGGTCAAGTTACTGTATATGCAGTACCTACAGATGGTGCGCAGAAAAAAGATGCCTATGCATTGTTTGGCAAATGCAATATTCACTTTGTAAAGGGATTTGCAGCTGGAATTAATTTTGAAAAAGATAACATTACCTTACAGAAAACAAAGAAGTATAAGGCAGTTTATGAAATAGAACCTGTGGAGAAGGCTTCCCAGGAAGTAGAATGGACATCCTCCGACACAAATGTTGCAACAGTAAGCTCTATTGGAGTGATTGAGGCAGTTGGCGTTGGAGAGGCAGACATCATATGTTCTACGTTAGACGGAACTAATATTTCTAAAAAGATTCATGTTACAGTAGAACCATTAACAGTAAAGAAAATCACATTAAATCAGTCTGACTGGTATGACTATCAGTATGAAATTGATAATGATTGGGCAAATAAAGGTGTGGAAATTGGAGAAACAATACAGTTGGAAGTAGCTAACTATACACCGGAGAATGCTATAAACAAGGGAATCAAAAAGTGGGTCAGCACAAACGAAAAAGTTGCTACAGTAAATGAAAAGGGATTGGTCACAGCTGTAGATGCTGGTTATTGTCAGATTCGTGCTTATTCTATGGATGAAAAATGTTATGGAGCCTGTGGTGTCTGGGTACAGCCAAATAAGTTGAAAACAGAGGATATTTCCGTTTCTTATACAGATAGCTATATTAAACTGGAATGGAAACCACAGGAAAATATACAGGGATATATTATCTATTGTGATAAAGGAGATGGTAATGGATATCAGCAAGTGTCAAAGATTACAGATTGTCAAACTACCAAATATGAGGCATATGGCACAAAGGTAGGCTGGTATGTGGAACCGGGAAAGACTTATAAATACAAAATTGCACCATATTTAGAACGATGGGACAGTAATTATTACTCCCATAGATACGAAACACCTTCCGATGAAATTTCTGTTACAACATACAGCGAAGCAGTGATTACCGGATTTAATACCAATGGTGTGGAAAGTGTTGGAGTTGCTGTTGGCGATACTACGCGTATTGCAGTGTATTGTTCAAAGAAAACTTTACCATCATCTTTTAGATCAGATAATGAAGAAATCTTTACAGTAGAAGATAAGGCTCCTGATAGTGATAATTATGAACTTGAAATAAAAGGAATAAAAGAAGGCATGGCAAACCTGATTCTCAAAGGAGAAGATTCCTTAGGCTATGAAAAGAAAATTCCGGTTTTAGTTTATGGTTTTCAGAAAATAAAAGATAATATTCAAGCAGAGCCTTTACTGAAATCCATTAAAGTAATATGGAAGATAGAGGATAAGGAGAACCAGGATGGTTTCAAAGTAATGTATGGTCTTAGTTTAAGGATGGAGGAAATCACGCTTTCTATGGAGCAACTCAGTATTACAACTGATGAAAATGGAGATATGTATGCAGCTTATACTATTGGTGATTTGAAAAATGATAAGGATTATCAAGTATGTGTGGCACCATATAAGAATGTGGACAATGTAACATTCCCAGGACCTAAAAGTAATAAATTAAAAATACATACACCAACATATGTGAGTGTTGACAGCATTACAGCAGAAAATCTTCATATACTCAAAGTGGGGGAAAGTAAGAAAATCACTGCTATAGTTGAAACAGAGGCGGCATCTGAGCCAAATCTTGTGTGGATTCCATATGATTCCTCTGTTATTCAGGTTACAGAAAGTGGTGAAGAAAATAAAACTACAGGATATGCCGTTGTAAAAGCCTTAAAGACAGGTGTTTCCAAATTGAGTGTTGTAGCAAATGATGAAAATAATTATCAGATTGACCTAAAGATAGCAGTGGTTCCGGAACAGGTTAAAAAATTGGCAGGAACAGCAGATAGAAATTCTGTGTCCTTGGGCTGGGAAGCTTCAGAAGGCGCCACAGGATATGCAATATACCGTCATGATTCAAAACAAAACACTTGGGTAAATATTGCAAAAGTAACAGATACATCTTATGTGGACAGCGGTTTAATTGCAGATACAGAATATCAGTATAAAGTTAGTGCTTATATGTCTGATAAAGATGAAATTTATGAGGGAGAACATACAAATGTCCTTATAATGAAAACACAAAAGGCACCAGAGACAGAGAAATCATTTATTGAGAAAAAAATAGAGAATTTTAAAATCAGTAAAAATTATACTACAAAAGTAAAATTGTCATGGACCAAAGAGAAAGAAGCACAAGGTTATGAGATTTATCAGTATAAATCTAAAAAATGGAAGAGGATAGCAACCCTTAAGAATGCTTCCGTAAAATCTACAACCATTAAAAAGTTAAAATCAGGAACATCATACAAATTCCGCATTTGTGCTTTTAAAAAGGAAAATGGTAAGACCATTTACACCCAGTTTACAACCTTAAAAGTCATGACAAAACCATCGAAAGTAAAGATGACCAAGGTTTCCACAGGAAAGAAAAATATCACATTGAGATGGAAAAAGATACAGGCAAGTGGCTATGAAATACAGTGCTCCACCTCTAAGAAGTTTAAAAGGGATGTCACAAAAACAATAGTAAAAAAGAGTAAGAAAACAGCAACAGTGAAAAAGCTGAAAAATGGAAAAACTTATTATGTGAGAATCCGGGCGTATTCTAAGGTAGATGGAAAGAAATATTATGGAACATGGAGTAAGGTGAAAAAGGTTGACATTACTGATAAAAAGTGAGAAGGAAAAGACCACTTTAAGCAGTTTGATATGGAACTTTATACGAAAAAGATGTAAAGACATGGATTTAAAATTGGAGACATATAAAGCATAGAAGGCAGGGAGTGAATCCGCTGCCTTCTATCTTTATATGTATATTATTTCACTAATTTTCCTCAAACCACTTTAATCCATAATCCAGCACATAATCCCTTTCTTCCTCAAACATCTTTACTAAAGTTTCCTGAGTAAGTGGAATTTTTTTATCCACCACCAACCTGCAATGTCCGGATTCATCCCCATCTATCCAGATTTCCTCATTTTCATCTAGTACCAGTGTAGTAGAGAAGCTAAGTGAGCCATGGGTTAATGGAATTTCTGTTACACCTTGGGCAGCCCCTGCAGGTTCTGAAATTCCCATAACGGTAACATTATTAAGTTTTTGAATACCAGCCATTAAATGGTTGGCAGCACTGCTGCTGCGGCTATTTACCAATACCACAATTTCTCCTCCCGCCCAGAGATTTTCCCCGGAACAGGTATAAGTGTTTAATATTTCGTAATCTTTTGCTTCTGCATTATATGTTCCATCCGCTGCCCAAAAAATTTCCTTGTCTGCCACCAAAGAAACAATAGACCGTGCCATCATAGAAGAACCACCACCATTTTGACGAAGGTCAATAATCAGATTCGAAGCTCCCTTTTGTCTATATTCCACTAACTGTTCCCGAATTTTTGCCTGCATCTGGTTATAATTTGCACTTTCCGTAGTAGCGCTGTCATAAGCCATCATATTTACATTTAATAAAATTGTATCCTCGTTCAGAGAAACAACACTCATATTTTCACGGGGTGTTTTATAAGTCAGGCAGTCCGTGGTATCCTTCAGTCGCTGATAATAATTTCCCATAGCATCTAAGGTAACCAATTCTTCCTTCCCTTCATCATTAAAAAAGGTAACCTGAACCTGGTCACCACCAAATCCTGGTACAAAAAGACTTTGATAAAAGTTCTGATTTTCTATATTTTCAACAATGGTACACTGTTTCATCCGTTCCACCGCAGTTGGAAGTAATTCTTTAATATCTTTTCCATCCCATTGGGTAATGATGGTTCCTGTATGAATTCCAGCCTGGAAAGCCTGACTGTTTTCCGCTACCGCTACCGCTGCATATTCCCCTGTGCTTAATTGTACCATAGACAATCCATAATCATTTCCCACAACACTTTCTGTGGCAGACTGTACCTTTTCTTCATAATCCCCCTTAGGTACATAAAAAGTATGACAGTCATAAAATTCATTACAAAACTGAAACCAGGCAGTAATATTGGCATTTTCATCCTGTGTTTCTTCTGCCTGTTCAAATAAAGGATAATATTTTTCATATAAAGCATCCCAGTCAATATTTTTATGATGGGAGAGAGAATAGTATTCTTTCATAGTAGTAAAGCCTTCTTCAAAATCCGCCACATAACAAGCAGTACGATAACTGTCAGAAAAGAAACAGAAGGGAATGGTGAAAATACAAAGCGCTATGGCAACAATAGAACTTTTTCTTCGCATAGCCACAGTTGTTAAAAAATATCCTATAGTTGCCACAAAAGCCCCAATATAAATACCAGATAAACACCATTCCACACCAGCCACCAAAAGGTGTATGATACAAATAACAGTTGGCACCAGATATAAAATGCGCCACCTATTATTATGTTTTGCCACATTCCATTTACAAGTGAAAAGAAGTAAAAGCACTGCGGCAATAAATAAAAAACATAAAATCCAATCTTGTATTAGCATATATTCACACTCCTAGTTTAAATCATCATGGCGAAAGAACACATAAGTAAGGAGAAGCATTATCATTCCAATTACAATAGACGGTATCAAGGTCCAAAGCATCATTTCAGAAGTGACAGCTGAACTATAAAAAATTTGGTCCGTTTCATCCAAAAAGAAAGTTGTCCAGTCCTGGAAGGTAAATAAATTTAGACAGTTTGACACAGGCAGTAATGGGGAAGTTTCAAAATCAGAATACTGACTTTGTGCTGTGGAAAGAATAAGTTGCACCTCACTTAAAACAATAGACACTAGGTAGGTAATGTATGGATTTTTTGCTATTGTTGTTAAAAATGCCAGTTCACAGCTGATGCGGAACAGTGTGATTAAAATTAATCCACAGCGTATCAATACACCATGAAATTCCATAGTGTTTCCCCATCCATTCATAATAGTTAATACAACAGGAACAGAAATGATAACTGCAAAGGAGCATAGGATACCGGCAACCATTGCAACCATAAATCTGCCGAAAAACACGTCTTTTCTGGTATGACCGGACAACACTTCATAATTTATGGTTTTATCCAAAAAATCTTTTCCCATTACATTTGCTACAATAATCATAATAATAAGCAGTCCAACCAGTATACACATGGACTCTCCCATATAGGCAGTTGCTTCACTCCCGGTCATGTCCATATCAAAAGCATCCAGATTTATTACAAACATCATAAATAATGCTAATATGGTAACACCCCAGACAACAAAATCTCTCTTTAATTGATATAACTGTGCCCTAATTACATTCCACATTTTCCTCGCCTCCTACAATCGACATATAATATTCTTCCAGACTTTCTCCACCAGTGGTTAGTTCTAAAGGTATTACTCCATTTTCAAATAATGTGCGGGAAACAGGAGCAACATTATCTACATATTCATAAAGAGTCAGACTTCCATCTTTTTGTACCTGAAAATTAGTGATTTTCAATTTTTCCTGAAGCACAGCCACAGCCAGTTCATCATTATCTGTATGAATATGAAGGTAATTTCTGCACTCATTATGGAGTTCCTCTCTGGTTAAATGTTTCACAATGTTACCACTTACAATAAATAAATAATCATCACACATTAAGGAAAGTTCACTTAAAATATGGGAGGAAATCATAATGGTAATATTTTCCTGCTGATTTAACTTTATTAAAAGCTCACGAATTTCTATAATACCTTCCGGGTCCAGACCGTTAATAGGCTCATCTAGTATCATAATCTCCGGTTTGGAAAACAAAGCATTGGCAAGCCCAAAACGCTGTTTCATTCCCAAAGAAAACTCTTTGAATTTTTTCTTTCCTACATTGGTAAGTCCCACAATCTCTAGTACTTCATCAATCCGAGATTTATCGGGAATCCCTTTTTGCAGTCGTTGCTTTTCTAAGTTTTGGTGTGCAGTTAAATTTTGATTGGCATAAGGTGTTTCAATCATAAAACTCATACGTTCCCTTGCTTTTGCAAGATTAGTTTCATCACTATTGCCAAAAAGAGAAAAGGAGCCATCAGAAGGCAGTACTAGTCCTCCAAGCATTTTCATAATAGTTGTTTTTCCGGCACCATTAGGGCCGATTAAACCGCAAATACTTCCTTTTTGAATTTGAAAGCTGGCATGATTTACCACTACCTGCTTTTTATATTGCTTTGTCAAATCCCTAACATCAATAACGATTTGTTTATTC
The DNA here is from genome assembly GCA_017399445.1 of Lachnospiraceae bacterium. Lineage (GTDB taxonomy): Bacteria > Bacillota > Clostridia > Lachnospirales > Lachnospiraceae > RUG11237. The sequence goes on along the minus strand of JAFQCM010000038.1, from coordinate 8,563 downwards.
ATAACATTGGGTCCTTTCTTATACTTTATTGCTTAACGTACTTGATGAACTAATTCTAAAACGAAAAAATAAAGAATTTCTTAATTCCTAAAAAATTCTTTATTTTCCATTGTTTTATTTAATTTTATGGTAATAATCAGCTGACTTTTTCTAATTTGGGCAGAAACCTCAGCATCTTGTTTTTCAGCCAGAAGTTTTACAATATAAAGACCAAGACCGGTACCAGGTTTGTTCCTTGCACTGTCTGCCATATAGGTACGCTCAAACAAATGAGTTACATCAATAGTAGGAATATCCGTAATAGGATTAGCAAATTCAATAATACAGTATTTTGAATCTTCCTTTAATGTAACAGAAAACTCTTCGCTGGCATATTTAAAAATATTACCTAGCAGGTTACCCAAAATGCGTTCCAACATTTGCACATTTCCCTGAACCATCAATGTCTTTTCTGGCAGAGTAAGAGAAGGTGTCAAATTATGCTCCCGTATTAAACTTTCATATTCTAAAATGGTATTTAATAAAAGACTGGTAATATTCACAGATGTAAGTTCCGGAGTAGAAGTATCACTTTCCAACAGTGATAGTTCAAAAAATTCATCCACCATAGATTTTAATTCTTCTGCTTTCGCTGCACAAATCTGAAGGTATCCCAGTTCTTTTTCTCCCAAAGTATTTTGATGTTGTATAAGTTGTAGGTTTCCCTTTATTACTGTTAAAGGAGTACGCAAATCATGGGCAATATCAGAAATGGACTGCTTTGTGAGTTGTTCCTGGTGCTGAGATTTTCTTTTACAGTCTGTCTGGTAGTCCAGATTGTAATTACATTCCTTGGTTAAGTCTGTTAAGTCCCGGTCAAATAACTGTATACGAATTTGTTTGTTATATGAGTCCTGACGATTTGATTTTAATTCCCTGGTAATATTCCGAATCTGTTTTTTTATGAAAGTAAGATAGCAAATCAAAATAAAACAAACAAGGCTTAAAATTACAATTATTATTTTCATAACTTTCTCCATTACAACTACTATTTTTCGGTGTCTTTTGCAGCCAGACGATATCCAATTCCCCAGACAGTATCAATATATTCTGCTCCATCATCTGCCTTTTTTAACTTATTTCGCAAATTACTCATATGGACATTCAATGTGTTGTCCTCATAATAATAGGTATCTTGCCAAATAGCTTCATAAATATTTGCTTTAGAAAAAGTCTTATTGGGATATTCTAAAAATAATTGCAAAATTGCCAGTTCCTTTGCAGTCAAAGAAAGGGGTATCCCATTTATGGTAGCACATTTTCCATCTACATCTAGCACAAGATTTTTGAAGATGAAATTTTTTTTCCTATCTTTTCTTTCCAAGTGTTCTGTATACCCATTACTGCGTCGAAGTACAACTTCAATTCGCACCAAAACCTCATTCAAATCAAAGGGTTTCAAAATATAATCATCTGCACCCATTCGCAGTACCTCCAACCGGGTCTCCATACCTGACTTTGCGGACAGGCAGATAACTGGTACAGCAGAGTAAGTTCTAAGTTCTTTAATCAAATCATTACCACTACAATAAGGTAACATTAAATCCATAAGGATAAGGGTATACTCCTTATTTTTCAAGTAGACAGCGGCGTCTTTTCCATTATAAGCACATTCTGTTTCAAACCCATTGTCTGATAGAAAAGCAGATAACATATGGCTGATTTCGTGATTATCCTCTACGATTAAAATCTTTCTTCTATTCATGTAAATCCTTCCTTTTTCGATTTAAGAAAACAAATAATACAGTTATTGTATCATGAGTTGTGGGAAAAGGAAAAGACGAATAGTTGACGTATTTAACATTAGTTTTCAAGCGTAATGCACAATTAAAAGGTTAAATATCTAATAATAGTTGTGCAATTTTTGTAAAATTATTGACGTTACACTTTGGGTTTAGTAATATAGAACATATAGAGGGGAAAGCTTGATAACATATTAAACAGATGCGATTGTCAAGGAGGAAATGCCTATGAAGAAGCGTTATTTTCGTGAAATTGGACTGTTGCTTGTAATGTTTATATTGACCCAATTCATCTGCACACCTGTAATGGCAATGGGGGAAGAAGTTTTACAAGAATCTGTATCGGAAGAACTTCAGGAACTTTCACAAGAAGTAGAAAGTGTAACTGTTAATAATTCGGAAGAGTTTTTGTCAGCGCTGTCACAAAAGGAGAGTTACATTATTATTAATGGGATTATTACCATTGGAGATAAGGCAGATAGTAGTGGAAAAATGTATCCCGTGGAAATTCCGGGTGGAACCACCATTCAAGGAACTGTGGATTCTAGTTTAAATTGTCGTTGCCCAATTCAGTTAACTGGGAATAATGTCACATTTAAAGACTTAGAAATTACATTTTCCTCTAGTGATGCTTTAGGAAGCGTACCTCACAGAGAAATTTTTCTGGCAGGACATAGTCTGACTATAGATAATGTAGAAACCTATCTGGCAGGTGGTGACGGAGCGCTGGGTGGATTTGGTGGTTCAGAAGAGGAACTGTTACCTACCATATATGCAGGTGGATTTGAAAATACTTCTATTGGATCAAATGCAGATTTAACAGTAATAAATGGTAACTCAAATACCATGTTTAAGGGGATATACATGAGTCATGATTCAGAGAAAGATAATAAGGTCCCATATAAAGGTACTGCAAGTGTAAAAATTTCTCCCAAAATTACAGTGCGAGAAGGAATTTACACAGAACAAAATAGCGATGCGGAAATTTTGATTTCTGACCAGGGATATATATATGACTTGAAGGTCTATGGCAATGAAAAGACTACTATACATGTAAATCAAACAAACTTATCTCGAACCGAATTGAGTACAGTAGAAAATCTTCTACTGGAGGATGCGGCCTATTTAGAATTGCAGCAGGGAGATTTGAAAAATGTAACATTACAAAAAAACGCATGCCTTGATTTGAGTCAAGTAACGGATTGTATTATTAATGGAAATTTCGTAGGTGGTACCTATGATTTGGAGGGAGAAAGCGATACAACAGGTATCCTTGTAGTAAATAAAGAAGGAAGTGTGGATATAAAAGGTGTAGTAGAAAATACTACAATTTTTCAAACGGAGAATCGTAATTTTCCAGGGGAATATATATCTGATAAAAAATATATTACAGCATCTTCTTTGAAAGCAGGGGCCACTGGATTTATATTGCCAGACAGCAAAGTAACTTCCTATGAATTCCTCTACGAGAACGATGGATGGACTGTTTATGAAATTTATGAAGATGATGTTTGGCCGCTGGCGGAAAGTATTGATATTATTTCTGCTCCTGCAGTTGTAGATATAAGTAAAATAAAAGGAACTGATTTAACACCGGCAGAGCAGGCACCTTTCTGTGTTGTTTTTTGGAAAGACAAAGAGGGGAATGCTTTTAGTGCTTCTGCAGTACAAGAGTATGGATTATATTACGACGACATAATTATTGGTGTAAAAACATCTTATTGGACTAGCGAAGAATCCGCAGAAGAGGAAGATTGGGGAAATGTAATTCAATTTGTTACATCGGAAGAAATGCCAAATCAGTACTATTTTTATGCAGAAGAAACTAGTCAGATAAAAACTGGTGAATATACATTTTTGTTTTGTTCTGAATACTGCCAGGATATGCCATTAACAGTGGCAGATGTAAAAGCGCTAAAGGAAAAAATAAAAACAGAAATGACAGTTTATTTCTACGATTCTACGGAAGAACACGATCCAGAGGCTATAGATATTGAATATGAAGATATTCAGATGGAAACCATTCCACCCCAGACATATACAGGGAAAATGTTAACACCAGATGTGAAGTTAACAAAAGACCAGGTTGAATTAGTGAAGGGACAGGATTATCTGGTGACCTATGAAAATAGTGTTCAGGTAGGGGAGAAGAGTGCAAAGGCTATTGTTGTGGGTATAGGGAATTATTATGGAACAAGAGAAATGTTCTTCTCTATTATAGAAGATACATCAGAACCAAGTGTAACACCGATACCAAGTATAACAGTAACACCAAGTGCAACGCCGGAACCAAGTATAACAGTAACACCAAGTGCAACGCCGGAACCAAGTATAACAGTAACACCAAGTGCAACGCCGGAACCAAGTATAACAGTAACACCAAGTGTAATAGTAACACCAAGTGTAACGCCGATACCAAGTATAACAGTAACACCAAGTGCAATGCCAGAACCAAGTATAACAGTAACACCGAAACCAAGTGTAACGTGGAAACCAAGTGCAACACTAGAACCAAGTGCAACGTGGAAACCAAGTGCAACGCCGAAACCAAGTATAACAGTAACACCAAGTGCAACGCCGGAACCAAGTGTAACGTGGAAACCAAGTGCAATACCAGAACCAAGTATAACAGTAACACCAAGTACAACGCCAGAACCAAATATAACAGTAACACCAAGTATACCCCCAACAGCGTCACCAAGTGTAACAGTGCCGCCAAGTATAATCGTAAGCCCAAGTGCAACAACAGTGCCAGACATAACTGTAGTACCAAATGTGACAGTAACTCCATACATGACAATAAGTCCAAGTGCAACCGTGACATTTCAACCAACAGTAAGTCTGGTAGCAACGGAAAGTCCAACAGCAACGACAAGTCCAACAGGAACGGAAAATCCAACAGCAACGGAAAGTCCAACAGCAACCACAAGTCCGGCAGTAACAGCAACGACAGTTCCCAATGTAGCAATAACACCTGTAGCATCCCAAAAACCAGAGCACAATCATGTATGGGATTCAGGAAAGGTAACAAAGAAATCGACCATGTTTTTAAGTGGTCGAAAAACATACACATGTACTATTTGTGGTTCTAAAAAAACAGAAGTTCTCCCACTACGGAAAGCACCTAAAAAAGGAACAATTCTAACAGACAATAAGTCAAAAGCAAAATACAAAGTAACGAAATCAGGGAAAAAAGATGGAACTGTAGAATGTATAAGACCTATTAAGAGCAACACAAAAACCGTCACCATTCCGGAAAAAGTATCAATTGATGGTATTGAGTATAAGGTAACTTCCATTGCATCAAAAGCTTTTTATAACTGCAAAAAGTTAAAAACTGTTACAATCGGAAAAAATATAAAAAAAATAGGTGAAAAAGCCTTTTATGGATGTCAATCTTTAAAAACAATGAACATAAAGACGACAAAGCTTACAGAAAAAAATATAGGAAAAAAGGCATTTTCGAAAGTGAATAAAAAAGTAACTGTAAAAGTTCCATCCAAAAAACTCAAACTTTATCAAAAGATATTTAAGTCAAAGGGACTGAGTAAAAAAGCAAAATATAAGAAATAATATAAGATATTGTATAGCAGAACTCCGAAAGAAGTTGACTTTTGGGGTTTTGCTTTTTAAACAGAAATCTATTTAGTGGCAAAAAATTCATAGCTTACGACAAACCAATTGAGCATCAAAAAAAGCTAAATTTGACAAAAAGTCAGACAAATGGTAAAATGGTTTAAAATAAAACAGTTTAAAAATAAACATAAGGCAGGAGTCTAAAAACGTGGAAGAACGAATTGAGGTTTTATTACGAGGCAACGAGTTTAAAAAATTGAGGGAATGTGGATTGTCCGAAATTAGAAAACAATACAATTTAAAAAGAATTGAAGTAGAGATATTGTATTTCTTATCAAAAGCGGGCAGCAATGATACTTCAGCAGGCATTTGTAAGCATCTAAATGCAAACAAAGGCCATATTTCCCAGGCAGTAGACAATCTGTGTAAACAAAACTATATAACAGCTATGCCGGATACCAGAGACAGAAGATATATACACTATCAGGTTACACACGAGGCAAAAGAAATTGTGGAAAGAATAACTTTAACATGGAAAGAGCTTAATCAGGAACTGTTTTCGGGAGTTACGGCAGAAGAAATGGAAGAACTAAAAAGAATTGCCGGAAAAATTGGAAAAAATATGGAACGAATTATAAGCCAGCAAGAGAAAAACGGAGGTATTGGATGAATAAAATAAATTGGATCAGTAATTATGTGAAAGAAAAAGAAGCAGTTTGTAGGAGAAACGACGATATTTCTCCTAATCTATTTGAAGAATATGGAGTAAATCAGGGATTGAGGGATGTAAAGGGAAATGGTGTCCTGACTGGGCTGACGAATATTTCGAAAATTATTTCATCCCATATAGTAGATGGAAAAAAAGTTTCTTGTGATGGGAAGCTTTGGTATCGGGGATATCAGATAGAAAATTTAATAAACAGCCTTGGCAGTGAAGAATTAGGATTTGAAAAAATAGCTTATTTGCTATTAATGGGAGAAATGCCATCTTCAGAGGAACAGGAAGAGTTTGCAAAGCTCATTGGAAAATGCAGAAGACTGCCTACTAATTTTACCAGAGATGTTATTATGAAAGCACCATCAGAAGATATTATGAACTCCATGACGAAAAGCATTCTGACCTTGGCATCTTACGATAAAAAAGCAAAAGATACCAGTGTCAGCAATTCTTTAAGACAGTGTATTCAGTTAATCAGTGAAATTCCATTGTTGGCAGTATATGGTTATAATGCTTACAAACATTATGAAAAGAATGGAAGTATGATTATTCATCAGCCGGATGCCAACCTCTCTACAGCAGAAAATTTACTTATGATGCTTCGCCCTGACAAGAAATTTACTTCAGTAGAAGCAAAAGTGCTGGATACTGCACTAATTTTGCATATGGAGCATGGAGGAGGAAATAATTCCACTTTTACTACCAGAGTAGTGACTTCTTCAGGTTCTGATACATACTCTACTATGGCGGCATCTATGTGTTCTTTAAAAGGGCCAAAACATGGAGGTGCCAACATAAAAGTGATGAAGATGATACAGGATATTAAAGCAAATATTCGGGATGTAAATGATAAAGAAGAAATAGCCGCTTACTTAAATAAAATACTGGAAAAAGAAGCTTTTGATGGCAAAGGACTAATCTATGGAATTGGGCATGCAGTATATTCCCTGTCAGATCCGAGAGAACGAATTTTCAAAAGTTATGTAGAAAAGCTGGCGGTGGAGAAACATCGCGAAAAGGATATGCTTCTTTATAATACAATAGAAGAATTGGCTCCTGATTTAATTGGTCAAAAGAGCCGCATTCAAAAAGGAGTAAGTCCTAATGTGGACTTTTATAGTGGATTTGTATATGAGATGTTAGGAATACCAATGGAATTGTATACTGCTATCTTTGCCATTGCCCGAATTGTAGGATGGAGTGCTCATCGTATTGAAGAAATGATATCAGCTGACAAAATTATCCGTCCGGCATACATGAGTATTATGGAAGAAAAAGAAAATTAATATAACATAAAGGACTATTTTTCTTATTTAACATACAAATTTCCAACGGTCAGTATTGGTAAACTTTCAAAATTATGATAATATCATATGGAAAGAAAAGTATATATTATCAGATTTTGTTGGAGGTAATAAAAATGGCAGATTCCAATATAACAAAGCAGGCACTGGCAATGACAGTGAAAGAGCTTATGGAGGAAAAAGCATTTGAAAAAATAAGCGTTAGTGATATTTGTGAAAGCTGTAATATGAGTCGAAAAAGCTTTTACTATCACTTTAGAGATAAATATGATTTAGTAAATTGGATTTTTGACACAGAATTTAAGTCAGTGGAAAGTAGAGATACATACCCAAATTTCTGGAAACTTATGGGGAATCTTTGTGACTATTTTTATGCCAACAAAGATTTTTATTTAAAAGCAATACAAATAAAAGGCCAGAACTCTTTTTCAGAATACTTTAATGAGTATTTATATCAGTCTATATCAACTTATTTTGAGCCGTCTTCAGAGGAAGAAGATAGAATTGAATTTTATGTTTTCTTTTTAACAGATGCCTGTGTGGCGGCTATAGAAAGATGGCTCTTGCCAAAAGACGGACTTCTGCCAAGAGAATTTTTGGAGTTATTACAATCGTCTATAGCCAATATCGGTCAGGAAGTATCTTGGAATATCTAAAAATTGAATAAAAAAAGTATAATTAATAGAAAAAAAGGTAACACTTTTTAAAAAGTGTCCCACTTTGGGATAGTTGAAAATTTGTGTCCGGTGCATTAAAAAAATAATTTTCGTATAATCAACAAGTAAAATAAATTTCTACATAAGAGAGAAACGTTGATTAAAGGAGAGTAAAACAATGAGTAAAAAGTTTAACGGCTTGACCGACAAAGAAGTAGAAGAAAGCCGGAAGAAGTATGGTTCCAACCAGATTAAAGAAGCGGAACCGGAAACCTTCTGGCAGCAGTTTCTTGCCGGATTTGAAGATCCAATGATTCGAGTTTTGTGTGTAATTGCGGTAATCATGCTGATTATGTTCTTCTGCGGACAGAGCGAATGGTATGAACCAGTGGGAACGCTGAGTGCAGTGTTATTAGTTAACTTTGTTTCTGCCAAAACAGGTGTTGCCAACGACAACGCTTACAAGAAACTGAAAGAATCCCAGAAAAAAGATACTGCCAAAGTAATTCGAAATGGTGTGGTAACCGT
>JAFQCM010000037.1 GCA_017399445.1 Lachnospiraceae bacterium | reverse complement strand
TAATGGGAAGAAAATGTCTATGCCTCGGAAACGATTTAACATAAGCATGAATCCAGTTAAATATTTGAAAAAAATACTATCTCTTTAAAAAATAGAATTTACAAGAATGAGGCTGGATAAACATTCATGCGTTTGTCGTGAAAAACACCTAATATTTATTGACAAACACTTACGTTCATGGTAAGCTATATATACTCTTTGCACTGCAAATAAATCTACAGTACAAACTGAGCAGACCGTGACATAGTCATGGAGTCGGGTCACAGATGTGACAGTGGAAATTATCATCCACGGGACAGTAGTTGCTAATACTGAACGTGGGTGTTTTTTTATATTCTTTTATCTGAGAAGTTCTTTAAAATCCCCACAGAAATTTAGTGCCATAGAGCTATCTTAATATTTGGAGGTAAGTGAAATGGAAGAAAAAGGATTAACAACAAACAAAACTACAAGAAGCAAAATCAGCAACAAGACAAATAATGCTGGGGACAATAAGGACTTCCAGAGAGTGGCAAACCAGGTGTCTGGGATTACAATTCTTGGAAATGTGATTCTTTCTATATTTAAGTTGATAGCAGGAGTTGTAGCACATTCCAATGCAATGATTAGTGATGCCATTCATTCGGCATCCGATGTATTTAGTACCATTGTAGTAATAATAGGAATTAAATTTGCATCGAAAGAATCAGATAAAGAACATCCTTATGGACATGAGCGTTTAGAATGTGTGGCAGCCATTATTTTATCCATGGTACTTTTCGTTACAGGAATTGCCATAGGATTTGAAGCATTAAAAAATATTGTGCAAGGAAATTATGGTGACTTGGAAGTGCCGGGAATACTGGCATTGGCGGCAGCGCTGGTATCGATTATTACAAAAGAAGCTATGTTTTGGTATACAAAAAGCTGTGCAAGGAAAATAGATTCCAGTGCACTAATGGCAGATGCATGGCATCATCGTTCGGATGCTTTTTCTTCCATAGGAGCATTAGTAGGAATTGGAGGAGCCAGACTTGGATTTCCTGTGATGGATTCCATTGCCAGTCTGGTGATTTTTGGATTTATTGTAAAAGCAGCATATGATATTTTTAAAGATGCTATTGATAAAATGGTAGACCATTCTTGTGATGAGGAAACAGAAAAACAAATTCGTGAATGTATTATAAAAGAAAAGGATGTTGTATGTATTGATTTACTTCAGACCAGAGTATTTGGAAATAAAATTTATGTAGACATCGAAATTGGAGTAGACAGTTCAAAAACTTTAAAGGAAGCACATGATATTGCAGAAAGAGTTCATGAAAAAATAGAAGGGGAGTTCCCTAAGGTAAAACATATTATGGTACATGTGAATCCTATTGATATTTAAGAAAATAATAGAATATTAGAAGATAGTGCTGGTGAAAGCTGGCACTATTTTTCTATTCATGTGAAATTTTAAATAGTAATGTCGAAAATTGTCATACAAAATAAGAGGCTTATACCCCAAAAATGATTGACATTTACAAAATAAGTTGTTATTCTCAGACAGAAAAAACAAAAGAAAAAAGGGGTGAAGGGAATATTGTGAAAAAAAAGAAGGCAAAGATTGTAGTGTTTATAGCAATCATTTTAGTATTTATAATGACTTTTCTAAGTTTCTATTATTATAAATTTCTACAGAATCAATTGTTTAAGGAAAGAAAAGTTCTTTTTACACAATTTGCAGATAAAGTTTCCGAAAATGTAGAGGCTGCATTTGATACTTTTTGGGATCAAACAGATACTTGTGAACAATTAGTTTGTTTACAAAAGCCGAGAAAAGCGGAAGAAATATTGCAAGGTTTGCGAGATATGACAGAAATCATCCCAGCAGATGAGAAAGTGATTATGGCATTTAATCAGGATGGTTATTATTATACTTCAGATGGACATAAGGGACGTCTATCAGATTCCGGAGAGTTATCGTTTGATAGAAATGGAAGTAAACAACAGATGGCAGTGATTAATTTGCCTTACATAAGTTCATCAAATTCCTATTACTTATTTTTAAACCGTATGGATGAGGTGGTTCCATTAGAAGGAGAGGAACAGATTACTCATATAGCATTAGCTGTAAAGATAGATTCATTACAAGCATTGTTTACTACCAGTGGTTTTAAGGAAAAATGTTATACATACCTTTTGAATGAAAAGGGACGCAGATTGTATAAAAACACATATTCTGAAGATTTCATTGATGGATATAATATCTTGACAGCTATTAGCGAAAAAGCAGAATTGATTAATGGTGGTACTATGAAAGATTTTGAAAATGCATTTACAAATGGAGCTTCCACTGCTTTTGAACTAAATTATAATGGTGCTAGTTGGTTTGTATCTAATTCAGTTATAAGGTCAGCAGACTGTAAGTTGTTGTTATTTGTTCCTACAGAAATGATTAGCACAGATACGGCATTTCTTCTAAAAGGAACCATAATTTTTTTCATAGCAATAATGAGTATCTTTGTTTGTTTATTTGTAGCAACTGTTTTTTCTTTCAGTCAGTCAACCATGAAAGACAAGCAGATGTTGTGGCAGCAGCAAAAAGTGAATGAGCTTTTAACAATGGAGGCAAAATTAGCAGAAGAAGCTAGTAAGGCTAAGAGTGAATTTTTATCATATATGTCCCATGATATTCGTACGCCAATGAATGGTATTATAGGTATGACAGATATTGCCCTTAAAAATATAGGTAATCAGTCGAAAGTAGCGGATTGTCTTGAGAAAATTAGTGGTTCTTCCCAACATTTACTTAGTCTGCTGAATGATGTTCTTGATATGAGTCGAATTGAAAGTGGAAAGATGAGAGCAGAGAAAAAAACTATGAACATGCAGATGCTTGTAGAGAATTGTGCTGCAATTATAGAAGGACAAGTTGCTATGCGGGATTTAAAGTTTATTTGTGAATTTGAAACGTATGAGCACTTCATGGTAGAGGGGGATGAACTTCATTTACGACAAATACTTATTAACATTTTAGGAAATGCAGTTAAGTTTACATCAGATGCAGGAAAAATTATTTTTCGGACAAAAGAAATTCCAGCATCAGAGGGAAAAGCAGGTTTTTTATTTGAAGTAGAAGATAATGGTGTTGGTATGAGTCAGGAATTTTTGAAGCATATCTGGGAGCCTTTTGCTCAAGAGGAAAAAGATGCTCATTCAAAATATCAAGGAACTGGTTTAGGAATGGCCATTACAAAAAAACTTGTGGAAATGCTTGATGGAACCATTGAGGTTACCAGTGAATTGAAGGTAGGAAGTATCTTTACAGTGAAAGTGGAATTTGATATTAATAGAGAAGTGCAAGCGAAAGAAGAGATAAAAAATACTAATATTGACATAATCGGAATGAAGATTCTTTTGGTAGAAGATAATGAGTTGAATAGAGAAATTGCCCAGGTAATTTTAGAAGGTGAGAAACTTATTGTTACTACAGCAGAAAATGGAAAACAGGCGGTGGAAACTTTTGTTAATAGTCCTACTGGAACCTTTGACGTAATTATCATGGATATTATGATGCCTGTTATGGATGGGATTCAGGCAACCAAGGAAATACGGGCATCTAAGCATACAGAGGCAAAGACAATACCTATTATTGCCATGACAGCAAACGCCTTTGAAGAGGATATACGAAAAACAAAAGAAGCAGGGATGAATGCACATTTATCAAAGCCAATAGAGCCTGATATTTTGCTAAAAGAACTGGCTAATGTAAAATGGAACAACAGGAAGGAGTAGGACTGGAAATATGAAAAAATCATTTTTAAGAAAATTATTAACAATGGTTATGTGTGTTATGCTGGTATTGGGAACTCTTAGTGGTTGTAGTAATAAGGAGAAAGTTCAGGATGCACAAACTGGAAAAGAGGAACATGAACCATTAACAATTTTTTGTTTAAATGATATGGTTACAGAACATTTTATTGAGTCACTGCAAGAAAAATATCCAGAGATTAATTTAGAAGTAAAAAGTTATAAGGGGAGTAATGGAAGTGGATTTGCCAATTATACATTAGAACAGGGGGATATTCCAGATATCTATCTTTCTACACAATTTTTTGTGCCAGAAAGTCAAAGGGAATATTTATTAGATTTGTCCGGATACGATTTTATTAATAATTATACAACTACAATGTTGAATGCAATTGATAATGAAGGTGGGATTTATTTACTGCCATGCAGTTATCAGCTTACAGGAATTAATTATAATAAAACAATTATGGAAGAAAATGGTTGGGAAGTTCCTAATAGTATAGAGGAGCTGGAAGCATTGGCACCAGAAATAGAGGCCGCAGGATATGATGTGATGCGAGGAATGTTTAATTTAGATGGTTATCCTTTTAATTATTTATTTAATATTGGGAATACCAAGTTTTTTTCTACAGCTGAGGGAGAACAATGGAAGAAGGATTTTGTGACTGGAAAAGCAAAAGCGTCTGGTAATGAAGAACTTTTGGAGAGTGTCAGATATTTTAAAAGATGGATAGATAGTGGATTGATTCAACCTTCAGACATGGAGGCTGGTCGTGAACCACAAGAAGCTTTTTTGAATGGTGAATGTGTCTTTTTTCTTAGTCTTGGACACATAGAATATATTCATACTACCGAAGATGGAAGAGAATATAAATTTGGTGTTATGCCTTGGTTAAGCGAAGATGGAAGCAGTAATATGCTTACAAGGAATGTGTGTTGTCATTTTGGAGTAAATAAGGAATTAGCTGAAGAGAAAAACCAACAAAAAATGGAAGATGCTTTAAAAATAATGGAGTTTTTATCTTCGGAAGAAGGTCAGAAAGCATTTGTGGAACAAGCAGAAAATAGCTGGTTATATAACACTCCTTTAGTGGGAGGGGATATTTCAGAAGAAAGCCCTTATTATATATGGAATTCTCTTGTGACTTCTGGAAATACAGTTCCTCTTGTTTATGTTGGATGGGAAGATTTAATAATTCCTATTGCACAAGATATCAAACAACTGATAAATAGTGAAATTACTCCGGAACAATTACTAGAGGAATTTGACAAAAGCTATAATGATGTTACAGGGAAAAATGAGTCTGTCATGGCTGTAGCAGAAACAGATATGACCCTTCAGGATACTGCAAAATTGTGTGGAAATGCGGTGGGTATTGCAGCAGATGCAGAGGTGGCATTGGTTTCTCTGAGTGGTTACCATGAGGGAAAACAAAATGCCTATGGTGTTAACTGGTATTTTTATGCAGGGGAGATTGATACACAGGTAATCAATATGTTCCGTACAAAATCAGATACCATTTCTGTTTTGCAGATGACAGGGGCAGAAATTAAAGCATTAGTTGAAAAGGGATTTGATTTACATGGTGATGGGGATACCTTTGAATATGTTTTGGTTACAAAAGAGGGACTGATATTGGAAGATAATACCATATATAAAGTGGCGGTAGGAACAAATGAATTAACAAATGATTTGAAAGAAAATGCCACAGTGGTAGAAATTTCCACAAAGGATGCAATTATAAACTATGTAACAACACTTGGTACATTTGGTCCGGAAGATATTGTATGGAAATAAGAATAAAGTGATTTCATTTTGCGGTCAGGCAATCAACCTGGCCGCAATTTTTTTCCATAAAAAAATAAATAGTATGGTTAGATAGTGACGAAAGTCACTGATATATCATGACGGATGCCATCTTGCTTTCCAGCAGTAATAGAAATATAATAACGGTAAAGTTGAGATTGTGCAGTAATCTCATGGAAAAAGCAGAAGAAAAAACATCATAAACTGAACGGAGGAAAAAAGATGATTGCATATAAAATATTAAGACCTATTTTTACCTTTGTATTTAAAACCTATTTTCATCCAACGATTATCAATAAAGAGTATATACCAAAAGAAGGAGCAATTGTAATTGCAGGAAATCATAAACATGCATTAGACCCTATTCTAGTGGATGTAAGCACCAAGAGAGTAGTTCATACTCTGGCAAAAAAAGATTTGCATGATGGCATCTTCGGATGGTTTTTCAGACTGATAGGAACAATTCCAGTGGATTTAGGAGCGAAAAAAAATAAAGAAGCATTAAAATCAGCCATTGAGTATTTAGAGCAGGGAACAGCTATTAATGTTTCACCGGAAGCGAAAAGAAATTATACCAGTGAAATTTTATTACCCTTTAAATTTGGAGCAGTAGTCATGGCAAAAAGAACCAATACAAAGATTGTGCCCTATGCTATTACAGGAGAGTATAAATTTCGAAGTAAAGATTTACAAATAATATTTGGAGAACCAATGGACTTATCAGAATATTCAGTAGAAGAAGCCAATGAAGTACTATTTGAGAAAATTAAAAAGATATTAATTGAGGCAGGAAAGTAGAGTGTGAGCAATATGAAAAATCAAACAAATAATCAGATAAAAACTCCCTGGTATGATTTTTATGAAGGAGTAAAAGCACATTTAGAATACCCGGATGTATCGGTATACCAGCTATTAGAATCCTCTGCATTGAGCCATCCGGAATATATTAGTTACAACTATTATGGAAGGCAGAAAACTTATCAGGAATTTTTGAATCAAATAGACCAGTGTGCAAAGGCATTCCGACAGTTGGGAGTAAAATATCAGGATAAAGTCAGTATCTGTATGCCAAATACACCAGAAGCAATTATCAGCTTTTATGCACTGAACAAAATTGGTGCCATAGCAAATATGATCCATCCATTATCAGCAGAAAGCGAAATTAAATATTACTTAAATAAGGCAAAGAGTAACTATGTGGTTACCATAGATATTGCTTTTAACAAAATAAATCATATTATGCAGGAAACAAAATTAGAGAAATGTATTCTTGTTTCTGCAAAAAACTCCATGCCAGTCTATTTAAAAATAGGATACCAGCTGACAAAAGGAAGAAAAATACATTTAGAGAAAAGCGAGAAAACTTTGAAATGGAAGGAGTTTATTCAACTGGGCCAAAAATATAAGGGAGAAATAACAGAAAAATTTTCTGGTAAAGAAGTGGCAGCTATTTTATATAGTGGTGGAACGACAGGATATCCAAAAGGAATCCAGCTGACAAATTTGAATTTCAACGCTCTAGCAATGCAGAGTTATGAAGCCTGCAAGTGTTTAAAAGAAAAAGATACTGTATTAGCCATTATGCCGGTATTTCATGGATTTGGACTTGGAATATGCATTCATACAGTCCAATACTTTGGAGGAACTAGTATTTTACTTCCACAGTTTAGTGCCCAGACCTTTCATAAATTGCTGAAAAAATACAGACCAAATATTATTGCAGGAGTTCCTACCTTATATGAAGCATTGTTAAAAAATAAGAAATTAGATGGATTTGATTTATCCTTTTTAAAGTGTGTGATATCGGGTGGAGATTCTCTTTCTGTTAGTTTAAAGAAGAAAGTGGATACCTTCTTAAAAGAGCATGGAGCGGATATCCAGATTAGAGAAGGGTATGGATTAACAGAATGTGTTACAGGCAGCTGTTTAACACCATTAAATTATTACAGAGAGGGAAGTATAGGTATTCCATATCCGGATACTTATTATAAAATCGTAAAACCAAATACAGAGGAAGAGATACCTTACAATGAAGAAGGAGAAATTTTAATTAGTGGTCCTTCTGTAATGAAAGGGTATTTGGAGGATGAAGAAGAAACAAGGTTAACTTTAAGAAAGCATAAGGATGGTCTGGTCTGGATGTATACGGGAGACTTAGGATATATGGATGAAGATGGTTTTGTCTATTTTAAACAAAGATTAAAACGCCTCATTGTTAGTTCTGGTTATTGCTTATATCCTCAATACATAGAAAACGTAATTGATTCTCATCCAAAGGTTTTAATGTCCTGCGTTATCGGGATTCCTCATCCTTATAAAATGCAGGTGGCAAAAGCATTTATTGTTTTAAAGAATGGCGTTGCACCAGAGGAAAAGATAAAAGAAGAAATCAAAAAGCATTGTGAAAAAAATCTTGCAAAGTATTCTCTTCCTTATGAATATGAATTTAGAGCAGAATTGCCGAAAACGTTAGTGGGAAAAGTTGCTTATTTAAAATTGGAAGAAGAGGAGAAAAGGAAACATGGAGAAAGATAAATTAAAAATTCTTCTGATTCATCCGGAAATTTCAAGGACAAAATATAATTTTGTTGGAATTATAGAAAATGAATGTTTGGAATTAGAATACATTTCCACGATATTAAAAGAACAGGGACATGAAGTTGAGTTGTATGATGGGCAAGTGGAGCAAATCTCTGTATCTCAGAAAATAAGAAAATACCAGCCTCATGTGGTGTATGTGTGTGGCAGAACAAGACAGGAAAATTTCATGCTGGAATATTGTAAAGAAGCCAAAGAGCAGAACCAGAATACTATTACCATTTTAGGGGGATTACATGCACAATTGTGTTATGATAGGTTATATAAGACTTATGTAGATTATATTCTCACTACTTTTGATATTTATAAGATATTGAATATTATAGATTACAGTATTTACCAAGAGGATGTGGAATTAGAAGAAATTCAAGGAATTTGTTATCAGAAGAATGGAGAATGGTTTAAAAACCAGGACTGCTTTTTTGATATAAAAAAACTGCCTTTGCCAGACAGAACTTATTTTTATGAACATCCACAAAATTACCGGTATCTGGAGTTAGAACATGCAGCCTGGGTAAGAACTGCTTACTGCTGTCCTTATCATTGTAAGTTCTGTCATAGAAACAGAATGAATCTGGGGAAATATGTTTGTAGAGATATAGAAGATGTGGTAAATGAAATTAGTGAGATTAAATCAGACCATATCTATATTGTAGATGATGACTTTTTGTTTGATGTGAACCGGTTAAAAGAATTTGTCAGGTTAGTCAGGGAAAAAGGAATTCAAAAGAAATATATTTGTTATGGAAGAACTGACTTTATTGCAGAAAATGAAGAATTGATGAAAGAACTAAAAGAGATTGGATTATATTATGTTTTATCTGGTTTAGAAGCAATCAGTGATGAGCAGCTAAGGGATTATGATAAAAAATCCAATATAACCAATAATAAAAAAAGCATCCAAATCTGCAACCGTCTGGGAATAAATATTATGGGAATGTTTATTGTGGATTTGGGTTACAGAGCAAAAGATTTTAAAGCTCTCTATCAGTGGATAAAAAATCATAACTTAAAGCATGTTGCCATTTCTATTTTTACACCGGAAATGAATTTAGAAACCTATGAAATGTATCAGGACAGAATCATCACTCGGAATCCATCTCACTGGGATTATTTACATGTGGTAGCACAGCCGGATAATATGAGTGTTAAGAGATACTATTATCATTACTACAAGCTGTTAATTAAGTTGTTTTGGAAAGCCTGGAGAGAGGGTGTATATGATTTTATAGATTATAAAGACTATATCTTTTCTTTTGTAAAAAATATAGTTCGAAATAAAAGGAGTCATGACGATGAATAAGAAAGAAGAAAACAAAGAGAAAGTAAAGAAAATAATTCCCAGTAAGTTAGAAACCGGTTTCCAACAGTTATTATACAAAACCCTGGGAAAACATATTCCGGAAAAAATGACGCCTAATCAGATTACTTTAATTGGTGCGTTAGGCGGCTTGTTTGGCATCTTGTGCGGATTTCTGGCAAAGATAAATCTGCTTTTTTTACTGGGAACCATTGGTGGACTTTTGTGTCACTTAATTTGTGATGATTTAGATGGTTATGTGGCAAGAACAAGAAATATGACTTCTACTGCAGGAGGATATTTTGACTTACTGACAGATATATTGCATATTACATATTTAATTATAGCATTGGCCTTTGCAGGAGTAGTGAGTTTTCAGATTTCCATATTTTTGGTTCCAGTGTACGGACTGATTATATTTACAGCTATGAATTATATTTTATATTTAAATGAATTCCTATTTCCAAGATTAGGACCCATAGAAACCCACCTATTTTTTATTATTTTGTGTATAGGCAGTATGATATGTGGAAAAGTTCCTGTATTCAGCATTATGAATGTGGATTTCAAGTTTGCGGATATGGTATTTATTGTAGGTGGAATACCTATGTATTACGAAATGATTCGACTGCAAATCCAGTTATTTCGAAGATTAAGTGAGAAAGATAATGAAGAAAGATAAGGAAGAAAAGGGATAAGCAATGACGGAAGAAACATATGTTTATGTAGTTTTGGTAAAGGCATTAACAGGATTAGGAAAATTTAGTAGAAAAATAAATAAGTATGAATATACTCATATTGCAGTTTCTTTGAAACAGGAAATGGAGGACTTTGTTACTTTTTCCAGAAGAAGTCATTACACTCCTTTTAATGCAGGATTTATGCATGAAAAAGTGGAGCATTATGCATTTGGTAATCATGAAAAAGTAAAGGTAAAGATTTTTAAAGTGCCGGCTACAAATATAGAGAAGATAAAGGACTATATACAAAAAATAGAGGGAGATCCGGAATACATATTTAATATATATTCTATGATTACCATGCCCTTTCTTCATGGATTTAGAATTTACAAAGCCCATAACTGTATGTCATTTGTAGGGAAAATTGTGGAATTAACGGGTACAATGAAGATGGAGAAGAAGTATTACAAATACAATATTCAGGAAATGGACCATTTGTTAACACCATACTTTTTTAAAGAAACAGAGATAAAAAAAAGCAGAAATGATGAAGAATATATGAAAAATGCAGGATTTCTTGCAAATCTGAAATCTTTTGTCAAGTTGAATGGAAAACTTATTTATAGAATATTATTTAAAAGGAATCGAAGATATGAAGAATTTACCTGAAATAAGAAGAAAAAAGTTAAAAGAAAAAATAAAGCAGCAGGATTATGTGAGAGTCATGGAAGCTTCTAATGGCTTAAGTGGTCTGATTGTGGAAAATACAAAAACAGAGGGAAAAGAGTATGATGCTATGTGGATTAGCTCTCTTTGTGATTCTGCTTTCAAAGGTATGCCGGATAATGAAATTGTGGATTTTACCAGCAGATTAAGAACTATAGAAGAAATTTTGGAAGTAACCACAAAGCCAGTAATTGTAGATGGTGACACTGGGGGAAAATTGGAGCATTTTGTAAAGCATATTAATACATTGGAACGAATGGGTGTGTCTGCAATTGTTATTGAAGATAAAAAAGGATTAAAACAAAATTCTCTATTGGGGAATAAAGTGGAACATACTTTGGAAGAAAAAGAAGTTTTTGCAGAAAAAATCAGAAAAGGAAAAGCTGCACAGATGACAGAAGAATTTATGATTTTTGCAAGAATTGAAAGTTTTATTGCAGGAAAAGATATGGCAGATGCATTGGAAAGAGCAAAATGTTATATCCAGGCAGGTGCAGATGGAATTATGATTCATAGTTACAAAAAGGATGGGCAGGAAATTGCAGGATTTTTGAAAGCTTTAAAAGAGAAACATCCGAAGGTGATTACTATGGTAGTTCCCACTACTTACGCTGAATTTAGGGAAAAGGAATTACAGGAATGGGGAGCAAATATTATCATATATGCCAATCATCTGCTAAGAAGTGCTTATCTTGCCATGAAAAAAGCAGCGGAAAAAATATTGGAAGAAGAGCGGGCATATGAGGCAGGAAATGAGTATTGTGTTTCTATGGAAGAAATTTTAGGTTTGATTAGTGAGGGAAAGAAATGATTGATCCAAAAGAATTTTATGATAGTTTATTAAAAAATAAGTTTCACTTTTTTACAGGAGTGCCGGACTCTCTTTTAAAAGAATTGTGTCTTTGTATCAAGGATTTAGCGCCAGAAGAAAAAAATATTATTGCAGCCAATGAAGGAAATTCCATTGCACTGGCAAGCGGATATCACATAGTTACTGGTAAATATGGTGTAGTATATATGCAAAATTCCGGCTTAGGAAATGTTGTGAATCCGCTGCTCTCATTGGCAGATGAAAAAGTTTATGAAATTCCAATGTTACTGATTGTGGGATACCGGGGAGAACCGGGAGTAAAAGATGAGCCCCAGCATAAGAAACAGGGAGAATTAACACTGCCGTTATTAGATACTCTTGGAATTGAATATATTATGCTGGATGAGAATTTTGAAGAACAGATTGGATATTGCTTTCAGTATATAGAAAAAAATAGGAAAACCATAGCTATGGTTGTGAAAAAAGATACCTTTGCCAAATATGACAAAGAACTAGACAATCAGAATTCCAATGAATTAACAAGAGAGGAAGTGTTAGAAACCATAATCAAATCTTTAGATAATAAGGAATATATAGTTTCTACCACAGGAAAAACTTCCAGAGAAATTTTTGAAATCAGGGATAGAAATAAAATGGATCATGGAAATGATTTCCTGACCGTTGGCTCTATGGGACATGCATCTTCATTGGCGTTAGGTATGAGTTTGTTTTCAAAAGCGAATATTTATTGTATCGATGGAGACGGAGCTTTCCTTATGCATATGGGCGGTCTGGCGGTGGCAATTCAAAATGCAAAGGATAATTTCAAATACATTTTAGTAAATAATGGATGCCATGAATCTGTTGGAAAACAGCCGACCATAGCTTATCAGATAGAAATGGACAGGATATTAAAGGGCTTTGGTTTCCAGCAAGTTATTACAGTAAATACCAGTCGGGAGTTGACTGCAGGAATGGAAAAAATAAAACAGCAAGGGAAAACGGCTTTGATTATTAACACAAATGATAAATCAAGGAAGGACTTAGGAAGACCAACTACTTCTCCAAAGGAAAATAAAGAAAATTTTCAGAAAAAAATAAGGAGTAACAAATAATGAAAGCATTAATTTTTAACTCTGGACGTGGATGCAGAATGGGTGAGCTAACCAGTGAAAAGCCTAAATGTATGGTAACCTTATACAATGGGGAAACCATTTTTGACAGACAGATCCGAATTTTAAGTGAATGTGGAATTCGGGAGTTTATTGTAACCACCGGATATTGTAAAGAACAGATTATGGATGCTGCTAAAAAGTATGATGAGCTTAAGTTTATTTTTGTGGAAAATAAGGAATATGAAAGTACCAATTATATTGTATCCATGAATCATGCAACGGAGTATCTGGATGACGATATGCTGATTTTGCATGGAGATTTGGTGTTCAATAAAAAATTAGTAGATAAGGTAATCAAAAGTGAGAAGGATTCTGTGTGTGTATTTCATGAAGATAAAACTCTTCCTGAGAAAGATTTTAAAGGAAGATTTTCAGGTAATCTATTAAAAGAGGTTTCCATATCTATTTTTGAGGATGATTGTTATGCATTCCAACCTTTCTATAAGTTAAGCAAAGAAGTGGTTACTGTCTGGAAAGATAAAGTAGAAGAATTTGTGAAAAATGGGCAGGTGAAAGTGTATGCGGAAAATGCACTGAACCAGGTGACAAATCAGGTAGAAATTTATGGAATGTCGTATAAAGATGATTATGTAGATGAAATTGATAATAGGGAAGATTATATAAGGGTTTCAGAGGAAATCCAATATTTTGACTATCGGGAACAGGAAACTGTTTACACAAATTCTTATTTAAGGTATTTAAAAGGAAATTTAAAGAAATCAGATAAGGTTTTTCTGGTGTGCAGCAAAAGAATGGAGAAGGAAATTGTAAGGGAACTGGGAGAATTTCAAATAACTGTTTTTAGTGGATATTCTGCAAATCCTTCCTATGAGGAAGTACAGGCAGCTGTGGAAAAGTTTAAAGAGAAAAACTACAATATAATAGTGTCTGTTAGTGGGGGTAGCGGAATAGATGTGGCAAAATGCATTAAACTGTTTTCCGTATTAGAAATGGAAGAGGATTTTCTGAAGAAAAAGTATGTCTACAGTAAGCTGAAACACATTGCCATACCAACCACGGCAGGAACGGGGAGTGAGTCCACACAAATTGCAGTGATTTATTATCAGGGAGAGAAGTATTCTGTGGAACATGGTTCCATTTTACCGGAAGTGGCAGTGTTAGATGGAAATTTGCTGACGAGCTTACCGGATTATCAGAAGAAATCTACTTTATTAGATGCCTTATGTCAGGGGATTGAGTCTTACTGGTCAAAGAGAGCGAATAAGGAAAGTATGGAACATGCAAAAGAGTGTATCAGGCTTATATTAGAGAATTACAGTGCGTATTTAAAGGGGGATTTAGAAGCTAGTGAAAAAATATTATTGGCGGCAAATTATAGTGGCAGAGCCATTAATATTTCTAGAACAACAGCAGCTCATGCAATGAGTTACAAATTAACTTCTATGTATGGAATCCCTCATGGACATGCAGTAGCGGTGTGTCTTATTCCTGTTTGGAAAATGTTGAAGGAAAAGGCGGAAAATATAGAGGAGTTAAGAAGCCGGTTACTGGGATTGGCAGAGCTGTTTGGATGTACAGAGATAGAAGAAGCAATTGAGCGAGTTGAAAATATAATGTTGGAAATAGAATTGCCTAAGGTAAAGATAGTTTCTGATGATATAAAAGTGTTAGCTGAGTCTGTGAATACAGAACGTTTGAAAAATAACCCGGTTATTTTTTCGGGGGATGAGCTGGCAGAGTTGTATCACATATCAGGTCTGAACTGTTATTATAAAATGACTGAAGTACCTGGAACAAGTGGATTTTCACATAACTATCGAGTATAATAGTTTTAAAATGCTATACATAAGGAAGTGAAATAGTTATGGCAAAAAAAATAGGAATCGGAATACAAGATTTTGAAAAAATTAGAATAAATAATTGCTTTTATATTGATAAAACTTTATTTATTAAGGAGTGGTGGGAAAGTGGGGATGATGCAATTATTCTGGAATTTAAAGTGCATGATGCGGATGAGGAAGAAAGCTTGAAAGATACAGTACAGGCAGCCATTGCTCAAATAGAAAAAAACAATATGCAGCGAACTTGCTTGGAAAAGGAATTCCGGCAGAAAAAATACGAAAGTACGGATTTGCGTTTGAAGGAAAGAAAGTATTAGTTGGAAAATAAAAGGAAAATCTAAGTTTGGCAATTTGATAAACTGGGTTTTTTGGGAAACAAACTATTTGCTTTTTTTTATTCCTTAGGTTATACTTGAAAAGTTAAAAAACAAAAGGAGAAAGCGATTTATGAAAGGAACAACATGGAAAAAGGGATTATGCCTGACTTTACTTACTGTTTCTATGGCAGTAGGAGTAACTGGATGTGGAAAGTCTTCAAATGAAGTAGGAACAGAAGAAACAGCGGCTGACGCTGCTGCAGAAAAAGAAAATATTCTTGCGGATATGAAAGAATTCACTTCTGAAAGCGGAAGTGTATCTATTTATTTAGAAAATGACTGGACAACAGAAGATTTAGGTATTGATACCTGGCTTGGGGTGCATAGTGCAGATGGAAGAGAAGAAGTAGTGGTAACACAGTTGCCAAAGAATCAGTATAATGGTACAGTAAATTCTTTAGATGATTTAAAAGCACTGATGGAAGAGTCTTTTAATATTACAGATGCACAGGAAACAGAGGTACCGGAAGTACCAGGTTTATCCGGCATTACTGCAATGACTTGTACAATTAGTACAGGAACATCAAGCGGCGATGGATATATTATTTATGGAGAAAGCGATTATGCTTACTATATGTTAGCTTATTCTGCAAATACAATTAATGATAAGAAGAAAGAAAAGTTTAATGTGTCATGTAGTACATTGAAAGAAACAGCTATCGAAGAAGAAAATGGATTTACTACAGAAATGACAGATACTATTCGCTGGTTTGATGCATCTTATGCTATTTTAACTAGAACAAATAATTGTGATGTTAATTATTTTGGTGGTATGGCAGCAAATGAAGATAATGCAGCAGTAGCACAGGCATCTTTAGATAGCTCTTGGGGAGTGACTGACAGAGCATCTGCAGATGAAACGATGGAGTGGCTTTTGTCAGAAGGACATAGAAAAGATTTTAAGGATACTATGAAGACATTAATTGATGCAGGAATACAAAATGCAGCAGCAGATACAAGAAAAGACGTTGTTTTAGAAAATTATGATGTAACAGAAGAAGAAGCACAGCATTTAGCAGATATGTATGGCTATTATGAACAGTATGGTGAAAATGCCATTGATGCATGGGATTACTGTCGTGCATTATCTTTAGCAGGTTTCTACTATCATGCAGGTTACTATACAGAGCAGGAAGCTTTGGATAAATGTCTGGAAATCGCACAGATTTTACAGCCATTATATACTTCCTGGGATGAAGCAATGGATAGTTATCTTCATGGATACGAATACTGGGCAGAAGAAAGCAGCGATGAAAGACGTGCTGTTTATGAAGAGTTAAAGGCAGAAGAAAACAGTTTATATAATGTGGACTGGAATTTAACTTTTGAGAAAACTTGGTAATACTAGGATAGATTCTTGGAAATGCTATACTAGAAGTATTTTGAAATAGAATATAGTAAAAATCAAAAGCCGGAGAATGGTAAAAAGTTCTCTGGCTTTTTTTGGGTAACTGTTTTATCATAAAACTACTTGACAAAGAAAAAAAATCAGTGCAATAATGTTATTATCAAAATGATAATAACAGAAACGACCAGTAAATATTTATTTATAAAAGGAGCGGAACAAGCTATGGAAAAGAATGTTTTAGTAGTAGTAGATATGCAAAAAGACTTCATTGACGGAGCATTAGGAACCAAAGAAGCAGTAGAAATTGTTTCAAAAGTTGAAGAAAAGATAAAGAATTTCCAGGGAGAAGTGATTTTTACAAGAGACACCCACTTTGAAAATTACAGCACCACTCAGGAAGGACAAAAGCTACCGGTATCACACTGTATCAAAGGAACGGAGGGCTGGCAAATTGAAGAAACTTTAGAAGTTTTAAGAACACCAGTAATGAAAGTATTTGATAAACCTACCTTCGGTTCTGTAGAACTGGCAGAATACTTAAAGGAAAACAAGGAGTTGGCAAGTGTTACTTTAATTGGTCTTTGTACAGACATTTGTGTGATTTCCAATGCTATGGTAATCAAAGCATTTTTACCAGAAGTAAAAGTTATGGTAGAAGAAAAGTGCTGTGCAGGTGTTACACCCAAAAGTCACAACAATGCATTAGAAGCCATGAAGATGTGCCAGATTGAAATTATATAATATGACAGAAGAAGAAAAAGAATATTTAAAACAGTATGATATTACCAAATACCAACAGCCTTCCATTGCAACAGATATGGCAGTATTTTCTATTATGGAAGATGAAAGTACAGTGGAACAGGAGAAAAACCGCAGTGCAGAAAACTATCGTAAAATTCCAGAGCGAAAAATGAAAATTCTGCTGATACAGAGAGGAAATTATCCTTATAAAGACTGCTGGGCACTGCCTGGAGGATTTTGCAAAAAAGGAGAAGATGTACAGGAAACAGCCAGAAGAGAATTATTTGAGGAAACCAATGTAAAAAATGCTTACTTACAGCCGATAGGGATTTTTGGAGAAGTAGGAAGAGATCCAAGAGGATGGATTATTTCTCATACATTTATGGCACTGATGGATGGAAAGAAATGTAAACTTCGTGCAGGAACAGACGCAGGGGAAGCACACTGGTTTGCGATACAGTTAGAAAAGAAAGAAATGAAAAAGGAACTTAAGGAAGATTCCGCAAGTATTCTCAACGAATATTGCTTAAAGTTACAATATGAAAATATAGAATTGTCTGCTACAATTTTTGAGAAAAAAGAGTTTGAACAGTTTCATGAGCAAGTAACTTACGAAATTACGGAATGTGAGGGAATCGCTTTTGACCATGGAAAGCTAATTGTGTATGCCTTTCTTGCATTGCAGAAACAGACGGAACAAGATGGAAAAATTGTTTTTAATTTCATGCCAGAAACTTTTACTTTAACAGAACTTCAGAAAGCTTTTGAAATTATATTAGGTTATCCGCTGCTGACAGCAAATTTCCGAAGAAAGATGGCAGATTATGTGATAGAAACTGAAGAAATTGTAGAAGGAGCAGGGCATAGACCAGCGAAAAAATTCAAACGGAATGTAGGGCGATTTTATCAGTAGAAGAATCTTCTTTTACATTCTTTCGGTAAAATAACCACAAACACCCAATAAAGACAGACAGCAAGACTCTTGACAGTTTCAGAAAAAAAAGGCACAATGAAGCAGATATAAAGAACGAAAATCATACTACAAGGAAATCGAAACATGTTGAAAGAGAACTTAGGTAAGATAAAAAATGAAGAAATAGGATATGCAAAAGTCAAAGAGGAAGAATCTCTGTTAAAAATTGCCATTTGCGAGGATGAAAAAGAACATATAGAGGAATTGGAAAAAGTCCTAGGGAATGTGAAAGGAAATAAAAATATACAGGTAGAAACTTTTCTTTCTTCTAGCTTATTTTTAAATATTTTGGAGAAAAGGGAAGAGTTACCGGACATTATTTTTCTGGATATAGAAATGCCTGAAATAGATGGAATTACCATTGGGAAAAAACTTCAGAAAATATCGTCGGACAGTTATATTATTTTTACTACAGCACACCCTGAGTATGCAGTGAAGGGATATGAGGCAAGAGCCTTTCGATATATACTGAAGCCTTTTTCCGAAGAGGCAATTTCCAAGGTTTTATTTGATGTAAGTCAGGAATTAGGTAAAAATAAGAAACTGATGTTACAAAGTGATGGAAAAGAACATATCATTCCGTTGAAAGATATTATCTACATTTGTGCAGAAGACAAATATACAATTCTATATACAAAGCAGCAACATTATATTGAGCGAATTAGTTTAAATAGTTACGAAAAATTACTTTCATCTTATGGATTTTATCGAATCCATAGAAAGTATATTGTAAACTTCTTTCACCATAAAGGCATAGAAAATGGAAGAGTGCATTTGACCAATAACGTAAGAATTTCCATAAGCAGACGAAAAGAAAAGGAATATCATAAAGAGCTATTGCAACACTTGGAAAAGGAGTTGATATAATGGATCCAAAAGTGGAGTTTATTTTTTCAATAGTGTTAAATGCTGTATTAGTAATAAATATTATCTTATTTTTAGAACTGTTTTTTGGAATCAGTTTATGTAAGAAAAAAAGCCAGTATGCAATGATAGGAATTGTATTTATTGTAATGAACATGATGATTGCATTAATCTTCAAGGATAATCCATGGATACAAACCATAGCAATTTATTTCTATATGGTAATATGTGGTTTTTTACTTTCCAAAGAAAAATTTATCAAGGTTGCTTTTTTTACCTTGGTAGCAATTGTTTTGGATATTCAGTGGACTAGTATATTGGAGTTAATTAGCAAACTACTGGGATTGGATGTCTATACAATTGTAGTAGATGGTGACACAGATAGTATTACATATTATTTTTTAGATATTATTTTATTTCTGTTGCTGATTTTTTTTGTTGGATTTACCAAAAGAAAGAAAAAGCAAATACAACTAAGTATAGGAGAAGCAGTGTTTCTGTTTTTCTTTTGTATTTTTTCGCCAATGATTATAATGATTTTTCAAGTTTTAGAAGATACATTCCAAAATTATTTATATACTCTTTCCTGGATGTTCTTTGTAATCCTTTTAAATGTAGCAGTTTTTTATGGCATTATATATCGTAATCATGCCAAATATTATAAGAATCTTTCTGAGAATTTTAAAGAGCAGTTTAATTCAGAATATGCATATTTTAAAGATTATAAAGAAACACAAAAAGATATGGTAAAGTTTCGGCATGACTATCGAAATCATATGTTGCTTTTAGAATCTATGCTGGAAAAAGGTGAGTATGAAAAGGCAAAAGACTACTTTAATCAGTTATCGGAACGTGGAGAAAAGATTGGGAAAAAAATTCTTACGGGAAATGAAATTGTAGATATGCTTTTCAATGCGAAACAGGAGCAGTTTATTGAAAATAATATACAAATAATATGTAATGGTGGGTTAGAACCATTGAAATTTATGGAAGATGTAGATTGCTGCATTTTATTTTCTAATTTAATTGATAATGCCATTGAAGCGAACAGGAAATGTCAGCAAAAACCACATCTTACCATAAAATCAACACAGAAACAGGGAGTTTTCATGGTAGAGCTATCTAACCGAACAGAGGAAAAGCTTGAACGTGAAGGAAATTTCCTGAAGACAACAAAAGAACATAAGGAAAAACATGGAATAGGAACTAGAAATGCTTTTGAAATAATCGAAAAATATCAGGGAGAATATAGATTTTTCGTAAGAGAACATGATTTTGTGATGCAAATGATATTCTATACTGACCGTTTATCGCAAAGTGAATGTCATTAGTCGCATGACAGTTGAAAGTATCTTTTGTGTGTGTTATAATTTTTCTTGAAAGTGTATAATACAAGCAAGGGAGAAAGGAAGGGACTTCTATGAAAAAATGGAAAACAAGATTACTTATGTTGGTTGTCCTTGTGACCGTGGCATTGGGGACAGTAAACCGGGAAGTGAAAGCGGCAGATGATAATATCCAACAGGTACCAATTACAATTTTGAATGATATGACAGATTTTGATACCAGTGTAGATCTGAGCTGGCAAATTGATTATGCATTAGATGGAAATGCAGGTGTGGGGGAACAGACATTTTATGCCAAATTTGTGCTTCCCCAGGACAGTATTGTACGAATTAAAGCTCACATAGAAAATGAGCAGGAAGCTGCTATTGAGAAAGAATTTACTTTATACGGAAATGCTTCTATGGGAGCAGCTTTGGTAAAGAATGATATTTGGTTTGGAAGTGCAGATGATTGGTTGAGTTTGAAGGCTGGTGTATATTACATGAAGTGTAAAACAAGTACAGATATGGACAGCATCTCTAATCATACCATTAAAGTTTCTATTGGGGCAGTGCCTTTATCCAAAGTAGTGACCATTACCCAGTCACCAAATACAAATAAGAACAGTGTTACTGTTAACGTAAAACAACATTTTGCAGAAGAGTCTGTTGTAAAGTATGAATATGCAGAAGGACAACTTACTGCATCCTCTAACTGGGATGGTACTAGTATAACAACACCAGAATTTACAGTTACAAAAAACGGTTGGTATACAGTAAGAGTATATGCAGGATCTACTGTGGCATGGAATAAAGATATATATTATTATGCACAGGTTAAGGTAACCGGAATTGATACAGCGTCACCAAAGATAACTGGAGTTTCAGCAAATAAGTATTATAAAAAAGCGGTTACTGTGAAATTTATTGATACTGGAAGTGGTATTAAATCAGCTTTTTTAAATGGAAAAGCCATTAAGTCAGGAAAGCAGATTAAAGCAGATGGAAAGTATACATTAAAAGTAACAGATAAAGCAGGAAACAGTAAATCAGTAAAATTTGTAGTGGATAAGAAAGTACCAACTACGAATATTAAGGCAAAGACTTATAAAGCACCTGTAAAAATTACTTTTAAAGATAAAACATCGGGCATGAAAAACGCTACTTTAAATGGTAAAAAGATTAAATCAGGTAAAAAGGTGAAGGCTGCTGGTTCTTATACATTAAAACTTACAGATAAGGCAGGAAACAAAAAAGTTGTTAAGTTCAAAATTCAAAAGTAGCAGTTAGAGAAATTCCATGCCATAATAAAGTTATTCAAAATAGAATACAAGAAGTTGTTTGAGCTTTTGTACTATAGGTAAGAGAAGTATCTGTAGTACAAAAGCTCTTTTTATAATATTTTTGCAGTTTTTAGCAGAAGAGTATCACTTGACATCATTAGGAAAAAAGGGCACAATTACTATTAATGTTATATGATAGGAAAGGGAAGAAAAAGACAGTGGAAATAAAAGTATTTGCAGTATATGTAGTGGTGATGACCATAATCGGTTTCTTATCCATGTACATAGATAAAAAGAAAGCCATAAAGCATCAGTGGAGAATTTCGGAAAAAACATTGTTTTTCATTGCTGTTTTAGGCGGCAGCATTGGTTCGAATTTGGGAATGGCAGTATGCAGACATAAGACAAAACACTGGTATTTCGTGATTGGGATGCCGGCAATTCTAATTCTTCAGATAGGACTTTGTATTTATATAGGTCTTAAGTGGCTGTAATATATTCAAGTTTAATATTTCTAAAGAAGGGAAGAACACAAGTGGAAATTCAAATAGAAGGAATTCCAATTACCATTGAAAAAAAGAAAATAAAAAACATATATTTAAAGGTACTTTCCCCTAATGGCAAAGTAGTAATTTCCGCACCGAAAAGAATGAGCCAAAAAGCTATTGAAGAATTTGCCTTTTCAAAAAGTACTTGGATTAAGGAAAAGAGAAAGAAATATGAAGGAAGAATGCCTCAAAGAGAATTGCAATATGAGACAGGCGAGCAAATTTTATTTCTCGGAAAGACATATCCACTAGAAGTAAAGTATTGGAATGGAAGCAATAAAGTTACATTTTCAGAGGAGAAAATTCAAATGTGGATAAAGGAAAACAGCACAAGAGAGCAGCGGGAAAAGTGTTTAAATGAATGGTACCGGAAACAGCTAAAAATGAGAATTCCAAAATTGATAGACAAGTGGGAACCTGTAATGAACGTGCAGGTAAAGGAATGGAACGTAAAAAATATGAAAACTAGATGGGGAACATGTAATACCAGTGCACAGCGTATCTGGCTGAATTTGCAGCTGGCAAAAAGCAAACCAGAATGTCTGGAATATGTAGTAGTTCATGAAATGACACATCTTTTGGAACAAAACCATAATGAACGTTTTTGGGGATTTATGGATAGTTTTTTTCCAGATTGGAGAACAATCAAAGCAGAATTAAACAGAATATAATATAGCATTTTGAAATAGCTTGCTCATTTGATGAAATATTCTGCGTATTTAGTCCGGTTATTAAGAAACTGATGTACTAGGAATAAGAAAGTGAATAATAAAAATTAGGATAACATATAGAAAATAACATGAGATAAGGAGAATTGGAAATGGAGAAAGAGATACAAAAGAACAGATGCATTCGTGGAATCGGAATTGATATTATTATTATATTTTTTGGTATTTTAGGAAGCTATATTGAAATTTATGAAAATGGGCTTATCATGTTGACCTACTATACAGTGGAAAGTAATCTGTTTATTTCACTGGGATGTATGTTAGATTTAATTTATCAGATAAGAGAGCTGCAGGGAAAAAGAAATTATACATGGATAAAAAATATAAAGTATTTTGGAACCTGTTGTATGACAATTACCTTTATGGTAGTGTTTTTCATATTAGCACCTTCTGGTGGAATTCCGGAGTACATACGAATGTTTTTTGAAGGACCATTAAAGTATCAGCATACCTTGTGTCCAATCCTTGCAGTAATGTCCTTTTTTATGGTAGATACCTATCAACATGATTTGAAAAAGAATATGGCAGCAATATCTTTAACACCAACGATTATTTATGCAATTATTTCTACCAGCCTGAATATTGCAAAAGTGATGCATGGTCCATATTCCTTCTTGTATGTATATGAACAACCTATATGGATGTCAGTGATGTATGTGTTTTTAATTATGGGTATCGCCTATTTGATTGGCTGGGGATTATGGAAAATCAGCAGGGTAATAAAAGAAAAAAGAATGGAGTGTTATGCATGAAATCAGCAGAATTAAAAAATATATTGGGAAGAATCGACCATAAAGGATATCCTGCTTACAAAGATACCAAGGGAAAATATGAATTTCCAGGATATGTACTTTCTATTGACCATGTTCAGGGAGACCCTTTTGCATCTCCTTCCAAAGTTAGTATCCATATTCAGGCACAGCAGGCAGGCTTTCCAAAACATTTATGGCAGGAAAAAGAAAAGAGAATTGCATTGCAGGATTATCTTCTTCGAAAGTTTGGCAAAGCTGTGGAAAAAGTGTCTTTTAAAGCCAAAGGATCTGGAAAAAGTGGATTAATGACAGTCAGCCGTCCGGGACAGGAAATATTGGAACGAAGTGGATGTACCATTGAAGAGACTTCTGGGAATTTGGTACTTCGTATGGAAATCGGCTTTCCAGCTAATGGACGTACGGTAAATTCCAGAGAGTTAGAAAAGATATTGTTTCAATTTTTGCCGGAATGTGTGAAAACAACCTTATATTATCATGTGCTTCCGGAAAAAGAAGTGGAAGCGGTGGCAGAGCTTGCAGAAGATCAGAAATATATCAGAGAGCAGTTAAAAGAAATGGGACTGATTGCATTTGTGGGGAATGGAGCAATATTGCCTAGAGAATCAGGTGTTTCCGGGCGTCCTATGAAAGATGCAGTAAAATTTATTTCACCTGAGAGCATGGAAGTTACCATGAATCTTCCTCATTATGGTCAGTTGAAAGGTATGGGAATCCGAAAGGGAATTAATTTAATTGTAGGTGGCGGATACCATGGAAAATCCACGCTGTTAAAAGCATTAGAAGTAGGTGTGTATCATCACATTGCAGGAGATGGAAGAGAATATGTGATTACTGATGATACTGCTATGAAAATTAGGGCAGAGGATGGGCGAAGTATTAAAAATGTAGACATTTCCATGTTTATTCGTGATCTGCCAAATGGCAAGGATACGGTAGCTTTTGAAACAGAAGATGCTAGTGGAAGTACTTCTCAGGCGGCAAATATGGTAGAAAGTATGGAGGCAGGAACGAAGGTGTTCTTAATTGATGAAGATACCAGTGCCACCAACTTTATGATTCGGGATGAATTAATGCAACGGGTAGTGCAGAAGGAGGCAGAGCCAATTGTACCGTTTATTGACAGAGTAGAAATGCTGTATCAGGAGTTTGGGATTTCTACCATATTAGTAGCAGGAAGTTCTGGTTCTTATTTTCATAAGGCGGACTGTGTGATACAAATGAACAGGTATGAGCCAGTGGATATTACAGAATTTGCTAAGGAGCAGGCAAGCCAGTTTCCGTTATCTAAAAGAGAAGTGGCAGAGATGTCAAAACTTGAATTCAATCGTTTGGTGAAGCCGGATGGTAAGTTAAAAGGGGAACAGCGGATTAAGTTAAAGACTATGGGACGGGATTCCATTTCTTTGAATCATGAAGTAGTGGATGTAAGGTATGTGGAGCAGCTGATGGATTCGGAACAGTTGGTGATGCTGGGACATATATTGAAATATGCACAAACCCAATTGTTTGATGGGAAGAAAACGTTACAGGAAGTGGTGGACTTGTTGGTGCAGATGATAGAGCGACAGGAGCTTGGGAAAATCTGTGGAGGCGGTTGCCTGCCATGCAATCTGGCGATACCTAGGGAGCAGGAGATTTTTGCGTGTATTAATCGGTATCGGAAGCTTAGATTTTAGGTAGTTTGTTGTTAATAATATTTGTATTTGCTTATGAAGGAAAAGAGTATTAATTGGGTAGAACGCTATAAAAAACAGATAAAGAGGTGTCAGAAGAGGATTCTGGCATCTCTTTGTTTGCGTGGGCATGGCAGTGCACGTGGCTAATGCTATTGGTTTTTCAGAAAAGATTTGATAGAATGTATAAAGTTGCCATGTGAAGGCGTAAGGTGGTATGTAAAAAAAGAATTGTGACAGAATTGTCACTTTAAAATTCATCAGGGAGTCATATAGCACAGGTATAATACGAATAGAAACAAAAAGGAAAACCGAGGAGGAACACCATGGAAATATTAAAGTGTGAACATATTTCAAAAGTATATGGAAAGGGAAATACCTGTGTAAAGGCGTTAGATGATGTGTCATTTACTGTAGAAAAGGGAGAGTTTGTCTCTATTGTAGGGCCATCCGGAAGTGGAAAATCTACTTTATTGCATATTTTAGGTGGTGTAGATAAGCCAACGGAAGGAAAGGTTATGATTGATGGAACAGACATTCATTCTTTAAATGAAGATAATCTGGCAATTTTTCGAAGAAGACAGATTGGACTTGTGTACCAGTTCTATAACTTACTACCAGTTTTAAATGTAGATGAAAACATTGTTTTGCCACATTTACTGGACGGCAGAAAAATGGAACAGGAACGGTTAGATTCTATTGTAGAGTATTTAGGACTTACAGAGCGAAGAAAGAATCTTCCAAGCCAGTTGTCAGGAGGACAGCAGCAAAGAGTATCCATTGGGCGTGCATTATTTAATCATCCTGCCATTATTCTTGCAGATGAGCCAACAGGAAATTTAGACAGAAAAAATGGAGAAGAGATTATTAAACTTCTGAAAAAATCTAATCGAACCCAAAAACAGACCTTAATTTTAATTACCCATGATGAAAGTATTGCACTGCAGGCAGATCGAATGATTTATTTAGAAGATGGAAAAATTGTTCGAAATGAACAGATTCGCAGTCTGGGAGGTGGCATAGATGAAGAATAAGAAAATTATCTATCATGTAACCAGACAATATATGAAGTTAAACTGGAAAAGAACCATGACTACCTTAGTGGGAATTGTATTTATGGTGTTGCTTATGACCTGTGTATTTGTGGGAAAAGATACCTCACTTTCTTATCTTGCCCAGGTTGCATCTGAGAAAAGCGGAAGCTGGCATGCCAGTGTGTATGATGTAAATGAAGAACAATACAATCAGATAAAGGAACTTAATTATATTGAAGAAACTGCTGTTTCCGGCACTTATGGATACTCTTATCTTCCCCAGTCTGTAAATGAGGCGTGTCCTTATTTGCTTGTGAAAGGATATTCTGAAAGTTGCTTTGATTGGATGAATATTAAACTGGAAAGTGGGCGCCTTCCGGAAAACGACTCCGAAGTGGTACTAAGCGCAAGAGCATTAGCGGATGGCGGGGATATTTCTGTTGGAGATGTGATAGAATTGGACTGTTTTAAACGTTATCTCACAGGAATAAATTATGATATTGAATCTACTTTTTTTCCGTTTTTTAATTTAACAGTTTATCCAGGAAAGAGTGTAGAGGTTCCGCAAAATTTTGCATACTTGGGAGATACCCAAGATTTTAAGGAAACCCATGAGTCTATCGGTTATAAGAAAACAGTTACAGTAGTAGGTTTTATCTCTGCACCATCTTTTGAAACAGCAAACTCTGGTGGATATGCAGCACTTACCTATATGGAGAATTCTATGGAACATGTAGAAAAGGCTAATGTGACAATAATGTTTGACTTAGACAAACTGGATTCCGGATATGGTTATGTGGAAGATTTAGAAAGAATTACAGGAAGTTATGATAATTTTGAGTGCAATGATTTATTACTTGCATTTACAGCTAATTCATCAGACAATACCATTAATGTAATTGTAACATTTGTCATGGTATTTTTTATTCTTTTTATTATGGTTGCCTCTGTGATTTTAATTTATAATGTATTTAATTTATCTTTTGAAGAAAGAAGCAGATATTTAGGAATGCTTTCTTCTGTAGGGGCCACCAAAAAGCAAAAGAAAAGCAGTGTATATTATGAAGCTTTTTCTCTCTGGCTCATTGCATTGCCAGTTGGAATTTTAGGTGGTATGGGCATTGTAAAAGTGGCTATGGAGGTATTACAGCCTTATATTGCTGATATTGTTGATTTTTCAGGAACAGATTTTATTCATACTACCACAGTGCCTTTGGAAGTATCGGGAAAAGCTTTGCTTTTTATTGTTTTGGTCAGTGGATTTACAGTGGCGCTTTCTGCATGGCTTCCAGCCCGTAAAATTGGAAAAATTGGGCCAATTGAAAGTATTCGTGGGAATATGGAAAGTAAGAAGAAAGAATATAAGAGAAATGATTTCTTTATAAAAAAGTCAAAGCCGGAAGCGTTGGTTGCGGTAAATAATTTAAAACGTCAAAAAGGAAAAACCAGCAGTATTATTCGTGCTATTGCCAGTTTTATGGTAGTTTTTCTGGTAACTGCCTTTGGAGCCAATGGGATTAATAAAATGGTGCATTATCGTCTGGTAGAGGATGTAACCCTTTCCATTCATACCGATGGCTGGGATTATGTGTTATCAGAAGAACCAGATAATGCAAAAATCTATCAGGCATTAAAAGAAGAAATTATGGCGGATAAGGGTGTGGAAAAAGTTCAGGAATGGTACTGTAATATGTGGACGGGAACAGTAAAAAATGATATTTTAAGTCAGGAATACTGGGAGGCATATCATACCATTGCAGATTTGTATTATCCAGAAGATTTAACAGAGGAACAATTTCAAGAATTAACAGAAGGCAATTACAATACTTTTAGTATTATTGGAGTAGACCAGGAAACTTATGAAAAAATCGCAGAAAAGTCAGAATGTGATTTGGATTTGGTGAAAGATACTTCTAAACCTTCTGTACTTGTGTATCAGAATACAGAACTATCTACAGAAAATATGAGCTTTGATGATTATAAACCGGAAAGATACCAATTCTTCCAGTTAGAGCATATGACAGATAAAAAGATTGGAGATACCATGCCACTTTCTATTTATAATGCACAAAAGGAAGAGGTGGAAGAGTTTGATGTAACAGTTGCAGGATATGCTACCAATGAAAGTCTGAAAGAATATGCAACTATTCATAGTGAAGGTTTATGGTTGATTATAAATACGGATACTGCACAAAAAATGCAGTTTATTATGAATGAAGAAACAGATGAAAATAATAATGGAATCACCAGAGAACTTCACATTAAATTAAATGGAACAGAAACAGATTTGATAGAAAAATTACAGACTTTGGCAAATGAAGAGAATTATGCATTCGGTTTTGCAAAAGCTGGAGAAAGTCAAACATTGAAAACAGTAGCAGAAGCAGTTGCCTGTATTATTGATATTCTTGCAGTCTGCTTTATCATTCTGACTTCTATTATTTGCATTTTGAATATATATAATTCTATTTGGGGAAGAGCAGCAGCACGCCAGCAGGAATTTGCAATTCTCACTTCTCTTGGAATGACAAAAAAACAAAGAAGGAAAATGCTGTTTTGTGAAAATATTGGTCTGTTTTTCAAAGGAATTCTATGGGCGTGTGTAATTGCATTTCCTATTATATATTTATTGAAAACCGTATTATCCGTCTATTTTGGAAGAATTGAATTGGAATTTCCAGTTGGTTTATTTGTATTGGCAATTATTTTTTCTGGTGTGTGGCTGTTTGGTGTTACCTCTTATTGTTATCGGACAAGAGAAAATGAAAATATATTTGAACAGCTGCGGAATGAAAATGTATCATAAAAGAAGACTGAGATAGGCTTTATTTAGCATGAAATAAAAGGTAGTCAGGAAAGGAACAGGAATGAAAGTTTTAGTTGTAGAAGATGATGAAATTATATTAGAAGGATTGCAGATTTCTTTAAGGCAGGAAGGATATGAAGTGCTAA
The DNA here is from genome assembly GCA_017399445.1 of Lachnospiraceae bacterium. GTDB lineage: Bacteria > Bacillota > Clostridia > Lachnospirales > Lachnospiraceae > RUG11237. The sequence continues at coordinate 52,606 of JAFQCM010000037.1, read as the reverse complement.
GTGCTGCATCACAGAACCAAGCGTTGGAAATCTGGAAATCCGGAGTGGACTTAGATATTTGTCTGTTGGATGTAATGCTTCCTGATGGAGATGGATATACCATTTGTAAAGAAATCCGCAAAACAAGTAATATACCAATCCTTTTTCTCACTGCCTGTGATGATGAGGTACATACAGTTCTGGCTTTAGAGCAGGGGGCAGATGATTATATTGCAAAGCCTTTCCGTATACGTGAGCTTCTTGCCAGAATGAAAGCAATTCTTCGGCGGTCTCATCGGAGTGTGGTGGATACTGGTATTGTGCAGGTGGGGGAAAATCAAATTCATTTGCAGACAGGAAAAGTATATCGGAAGGACGAAGAAATTGTACTTACTGCCATGGAGTATAAGTTACTGTTGGTTTTTGTAAATCATCGGGGACAAACCTTGTCACGTCAGCAGATTTTAAATGATATCTGGGATCAGGTAGGAGATTTTGTAAATGACAATACCTTAACTGTCTATGTGAAGAGATTAAGAGAAAAATTAGGTGATTCCCAAGAGAATCCGTTTATTCAGACCGTTCGTGGTGTGGGATATCGGATGGAAAAGTAAACATGTGAAACAACAGAAAATGCAGGAAGGTTATTAGAGTATGACATCTTGGTTACAAATTATGATAATAGGAATTACAGCCATACTTTGTGCTGTGGTGCGAGAGCAACAGATTATGTGCATCATTTTGACAGGCTGTATTATAATACTTTTTCTCATTCATTTTTTTTATCAGAAAAATTGTGAAAAACAGCTGTCAGAGATGATTTCTTATTTAGGTTTAGTACAGGAAAGACAGGATTTACCGGAACTGAAAACTTTTCAAGAAGGTCAGTTTGGAATTTTGCAAAGTGAAATTTATAAAGTAGTGGTGTTGTTAAAGGAAACTTATTCCAAGGAATTGAAGCAGAAAAAGTATATGGCAGATATGTTGTCCGATATTTCTCATCAGATAAAAACTCCAATTGCAGCCATTACGATTATGACAGATTTACTGGAATCCTCGGAATTATCAGAAGAGGAACGTTTGGAATATGCGGCTAAAATTGATAAGCAGGTAAACAGAATTACCTGGCTGATTCGAAATTTATTAACCATATCCCAGTTAGAAGCAGATGTGCTGGAATTAAAGCAGGAAAAGGTAAATCTACAGCATTTGATGGAGCGTGTGGGAGAAGCTTTTGAACTTATGGCAGAAGTAAAAAATATCTCTCTGGAAATTCAGGTAAATTCGGAAATCTGGATGGTATGTGATGAACACTGGACCAACGAAGCCTTTTCTAATATTGTGAAAAACTGTATTGAGCATACACCGGAGGGCGGCAGAGTTTCTATTTGTGCTTCTCAGGATAATATAGCGACTCATATTAAGATTTCGGATAATGGGGAAGGAGTAGAGCCGGAACATTTGCCCCATATATTTGAACGGTTTTATAAGGCAGGAAATACCTCTGGCAATAGTGTAGGGATTGGATTGTCCATGACAAAGCAGATTGTATTGAAGCAGAATGGAACCATATCTGTTGCCAGTGAAAAGGGGAATGGAACCGAGTTTTATGTGAAAATGTATCGGGTGAAAACCATATAGGTGAACACTATTTATTCCTCTCGATTTTCTTTACCATTGAACTATTTTAAAACAAGTATGGTATAGATGTTTAAGTAAATGAACCAATAAGGAAAGCGGAGTTAGGTTACAAAGTAAAGTATGTAGTCATTGACCTTTTTGTGATATGTAGTTATAATTTAGTTATGGCAATAAAAGTAGTCAAATAAATTGCATAGTGTAGCGAAAAGGAAATGTATAAAAAAGGAGGGACGTCTATATGAAACGATATGTTATTTTTGCGTAGCAGTGGCTATAGCAGAAAATAATTTGTGATAGCCATTGCGAATCCTAACAGAAATATTTTGATTTAGGAGGGCAAAATGGGCTATAGAAAAGCAGAACAGGTATTACCGTTAGAACTGATTGAATTAATTCAAAATTATGTGGATGGTGAATGTCTTTACATCCCTAGAAAAACTGAAGAAAGACGAAGCTGGGGAACACAGACCACCATACGAAAAGAACTTAAAGAAAGAAACACACAGATTGTAAGTGACCATGAAAATGGCGTGTGTGTGAAGGAACTGGCGGTAAAGTATTATTTGTCAGTAAAAAGTATACAGAGAATTCTGCGGGAAAATTAAAATAAAACAGAAACAGAGCCGGATTACAGAAAAGTAGTCCGGCTCTGTTTCACATATTTTGGCTCAAAATCAAGTAAAAAAATCTTTGAGGTAGCAAGTAATAAAGAGAGCAGGTAAAATAAAAGAAAAAAGCAGGAGGAAATCTTATGGGTGAACCAGTTTATTTTGCATAGCAGAGGCTAGTGCAAATTAAGAAAAGAAGCGGTAGCCTTTGCAAATCCAAAAGAAAGAATAAGGAGACGCAAAATGAGCTATTGTAAAAGAAAAACATATAAAATAAAACCAAAAACTTCCTATAAAGTACTACGAAATTGTGCCAACTGTGGAGGAAAAACAGAATATGTAAATACGGATTGTTTCCGGGTAAATGCCAATGGAAACCGGATTGACGTGTGGCTGATTTATCAGTGTGAAAAATGTAAACATCCTTGCAATCTGACTGTGTATGAAAGGGTGAATCCGAAAATTTTAAAGGAACAATACCCTGGATTTTTAGGAAATGATAAAGAGTTAGCGCTGCAATATGGAACCAATAAAAGTTTTTTCCAGAAAAATAAAGCAGAAATATCCATGGATGGAATGGAGTATGAGATTTTAGAAGAGGAAACAGAAGAGACAGAAACTTTAGAAGAGAATTCGGAAATCATACACATTCAAAATCCATATGAATTAAAGCTGCGGACAGATAAGGTACTGGCGGAGATTTTTCAGATTTCACGAAGGAAAATAAATCAGCTGGTGGAACAAGAGCTGATTTTGGTTCAGGGAAAGTATTTGGAAAGAGTAACAGAGGTAATTAGTAAAAAGCGAAAATAAGAAATCAAAATATAAGAGAAACTGACTAGATGTAATTCGTAAAAGAGTTACATTTAGTCAGTTTTTTCTTTAAAGAAGAAATGTGAAAGCTTTTATAGTGAAAAGTTTCAGCGTGAAAATTTTATAAAAAGGTTTTCCTTGACAAGACTGGGTATATGGTGTATATATGTGTGTATACAGTTTATGAACGGAGGGGACAAGATGTTAAAAATACAAAATATTTCAAAGCAGCTGGAGGGTTTTCAGTTATATGATATTAATTTCGAACTGCCAAAAGGCTATATTATGGGATTAATCGGAGAAAATGGTGCCGGAAAGACCACATTGTTAAATCTTATCTTAGGATTATATAAGCCAACAAAAGGAACCATTACCATCGATGGTATGGAGTATGAAAATCATGAGAAGGAAATAAAAAATCTTTTAGGCTATGTGCTGGTAGATGATATTTTTCCAGGGGAAATGACATTGTTAGAAAATGCAAAAATGTATGGAAAGTATTATGAAAATTATGAAACTTCCATCTTTTTGCAATATTGCCAGCGATTGCAGTTGGTGGAAACGAAAAAATACAAACAGTTATCAAAAGGAGAAAAGCTGAAATTTCAGTTTGCCTTTGCATTATCTCATCAGCCAAAGCTTTTAATTCTAGATGAACCAACCGCTAACTTTGATCCAGATTTCAGAAAAGAATTTTTAAGTATTCTTGCAGAATTTGTATCCCATGGAGAAAAAAGTGTGCTTCTTGCCACACACATAACAGAGGATTTAGACAGGATAGCAGACTATGTTACATTCCTACATAAAGGGGAAGTAAAGTTTAGCATGGACAGAAAAACATTAGAGCAAAGTTACCGCCTGGTAAGTGGGGAAGATTATAAAATTAATCTGATTAATAAGGAAAGGATAATTTTTAAAGAAAAAGGAAAATATGGAAGCAAGGCGCTGGTAATGCATCGCAGATTTTCAAACTATAGTGATGGAGTTGAAGTGGAAACACCAAGTATTGAGGATATTATGTATTATATGTTGAAAGGGGAGAAAAGTTCATGGTGAAAATGGTTTTGCACGACTGGATTTCAGGATGGAGGCAGGCCTGGAAAGAGTTATGGAAAGCGAATGGAATAGGTGTTAGTATGTTATTTGTTCTTAGTGGAGCAGGCTCATGGACAGGAAGTTATAGAGAGTTTTCAGTGTATGGTAAAATGGCATTAATGATTCAGTTACTTATGATACCTATCGTAATATTTTTACATTCTATGTACCCGAACAGACTGTCTAAGCCAATGTATATGGCACCATTAGAAAAGAAAGAAAAAAAGAAGTATTTGTATACTGCACTAAAGATAAAAGTTATTTCTACTACAATGTTGCAGTGTGGAATAAATATATTTCTTGTAGGGATGGGCTGGCTGCCTGTAATGAATGCAGTGTTAATTACTATATCCATGTTTTTGTTTCATTTAACCATAGGCTTTCAAACCCATTTCATTGAAACCGGCTGGGATGTTTTGGTGTTCCTTATGTTTTTGATGAATTATATTGTGATTGTCTGGATGGGAGATGCACCAATGAATCGTTGGGAAATCATACTTGCATGTATCACATTTAGTTTTCAACTGCTGGTTTGTGCAGTGAATATAAAGAAACAATACAAAAACTCTATGGAAAAAGCCCTGGATTATGAAGGGGCATATGTAATCAGAAAAAAAGGATTATTAGAGGAGAGCAGGGCATGAAAATAATTATTAAAACCCAGGGAACATTAGCCATTTATGAGCAGATTGTAAATCAGCTTAAAAATGCTATTGTGACTGGAGAATTAAAAGCAGGCGAAGCCCTTCCTTCCATACGAATGCTGGCAAATGATTTGCAGGTCAGTGTGATCACCACCAAAAGAGCCTATGAAGAGCTAGAAAAAGAAGGCTTGATTCGTTCGGTGGCAGGAAAAGGATTTTATGTCTGTGAATACAATAAAGACTATTTAAAGGAGAAACAATTAATGATGCTGGAAGAGAGATTACAGGAAGTGTTAAGTGAGTGTAAGGGAGCAGGACTTTCCAAAGAAGATATTTTGGAAATGGTGCAGACTTTATTGGGGGAAGGATAAGGTGAGTCTATGTTAGAATTTCGAAATGTAACAAAAAAGCAGGGAAGTTTTTGTCTGAATAATATTAGTTTTCAATTAGAAGAGGGATATCTGCTTGGAATTCTTGGGAAAAACGGTGCAGGAAAATCCACTCTTTTAAATTGTATGCTGGAAAGAAAAAAGAAGTATCAGGGAGAAATTTTTTATCAGGGAAAAAATATCAGAGAAGAACATCAGTGGTTTTTAGGACAATGTGCATATATTGCAGACGATAATCAGTTTTTCCGCATGAAAACAGGAGCAGAAAATGTTGACCTGTTAGGTGGCTTTTATGAAGAAATGGATATGGACAAGTTTGTTCAGTACATGCGTGATATGGATTTGTCCTGGAGAAAAAATGTAGGTGCAATGTCCAGAGGGGAATTTATCCGTTTTCAGCTGGCTTTTGGAAGAGCCCATAATGCAAAAATTTATCTTTTAGACGAAGCCACTGCCGGCATGGACCCGGTATTCCGCCGGGATTTTTATAATATACTTCGGGAAATTTTAGCCCAAGAAGCCATGGTAATTATGACTACACATATCCAGTCAGACATTAACAGAAATATGGATTATATCTGCAGGCTGGAGCAGGGGAAGATAAGCTTTTACGGTGAGAATTTTGGAGGGGAAGAAGATGGTGAGTTCCAGGGAAAGGATTAAAGCGTTTGATAAAAAGCTGCTAAAAAGTGGCGAGTATTCTGTGATACTTAGTAGGCTGCCGGCTTACATATTTGAGCTTCTTTTGATAGTAATTGCTACATCAGGAGATAAGTTAAGTGAGATGGATGTCTTTATTGTGATGTATGCATGGGGCTTGACCTTTTATATAGCACCATATTTAAACATATGGGAAAATCGGAAAAATGTTTCAATATATGAGGTATTAAAAAGTCTTCCAGTAAATCAATGGGATATTTTTAAAGTTCGTGTAGAATACATAGCAAAGTTACTTCTGAGCAGATTTCTGATCATGTTAGGGCTTCAGATTCCGGGATTTATGATGACAGGAAAAATTTTAAAGGAAAATATGATAAATTCTCTGGCAGCCATTGGGTGGGCAGCGTTGGTTTTGACTATTTATGCCCTTCCAGGTATCAGTAATTATCGCAGCAACAAACAGATAAAATGGAAGGCAAAGCAGGGGGGGATAATGTGGAAAAAGATGTAAAAAAGACTATTTTGGAATTTGATAAAAAGATGCTGGCAGAAAGAGAATATCACTCTAATCTTCAAAAGATGGTAAGTTATTTTTATGAAATTGTTAGTATACCCTTGATTGTAATAATAGCAGCTACAGGTGGAATGAAGTATAAAGAAGTAGCAAATATCATGTTTTGGATGAGTATTTTTTATGTAGCCGGGATTTTAGGACATTTGAAACCATACATGATAGTGGGGGAAAAGGGGAGAAGTTTTATTATATATGAAATACTACAATATGTTCCTGTGAAGGCTTGGGATATTTTTAGGGTGCGTCTCACATATGTCACAAAAATAGTATTGTGCAGAGCTTTATGTATGATAGTTTTGGAAGTATTGGTTATGGCAGGGTTAAATAACTTTAGAATTGGTTATCTGATTTACCCAGTACTGATAAATATAATAGCTGCCCTGTTAGCTGTCTTATGCATTTTGCCCTATGAATTTTTAACTAAAAGGAAAGGAATAAAGTATAATGGGAGAAAAAGCGATACCGAAGAAGTCGTGGAACATATTTGGAAAAGAAATTCTTAGCAAAGAAACCATGACAAAGATTATGGAATTTGACCAGAAATTAGTAAAAAGTGAATCAACAGAAATTCTTTTGAAAATGTTGGGCTATTTTATAGAAGTAACGGGACTGTTTTTTGTTTTGCTGTCTTATGGGGAGGAAGATTATGGGAGCTATCTGCTTGGTGCTTTTTGGATTTATTTGGGGATATACTTGCATCTCTATGTTTATATAGGAATTACAGAAAATAATAAACGAGTATCGATTTATGGATTATTACGATATCTTCCGATTAATATCTGGGATGTATATAAAGTGCGGTTGTATTATATAGGAAAAATCCTTTTAAAACGTTTTCTTCTTTTGGCAGGATTTCAATTACCTATTATAGCATACACAGGGAAAGTTGCATTGGAAAATATACTGACGCCGGTTCTTACAATATTAGTAGTTGGAATCTTATGTGTCATTAGTGTACTGCCTGTAGGGAAAAATATCAAGTAAAAAAGTCCTTACATTTTTACAAATGTAAATATGTGTAGTGATGAAAAGGCATAAATTTCATAGTTAGCAAAAATTTATTTGAAAATAAAGGATGGAGCGGGTTAACTCTATCCTTTATTTTAAATAAGGGGAAAGATGTTTTGTGTCACCTTCTATCCAATCAGCACATTTTTCCCTTCAAAGGCAAACCCATATTTGTGAATTTTCTCTTTTGGAATTCCCTTTGCGATGAGGTTTGCTTCATACTGTTTTTCTTCTATCTGGGTAAGGGCGGCCTGCACTGTGTCTGCTAAATTTTTCTCTTCATCCGGTGCATGTACTTTGAATTCCAGAATAAAGGCATCTTTACTCATATCCTTGGGTTCCAGCATCACATCATATCTTCCAAAACCACTTTCACGATTAGATGTAACCGCATATTCATTACTCAAATCTACTAACAGACCTAATACAAAACCATGATAAAATCGTTCCGGCTCTGCTCCGAGGGGACCTTTACCTGTATCAAAATAACTAAATGTCTGTAAGGTGATACGTTTCATATAATGATTCATTGCTGTTAGATTATTTGTAAGCATTGCCTTCACAAAATGGTTATAGGGAGTTTTTGCAGGATAAAACCATTCACGCACCATACGTTTGAACATCTGCTCTATTTCATAGTTGGTAATTGCAAGCTTATACATTGGTTCTTCCGTATATTTCGCATTTTCATAGCTAATTACCTTTAAATAACCACTTGCTACCAGAAGGCTCCAAATTGCAGTTTCATCATCGTCTAGCTGGTTATACACAATCTGTTCATTAATGGGAAAGTATAAATGCTCTCTTCGTAACAGCTGCTCCATGGATAGTTTTATTTCATCGTTACCTTCCTGAATCAGTTTGCTTACCAAACCATTCCCACTAGTATTTGCCCAATAGGTCTGATATTTTCCTTTATCCAGAAAATTAAGAATTGACCATGGATTATAAATATCCTTATACTCACCAAATACAAAACCATCATACCATCGTTTTATTTCGTCTTTCTCTGTACCAAGTCCGTACATATCTAAAGCAGCAAATACTTCATCCTCTGTAAAACCAAAGGATGTTGCATATTCACTGGAGGTAGTGGTTATTACTTCAAGGTTATTCAAATCAGAGAAAACGGACTCCTTACTTACTCTGGTAATTCCTGTCATAATAGCTCTTTCCATATATGGATTTGTTTTAAATGCGGAATTAAACAGACTTCTTGTAAATGTTACCATTTCATTCCAAAAGCCATGTACATAAGCTTCCTGCATTGGTGTGTCATACTCATCTAACAAAATAATCACTTTCTTGCCATAATAACGATACAAATAATTTGATAATTGGTAAATGGAAGAAGTGGCATCACTGTCTCTTATTTCCAGAGACAACATACGATCATAGAACAATCTGTCAGCATCTGTTAATGCATCGCTGTCTCTTACAAAAGAAAACTTGATATATAAATTGGTTAATATCTGACATATTTTTTCTTTGGTGGTTTCATAATTTGATTCTTTCACTCTTGCAAAAGACAGACTAATTACCGGATAAGTTCCCTGCAATTCTCTATACTTCTTATCTTCCCAGATATAAAGTCCTTGAAAAAGATCTGATCTGCCAGCATATTCTACAGAAAAAAACTCCTCCACCATAGACATATTTAAAGTCTTTCCAAAACGTCTGGGACGGGTAATCAAAGTCGCATCATCTTTATTTTCCCACCATTCCTTAATAAAAGCGGTTTTATCTATATAGAAAACATGTTCTTCTCGGAGTTTTGCAAAATCCTGTATGCCAATGCCTATCTTGTTTGCCATAGTTTTACACATCCTTTCGAAAATACATTTTACACATCCTTATGGTTAGTATAACGAATTTTTCATTAGAATACAATGTTCCAGTGATTTTTGGATAAGGAAAAGTGCATATCTGGGAACGGTTCACAGCAAACTGTGAATCGTTACAATTTTAACCTATTAGAAATACATTTATAAAATTTTTTGTAGCTTTGTGTCGTTATACATGTTGTTCGCGTCGTTTGGGATGGAAAATGTTGAAAAAAAGAAATAAATGTTGTATAAGAAAACAATACCAAAAAAACAGAGGGGAAATATAAAAGGGAAGGTTGTAACCGTTGATACCCTAGAACGCAGGCAGCAAGTGCTGAAAAATCAGGGGGAAGAAAATGTCAATGCAAAGGAAAAGATTTAATATTGGAATTAATCCTATGAAATAGCGGGAAGAAATATTAGCAATTTGAAAAGCAATATTTATGAAATTGGGTGTGGGAGAAAATTCATGCCTTTGGAGTAAGTATTGAAGCGTTTTCGGTTGAATACAATGGAGATGGTATTTGTTTTAAGGGGTATACTTATAATGTTCAGCATGGAATATTGATGGAGCATAAAACTGGTAATAGTGAAAGGGACCTAACTTATACTGGAGCAAATTATTATGGATGGGCATACACCTTGTAAAAGATGTAAATCATAGATATATATAAGGAAAGGATGGAATGATGCGGAAGTATTCTAAAGAATTATATACGAAGGAAGTTGTGATGAAAACAGCTTTTGTGTTTACTGATAATATTTTTATTCATATAGATGTGGATGAGAAGGATTATCTTATTACATTAAAAGCAAAGAATGATATATCAGAAGAGGAAATGTATGCACAGTTTGAGAATGAATTGATAGCACAAGAAACCAGATTATTTGTAGCCGAGAGAACAAAAAATATTCGAGAAATGATTGTGGCCAGATCACTTTCGTCAACGATTGTTAATACGGGGTTGAATGAGCAAGAAGAGATGGAAGAGTTTAATGCTGATGAAATATTAACAGATTGGTTTGATGGAGAAGATGAATAAATTATATTTGAATAGAAAGATATATGATAAGAAATTTATATTGCAGGCTATAGCGGACTTTTCTCAATTGGCTTTGATTCAGTTGTCAGAAAAAAAAGAGTATTGGGTATGTTCCTTCAAAAACTGTAAGGTTTCAACGAATAGAACAATAAATGAATTTGAAAATTATCTGATAGGTTTATCTAATCGGGAAGGATTTTGATATGTTATTATGCGAAGCTGCGTTAATGACTATTATAGTCATATTGGGAATATATGTTACATACACGGATATAAAGCAAGGGATTATTCAGAATAAGGCATTAGCAATCGCTGCAATAGGAGGAGCTATTATTAATAGCATTTATTTCCCCTTGTTTGGAAGTGAATTTTTGGTGATTTATTTATGTAACTTTTTAGTGATGATAGTATTTGCAATAGCATTATATAGTTTTCATTTCTGGGCGGCCGGTGATAGCAAGTTACTAATATGTGTTAATTTGTTGTTTCCTGCTAGATTATATGATAATGATGTATTTTCATTTGCACCAGGGTTAAATGCAATAATATTTGTTTTTTTGATAGCATACGGATACATTATTATCGATTCAGTAGTTCTGTTTATTAAGAGGGAGAAGTTTTATGCAGAAAAGAACAATGGATGGGATGGTATAATAAACTTTGCTAAAGGCTATTTAATAAGTTTTTTGTATCTAAGAGGGTTAAGTGAGATACTAAAATTTATAACGGGCGATATTTACTATGAGAACCAATTACTTTTTAGCTTCATGAATATATTTGTTGCAATTGTAATTCATAGTAAAAAAGTATTCAGACGATGGTACTTGCTGATAGGAATTTTGGGAGTGAATTTATTTTTTGTGCGGAGTATTACATTTGATACATTTGAGCTATACGCTTATGGAATTTTATTGGTGGCGCTGGTACTTAGGTATTTGTTGAATGGTTATAATTACAAAGAAATTGCTACAGATACTGTAAAAAGAGGTATGGTATTATCATATGCCACAGTGACGATGTTTATTCCTTCTAGAATCAAGGGATTGCCGAAAACAACAAGTGAAGATATGAGAAGTCGGTTAAAAGAAGAGGAAGTAGATGCTATAAAAAGGTGGAGGAATAGTAAATATGGTCGTGAAACCATTACGATTGTGAGAAAAATTCCATTCGCAATATTTATTGTTGCAGGTGAAATATTATATTTTTTTATAAGGATTGTAAAATAAATGGGAAAGATATTAGACTGGAATCAGGGTGATAGGTTGCTCTTATTTATAGATGCGGATTGTGCTGATGAAGAAAGAATAAAATATTTTCAGAGAGAAGGTTTAAAAGCATATATTAAGAACGAATATCTGGTTATTAATGATTCGAATTCAGAAATGCACTATGAATGTGATGTTAGTGAGTTCAAAAATTTGACATCAGGCGATATTGTATCAATATCTGCCAATGGGTATTTCTTTGTAATTCATGAGAAGGGAACTGGAGAAATTGATATCTTCATGACAAATCAGTGTAATTCAAATTGTGTTATGTGTCCGCTTTCAGAAAATGTTCGTAAGAAGAAAAATGAGGAACATCTTGAGTGGTTGAGAGAGTACATAAATATTTTACCTGAAGATATCAAGTATATAAATGTGACTGGGGGGGAACCGACTCTTGGAAAAGATAACTTTATTGAGATTATGGCTACATTGATTGGAAAATTTGCATATTCAGATTTTCAACTTTTGACGAATGGGAGGTCAATGGCGGATAAAGTATTCTTACAGAAAGTTTTAAAGGTTACTCCAAAGGGGATGAGATTTGCAATTCCGCTCCATGCATCATTTCCAGAGCTTCATGATAAGATAACACAGTCAAAAGGGAGCTTTGTTCAAACGGATAGGGGCATTAAAAATCTTCTGAAAGAAAGACAAAAAGTTGAGATACGGATTGTTGTTTCAAAAAAGAATATAGATTATTTAAGGGAAACAGCACAATATATTGCAAATAGCTATAAGGGAGTTTTTTGTGTTAATTTTATAGGTATGGAGATGATGGGAAATGCTGCAATTAATAGAGAGAGTCTTTGGGTGGATTATTCAGAAGTTTTTCAAAAGTCAAAAGCAGCGATTGATTTGCTTGTAAAGGCGGGCATTGATGTGCAATTATATAATTTCCCGTTGTGTGCATTGGATAGAGGCTATTGGCATATTGCGGCAAAAAGTATAACAGATTACAAAGTACGTTTTATGGATGAGTGTGAGGAATGTTTTGTAAAAGAAATTTGTGGAGGCTTTTTCTATTCTACAAAGCAGGTAATGAATCCACAAGTATTACCAATAAGGAAGAAAAATGAAGATTAATTATTTTAATTTTAAGGAATTCAAGGACAAATATTTATTAACAAATGAGCAGGGAAACTTTTTTTTCTTGAATAAGTTTGATTTTAAAAATCTTATAAATAGTAATTTTGATATGCTTGATGAAACAATGCTTGAAGAGCTAAAGAAATATTTTTTTGTTTACGATGAAGACGAGAATGTATTTATTGAGAAGGCATCAACACCATATCGAGATAACAAAAGGTATGTTTTCGATGCTACCTGTTTACACATTTTTGTAATGACTAATGCTTGCAATATGTGTTGTATTTATTGTCAAGCACAAGATTCAGAACAACTATGTAAAGGGATGATGGATAAGAAAACAGCAGAAAAAGCTGTGGAGATTGCTATGCAGACGCCTAGTAATTCAATTACATTTGAATTCCAAGGGGGTGAGCCACTAGTGAATTTTGAGGTAATAAAATATATAGTTGAATATACCGAAGCTCATAAAAATGATAAAAATGTAACTTATACCGTTGTTACGAATACATTACTTTTAACAGATGAGATGATAGCATTCTTTAAACAATTTGATTTTGCAGTATCTACTTCACTTGATGGTAATAGGGATATTCATGATTCAAATAGACCCAGAATTGTTGGGGGAGGAACTTATGATATTGTTTGTAGCAATATCAAAAGATTACAGGAAAACATGGTTGGTGTTGGGGCAATTCAGACAACAACACGAAAAAGTTTAAGCGATCCACAAGCTATAGTAGATGCTTATAGAGAATTAAATCTGCATTATTTGTTTTTAAGACCGCTTACTCCGCTAGGATATGCAAATGAACACTGGGATGAAATTGGATATACTGCGGAAGAATTTCTACAATTTTATAAAGTAGCACTTGCAGCCATAATTCAATGTAATAAAGAGGGCTATCGAATATGTGAAGGTCATGCTTCAATTTTTTTAAGAAAGATTATTGGGCATGTATCTGATAATTATATGGAATTGCGGTCTCCGTGCGGAGCTGGTATTGGACAATTGGCATATTATTACGATGGGAAAATATATACCTGTGACGAAGGAAGAATGCTTTCAGAGATGGGGATGCCAGATTTTCAGTTGGGTGATGTAAAAGAATCAGTATATGATGATTTGATGGAATCAAGGGTATGTAAAGTAACATGTCAGGCTTCTGTACTGGAAGGAATTCCTCAATGTTGTGATTGTGTATATCATCCTTATTGTGGTGTATGTCCAGTCATAAATTATGCAATGGAGCAAAATATTTATTCAAGACAAGCGAACGGATATAGATGTAAAATTTATAAGGGGATCTTGGATATATTATTTGAGTATATAAATGAAGATATAGAAATATTGGAGATTTTTAAAACATGGTTATAGAGAGACTTAAGGCAGACAAAAGAAAATTGAAATTAACTGTATTGGGACTCGCAGGTGGCGTGGCATTGACGGGGCTGTTTTATGGAATATTGACTTCCAATACCCAAAGTTCATTTGTTGTTGAGTTAACAGAGAATAATGATTTCGAGTACCATGAGCTCAATGAAGGAATATACATAGGTTCAACTATTGAAGATGTGATAAGTGGAACAGGGACACTGTATTACTATAATGGTGATACCTACGAGGGAGAAATTGTTGAAGAACTTAAAGCAGGTACTGGTGTACTAACATGGAGCAATGGAGATGTTTATATTGGTGAGTTTGACAATAATTTGCGAGATGGAACTGGAGAAATGCAGTGGAATAATGGAAATTCTTATGTTGGTTTGTTTGATGATGACCGTATATCAGGCTCTGGTACATACAAATATATCGATGGTGCTACATATACGGGAGATTTCTTGAAAGGGCAACGTTCAGGAAATGGGATTTTTAAATATGTAGATGGGGCTGTTTATGAAGGCTCCTGGAGCGAGGACAAATATTCGGGGAATGGTGTATATACATTTTCTGATGGTAATATTCTTGCAGGAACCTTTGAAAATAATGAGTTTTCTGGAAATGGTACTTATACTATCAAGAACGAAGAGGGAATTTTTGTCCTGAACTTGGAAGATGGAGTTGCAACTGGAGAGTTAACAGCAACTTTAAAAAACGGTGATGTTTATAAAGGTATATATTCAAATGGCACCTTTAGTGGGAAAGTATCAATAACCTACTACAACGGTGATAAGTATAGTGGTGAAGTGTCGAGATGTTTAAAAAGTGGTACTGGAACATATACATGGTCAGATGGAGCTAAATACGATGGAGCATGGGTCAATGATAAAATGAATGGGCAGGGTATATATTATTATACATCTTCAAATGTGCCATATCTTGAAGGGAAGTTTTCTGATAATAAACCATCGGGAACATGTAAGTATCATAAGAGCTCATCAACGATATATGGCACATACTGGAGCAACGGTGTATGTACAAGTATATCAGAATAGGGAGAATCAATAATGAATAATGATGAATTATTTCCACAGATAAAAAAGTCAATAAATGATTTCTTATATGAAGAAGAAGGAAACATAACCAGAAATAAAGTAATCGCAATGGGAACAATGGTTTTAGTGCTAAGTTTATTGATGTACGATGAAGTTTTTGCTGATCACAGATCGCATAGTAGCCATAGATCACATAGTAGTCACAGATCACATAGTTCCGGTTCGGGCGGTCATAGTAGTCACAGTAGCCATAGATCACATTCTAGCCATACGTCTTCAAGTACACATAGTAGCCATAGTAGTCATAGCAATCATGGAAGCCATAGCAATCACAGCAATCATGCTTCGCATAGTAACACCTCACATTATAGTGCGACAGATTCTTCTGGATTTGTATCTGATACCACAGTAACAACAAAAATTGCAGGTATTGAAGTGGGAGATGTATCAGGAATTCAAGTTCCGCAGGCTAATACTTCTATTGATGTTGATACGGTGGTAAATACAGTTGTTAGCATTCCACCAAATACACAAGAGTGAAAGGATTCGGAGTTAACACAGGCTCTCGTGGAGTGAGACTATATGCGTCAATTCCAGGAGTTGGAATATAGTATACGAAAAATCTGTTAAGTTGATTTTGTTTCATTTAATATTTAATGGTTATGCAAAAAATGAGGGAAATAAACAATGTACGTTTGCTATGTGATCCTCACATGAAAATTTTGAAAAAATAAGCTTAAATCAGTCATTAGGGAATGATACATCGAAAATCGAATCTAGAACAATAACTGATAAAAGAAACGATGAGATTACACCATTTGATTGATTAGATTGGATGATAAAACTATGTTAAAGATATCAACTGGGAAACTATATACATTATTGTCAGCATGCAAGCAGGACAATGCGGAAGTTAAGAAACGATTGTTGATTACAGAAATTATAGAGATGACGGAGTACAAAGCATTACAAGTTTATCAGGGGGCTACATCTGTTATGGATGATTATTATTCTCCGGATAAATTACAAGAAGCTACGTATGAGCAGTTAATGGAAGTAAAAGAGATTGTTGTTTTTTTAGAGGACTGCATTCGTAAACTGTATGAAACAATATGCTATGGAGATGTGCGACAGTTAAAGCGTTTAAAGAAACCTAATTTTTTCGATGTACGCTCTATGAGTGAATTGTATCGTCTTGTGTTGAAACAAAAAAAGACTGGTATCAATATAACAAATATTTCAGAATATGATGTGTGGAGTATTTTTTCTCCAGAAACAATACTTTCATTAGATAGTAAATTAGAATTATTTCATTCGATAGATATTGAAGCATTGGAAATACAGATTTCTGAAATGTTGAAGGATGAAATTTACTGCATAAGTGCATCTGAAATTGCTGAAAAGAAAAGAGTATATAGGGACATTTATAGAAAAGAAGGAACTGTTCATATAAGACTACAGATTGTAGAAAATAGAATATTTATGAAGAAGCTTTTTTGGAGTTTTATCTCCATTTGTTTGGTTATGGGTCAATTTTCTGGTAGTTCGGTATTATTTAGTGTATCAGGGAGAGTAGTTGCCTTGATTACTTACCTGCTTGCATTAACAGCTTATTGGATATGGGGGTGATATGATGGTAAAAAGTACAAAAAATTTGGAACAATACTTTCAAGAAGAAATGGATAAAAAATACAAGAGAGTGCCAAAACGCAAATGGATGTTTAGGTTGTCTACATTGCTTTTTGTTGGGTTCTCTCTTTTTATGACAATGATTTTGTCAATAGTAAGAGATAATGCCAAAACGGAAATTTTGAACCAATATTTGCAGGCAACGGATAGTGAGACATTAAATACTCTTTATGATAATGTTGGAGTTAGGGGAAATGCATTAGCGTTAGAGTGGTATGAACAGAACATGCTTGGAATACCTAATAATATTGCTTTGGCAGGAAACGCTTGGAATTGCAATGTTAATAGGAATAACAGAAATGAAATAGGTCAAGTGGTTGCTTTTTGTGATACAAAAACTGGTGGACTTAAAGTAGTTGTTGATGGGAAAAGAGTGTATTCGGGAAAGGATTCCGTTGGTGAAATTATTGCGACGAATGACACAGTATATTTCATCAATGAAACAGATTGTGATGCACTATATGCTTATAATATAGAAAACAATAAAGTCAACAAATTGATAAATGATTCCATACATCAGTTCGCATTATATGGAAATCATATATTTTACTTGAATGATGCGGAAAAAGTAGTACGATATTCTATTGAATCTAGAAGAATATATGATGTTGCTGATAATATTCAGAGATTTTATTTGTCGGATGGTTTGATTGTTCAAAATGGAACTAATGTGATGCATGTGGAATTAGATGGCTCAGCATATACGCCTTTAGTATCTAATGCTTTTTTGGTTGGAGCAGACGCACAGCATGCTTATTATATCAATTTTGGAATATCTGCGGACGTATTGCAGGCGGAAATAATAGCTGGGAATTCTGAGAATCAAGAAGATGAAGAAAATAAGAAAGTAATAGGAGAGAATGTAATGGATAAAGAAATCGAGGGGGATTATATTCTTTTTGCAATCAATCTATCTACAAAAGAGAAAGTGGCAATAGATGGAAGGAATAACTTTATACGTGCGATTTATATTACTGAAGAGGGAATTTTAGTAGATACAGTAAAGTAGAAAGGGTAAAATGAAAATTGAAAAATGGCACTAGGAATTAGAATATTTTTTGATATGAAGACTGGATTTTTGATTGAAGGAAGCATCTGTGATTTACATGTTTATCCAACAAAGAAATAGATATGAAGGAATATGTTTTCTGTAGAAAATTATCTTTTCAGGTATTTTGTTGAGAAAGGCTATGGTAGTGTTGTCTTTTATAGCCACATAGCTGGGGATTATAGTTCGTTCAATCCTAGTGATATGGATAGAGATGCAGAGGTGACTGGAAAGTTGAAAGAATGCACTGGCAACTAGATGTGACATTTCGTGAGGAGGAAAAACATACATTGGTTAAAGTAATGGTATAAAATAAAAAATGTTATAAGAAAATGTTGTTTAAGTATTTTGAAACTGTTGGAAATTTCATGTGTTTGTCATGATTTGTCATGATTTTTCTTCTTGCTTGTTGACAGAATCCAATTTCTATGCTATTTTAAAACAAGAAAACGCAAAGTGAGGTGTGCCAATGAAGTATTAATCTATTTTTTGAAAACAATTATAACAGAACAAAGAGTTATTATGTTATCAGGGATAGATTATTTATTTCCAAGGCAAAGCACCACAAGAACGTGCATAAAGAAAAAAGATCATGTCAGAATCAAAGGCAACAAGAAAGGCAACAATTATCTTGTTGTTTTGATTTTGTCCTTGTGCTATAGGAAAATTATGGAAATCGTCTGGTGATTGCAGTCGGTTTCTTTTTATTTATAAGCTGGAAATATTCTGTCCCGGAAAGATATGGAGGGCGATATTATGGCAAAAATACAAGTTTCAGGATTAACGTTTTCTTATGAAAGCAGTTATGACAATATATTTGAAAATGCATCCTTTACCATAGACACAGACTGGAAGTTAGGGCTGATTGGAAGAAATGGAAAGGGAAAAACTACATTTTTAAACCTGCTTCTTGGAAAATATGAATATAGTGGAAGTATTCAGACTTCGGTATGTTTTGACTATTTTCCTTACACAGTAACAAAAGAGCAGAGGAAAAAACTAACCGTAGAAGTAATCGAAGAAATTGAGCCGGCTTATGAGCTTTGGAAAGTATGCATGGAATTAGATTTCTTAAAAACCGATGGAGAAATTCTATATCGGCCTTATGAAACATTAAGCCATGGAGAACGAACCAAAGTAATGCTTGCACTGCTGTTTTCCAAGGATAATTACTTTTTATTAATTGATGAGCCAACCAACCATTTAGATATGGCAACCAGAGAAGTGGTGAAAGATTATTTAAATTCTAAAAAAGGATTTATTCTGGTGTCACATGACCGGTGGCTGTTGGATAACTGCATTGACCATGTACTTTCGTTCAACCGGAATTCCATTCAGGTGGAAAAAGGGAACTTCAGCAGCTGGTATGAAAATAAGGAAAAACGTGATAATTTTGAAAAATCAGAAAATGAAAAATTGAAACAGGAAATTGGAAAATTAAATGAAGCTGCCCGAAGAACTTCTGCCTGGGCGGATAAGGTGGAAAATAGTAAGATTGGATTTGACCCATCCAGAGAGCATGACCGTTCCATTTCCACCAGATCCTATTTGGGGGAAAAGTCAAGAAAAATGCAGCAAAGGCGAAAAAACTTAGAGAGAAGACAGCAGAATGCTATTTCGGAAAAAGAAGAACTTTTAAAGGATATTGAGGAAAACATTGACTTGAAACTGATGCCTTTAAACCATCATAAGGAAGTGTATATCCGGGCAAAAGAATTACAGATTCAATATGAAGACAACATAGTAATTCCAAATTTCCAGATGGAATTAAAGCGTGGAGACAGAATTTTGCTGCAGGGAAAAAATGGCTGTGGAAAGTCCAGTATTATAAAGGCAATTTTGCAATGCAGCGGGGTGGAAGTGTTAAACGATTTTTCGGAGTATAAGGAAATCAGGCTGAGGACCAGTGGAATCCTAGAAGCAGCCAGTGGGTTAAAAATTTCCTATATTAATCAGGACACTTCCATATTACAGGGAAAATTAACCGATTACATTGAAAAAATAGGAGTAGAAGAAAGTCTGCTGAAAGCCATTTTAAGACAAATGGATTTTGAACGGGTGCAGTTTGAAAAGCCTATGGAAGAATATTCCGAAGGACAGAAAAAGAAAGTACTGATTGCCGGAAGTTTATTGCAGAAGGCACATTTGTACATCTGGGATGAACCATTAAATTATATTGATATTTTTTCCAGAATCCAGTTGGAAAAGCTGATTTTAAAATACCAGCCTACTATGCTGATAGTAGAACATGACAAAACTTTTGGGGATAAAGTGGCAACGAAAGTAATTACGATGTAGATATCAGGAGGTTTATGGAAACTTAAACAGTGTAAAAAACAAGCAAAAAGAAGACAATGTAATTGGTCAAATTAACCAAATATTAGATGAACTAAGTAAATTTGGACTTAAAAGTATTGCAATAATGTGAAAGATCGTGTATCCTACCAAAGGCACAAAAATATATGTACGAAACAAGAGATAAGGAGAAAGAAATGATATTTGAACGATTAATGTACAGTTTAAACAAAGCACTTCTGGTGTTGATTGTAATTGGAGGTGTACTTGTTTTTGCTTCCAGCGAAATGTTTTTAACATCTTTGAAGCCGGTAACTAATTTTGAAGATTTACAAGAAACAAAAGCAGAAGAAGGAATGCATATTAAAGGTGAGTTAAAATATGCATTAGATTGTTTTGCTTATGAAGAAACATGGACAGAGAACAAAGATGGATCCAGAACACCTGCAAAAACCTCTCATTACTACTATGCAATTCCAGGTCCGGATGATACTTTTTTTGCAGTAGAAGTATCTACAGATAAACAGGATGCTATGGAAGCATTAGCAGATGAAACAGTAGAGTATGTGCAGAGTGGAACAGAACCAACTACAAAAGTAACAGTAGAAGGCCGTATGTCAAAAATGGATGAAGAAATGGTAGGTCTGTTTGAAGAATATTTAGAAGAAATCGGATATACACAAACAGAAATTTCTGCAATGGGAGATTTCTATTATGTAGAAAAAGCTGCTATGAAAAATGTGCAGATTGCTTTCGGCGTTGGTGTATTATTAGTTGTTGTTGGTATTGCACTGGTTGTAATTCGTTTTATTAAGAGCAAATATATGATTGCCAGATAATAAAAAGGCAAATTGAATATATCACCCAAAAGCAATTGATGAAAAAACTTGCATGAAAGAAACTTATAGGTTACCATTAATAAATGGAAGAAACCTATGAGTTTCTTTTTTTATGAAGATAATGGTGACTATTTAGCAATGTCTTAGCAGGTTTTAAGCAGTTATGAAATAATAATAGAAAATGAGTGAGAGAAATGAAAAAGAAAAAAATATGTGTGGGCATTTTGGCTCATGTAGATGCAGGGAAAACCACACTATCCGAAGGACTTTTATATACTAGTGGCAGTATCCGAAAAATGGGGCGGGTAGATAATAAAGATGCCTATTTAGATACAGATGAATTAGAGCGGGCAAGAGGAATTACTATATTCTCCAAGCAAGCAGTAATGGAATTTGAACATACCCGGATGATACTTTTAGATACCCCAGGGCATATAGATTTTTCCACAGAAATGGAACGGACTCTGCAGGTGTTAGATTATGCTATTCTGGTTATTAGTGGGGCGGATGGTGTACAGGGGCATACCCAGACTTTGTGGGAATTGTTAAAGCATTATCAGATACCTGTTTTTGTCTTTGTAAATAAAATGGACCAGAATGGTACCAATAAAGAAAAACTGTTAGAGGAGATTAGGCAGCGCTTTGGTGATAGTTGTATTGATTTTAGTGAAACAGAAGGGGAAGCTTTTTTTGAACAGATAGCTATGACGGAAGAAGCATTGCTGGAATTATTTTTAGAGCAGGGAACTATTTCCTTGTCAGAAATTCAGAAAGGAATTCAAAAAAGAAAAATAGTACCTTGTTTTTTTGGTTCGGCTTTAAAGTTGCAGGGAGTGGAAGAACTGATTCAGGGAATAGATGTTTATACCACAGAAAAAGCATATGGAGAAGAATTTGGTGCCAGAGTCTATAAAATAGGAAGAGATGACCAAGGCAACCGTCTGACTTTCTTAAAAATAACTGGCGGAAATCTGAAGGTAAAAGCACAGTTTTCCGGCATATCTTTTGCAAGAGAACAGAACGAAAATACAGAGTGGACAGAAAAAGTAAACGAAATTCGTATTTATTCCGGGGAAAAATATCAGGTAGTGCAGGAGGCAGAAGCAGGAAGTGTATGCACAGTGACCGGATTGACAAAAACCTATGCAGGTCAGGGACTTGGCATAGAACAGGAAATCGTAAATCCTTACTTAAAGCCTGTACTTACCTATCAAATTAAATTTCCTCAGGGACAGGATGCAGCAATGGTTTTGCCAAAGCTTCGGCTGCTGGAAGAAGAAGAACCCTCTCTTCATATTGTATGGAAGGAGGAATTACAGGAAATCCATGCACAGGTTATGGGAGAAGTGCAGATAGAAATTCTAAAAAATCTCATAGAGCAACGATTTGGTGTCATTGCAGAATTTGACAGTGGAAGAATCTGTTATAAAGAAACTATCAAAGAACCAGTGGAAGGGGTAGGACATTTTGAACCATTAAAGCATTATGCGGAAGTACATTTGTTATTAGAACCTTTAGAACCGGGAGCAGGGCTGGTATTTGAGACTGATTGTAGTGAGGATATGCTGGATAAAAACTGGCAAAGGCTAATACTCACTCATTTACAGGAAAAAGAACATAAAGGTGTGCTGACAGGTTCTGTGATTACAGATATGAAAATTTCCATTATTGCAGGGCGGGCCCACCAAAAACATACAGAAGGCGGAGACTTCAGACAGGCCACATACCGGGCGATACGCCAAGGTCTAAAGGAGGCAGAAAGTGTACTTTTAGAGCCATATTATGAGTTTCGTTTAGAAATCCCGGAAACCATGGTGGGACGTGCCATGACAGATATTGAAAAAATGCATGGAAGTTTCGAAACACCAGGACATAATGGAGAATTTGCAGTCTTAACAGGAATTGCTCCTGTAGTGGAAATGAGGGATTATCAGAAAGAAGTAATTGCTTATAGCAAAGGCCATGGAAAGTTGTCTCTCAGAGTAAAAGGATATTTTCCATGCCATAAGGAAGAAGAAGTGATTCAACAGATTGGTTATGATTCCGAAGGAGATATGGAAAATCCTACCGGTTCGGTATTTTGTGCTCATGGGGCAGGATTTTATGTACCATGGGATGAAGTGAAAAATTATATGCATGTGGAGTGCAGAAATCAAAGAAACACCGCAGAATCACAACAAACAGCGGTCAGGGATACTTATTATGAAGAAGAGTGGATTGATACTGAGGAAGTAGACCAGATTATTGCACGGACTTTTTATGCTAATAAAAGCGATAAAGGGGTTAGGAAAAGCCGTTTTGCAGACAAAAAGAGGAAGCCTGTTTATACTGGGCAAAATGTGAAAACATTTCTAGCTCAGGAAAAAAAGGAAGAATATTTATTGGTAGATGGATACAATGTAATTTTTGCATGGGAAGAATTAAATGAGCTTGCAAAAGTAAATGTAGAAGGTGCCAGAGGAAGACTGATGGATATTTTGTGTAATTATCAGGGAATGAAAAAGTGTCATCTAATACTTGTTTTTGATGCGTATCGCTTAGAGGGACATCCTACGGAAATTTTGGATTATCACAATATTCATGTGGTATACACCAAAGAGGCAGAAACAGCAGATCAGTATATTGAAAAGTTTGCTCATGAAAATGGGAAAAAGTATAATGTCACAGTTGCCACATCTGATGGACTGGAACAGATTATTATCAGAGGGGCAGGATGCAGACTGTTGTCTGCCAGAGAATTGAAAGAAGAAGTGGAAAGGCTAAATGAGAGAATTGCCATTGACTATATTGAAAACCAAGGGGAAAATAAAAACTTTTTACTAGATTCCATTTCAAGAGAGGTAGCAGAACAGCTTCAGGAGATAATGGATTCAGAAAAAAATAGAAAAGAATAATTACCTCAAATATAAGATATGCATGCATTTGAAATCTGTGTAGGTTTATAGAAATATGGAAAAAAACTTTGAAAGAAAGATTTGAATGAATGGAGTGAAAATATCATATAATGAAGTAATGGAATTTCAGGAGTTTTCTGTATATGACAGAGTTATTTCAAAATGAAGATGGTAAAAAGCCTGATTGGAAAGGCGTGGTGACATTAGTATTCTTCTTATCAGCCATGTTTTTACTGGGCAGAACCGTTCACTTTACCGTAGATAATGTAAGTAACAGCACTCACATTATATCTGAGGCAGATAACTGGGGACTTGGAGGTTTTGGAGAAAATGGAGAGAAACCTACCGGAAATGTGTCGGCAGAGGAATTGAAAAAGTATGATGCCTATTATCTTAAAGAAGGGGACGAAAAGGTAATTTATATGACCTTCGATGCAGGATATGAAAATGGAAATACAGAACCTATTTTAGATGCCTTAAAAAAGCATAATGTGTCAGCCACTTTTTTTGTAGTAGGTCATTATTTGGAATCCTCTCCAGAGCTTGTAAAACGAATGTTGGCAGAAGGACACACGGTAGGAAATCATACATACACCCATCCAGATATGTCAGCAATTTCTAATATGGAAGCTTTTCAAAAGGAAATGGAAGATGTGGAAAAGGAGTATGAAGAAATCACTGGTAAAAAAATGGTAAAATACTACCGTCCCCCACAAGGAAAATACAGTATGGAAAACTTGAAAATGGCGCAGGAACTGGGATATAAAACTTTTTTCTGGAGCCTTGCCTATGTGGACTGGTATCAGGATAAACAGCCAACAAAAGATGAGGCTTTTGATAAATTAATTGGAAGAATCCATCCAGGAAGTATTGTGCTGCTTCATAGTACTTCCAGCACCAATGCGGAAGTGTTGGATGAATTACTGGGAAAATGGGAAGAGATGGGATATCGTTTTGGTACCTTAAGTGAATTGGTAGGGGATGAAGAAACTTAGCACAGGATTATATTACTTATAAAGAGTGCTTGCACAACGATTTTGAGACGATGTGCAAGCACTTTTTATGCTGAACTTTATTCATTCACAATTTTATAATACTCTTTGGAGGTCACCTTATATACAACCATATAGACCACAGAAAATACAACGCATGTGCCAACAACGCTCAACACAAAGGTTGGCATATTCACTACCAATGCAAGGCTCAAGCATTTCGATACAATCGGCAATGCCACACAACTATGAATAATTGCAGTGACTAATGGAAGAAAAAATACTAGCATTACCTGGGAATGAATGGACTGTCGAATTTCTTCTTTTGATAATCCAACCTTTTGCATAATAAGATAACGTTCTCTGTCATCATATCCTTCCGAAATCTGCTTGTAATAAATAATCATTACCGTAGAAATCAAGAATAGAATGCCCAAAATCATCCCCACAAAGAAAAGACCGCCATACATATTAAAAAATTCGCCCTTTTCTACATGTTTTAAAGCAAAATCATAAACAATAGAAGCATCATCTAAGTTTTTGCTAATGTAATTTCCGAACTTTTCTATATCCTCTTCTAGTAAATTCATGTTAAATCCAAGATAAAAATTAGTATAGGCCAATTCATTTTTTTTAGGAACAAAGGAATTAAATACTTCTTCATTTGGAACTACAATCAAAAGTTTTGGAAAAAGGACCATGGAAGTATCTGTAATGTAGGTAAGGCAACTTTTATCAGCCTCAGCTTTTACCTGATAAGAGACATCTTCATAAGTAAGGGTGTTTCCTTCAAAGAGAGACCCTGTAGTATAAAGAAGAATCTGGTTTTTTTCCAAAGTTTCAGAAGTATGATTAAAACGATTATATTCTTCCAAAGTTAAAATAAAAGTGTCAGGGGTATGTTCAAAATCAGTGAAAGAAAAGGTTTCACTAATTTTCAATTCCTTTCCATCAAATTCATAAAATGATGTACCATAGCTACAAGATACCATATCTTGTAAAGAAATATTGCCATCCTTGGCAGTAATATCAATAATTTCCTTCAAATCATCAGCATCTTTGGTGTCAGAGGCAAACTGTACCATTCTTGGAAACTGCTGATTAATACTATAATTGCCATTAGCATATAAAGAAGCACCAGCAGAAATTACAATAATGGTAGCAGTAGAAAGAATACAAATGGTAGCCAGTCCTGCCGCATTTTGTTTCATTCGGTATAACATACCAGAAACACTAATAAAGTGCTTTGGAGTATAATAATAAGATTTATTTTTCTTTAAAAGCTTTAAAACAGCAATACTTCCGGCAGTAAACAATCCATAAGTTGCAAGTATAACTAAAATTGCAGCGGGAAAGAAATTGCTAATGGCAGAAGCCACATTTTGAGTATCAAGAGCAATCCAATATCCGGCAGCAAGACTTAAGATTCCAGAAAGAGCAAGAATTTTTCTATCTTTGGGTTCTTTTTCTCCTGTTTTTTCACTTTTTAAAAGATCAATATCCTTTGTGGAAAAAACACTAATAAGGTTACCAAGTAAAACGAATAAAGCAATAGCAGCGGTAAGGCATACCGTACTTTTTACCGCCTGGATACTAATAAAGAAGCCGGTATAAGCAGACTGGTTTATAATTTTAAATAGAAAAACAAGCATAAGTTTATCAAATAAAATTCCAAGAATTAAGGAGGTAATCAGTCCTGCAAAAAATATAAGTAGTGTTTCTGTAGAAACCACTCTTACAATATGTTTTCGCTCCATTCCCAGAACACCATAGAGTCCCAACTGCTTTTTCTGATGTTTAAAAACAAAACTGTTGGCATAAAGCAGGAAAATAAAAGCAAAGGCAGCAGCTACAAAGGAACCAGATTGTAGAATACCACAAAGAGTAGAAGCACCTTTGAAACATTGTTTTCCGGTTTCCACATTATAAATGTGGGGATTACTGCCAATAGAAGTCAAAATGTAATAAAACATCATACTTCCTATAATGGTAATCAGATAAGGCAGATAAAGTTTTCCACTTTTCTTTACATTAGTAACTGCCATTTTCTCATAAATGTGTTTATTCATTGTCATCACCTCCGGATAATAAAGAGGTCAGAGCATCATTAATTTTTTTGAACATTTCATCTTTGGTGGAATTTCCTTTGTAAATCTGATGATATACCATGCCATCTTTGATAAAAAGTACTCTGGAAGCGTGAGCAGCAGCCTGCACACTGTGAGTTACCATAAGAATGGTCTGGCCCTGCTTGTTAATTTCTTCAAACTGGTTTAGTAGTTTTGCACTAGCTTTGGAATCTAAAGCTCCCGTTGGTTCATCTGCCAACAACAATTTTGGAGAAGTAATTATTGCTCGGGCTACGGCAGCACGCTGTTTTTGCCCGCCAGATACTTCATAAGGATATTTCTTTAATAAATCAGCAATTCCTAAAGAAGAAGCGATAGGAAGTAATTTTTCCTGCATTTGAGAATAGTGATTCCCTGCTAAAACTAAAGGAAGAAGAATATTATCTTCTAAAGAAAAATTGTCCAGCAAATTAAAGTCCTGAAAAACAAAACCTAAATTATTTCTTCGAAAAGTAGCACGTTCTTTGGACTTAATATTTTCAAAGCTTTTTCCATCCAAATAAATTTCACCGGAAGTTGGAGTATCTAATGCAGCTAAGATGTTTAGTAAAGTAGTTTTTCCGCTTCCTGATTCTCCCATAATGGCAACATATTCTCCGGTTTCTACAGAAAAATTAATGTTGCTTAAAGCTTCTACCTGGTTGGCACCCATTTTTGTTTTATATATTTTCTGTATGTTAATGGCTTCTAAAATAGACATGGTTGATTTCCTCCTTGTTAAATGTAATGTTTATTAAAATCTGTCTTATTTCATAAATAGTATACCAAGGAAGGGTTTTCATTTCCTTAACTTTACCTTACAGTTTTCAAACAAACCTTACGTTTTCGTAAGGTTTGCTTGAGAATAGTTCTTATTTTCCGTGAAGTGTATGGTAACACTGGTTCCTTCATTTGTTTGGGAAGTAATGGAAATTTCGTGACCAAGCTTTTGTAATACGGATTTGCACAGATAAAGTCCCAGACCACTAGCTTTCTTGTCCATTCTTCCGTTATAACCGGTAAAACCACGTTCAAAAATGCGAGGCAAATCTTCCGAAGCGATACCAATGCCTGTGTCTTTTATTACTAAAACAGTTTGAGTAGTGTTCTGGTTTGTAACGGAAGAGCCATAAATATGAATGCGGCCTTTTGATGTGTATTTTAAAGCATTGGATAAAAGCTGTTCCATTACAAAAACCATCCATTTTTCATCAGTAAGTACAAGAGAATCTAAGCTTTCTAGTGATAGAGAAAGTTTGCTTTGGATAAACAAAGGAGAATATTTTTTCACAGCCTGTTTTACTAGATCTTCTAAAGAATAATGTTTAAAGTTAAGGTCATTATTCATATGTTCCATTCTCAAATATCCAAGCACAATATCCACATAACGTTCAATCTTAAATAGTTCACTTTTCATACCAGAAATATTATCTGGAGAAGTCTGGAACAGCAGGCGTAATGCCTGAATTGGGGTTTTAATCTGATGTACCCATAAAGTATAAAAATCAGAAGCTTCCTGTCCTTTTTTATGAGAATAGGAAAAGATCTGTTTTTGTTTTAATTCCATTTTCGAGACTAAATTTTGATAATCCTTTTCAATCATACCAGATTTGACAAGCAGTTCTGATATTTCTTTGTCAGTATCCGGCTCATAGGAGAGCAGAAGATTATGCTTTTTTCTTAAAAAAAAGTAATCTAAAATACCTGAAAAAATAAGAAATACCATACAAATTACAAACGCATAGCCTGACGGTTCCACAGGGCAACCGTAAAGAAATAGTACTATTAAATTTATCAGGCAGATAATAAGCAGGTGAAAAATAAGAAATTTTCGTTCTTTTAAGTAAGAGAAAATGGTCATTCTAGTATATACCCTAATCCTTTCTTGGTTTTTATATAATCAATGCAGCCTGCAGCCTCTAATTTCTTTCGTACGCGGGTGATATTTACTGTTAAAGTGTTATCATCAATAAATTCATCATTTCCCCAAAGACATTCCATTAACTGATCTCTAGATACAATTTTTCCGGAATTCTCCATAAGAAGCTGAAGAATCAGGTATTCGTTTCTAGATAAAGTGATTTTCTCATCCTGACAGGTAAGGGTAGTATCATTTAAGTTTAAAACCAAATTTTTGAAAGTAAGAAGATTTTTCTGTTCAGTTAATGCGTACGTGCGACGCAGTAATGCCTGGATTTTAGCGGTCAGTACATGAATATCAAAAGGTTTTTCAATGTACTCATCCCCACCCATGTTCATTGCCATCACAATGTTCATATTATCTGACATAGAGGAAATAAACATAATAGGAACATTGGAAAATTTTCGCAGTTCACTGCACCAGTGGAAGCCATTAAAATAAGGAAGTAAAATATCCATTAATACTAAGTCAGCTTGAAATTCCTTAAAAATAGAAATTACATTTTGAAAATCTTCCACATATTTTGCTTCCAGATTCCATTTGGAAAGATGGTCACAAATGCTGTTTGCAATTACAAAATCATCTTCAACAATTAATATTTTATACATAGTAAGTTCCTTTGCTTTTATTTTTACAATGGTTCAAAATCAGAAAAACATTACAAATTTTTTACATCATATCATAAAAACTAAAAAATGGAAATAGTCAGAACCTTGACAACGGAAAGGATTAGGGAATACAATGGGCAAAGAGTACATAAAATATGATACCGGAAGAAGAAAAGAGGAAATACAATGATAAAATTAAATGAAAAAACACAAGGAATTCTTTATATTTTGGGAGCCGCCTTTTTCTTTGCATTAATGAATTTGTTTGTGCGAATGTCGGGAGATGTGCCTACCCTTCAGAAATGTTTTTTTCGAAACATTGTGGCTACCTTTGTAGCAATGTTGCTTTTGTGGAAAAATCATGTGAAATTTCAGGTGGGAGAGGGAAATTTAAAATACCTGTTGATTCGCTCTGGTGCAGGACTTTTAGGAATTATCTGTAATTTTTATGCAGTGGACCATTTAAATATTTCAGATGCTTCTATGTTAAATAAATTATCTCCTTTTTTTGCAATTATTTTTTCTGCCATTATTTTAAAAGAAATTGCAGGAATGAGAGAATGGGGAATTCTTTTGGTGGCTTTTATTGGAGCTTTATTTGTAATTAAACCAGCTATGAGTATGGAGTCAGTTCCGGCATTCATTGGAACATTAGGAGGAGCAGCAGCGGGACTGGCATACACTTATGTAAGAAAGTTAGGACAGAGGGGTGTGAACGGAGCAGTGATTGTGCTGTTCTTTTCTGCTTTTTCCAGTGTTGTGTTGCTGCCAAATTTAATTTTGAATTTTGCTCCTATGGAAGGAGCCCAATGGGCTTATTTATTGCTGGCAGGAGTGGCAGCAGCAGGAGGTCAGATATGTATTACTGCCGCTTATACAAAAGCAGCAGCAAAGGAAATTTCTGTATTTGACTATTCCCAGATTATTTTTGCAGCAATTTTAGGATTTGTAATATTAGACCAGATCCCGGATGTCTATAGTGCTGTGGGATACGTTATTATTATTGGTGCAGCCATCTGGAAATGGAGAAGCAGGTAATTAAGATAAATCCTTTATTTTTAAAGGTCCACTCAAGACAGTTCTTGCTACGGTAAGGGTTAAATCTTCTTTGGTTTCTACAGACCATTTTACTAAAAGTAAAGAGCCATTTTGAATTTCTAAGCAAGTAATACATTTGGGATGGACACAACTTCCGGTATTACAATAATATGGATTTTGGATATCCAGTACCGGTCGGTGGGTATGACCTGTAATAATGGTGACATCATGTTCCTTTGCCCATTGTGTTAAACGTTTTTCTGTTTTTTCTTTTACAGAATAATTTTTTGCAGCACTGGTAGGATCTAATACACCAAATTGTTCTAAAGGTTTCCAAAGGTACCGAACCAGAAAACGGGAAAGCTTCCAGAACACAGAATTTAGTGTATCTGCCTGGTGTCCATGAGTTAGATATAAAAATTTATCAGAACAACAGTCTTTCAGGATGATTCCTTCGTAAACAGGATAATTTAAAGAAAGATTGTTGTCTTTTTTTTCCATATCATGATTTCCATAAATCATATAAAGCCGCTTTTTTTGAAAAAAAGAAGAAAGCAGGCAGAATACATTTCCATGAATTTCTTTAATCTGTTCCAAACTCCGGTTTTCCCAAAGTTCATCTCCATCTCCTAATTCAATATATGTGTAGCCTTTGTCATAATAGTAAGTTAGAGCTGCAAAATATAAATGCTGATTTTTTAGAAAATTATCATTTGAATTCCCAATGCCCCGGTGACAGTCACTGATTAATACTAGTTTGGAGTTATGAAAAATAGGTAATACCAATGCTTGCTCAAAAGCTGTATCTAGTCTTTTTTCATATCCCATAATTAGTGACACTTTTTGTCTTTCTTGTATCGTTTGATGGTAAGGAGACGGCGGAAGACAAAGGGAAGGTAGTAGTAAAGATACAATATTCGGTCAAGTGAAGTACAAAAAGGTTTGGTTACCCATAAATATAGTTTGCAGAAAATTTTGTTTTTCCATTGGGTAAAACGACACAAAAGATGGCGAAAAAAAGGGAGAGAGCAGGTGGAACAAGAATCATATAAAAGAAATACTCTTAACCCGCAAATACAAATGTCCTTCTGCTGATATCCTTTTTCAAACAATGCAGTAACAAAAGCGTTCATCATTTCTTCATTAGGAAAGGTAATTCCGATATTCATGGAAAGTTCATAAGGTTCGCAATATTTTCCTACATCAAAAACGGTAAGCCACCAGTGTTTTTTACGAATCATGGCAATACTACATTCGTCTTGGAACAGATGTATGGTCATAGGAAGCATATCTTTATCTTTTACACAATGAAATAAAGTGATATTTCGCAAGGCAGGTGGCACAAAAGAGTCGCTGTAGTATACACCAACCTCACATCCCATATTAACTCCATACTGTCCCTTCCAAAACTCAATTAACCAGGTACGGTCTTTGTAATCAAAGTAAATAGGTTCATAATCAAACACCATATTAAAGTGAGGGGCATAGTGATTATAACTTTCTGTGTACCCAAAGTCTCGTTGCCAGGCATCCAGGGTAGTAGAAAACACGTCCTGTTTGAAATCATAACAGTAGCCAAAAGGGGTAATTAGTTCTGTTAGTTTTTCACATTTTTCTTCTGCGCACATATTACATATTTTTTCACAAATTCGTTTTTTTCGTCCATGGAAGATGAAAATTCCACAAAGTACAAGAAGTAGAAGAAAACCAACTAAAAAATACATAGGGGAGACTCCTGAAATAAGATTTAGTATAGTATATGCGGAGCAATGTGGGTTAGTGTGACTGGAAATAAGATATTAATAACCAACGCCCATAGAAGATACAGACAATTCTGTACCCACCACAGGCGCTATAGTAATCAATAAACTTATCCATATTTTAGCGAAGAGAAATGGAAGAAGTGATTTGCCTAACAATATCTTTGGTAATATTTATTTTTATCTTGATACATTAGAGAATCCGCTTCCTTTACTAATTTTTCTACGCTATACTGTTGATCTGACCAGGAGTGTCCCAAAGCAACGGAACAATCTTCATGAGTTTCAACATAAGCATGAACTTTTCGAATACAAAATTGAAAATCTTCATAAGAAATATCCTGACAGATAATTATAAATTCATCTCCACCCACACGGTATATCTTATGTTCATGGAAACAGGTTACAAGACAGGAAACTACATTTTTTATCAATTTATCGCCTGCATTGTGTCCTAATTCATCATTAACTTTTTTCAATCCATTAATATCTGCATAAACAATACCTATGGAAATATTGGAGTCGGAAGAAAGTTCTTCCAAATCTTTTTTATAACAGTTTCGGTTATAAACTCCGGTTAGTGCATCACGATAACTCATAAAGAATAACTGCTCCGATAGTTTACGTTTTCCTATTTCATTTACAATGAAATAAGACAAAGAATCAAGAAGAGTAGCATCTTTTGTAAACCAGGTTGGGTTATCTACCCCTATAAATCCAGAAACTCTTTTATCCTTATCTGAGTAGAAAGGAGTTACCAGTAAACTTGAAATATTTTGATTCTTTAAAACAGTATATTCCTCTGGATCCGTATCTTTTAATTTATCCACATCTGGAATCATTACCATTTGTTCTGTTTCGAAGACGCTAAGCCAACGGGCAATTACATCAATACTTACATTCTGAAGGTTATGAATTTCTGATGAGATATTATGGTTACACCACTCATAAGTATTGTGACAGACTTTTTTCGGATAATCAATTTCAAAAATATAAGCTCTGTCTGCCTGATAAAATTCTGTAATTGCCTGCAAGACAGAATCTATAGCAAGGGTAAGATTTTCGGCTTGATTTAGAGCACGAATACACTTAACAATTGTTTTTTCGATTCTAAGTTTTTCTTTTGTTTCCTCACTGACATTTTCGTGATGAGTAATATCTGTAGCGATTTCTAATCTGGATGGTTTTCCGTTCCAAAAAATCAGTTTATCTTTTAAAATATATTTTCTGTCAAAGAGGGGATTTGTCTTTTCCCATTTATAAAACTGATGTTGGTATAATAAGTGATTGGTACAAAAACTACAAGGTTCTTCCTTTCCCTGTAAAATCTTATAACATTTTTGACCAAGAGGCTCATGGGAATCTAATAATCTACGTCCTGTTTTGTTAATATAATATAATTCGTAGGTTTCAATATCACTTACATATACAATTTGGTCAAATTCCTCTACAATATTTTTAAAATTATCCACATCAATAGAATGCTCTGGTACTTTACTTTCTGGAAAAGTAGTGCTGGAAACCTGTGATTTTGCTTTTATATATGTATCAGTTTTTTCAATAAATTCTTTTCTGAAAATATTTTCCGGTTCCGGTTGTCCTAAAAAGTATCCCTGAATATGATTAGGGTTTAAATCAGATAAAGCAGATAATTCTTCTGCAGTTTCAATACCCTCAATACATACATCTATTTCCACACTATGGGCAAGGTCAATCATGTTACGAACCAGTTTGTAATTAAATGAGTCGTTTTGAAGTTCTGTGACAAAACAACGGTCAATTTTTATCTGATCAATATGTAAGTCTTTTAGATATTTCAGACTGGAATATCCGGTACCAAAATCATCAATAGCAATGTAGACACCTCTTTGTCTTAAAGAATAAAACAGCTGGTTAAAAAAGCGATAATTTTCAAGCTGGGCACTTTCTGTAAGTTCCAACAGAAGGGCTTCTCCAGGTAATGCATATTCATCAAGACAATTAAATACATGCTGAGAAACAGAGTGGTCTTTCAGCTGTAAATAGGATAAGTTAACACTAATTCGAAAATCAGGAATATACTTACGCCATTCCTTACATTGTTTCAACGCTTCTTCTATAATCCATAAACCTACTTTTGAAATTAAATTATTTTTTTCTAAAATAGGAATGAATTCACTCGGAGAGATTTCTCCATACTTTGGAGAAACCCAGCGTAATAAAGCCTCTGCACCTATGAGTTTATGAGTGCGAATATCAAATTGTGGCTGGTAAAATATGCTGAAATTATTAAAATTATCCCTAATACAAAGTTGTAATTCTTCCTGGATAGCCATTTGAAAGAGACGGTTTTCGTAAATTTCCCAATCAAAAAATACCATAGTATTTTTTCCGGAAGCTTTTGCATGATTTAAGGCACTTTCAGCATATTTAAAAAGTTCATTATATTCTAAAGAATGGTTAGAATATTCGGAAGCACCTACGGAAAGGGTGCAAAACAAATTTTCTGAAATGGAATGACAATAGTGCGAAAAGTCCCATCTTAATGTTTCGTAGAAACTACTAAGTTCATTCTTATTTGCAGTAGGAAAATAAAGCCCGAATTTATCATCACACAAACGATAAATTTGGTTTTTATCCGGTGCATTTTTCTCAATTAATCCGGCTAAAGCTTTTAAAATTTTATTTCCAAAAGTCAGACCATACTTTTCGTTGAGGTTTTTAATGTTATCCAACCCTACAATAACAAAAAAGAATTGTGGATTTTCAGCAGCAAATTGAGAAAAAACTTGTTCCATTTGAGAAATTTTTAAAAGTCCTGTAAGTTGATCTGCCTTTTGAATTAATGCATTTTCTGAAACTCTTCCTACCATGAGACGCTGGTTGCTTGTGTTATCATGAATAACCTTTCCACGGCAGCTGATCCATACCTTTTCCCCAGACTTATTAATCAAACGATATTCCTTTTCATGGTAATCTTTCTTTCCCTCAGCAACCTCTGTTAAATCGTCCACCAGTGATTGAATATCCGCTGGATATACAATATTTAAATAATCTTCTAATGAACAAAGTTGTTCATTGGGTAAATCATATTTTTCCTGAATATTTGAATTGAAGAAAATAGACTCATTTTCAAAAAACAGAATATATATGTAATCATCAGTACTTTCACTAAGAAGAGAAAGTATTGTCTTATAATAAGATAAGGCAACATTCTGCTGGTCAATAGAGTTATCTTTAAACATCCTATACCTCCCCTGTTTGTACATCCTCATTATTATTATGTGTCAAATGTAAAAAGATATGTTAATTATAGAGGATTTTTGTGGAAATGTCTATAATTTTGTTGGTAATATTTGACAAATAAATATGAAAAAAAGGTCTAATGTTTCATGGATTTGAAAATCATAGATGGTAAACGGGCAAATACCAAATCAGCAGTATAAGAACATACAACAGGGATATGTGCCAATATGCGAAATGGAAATTGGTATTGTAGTGGATATTTTGTGCTTCAAACTGCTTTTAACAATAAGAAACTCCGTGAATTAGGATATCCCACATTCACAGAGTTTTATATGAAAATGTGTGAAAACTAAAGAACCACCGTATACGGAACCGTACGTACGATGGTGTGGAAGGTCGGTAGAAAAAATAATTATCTACCTCCTACCCGATTTATTTTCTAATATTGTTGCGATATTCAGAAGGAGATAATCCTTTTACTTTCTTGAAAATGCGACTAAAGTAAAGAGGGTTATCATAGCCTACAATATTGGATATTTCCGTTACATTGTATTGGGTATTTTTTAATAAAGCTTCAGCATTATATATTCGTATGGATAAAATATATTGCATTGGGGTAGAACCGGTGTATTGCTTGAAATTACGAATAAACCAGCTGGTACTCATGTTATGGGTTTCTGCGTATTCATCAATACGAATGTCTTCATTGTAATGCTCATTAAAAAATATGGTGGCTTTATCAATTTCTTCCGCAATCTGACTGTTACTCATTTTGGAAGAAGTTTTAAAATATCTATGTAACATTATAAAAATTTGTCTTAAGTGAATCTCCAACAGTTCAGTATAATCATCCCTACACATCTGTAATTCTTGTATCATGGTACGAAAATGATTCTGGTACTCTAAGTCAGAACCACAGTAAAAAACTCTTTTATCATCAGTGATACCATAAGAACGTAGTAAGTTTTTTACATTACTTCCAGTAAAGTGTACCCAGTATACTTCCGTTTGATCTTCACCATAGTATTCATATTTTTGAGGCTCTTTTGGACGATAAAGAACCATATGTCCGGCAGTCACGATTTCTTCCGTTCCGTCGAAATGAAAGTGGGCTTTACCGGCTGCAATGTATAGTAATTGATAATCTAATCTTCCTCTAGGTCTCCATGTTGGGAGTTTAGGGCGGGTATATAGGTGATAGGTACCGCAACTTGTTACAATCAAAGGTTTTGATTTGTCTTTTATATCAATAGTCGTATTATTTAGATAAGCATTGTTTGTATACATTTTACTCCTCCTATTCAAAAAAGTTCATTGGATGTATGGGCAGGAAATCTGAATAAAATATGACATATATCAGATTTATATATTTTTGATTGTATCATTTTGTGCATGTTTTGTCTAATATAAGTTATGTATTTCTGGTACTTTATCTTATATAATAAATATAACAAATAAGGAGAAGCGAGATTACCAAATTCATTTTACAAAAGGAGGAGCTTATGGTGGAGAAAAAATATTTAAAATGGTATAACATGGTAGGCTACGGATCAGGAGATATTGCAGGAAATGTGGTGTATGCATTTTTATCATCTTTCGTAATGATCTATTTAACAAACACGGTAGGATTAAATGCAGGTGTTGTAGGAACATTGATTGCGGTTTCTAAATTATTCGACGGTGTAACAGATGTATTTTTTGGAAGTTTGATTGACAAAACAAAGAGCAAGATGGGGAAGGCAAGACCTTGGATGTTCTGGGCATTTTTTGGATGTGCAATCACATTGTTTGGAATTTTTGCAATTCCTACAAGTTTAGGTAAAACTGCTCAGTATATATGGTTCTTTATCGCGTACACATTATTAAACGCAGTATTCTACACAGCAAATAATATTGCGTATTCAGCATTAACAGCTCTTGTCACTAAAAACAGTAAAGAGCGTGTACAGATGGGGTCTTTTCGATTTATCTTTGCATTTAGTACAAGCTTACTTATTCAAACCATTACAGTTAGTGCAGTTGATGTGCTTGGTGGTGGTGCTACAGGTTGGAGAAATATAGCAATTATTTATTGTATCATTGGGGTTATTTCAAATATTATTGCTGTATATTCTGTAAAAGAACTTCCAGAAGAAGAGTTAAACGAAGGTGTTAGGGAAGAAGGAAAGAAAGAAGAAAATCTTAGCTTGATTCAGGCAGCCAAACTCTTATTTACTAACAAGTATTATTTGATGATTTGTGTGGTTTATATTCTTCAGCAGTTATATGGAGCAATGATTAACATAGGTATTTATTTTATGACTTATGTGCTTCTGAATAAAAATTTATTTGGAGCTTTTTCATGGGCAGTAAATATTCCGCTTATTATGGCACTTATATTTACCCCAACTTTAGTTGCTAGATGGAAAGGAATGTACAAGCTTAATAAGTACAGCTATATGCTTGCAACAGTAGGTCGATTGTTGGTGGTGGTTGCCGGATATATGGGAAGTGTTCCTCTTATGTTATTGTTTACAGCTATTGCAGCTCTTGGTCAAGGTCCTTGGCAAGGAGATATGAATGCAGTAATTGCATCCTGCTCAGAATATACATATCTTAAAACTGGTAAAAGAGTTGATGGAACCATGTATTCATGTACTTCATTAGGTGTGAAAATTGGTGGCGGTCTTGGTACTGCAATTGCCGGTTGGATGCTTGACTTAAGTGGTTTTGTTAATGGAGATATGGCAGTTCAACCAGATAGCTGTATCAATATGATGTATATCATGTACCTTTGGATACCATTCATTATTGATTTAATTATTACAATTATTCTTTGGTTTATGAATGTAGAAGAGGCAAATGAAAAGTTAAAAGAAAATAAGAATTAATAATTATAGCCTCTAGAGTTACATGAACTTTAGGGGCTATATAGAAAGTGGGGATAATATGAATGCAGATATTAAATGGTTAGATAATCCAGAAGTATTTCGAGTGAATCAATTAGCGGCTCATAGCGACCATTGTTATTTTCAAAAGTATGGGGATATACAGACAGAGGATAATGGACTTACACAATCTTTAAATGGGCAATGGGACTTTTGCTTTAGTATAAATGCAAAAACAAGACCAGAGAATTTTTTTAGGGAAGATTTTGATACTAAAGATTTCGATAAGATAATGGTTCCCGGACATATTGAATTAGCTGGTTATGATAAGATACGTTATATCAATACCATGTATCCTTGGGAAGGAAAGACATATCGCAGAGGGGCGTATAGTTTGGAAAATGCCGGGGACGGAGCAGGAATGTTTAGTGAAGCAGAATATAATCCGGTAGGCTCCTATATTAAAAGATTTGATTTGGATAAGAAACTTTTGGGGAAAAGAATAAGGATTTGTTTTGAAGGTGTAGAACAGGCAGTATATGTGTGGTTGAATGGACAATTTATAGGATATGGGGAAGATAGCTTTACTCCTTCAGAATTTGATTTGACTCCTTATGTGAAAGAGCATGGAAATGTTTTAGCAGTGGAAGTTCATAAGATGAGTACAGCAGCATTTTTAGAGGACCAGGATTTCTTTCGTTTCTTTGGAATTTTCAGAAATGTAACACTGAAAGCAATACCAGATGTGCATGTAGAAGATTTGTGGCTTAATCCCATATTGAATCATAATAATGTAAGCGGAAAGTTATCTGTTGATGTTAAAGTATCAGCAATTAAAAAACAAAAGGTAAATGGTCACTTTATTTTAAAAGACCAAAGTGATGATGTATTAGTTGAAAGAAATATGGTGTTCGTAGAAGAAGGAAACGGATATGTTGGTCAGTTAAATGTTGAATTGGAAAAAATAAAATCTTGGGATAATCATGAACCTTACTTGTATAAGGCTTTTGTGGAAATTGTAAATGAAAGTGGAGAAGTAGTAGAGATTGTTCCATATGATATTGGATTTCGTAGAATTGAAATTAATGATAAAGTAATGTATCTGAATGGAAAAAGATTGATAATTGTTGGTGTAAATCGTCATGAATGGAGTGCAAAAACAGGAAGATGCATTGGGATGGAAGAAATGATTTCTGATATGAATTGTATTCAGAAAAACAATATTAATGCAGTACGAACCTGTCATTATCCAGATCAGATTCCTTGGTATTATATGTGTGATAAAGAAGGAATTTATGTGATGTCTGAAACAAATTTAGAAAGTCATGGCTCCTTTCAAAAGCTTGGTGCAATTGAGCCGTCATGTAATGTGCCTGGTTCTATTCCACAGTGGAAAGAAGCTGTGATAGACCGAGCAAGAAGTAATTATGAAACTTTCAAAAATCATACTTCTATATTGTTTTGGTCTTTGGGAAATGAATCCTATGCAGGGGACGATATCGAAGCTATGAACACATATTTTAAAAAGAAGAAGGATGGACGTCTGGTTCATTATGAAAGTGTAGTGTATAACCGGGCATATGAAGATACAATTTCTGACATGGAAAGCCGCATGTATGCTAATCCAGAAGAGGTTGAAGAGTATCTAAAAAATAAGCCTAAGAAACCATATATTTTATGTGAATTTATGCACGATATGGGCAACTCTATGGGGGGACTTGGCTCATATATGAAACTTATTGATAAGTATGATATGTATCAAGGTGGATTTATTTGGGACTTTATTGATCAGGCTATTTTTGTGAAAGACCAAGTAACAGGAAAAGAAGTACTTCGTTACGGTGGAGATTTTGATGATAGACCAGCTGACTATGAATTTTCAGGAAACGGGATTGTATTTGCTGACCGCAGAGAAAAGCCGGCAATGCAGGAAGTGAGGTATTATTATGGATTGTACAAATAAAAAGCCGTTAAGAATTGTATATGGGGACTATACGCTTGGAGTTCATGGAAAAGGATTTGATTATATTTTTTCCTATGCACAAGGAGGATTGGAATCTCTTGTGAAAAAAGGATATGAATGGCTCTATCGCTGTCCAAAGCCAACCTTCTGGAGAGCGTTAACAGATAATGACAGAGGAAGTAAATTTCATATAAAAAGCGGAAGCTGGCTTGGGGCAGATATGTTTATTGGTTGCAAAGATATAGAAGTTACAGTGGACGGTGTATCACAAGGCAAGCCATGTGCTCCGGATAATAACAGTTATGGAGCAGATGTGTATGCAAAAGAGGTCAGTGTCAGCTTTACTTATGAAACAATTACAATTCCTTCAACGGAAGTAAATATAATATATACGGTAAATGGAACAGGAAGAATTGAGGTTAGGGTTCAATATATAGGAAAGAAAGGATTGCCACAACTTCCGGCATTCGGTTTAAGATTTATTATGCCAACATTGGCAGATAAATATATGTATGAAGGGTTAAAGGGAGAGACGTATCCGGACAGAAAAATGGGCGCAGTTAAAGGCGTGTATGAAATAAATGATTTGTCCTTGACTCCATATTTGGTTCCACAAGAGTGTGGTATGCGAATGGATGCAGATTGGGTAGAAATTACAAGACATACTAGCCTTGATAACAGTCGAAAAGAAAGTTCAGCACAGGTATTAAGAATTGAGAAAGTGGATGAAAAATTTTCATTCTCTTGTTTGCCATATACTGCAACAGAGATTGAAAATGCAACTCATCAAGAAGAATTACCACCAGCAAGAAGAACGGTTCTATGTGTATATGGTGCAGTGAGAGGTGTAGGTGGAATTGATAGCTGGGGAAGTGATGTGGAAACACCTTATCATATTAGTGCAGAGCAGGATATAGAATACAATTTTGCTATTTGTTAGAAGATGAGGCGACTATTATATTGAGTGATTTGTAACAAAACTCCCATGCCAATATGTTTGGCATCACCATAAATCCATTTAGCATGGGAGTTTCGTAAATTGTATGCACACATGAAAAAAACAGCATGGTGCATGCACGGATTGCTCAGCGAGTGAGCAATCCTACTTAAAGTTAATTGAATAGATAAAATTTTATATTATAAAAGAAAAGAGGGTTTGTTATGCATACAGAACTATTGATTGAAAAAATTCAAAAAGGTGAGATGGATGACAGATTGCTGGATATCTATGTGGATGAAAGTAGGTTGGATTATCAAAGAAAACGCTATGTGAATGCAATGAAACAATTTGAAACATATTATGGTTCAGATGATGTGATGGTATTTAGTGCACCAGGGAGAAGTGAAGTTGGTGGCAATCATACAGACCATCAACATGGGGAAGTTTTAGCGGCATCCATAAATCTCGATACCATTGGTATTGTAAAAGTAACGAGTGATAATAAGATAAGGGTGAAGTCTGATGAATATGACGAAGTAGTCATTTCGTTAGAAGATATTACTATAAAACCGGAGGAAAGAGAAACCACAACTGCATTAATAAAGGGTGTAGTAGCCGGTTTTGTAGAAAGAGAATTTGCAGTGGGTGGATTATGTGCGTATATTACCAGTGATGTTTTGATTGGAGCAGGACTTTCGTCCTCAGCGGCATTTGAAACATTGATTGGAACAATTTTATCAGGATTATATAATGATATGACTGTTACGGCTACTGAGATTGCGATTATCGGGCAGTATGCCGAAAATACTTACTTTGGAAAACCTTGTGGACTGATGGATCAGATGGCTTGTTCCGTAGGAAATCTTGTACATATTGATTTTGAAAATCCTAAGAAACCAAAAGTAGAAAAGATTGATGTGGATATGGAAGCATATGGATACAGCTTGTGTATTACAGATACAAAAGGTTCTCATGCAGATTTAACAGAAGATTATGCAGCTGTCCCAAATGAAATGAAATTAGTTGCAAATTATTTCCAAAAGGAAGTACTACGAGATGTATCTGTGAATGATATTTTTGAAAAAATCAATAATCTTAGAGAGTTATTGGGAGATAGATGTGTACTTAGAGCCCTTCATTTCATGAACGAGAATGAGAGAGT
This sequence comes from Lachnospiraceae bacterium, assembly GCA_017399445.1. Taxonomy (GTDB): domain Bacteria; phylum Bacillota; class Clostridia; order Lachnospirales; family Lachnospiraceae; genus RUG11237. The sequence goes on along the minus strand of JAFQCM010000037.1, from coordinate 10,187 downwards.
AAAAAAAGAAGTTGCTGCATTGGAGCAAGGAAATTTTGAAGTGTTTTTACAACAGATAAAGGCATCAGGAGATTCCTCTTTTAAGTATTTACAAAACGTGTATTCCAATAATAATGTGAAAAATCAGAACATAGCTGTTGCATTAATGATAAGTGATATGGTGCTAAATGAAAAGGGGGTAAGCAGAGTTCATGGTGGTGGATTTGCCGGTACAATTCAAGCATTTGTAAAGAATGAGAGTGTTCCGGCATATAAAAAGCAGATGAATCAGTTTTTTGGTGAAGGTGCTTGTAATGATTTAAAAATAAGAAAATATGGTGGAATAAAAGTTATTTAGGTCGAGGTGAAATTATGAAGATTTTGGTATTAGGCGGAGCCGGTTATATTGGCTCTCATACAGTATATGAACTTATTGATGCAGGTCATGAAGTAATTGTGATAGATAATTTATTGACTGGTTTTAAGCAGGCGTTACATCCAAAGGCAAAATTTTATGAGGGAGATATTAGAGATAAGGAATTTTTAGATGAGATATTTTCTAAGGAGCAGATAGACGGAATTATTCATTTTGCAGCAAGTTCTCAGGTTGGAGAAAGTATGGTGAATCCATTAAAGTATTATAGCAATAATTTATGTGGAACAGAAGTGCTATTGGAGAGTATGGTAGAGCACGGAATTAACAAAATAGTATTTTCTTCCACAGCAGCAACTTATGGAGAACCTGAAAGTATTCCAATTTTGGAAACGGATAGAACACTTCCAACAAACTGTTATGGAGAAACAAAACTTTCAATGGAGAAAATGTTTCAATGGACATCAAAAGCACATGATTTAAGATATGTTTCTCTGAGATATTTTAATGCTTGCGGGGCACATCCAAATGGTAAGATTGGTGAAGCACATAATCCGGAAACCCATTTAATTCCTTTAATATTGCAGGTTCCTAATGGTAAGAGAGAATATATATCGGTTTATGGAAATGATTATGATACCAAGGATGGTACATGCGTAAGGGATTATATTCATGTAAACGATTTAGCACAAGCACATATTTTAGCAATGGAATATTTGGAAAATGGTGGAGAAAGTGACATTTTTAATTTAGGAAATGGTGTTGGTTTTTCAGTAAAAGAGGTGATTGAAACAGCAAGAAAAGTTACGAACCACTTAATCCCTGCAAAAGAAGAAGAAAGAAGAACCGGCGATCCGTCAGTGCTTATTGCATCTAGTGATAAGGCGAAGGAAATTCTTGGATGGAAACCACAATATGCAGATTTAGAAACTATTATCAAAACTGCATGGGAATGGCATGAAAATTATCCAAATGGATATTAAAAGGAGGTTTATGAAAATGGACAAACTAATATCTGAATTGGTAAGTTATGGTCTAGAAACGGGACTGGTGGATGTTGATGATAAGGTGTATGTGATTAATAAGCTTTTGGAATTGTTTCATAAAAAAGAGTTTGCTTGGAATGATGAACGGGTTAGACCTTTACATAGTATTCTTTCAGATATGACGGATTGTGCATTACAAATAGGCTTAATTGAGGAAGATACTATTACAAACAGGGATTTATTTGATACAAAGATAATGGGAGCATTAACACCTGCTCCAGCTGTTGTTAGAAACAAATTTAAGGAATTGTATGCTAAAAATCCTAAAAATGCTACAGATTTTTATTACAAGTTTAGTCAGGACACAAATTACATTAGAAAAGACAGAATAATAAAAGATGAAAAATGGAATTCTAATACGGAGTATGGAAAGATAGATATTACGATTAATTTGTCAAAACCGGAGAAAGATCCAAGAGATATTGCTAAGGCTGCAAATCAAAAAAAGAATGATTATCCAAAGTGTTTACTTTGTGAAGAGAACGAAGGATATGCAGGTCATATTTCACATCCAGCCAGACAAAATCATAGAATTATTCCACTTAAACTGGCAGGGCAAGATTATTTTATGCAATATTCACCATATGTATATTACAATGAACATTGTATCGTGTTTAATGCAGAACATATTCCTATGAAAATAGATAAAAATGTATTTATAAAGTTATTGGATTTTGTGAAACAATTTCCACATTATACGATCGGTTCTAATGCAGATTTACCAATTGTTGGTGGTTCAATTTTAAGTCACGATCATTTTCAGGGTGGAGCATATACATTTGCCATGGCAAAAGCACCATATGAGTATATGTTTGATATAAAAGAGTTTGAGGATGTGAGGGCAGGTATTGTGAAATGGCCTATGTCAGTTATTAGATTGCAAAGTAGTAATGCAGAGCGTTTGGCAGATGCTTCAAATCATATTTTAAATGCTTGGCGTATTTATACAGATGAAGAGGCTTTTATTTTAAGCGAAACAGAAGGCGTACCTCATAATACAATCACACCAATTGCACGTAGGAATGGGGAGTTATTTGAAATGGACTTAGTTCTTAGAAATAATATTACTACAGAGAAAAGTCCATGGGGCGTTTATCACCCGGAAGAAAAATTACATCACATAAAAAAAGAAAATATAGGGTTAATTGAAGTTATGGGATTAGCTGTTTTACCGGCAAGACTTCAAAAAGAAATGAGTATATTAGCAGATGCACTTGTTGAAGGAAAGGATATTCGAGCAGATGCAAATATTGAAAAACATGCTGATTGGGTTGATGAATGGAGAGATGATTATGACATTACATCTGCCAATATCAACACTATTCTTCAAAAAGAAACTGCTAATGTGTTTATAAAGGTTCTTGAATGTTCTGGTGTATACAAACGTACGGAAGATGGAAAGACTGCCTTCAAGCGTTTTCTTTCTGTTTTGTAATTACATTGGATGGTTGCACTTATAGTAGTCAGCATAGAAAAATATTACTTCATAAAAAAACTTTGCTAATTTGTTCATCATGACCAGCTCCTCCTTGTTATTTTGTGATTTAAGTATATAGCAGATGTTAATTAATTACTTGCCATAAATGATTAAAAAGTGGTCATTTTTTGCATAGAATAGGAGTTGTTTTCATGTTATTAACATATGAGAATAGAAGCAATAAAATTACAGTAGAATGGAAGAGTTCCACCCATGTTCCACCACATTTACATGAAGCGATGGAAATTATTTATGTAACAGAAGGAACGGTTGAGTTAGGTGTTGGGCAAGAACTTCATCATATGAACACAGGGGATTTTGCAATAGTATTTCCAAATGTAATTCACCATTATCAAGTATTCGGCGGGGGGGAAAACAAGGTGATGTATTTATTTGCAGAACAGACTTTGTTTCCGTCCTATGTTGATGGATTACAAAAATATAGTCCCCAATTGCCTGTAATTTGCAAGGAAAATGTGCATCCGGATATAGTAAATGCAATGATAAGATTGGCAGATTTCAAAGAATATAATGATATGTTAGTTCAAGCATATGTCCAGATTATTTTAGCACATGTATTTTCGGAAATGAAAATGGTTGAAAAGGAAACGGTTGGTGGAAACGATATAATTTATAATGCAGTAGAATATGTTGCAAAAAAATTTAGGGAAGAAATTTGTCTTGATAAAATGGCTTGTGATTTGGGTGTCAGTAAATATGTATTATCCAGAATGTTTTCTAAAACATTTCATTGTAATTTTAGCCAATATGTGAATGGTGTTAGATTAAATTATGCGACCTCTGTTTTGGAAAATACGCAGGAGTCCATCACAAACATATGCTTGGATTGTGGATTTGAGAGCCAAAGAACTTTTAATCGGGTTTTCAAGGAAAGGTATAAAATGACACCTAGGGATTATCGTAATAGAAGTTGTAAATATAAAAGGGAAGATGATTGAAATGTTGAAACGAAAAAGTTTTGGAGTAACGAAAGATGGCGAAAAAGCAAGCAGATTTATATTAGAAAATAGTAAAGGCATGTGTGTTGAAGTTTCTGATTTTGGAGCGTTGGTATTGTCAATTTTGGTTCCTGATAAGCGGGACAGTATAAGAGATGTTGTGCTTGGATTTGAAAATTTGAAAGATTACTATAATAATGATATAGGTCTCGGTGCGTATATTGGCAGAAATGCGAATCGTATTGAAGGTGCTAAAGTTACCATAGAGGGCAAAGAATATGTGGTGGATGCAAATAATAATGGAAACAATCTTCATAGTGGGTTTGATAGATCACATTACAAGTTTTATCGTTCCCAATTTGGGCAAAATGAGGAAGGAAGTTTTGTGGAATTTTCCAGAAATAGTCCACACATGGAGCAGGGGCTGCCAGGCAATTTAGAACAAAAAATCCGATATATGCTTACAGAGAAGAACGAATTTATTATTGATTATGAGATGGTATGTGATAAAATGACAATAGTTAATCCCACAAATCATAGTTATTTTAATTTGGATGGACATAATAGTGGTACAATTTTACAACATGAAATGGAAATATATTCAGACAAAGTTTTGAATATTGATAGAAATCTGATTCCCACAGGAGAAATTATTAATGTAACAAAAACACCAATGGATTTCCAATATAGAAAAGAAATTGGAAAAGATATTGATTCTGATTATTTGCCACTTATAATTGCCGGAGGGTATGACCATAATTATGTGTTTTCGAATGATAGAAAGTTAAAAAAAGTTGCTAAATTATATGCTGCTGATAGTGGTATTACAATGGCAGTATTCTCTGATTTATGTGGATTACAAGTATACTCTGGTAATTTCTTAAATGGACAAACAGGAAAGGCTGGTGCCATATATATAAAGAGAAGTGGTATATGCTTTGAAACACAGTTTTATCCTAATTCCTGTAAGGAAGCAAGTTTTCCAAGTTGTATATTACCGGGGGATGAAGTGTTTCAATCCAGAACAGTTTATCAATTTGAGGTAGAGTAATTAGGATGTTCCAGGGTGTTTTAAGGAATGATAATAAATGAGTGAAAAATGTTGAGTAAGTAGAAGGAAAAATGGGAGGAAAATATATGCTTGAATATTTGAATATGACAATTAAAAAACAAAAGAATATTGCTCTTATTGCACATGATGGGAAAAAGCAGGAAATGCTTAAATGGTGTGAAGCCAATAAGGATATCCTGCAAAAACATAAACTTTCAGGAACAGGTACAACCGCAAGAATGATAACAGAACATGTGGGAATACAGGTAAAAGGATATAATAGTGGTCCTTTAGGTGGTGATCAACAGATAGGAGCAAAGATAGTAGAAGGAAACATTGATATGGTAATTTTCTTTTCTGATCCACTGGCAGCACAACCACACGATCCTGATGTAAAAGCACTTCTTCGTATTGCACAGGTATATGATATTCCAATGGCAAATAATATTGCTACAGCAGATTTTTTGATTCGATCTTCATTAATGGATGAAGAATATTCGCATCAGATTGAGAATTTTAAGAATACTGTTGAAGATTATACGTGATGAATATGGATAAAGGAAAATATCTAGAAGAAAAATTAGCAGAATTTCAAGCATCTATTGTAAATGTGGTAGCACACAATAAAAAGAAAAGAATCATCCAGGAAATGTTATACCAGTTAATCCCGGGAACATTTGGGGGTTACGACCATTGTGATGCATTTTTTCCAGTGCGTACAAGCTTTGTCTGCGGTGCATAAAATATCATAGAAAGAGTATATCCTTACGAATTAGGACTTACGAAAAATGATTACAATCCGTTTGTTATAGGAACTAATCTGATTATAGCCATGTATTACAAGGATGAGGAAATGCTGGGAGAAGAATTTGCACAAATCAAGATGCCAGTACATAAAACATTTTCTAGTGGTTATGCAAGATGGAGAATCGAAAATGCGGATTTTGTTCCAAGTATATATATGAAATATTGTCAAAACTACACCCGCCATGTATCGTGTTAGGGATTTTGTTCCAAGCATATATATATGAAATGCCCAAAGGAAATGGACGTTGTAAATAGAATATATGCCATGCCCGTAGCAAAAAACGTACTTTTCGAACACCAATGGACAGAAGGCTCTAAAATAGAACTTGCTCTTGTTTCCGATAAGATGTATCAAAATTTCGTGGAAGATTTAAGAAAAATGGAGAACAGGCAGCAAAAAGAGTCATTACAGAATGAAGAAGTGCACACATTTAATGAAGATGAAGCAGTGAAGTGGCTTACAAAGGATACTCTTTTTGGTATTCAGTGGTTGCCAGCGGATATTACACTTATATCAAAAATTGAAGAATTGATATAGATAATATTGAGGAGGTGTAGCATGGCAGATATAATTCGAATAGTGATAAAAGGCGCGTGGGGATATTGTTGTATCGATGAGGCTTTTAATGATAAAGTGACCATTACATCGGAATCAATATCTTATGAATATGTTCCTGCTATTGAAACAGAAAGAAATTCTAAGAGGAAATGGAGTTACAAAACAAATAGCCCTCTATTCAAAATAAAGTATGGCGAAATTGTATCTATGCTTTCAGAAATCATAGAAAGAGGTATTGACGTATTCTGTACGGATATTGGTGGAATAGAGTTCAATATTACATATTCAGATAAAACTAAGTTCAAGGAAATATATTGGGTGCCAGGTGATTATTTCGAAGATCTATTTAAAATAATTAAAAGTATGGTTCCAGAATGTGAATATACTCCGGCGGTTTTACTTACATCGGAAGATTATGAAGAAGAGGGTTAGTTTATGAAGATACATTATTTTCAGAGATATCATGAAAAAGAAAATGTGGTTACAGCAAATACGATGCTTTTGCTATCGCGTTTGTACGCTTATTCAGCAGATAAGTTCTTTAGATTTTTGAAATCAGAATATTTTCCGGAATTAAAAAAGGACTGTAAAATGGGAGTTTCCGGCGAAAAGGAGGTGAAGTTTACCACTTTTGCAGGAAGAAAAATTTAATAAAGCTCAAATTCATAGATGGCGTTCTGATAAATATTTCTGTTGGGATGCCATTTTTATTTTGTATATTATAATAAAATAGTTTCTCTGTGATAACCATGAAAATAAATAGTGCCGGAAACGGCAAAAAATGACTAGGATTAAAAGCAGAAGTTGTTGTAAAATTGCCGATAATGTGATACTCTAATTAATAGAAGCTAGATGAACGTTAAGTGTGAAAGGACTAAATATGAAAGCGTATTCCTTTGAAAATTGGACTATAAACTCTAAGACAACTCCATTTTTGTTTCTGGTTCAAAGTGTAGAGGAAATGCTGTTTCCTTATGGGCATGATTCTTATAAAGTTCCCACATTGAATTTTATTTCTTGTGTATAGAAATACTTCAAACTATAGACAAGATAGAAAATGATGTTATAGACAAGGGCAATATGAGACCATTATATGAAGAATTAGCGGCAATGCTAGCTAATGACAAGGTGGCAGAGAAGTTATATGGTACAGATTTCAATCGTCTTTTTTATAGTAAAAATGATAGGGGAGAATATTTGAGAGAATGTTCGAATTTGAATAAAGACCAAGGTTCTGAGATATCATTAAAAGTTATTCAAAAAGCATTACAGTTTCTTGTTAATGATATGACCATAGATGACAGATATTTGCAAACATTGAAAAAAGAAATAGAGATTATTTTAGAAAAAGAGACTTTTGAAATTGATGATGAACAAAGATTATCTGGATTAAGCAGACTTTTGCTTACAGAATTAATAAATCGAGGATATAGTCAAGAATATATATATTCGAAAATTAAAGAAAGATATTATTCTGAGGTACAAAAGATAGAAGATGTTTCAATCGAAATAGAGTATTTTTGGAACATGTTTTCTTTTGAGGAACACAAATATAGTGTAACTTTGCTGTTAAAAAAGCTGATGTAAAAAAATTGTTGAGTCATTTTCGTGGTGTGGAAATTATAGATAATATGGATAAATTGTTTGGTAATTCATGCCGCTGGTTGGCAAAAATAGAAATAGATGCCTTGGATCCGCAAAGTGCTAGGGATAAAGTATGTGAATTGATTAGTTTGTATGTATCATTGAAACAGTATAATAGTCATGTTAGTAAAGCATTTTATACTAAGCAGACCATTGTTACAGATTTGGATAATGAGAAGGATTATGTATTATCAAAGCCAGTAACAGTTTTGTCACGAGGTGGGACAAAATCAGAGGAACAAATCTATAAAAGTATTGGAGAGATGCTTCAGAGTTTTCCTATAATCGGAGAGAAAATGCTTAATGCGATAAACTTACACTCATCTGCAATGGAATCGATTAATATTAGTAATCAATTATTAAATTTATGGACAATTGTAGAAGTTTTGGTAGAAGTGGATAAAAGATATAGCTATAGCAAAATAACACAGATTAGTAATACGATTACAACTGTTCAAAATACTTCATATGTTAAATCGTTGCTTGAACAGCTTCTGGTTGATCTAAAACATTGTTGCTTAAGCATTGAATCAGATTTGGAAAAGATTACAAAAGGAAATAATGATATAGAGAGAATGGCTGCATTGCTAGTATTGCAGGAGTTTGAGCAGAATAAGATAGATTTGATAAACGATTTGCCTAATTATCCTCTTTTACGATATAGAATAGAACATTATGCAAAACAATTTTCTAATAGAAATGAATTGAAAAAAGTCCTTGCTAATCATCGTAAACGTTTGGAATGGCAAATAATGCGTATTTATAGAAATAGAAATATGATTGTGCATGATGGTTCTCATTTTCCATATATAGATTTGGTTGTACAAAATCTGCATTTTTATGTAGATAACTTAATTGATACGATTAATTTTTATGTAGGAAAAGGATATGAAACATTGGACATTATTTACACAATGTTAAGCAATAAAGAATTATCTTATCAAATGATATTAGAGAAAACAGATAGCAGAAAGAATGCTTTGCCAATAGGAGACGATTATATTGAAGTTGTTCTTGGCGAAGATTATCAAAGATAAGCATTTGGTAAAAAGGGATTGTTATAATTGAGGATAGAGATGGAGGAGAGCAGATGCGATACCTTTCAGTTACTGAAATAGCGAAAAAATGGAATGTTTCGGAACGAAGTGTTAGAAATTACTGTGCTCAGGGACGAGTAAACGGTGCATTTCTTACCGGTAAGACTTGGAATATTCCTGAAAATGCGGAAAAACCAGAGCGTTCTAACAAGAAGAAAGAACAGCCGATTACATTGTTGGATATTTTGCAGGAACAGAAGACAAGTAAATATTCTGGTGGTATTTATCATAAAACACAGATTGATTTAACATACAACTCCAATCATATCGAAGGCAGCCGTCTGACCCATGATCAGACCAGATATATTTTTGAAACCAACACCATCGGTGTAGGAAAAGAAATACTGAATGTTGACGATGTGATTGAAACAGCGAATCACTTCCGTTGTATTGATATGATTATTGACAATGCAAGAGCAGCGCTGACAGATAAATTCATTAAGGAGCTTCATATGATACTGAAGAATGGAACCAGTGATTCTAGAAAAGATTGGTTTGCTGTAGGCGATTATAAAAAGATGCCGAATGAAGTCGGTGGTATTGATACTGCGCTTCCGGAAGAAGTTGTCGATATGATGAAAGCTCTGCTGACAGAGTATAATGGAAAAGAAGAAAAGACTTTTGAAGATATTCTTGATTTCCATGTGAAGTTTGAGCGAATCCATCCGTTCCAGGACGGTAACGGTCGTGTGGGCAGATTGATTATGTTCAAAGAATGTCTGAAATATAATATTGTTCCGTTCATCATCGAGGATAATCTGAAAATGTTCTATTACCGTGGATTAAAAGAATGGAACAATGAAAAAGGTTATTTGACAGATACCTGTCTGACAGCACAAGATAAGTATAAAGCGTATTTGGATTATTTTAGGATTGCTTATTAAAAAGCGATTTCCAAAGTATCAAAAGTTCACCTAAAGAAATAGGCGTATGGCTATTGTAGCATGTATTTGGTGTGATAGCCATACGCCTTGTTTTGAATTGCTTACTTATATTTGGTGGGTAACAATAACATGGAGCATGTGGTTTGGAAGTACGCATATGATTTGAGTTGGAGTCAACATATTTGAGTGTATCAAGAAAACAACAAAAAAATCGCACCTGCTAAACTGCAAGTGCAACACTTTTGTTAATATTACGAGTCCTACGCAGCTCCAGGACGGAACAACATATGACTCTATTGATATTATACACC
>JAFQCM010000036.1 GCA_017399445.1 Lachnospiraceae bacterium | reverse complement strand
TACTTTTTTAATACTTGCAGTCTTTTTGCTACTGATAAATACGTTAGGCAAAGGTATGGTTAGCTATGCAGCAGAACCTCAAACAGGATTAAAAGCTTCTATTGAACTGACCACTAATATGTCAGAATCAAAGTTTTATATTGTAGCAGATTATCCAAGGGAATTAGAAATATATGAATCCATACAGGCAAAGGTGTGGAGCAGTGAAAATGGAACAGATGACATGAGATGGTATACACTTTATGAGATGGATGGTTCTTATGAAAGATCTATAAGTATTAAAAATCATAAGAATAATACAGGGAAATATTATGTGTATCTATATCTGACAAACACCGCAGGAGAGAAAACTTATATTGGAAAGAAGAGTATAAGCATAAATGGAATTGATGGTGGTAAAATCTCTTTTGCTAATATAAATAATACGGCAGGTACCCGCACAGTAAAGGTTGGAAATATTGAAACACCTGCAACTATAAAAAAAGTTGAAATCGGGGTATGGAGTGTAAAAGGTGGAACTGATGATATAAAATGGTACGATGCTAAGCAGAAAGGGGGATATTGGTATATAGAGTTTGATGCAGTAAATCATAAATATGTCAAAGGAAAATATAAATTTAAGGCAAAAATATGGGATAACAGAGGTGTTGTGAAAACGCTGAAAGAAAAAACAGCTACCATAAAGGTAAATCGTACAGTAAGTACCCTGATTGAAGGAGACAGCAATCAAAGTAATTATGATATCACTATCAAAAATGTAAGGTATGCAGAGAAAATAAAAAATGTACAGGTTGCTGTATGGAGTGAAAAAAGTGGAAACAGTGACAAAAAATTATATACAGCTACAAAAACTGGAGAAGGCACTTACTCTGCTAAATTATCCATAAAACAGCATAAAAGCACAGGTGTTTACCATGCTTATACATATGTTACATTAGCAGGAAAAAGCAAGAAACTGGTCAATAAAAATTCTTTTGTGGTAGGTAGCAATAGTGTTTCTGATGTGCAGTTTGCATATCACAATAATGAAAAGGGTTCTGTACAGGTGAACATATCTGGCATATCTTCACCGGCAAAAATAAAGAAAGTGGAACTCAGAGTATATAGTAAAAATAATGGAAAAGATGACCTTGTAAAGAGCAAACCTATAAAAATTGGCAATACTTACAGACAGAATATTAGTGTGGTTGACCATAATTATGAAAGTGGAACGTATCAGATAGAAGTGTATGTTTCTGATTCCAGGGGAATCACAGAAAGAGTCTATCATAATACCATTGAACTGACCTGTCTGCCTTATTATAAAGATAAAACAAGTTTTGCGGGAATAGATGTTTCAAAGTTTCAAGGAAATATTAACTGGCATCAGGTGAAAGCTTCAGGAATTGATTTTGCTATTATCAGAGTAGGATATAGAGGGTATACGTATGGAAATATTATAGAAGATCCTTATTTTGAAACAAACATCAAAGGAGCACTGGCAGCAGGACTTGATGTAGGCGTATATTTCTTTAGTCAGGCAGTTACAGAGCAAGAAGCAAGAGAAGAAGCAGCATGGACAAAAGCCAAGATAGCACCATATAAAATCACATATCCGGTGGTAATTGATACCGAATATGTGGCAGGGGGAAGAGCAAATGGTTTAAGTGCATATGCAAGAACTGCAGTTGTAAAGGCTTTTTGTGATGAAGTGAAAACAGAGGGGTATGTACCGGCTGTATATGCAAGTAAAAGCTGGTTAGAACATAATCTGATTATGAGTAGTTTAAGTGGATATGATGTATGGCTTGCCAGATATGCATCTGCTCCGGAATATAGAGGAAGTTTTCAAATCTGGCAGTATACAAATAAAGGAAGTGTGCCTGGAATTAATGGGTATGTGGACAGAAATGTAGTTTATAAGAAGTATTATTAAGAAAAATTTCATTGAATTATATACCAGAATGTGGTATCATACCAAAGGTATGCTATAGTTGTTAAGTGTATTTGAAAATAACAAATAACGGAGGAATAAAGATGAGAACATATTTAGTAACCGGAGGAGCCGGATTTATTGGTTCTAACTATATTCATTATATGTTTCGTAAATATGATAATGAAATCAGAATTATAAATGTAGACTGTTTAACATATGCAGGTAATTTGGAAAATTTAAAAGATATTGAAAATCGTGATAATTATACATTTGTGAAAGCAGATATTTGTGATAAAGAAGCTATTGAAAAAATTTTTGCAGAAAATGATATAGACAGAGTGGTACATTTCGCAGCAGAAAGCCATGTGGACAGAAGTATACGTAATCCGGAAGTTTTCGTTCAGACTAATGTATTAGGAACTTTGGTAATGCTTGATGCGGCTAAAAAAGCATGGGAAAATGAAGATGGAACCTATAAGGAAGATAAAAAATTCCTTCATGTATCTACAGATGAAGTATATGGCTCTTTGGAAGAAGGAGATACTTATTTTTATGAAACAACACCATTAGATCCACATAGTCCTTACTCAGCTAGTAAAGCAAGTTCTGATTTATTAGTAAAGGCTTATATGGATACTTATAAGTTCCCAGCAAATATTACAAACTGTTCCAACAATTATGGACCATATCAGTTCCCGGAAAAGTTGATTCCATTGATGATTAACAATGCACTTCAGGGAAAGAACTTACCTGTATACGGAGACGGTAAGAATGTACGTGACTGGTTATATGTGGACGACCATGCAAAAGCGATTGACATGGTACAGGAACAGGGAAAACTTGGAGAACGTTATAATATTGGTGGACATAATGAGAAACAGAATATTGAAATTATTGAGATTATTCTGGAAACATTATTAGAAATTCTGCCAGAAAATGATGAAAGAAGAACACATATTGGCAAACAGCTGATTACTTATGTGGAAGACCGTAAAGGTCATGATAGAAGATATGCCATTGCACCGGATAAAATTAAAGCAGATATTGGCTGGTATCCGGAAACTATGTTTAAGGATGGAATCAAACTTACAATTAAATGGTTCTTGGAAAATGAAGAATGGATGAATAATGTAACTAGTGGCGATTATCAAAAATACTATAGTGAAATGTATAAATGATACAGGTAATCAGCGGAAACTTATTGAATGACTATGAAAATGTGAGGATGTTTTGTTGAAAAACAAGGCACCCTCGCTTTATGCATTTATGCTGTAATATAAGTTAGGAGGAAAAGTTAATGAAGGGAATTATTTTAGCAGGAGGATCGGGAACAAGATTGTATCCCTTGACAAAGGCAATTTCAAAACAGATTATGCCGGTTTATGATAAACCAATGATATATTATCCATTATCCACACTTATGCTGGCTGGGATTCGAGAGATACTGATTATCTCTACCCCAAGAGATTTGCCGATCTTTAGGGAACTTTTAGGAGATGGCAGCCAGTTGGGATTGCAGCTTCAATATGCAGTGCAGGATCAACCAAGAGGACTAGCGGATGCTTTTATTATTGGAGCAGATTTTATTGGAAAAGATTCGGTAGCATTAGTTTTAGGGGATAATATTTTCTACGGACAGAGTTTCTCTAAAGTATTGAAAAAAGTGGCGAAACAGAACGAAGGTGGAACTATTTTCGGATACTATGTAAGAGACCCAAGAGAGTATGGTGTAGTAGAGTTTGATGGAAATGGAATGGCGATTTCTATTGAAGAAAAACCAGAAAACCCTAAGTCAAATTATGCTGTACCGGGATTGTATTTTTATGATAATGAGGTAGTGGAAATTGCGAAAAATGTAAAACCATCAGCCAGAGGAGAAATTGAAATTACAAGCATTAATAATGAATATTTAAGTCGTGGGAAACTGCGTGTGGAGACTTTGGGAAGAGGTTTTGCGTGGCTAGATACAGGAAATCATGATGCCCTTTTGGATGCGGCAGATTTTGTGGCTGCTTTTCAGAAACGTCAAGGTCTGTATATTTCTTGTATTGAAGAAATTGCATTCCGCAATGGATTTATTGATAAAGAACAATTATTGAAACTGGCAGAGCCACTACTTAAAACAGCATATGGAAGATATTTGGTAGACATTGCTAATGGATTATAAAAATTGAGAAAAGAGGAAAAAGAAATGGGAAAAATTACAGTAGAAACATGTGAGATCGAAGGATTAAAAGTAATTACACCAACTGTTTTTGGTGATGAAAGAGGATATTTCATGGAAACTTATAATTATAATGATTATAAGGAAGCCGGAATTGACATGGAATTTGTACAGGATAATCAGTCAATGTCAAAAAAAGGTGTACTTCGCGGACTTCATTTCCAGATTAACTTTCCACAGGACAAGCTGGTTCGTGTAACAAAGGGTGAGGTTTTTGATGTTGCAGTAGATTTGAGATCCGATTCTGCGACATACGGCAAATGGTATGGAGTGGAACTGACGGAAGAAAACAAGAAGCAGTTCCTGATTCCGCGCGGTTTCGCGCATGGCTTCCTGG
>JAFQCM010000035.1 GCA_017399445.1 Lachnospiraceae bacterium | reverse complement strand
CCCAAAGTCCGGTTCCGACGGGGCTTATTAAAGTGCCTCTATTTCACAGAACTGCCTTTCTTGAGCGTTCAAAAATTGGGCAGATTGGTACTTTGGGCGGTTATATTCATTTTTTAATTACAATTTGCGAAAACTCAAACTGACTTAAAAAAACGCTCATTCCCCAATTTTATATTCATATATTTTGTGTAAGCCGAAAAAGCTGCGGGAATTGGATAATCTCTTTCTGAACTTTCCACTTCCACAAACAAAAATTTGCTGTCCTCTTGTTCTAATTCATCAATCCACACCATATATCCCTTCATATGCCACTCCACATGAGAGAAAATGTGTTTTGCATCCTCTAAAGGCATGATTTTTAGAGGTTTTAAGTTTTTCTTCTTTATCCAGAAAAGAGCTTCCTCCTCAGACAGATATCCTTTTACATTTGGAAATTCATATAATCCTGCCAAAAGACCCTTGTTAGGACGTTTGTTTAATACAACGCTTTCATTTTTACGAATTACAAATATTGTTTTCTCTTCTTTTTTTCTTGTTTTATTTTTCTTCTTTACTGGAATTTTCCGCCAGAGTTCCTGCTTTTTCGCTTGACATAGGTTGTTCCATGGACACTGATAACACAAAGGCTCTCCATTAGGAATGCATACCTTTGCTCCCAGTTCCATTAATGCCTGATTAAATGCACTAGCCCTTTCTTGGGGCATAATAACTTTCAAAGCTTCCTCTACTTTTCTGCGAAAAGATTCTTTCATAATATCAGAATCATCTGCACTTACTCTTGTAATTACTCTAAGTACATTACCATCTACTGCTGGAACTGCTTTTCCATAGGCAATAGAAGCAATGGCCCCTGCTGTATAATGACCAATGCCTTTTAGTTTCAAAAGTATTTCATAATCTTCTGGTATTTTTCCCTGATATTCTTCCATAATAGACCGTGCTGCAATCTGCATATTCCGCACACGATTATAATATCCTAAACCTTCCCAAAGCTTTAAGAGCTTTTCTTCTTCACACTCTGCCAGAGATTTTACATCCGGAAGAGTTTTTACGAAACGCTCAAAGTATGGTTTTACTGCCTCTACTCTGGTTTGCTGAAGCATAATCTCTGATACCCATACCCGATAAGGAGTAGGTTCCTCTCGCCAAGGCAATACTCTTGCATTTTCTTGAAACCATTCTAGTAACGGTTCTACAATTTCTATAAGATTAAAATCCTGTAACATCCTGTGTCCTTTCTATAGGCCGGTTTCTTTGATGACTTATTGTTCTATATTTCCCCACCGTCTTCTTGCTATGCTACTATGAATTTTAACATAGAATATAGGAGTTTACAAATTAATTTTAGATGTTATTTTTATCAAAAAAGGGGCTACGCACTAACTTTAGTACGATAGCCCCTTAGGAAAATTAGATTATATTAAAATTACTTTTTGATTGTTACTTTCTTAATAGCACTATATTTTCCATATACTTTCTTAGAACCAGATGCCTTATAAGCTCTTACTTTTACATAGTAAGTTTTCTTCTTTTTCAGACCAGTAATTGTCTTAGAAGTTGTTGATGCCTTTTTAATTGTATAAGTTTTCTTACCTTTTGTAAACTTCTTGTTTGTAGCAATCTGAATCTGATATCCAGTTACAGTTTTATCCTTTTTCCAAACAACTTTCAACTTCTTACCTTTTACATTAGTTACTTTAGAGATAGTTGATTTTTTAGGTGTTGTAACTTTAGGTGTTGTTGTAGCTTTCTTTGTTGGTGTTGGTGTAGCTACTTTTGTTGGAACCGGTGTAGCTACTTTTGTTGGAACCGGTGTAGCTGTTAGCGTTGGAACCGGTGTAGCTGTTAGTGTTGGTGTGGATGCCTTTTTCTCAACTGTAAATGTAAGTTCAGGATAACCATTGGATGTTACAGTTAATTCATAAGTGCCATTTTCTGCAAACACTTCTGCTCCTTTAGATGCAGCTGCCATATTTACAGTTCCATCTTCAGCGACAATAGCTACAGAACCATGTCCACTAGCCTTATAACTTTTTGTTGTTTCGCCAAATTTTACATTAACTGTTGCAATGTTCTTAATATAGTTTGTTTTTGCATCTTCTGTTACATTTTCTAATGCAACAACTTGTCCATCTTTAAACTCTACCGGAAGCTTATCTGTCTTTACATTAAAGCTTGTAGATGTTTCTGCATATTTATTGTTTGCATCTTTTGCTGTTACAGTATAGGAACCAGGTAATGTTTCTGCACTATAAGAAATAGTTCCATTTGCATAAGAAGCATTTTTCAATCCTTCCGGAAGTTCTAATTTCCAGTTACCATCTGTTGGGAAACCATCCATTGTATATGTGGCTGCTCCAGCTGTCTGGTCAGCATCTGTAATTGTAAAAGTTCCATTATATTTTACTGGCACATAGATATTTAAGTTGCTGACTGTAACGTTTCCACTTGTACAAATATATGTAATCTTAGAAATAGTTTTTCCCATCATAGATTCATAATGGGCATAACTTAAAGTATTTCCTTTTGCTTCTGTAAGTTTGAAACCTGAACCCCAAGAAAGTTCAGTTGCTTTTAACCAGAGATTTTCTAAGTGACGTAATCCATATTTTGTTCCATCTGTTGTTTCGATAATTGCTCCGGCAACATCGCTTTTCGTATTCACTGTCAAATCTTCAAAAGTCAACTGGTAGTCACCCCATGTACTTGTAGTTGCAAGTGTTGCAGTTACACCTTCTGCTTCTGTGGTTGTTCCATTTACTGCGGAGAAGTTTCCATCTTTATCCATAACTTTGTATGCAACAGGTACTTCTGTGCTTTCTACAAAGCTTTCTAATAATGGGCTATTTGCAGATTTTAATGTTTCATACACATCACTTTCAATAGCAACACTGTATTTAGCACCTAAAATTGTTCCGCCTTCACCTTCTGTTGCTGCTGTGTAATAACTTCCTGCAAAGTTTTTCCATTTAGATGCAGTTGCAGATGTTACTGCATCTACTGGTACCTCATTGGAATTTCCAATTTCAGCTTTATAAAATGCATCATATGGAATATTCATAGTTCCATATACATAAGTCTTTTCTGTTGTTGCTTCATTTACAACAGCATTTGTAGATTCAGATGCAAACACTGGCAATGATGTATATACAGATACAGAAGTTATTGCTACAGACATTGCTAACAACATAGATAATATTTTTTTCATTTTCATAATTGACAATCTTATCCTTTCGCTTTTCCATTCTAAATTCTAGTTTGTGTTTTCTTCCTGCAGTTAGTCGCGACTATCTTTTGGTAGTCTAACACCACTAGAAAATATTGTCAATTTTACTAAATGAGAAAATTTATCAAACTAGATGTTATTGAGAATTTTTTATTATCAAGAACAGGAACTATGTTTATTCATTGTCTTCGTTAGCTTGACCACAACACATTCACCTAAATATCAAAAATTTAAGGTAGACAAACTTCCCCAAATTTATCTCTACAAGAATAATGGTTCTAAAGGTCAGCATTGGTGCAAGATATGCAATTTCAAGTGTTTGGAATATGTATTTCTAAGGAATCGCAACATGAAATAAGCATGAGAAATTTCCCATGCTTACATTCATTGATTATGATTAAATTTTAAATACAGTTTCTAATTCATACATTAATTTACAAATTTACCATCCTTGATCTTCTTGCGGTGCCTTATAATCATTTGAGAATAAGATAGATGCTTTAATATTATATGGTACTAGTGCAGAACTACCCGGATCTTTATTAATTGATACATAATCTGTTGGAAGCCATACTTTTTTAGACCCATTCCATCTAAATCCAATTCTTGCTACCTGACTATGTTCAACCGGAATAAGTGGTCCGTTTTCATATTCTTGTTCCTCTGTATATCTTCTTGGACACAATGTAATGTATTTTTTCACTTCATTTTCCTGATCAAAGCAATATGGATACTGGTCAATAATAATCTTCCATTTCGTCTTATCATCTAAGCCACCTTCTGGTGTATATCCATTATATGGTGTTGCTCCTTTTAAGAATGTACGAGAAGCAAATGTACTAGCTAACACATTATCTCCACTTTTCACTTCACATTTTTTGGTTCCAAACTCATTTATGTGTTGTTTATCAAAACTATTTAATACATAATTAGAACCTGTTACTGCTCCTGCACCATTCATTAAGGATTCAATCATCTGATATGTTACTCCAGAATAATCTCCTCTAGATCCATATTCATAATTATCCAATGCCACAATGTATAGCGCTGCAATTACATATGGATCATCACAATTTTTAATTACATACTGAACCTGTTCGTTTGTTGTTGGCCATGGATTAAAGCTTACGTATTTTCGTAACAACTGGATTGGGAAATTCTGTGTCTCATTTGTTACCGGATCTACTTGTGAAAAAGTGCCTTCATATGGTTCCTCTTCCACTGTCCATTTTACCTCATTACTTGCAACTTGTGACGGAGTTGGAGTTGGTGTATTTGTCACTACTGGTACACTTGTTGGAGTTGGTGTATTTGTCACTACTGGTACACTTGTTGGAGTTGGTGTATTTGTCACTACTGGTACATTTGTTGCTGTTGGTGCTGGTGTACTTGTCGCTGTTGGTTTTTTTGTTGGCGCTGGTGTACTTGTCGCTGTTGGTTTTTTTGTTGGTGCCGTTTTTTTCTTTTTTACTGTTACTTTGATTGTTTTAGAAAGCTTTTTGTTCTTCTTGTTTTTTGCTACGGTTGTAACAGTAATAGTCGCTTTTCCTTTTTTTCTTGCTGTAATAGTAATTGGAGTAACTCCTTTTTTTGATACTTTTCCAACTTTTACCTTAACAATTGCGGGAGAGCTAGACTTTGCCTTTATAGTTTTTTTCGCGTTTCCTTTCACTTTTACAGTTACATTAATCTTGGTATTTTTC
This sequence comes from Lachnospiraceae bacterium, assembly GCA_017399445.1. Taxonomy (GTDB): domain Bacteria; phylum Bacillota; class Clostridia; order Lachnospirales; family Lachnospiraceae; genus RUG11237. The sequence continues at coordinate 71,293 of JAFQCM010000035.1, read as the reverse complement.
CCTGCTTCTAATGAAACACTACTCTTTGCAACCTTTAATCCTGTCACATACTTTTTGGCCGCTGCCTCTGCTGGTATAGTGTTTGTTACTAACAACTCTGCAAAAACAGCTAAACTCAATACAACTGCCCATGTTCTTTTCACAATCTTACTCATTTTACTTTTCCTCCTTCTAACAAACTTACTACCTTTTTTTGCTTACTCATTAGCAATCCTCCCTTTAAATTTTTGATGCTTGTTTTTGGTTAAGCAACTTCTTAAATTATACATTTTGTTTTCTTTTTTTTCCCCACACATATGACATAACTGGGTGTAGTTTTCTTTCTTTTCTGTCAAAAACAGGGTGGGATAGGGGTAGGTCAATGGTAGTATAGGAGTAGGATGATAGTAGTAGAGGGGTAGGTTCGAACATATAGTACTATCTTCTTAACTAAATTGTGTTCATTCTTGGTAGAGGGCTTTATTAATTAAATTATAGGAAAACATAAAAAACTTTGTTATAAAGTAAAAAACGAGTAGGATATTTCCCACTCGTTTTACAAACAACATAATCTCTTGGCACTTCTTCCTTTGGCCGGTTTCATATATTTATTCTATTATTATGGCTACATTTTATTTTGTTTTTTTAGTTCCAAGGCAGTCTCAACCAACTTTTTCCTGGAAGAAACCCCCAACTTGCTATAGATATTCTTATTGTGATATTTCAGGGTATTCTCCGTAATATTTAGCTCTTTTATAATCTCTTTTGTGGTTTTCCCCTCTAAATAATAATCATATATTGTATTCTCTGTTGGTGTTAATCTATGTATATTTGTTAAAAAATGTTCCTGTTGTTCTGTAAGAACTAAATCTTCTTTTTGTTTTAATTTCAATGAATCCTCTTGATTTTCCATATCTTTTTTTTCTAAAACATTTTTGCTTTGAGGCTTCACTTCTGTATTTTCTAAACCAGTTAATATGGTCTTATCTTCTCCTGCTATACGTTCTAGCTTATTATCTTTTAATATCATCTTTTTAGATATAGCTAGAATTTTCCTATGTTCTTGAATAGTCAGAGAAAGACATAGCATAAAAAACTCACTAATAATATAGGATACGGATAAAATTTCAAAATCAATCTTTACAAACTGTTCAAGTAACCACACACCTATATTGACTGATACTGCTCCCACCAGAATAATGGCATATATATTGTTTTCCATCTTTTTCCTGACAAAAACACGAATGCTCATAAACATCATTACCCCGAAATAAGAAACTAAATACAACATATAAATACTATGCCATTCACCATACGTCTTATCCAATACACTAACACCATTCACTGTTTGAAGAGCCACATCTTTATAATAAATATTACAATAGCCAGGACTTGCTGCTACAAGAAAAACAAACACACTTATCATCAGTAACAAACACGGCAACCACTTCTTATATCCCAAATTGCATACTTTCATAATAATCATAAACATAGACATTGGCAAAAATACAGAACCTAAATATGCAATTCGATTGGCTAATAAGGCTTCTTCTAGAGTTTTAGATATAGAAAGAGCAAAATATCCAATATTAACGATAAAAACAGAAGAAAACAATAAGATAAACCACAACTCTTTTTTATCTATTACTCCACAATATACAACTAATACGAGTAAGGAAACTACTGTTATAACTCCATATACAATAGATATATTAGTTGATTTAGAACCAACGGTATCACAACCAGTCAAAGAAAAAGACATCCATATCAATAAAAATATTAATATACTTCTTGACTCTTTTTTCATATCCCCTCTCCCTTATCTACACCATTTCATATGTTCAATTGAAAAACGAACTTTTTATCCATCTGAGTTTATCATATTATATAAACTTTATCAAGAATAGAATTAATTTCTCGAGTTTTTGGTGAATGAATATAAAAAAAGTGATTATGATCAAAATTTAAATACACTTTCTAATGTCCATGCTGATAATCTCTTTATATCATATCCTGTGTATCAGCCAATTCCAACATAGCCTTGGAAACCTCATTGATATTCTTATTATCATCAATTACCATTTCCATATTTTCCTTATACACATTAATTGTATCTGTAATAGACATTACTGAATTCTGATTTTCTTCTGACAAATCTGTCATCTCTGAAATCTTATGTTTCAAATCTTCAAAAATAGATTCTACTTGCTGTATATTGGTATTTTGTTCCTCGATATCCTGATATAAAGAACCAAAATGTCCTGTCAGATTATCAAAATTCTCCGAAAATCCTTGTAGTGTTTTAATCGAGTCCCCAATCGCCGTTGTACTGTCTGTTAACTGAGTAGTAGTTTCTTCAATACGTTTTTCCATAGCCCCTACTACGGATACAACTTTGGCAGAACATTTATTACTGTCTTCTGCAAGTTCCTGTACTTTAGAAGCAACTACTGCAAATCCGGCTCCTGCCTGACCAGCTCTTGCGGCTTCAATTGATGCATTTAATGCCAGCATATTTGTACTGGATGCAATTTGCGTCAGCTCTTCTGTAACTTGAGATATTTCCTGAATTTCTCCCCGTAGTAAACTAAATACCTGACTTGCCATTTTTATTGTATTCTGCAAATCTTCCATTTTATTTGTCATTTCATTCATATTTTTCTTGTTATCAGCCAGTGAAGCTTCCACTTTTTTCACTTCCCCATTCAAGGAATCTATCTTTCTTTCTGTTTCTTGAACCTTCTCCTGAACCTCTTCAAAGGTCTGAGCAACCTCTACTGTTCCCAGAGTAATACTTTCCGAACCAGCTTTCACTGCATCTGCACAGGCTTCTAACCGCTCATTTGCTTTCTCTAAATTTTCAATTCCCCTAGAAGAAGTATCACAATTCTGCTTTAGCTCCTCTCCGGCTTTTCTCAACTCTGTCAATAAAGTTTCCGCCTCTTCTGCTCTTTCCTTACTAATTTCAATATAAGAACGTCCTCTTTTGATTACCATGTAAATGGTAAAGGCACCTACTGTAAATAATGCAATACACATAATATATTGCCCTAGCGGATCAGCTTTTTCCGGATGCAATATATATGCAATAATTAACATAATATCAATCAGTACCATTTGAACCAAAGCATACTTAGGCATTAGATAAAGCCCGGATATTCCTATTACTGCCAGATACAATGGAAAATCATCACTATAATAAGCACCACTGTTTAATGAAATACAGAATACTACAAACACAAGGCAGATACAAATGGCAAATTGTTGTTTACTCTGCTCTACATTGCATTTTTTCATTACAACAACTACAATCGCAAAAACCATCAGACAAATTCCAACTGCTGCTGCCCCCTGCCATGCTTGGCCGATTAGGTTTTTCACAAAAAATATTGCTGCCACCGAAAAAGTAGTGATCATCATGTTTCGGAAAATCGTTTGTTCCGAAGCTGGTTTTTTGTTACTTTTTTCTTCTTTCCCCATAAAAACACCCTTCCTTTTGTACAATATGATATAAGTATATACCAAATGGTAGGTAAAAGCAATTAGGAAAGCTATATTAAATCAATTCTTCTCACTATTTTTCACCTAAAGAATATCTTTCCGAAAAAGAAATACCTAAGAAAGCAACTTGCTTTCTTAGGCATTATCTTTTTATTCAACAAACATTAAAGTAATCATAAGTATCTTCTTAATTTTTATTAGAATTACTTCTTAATTTTAACTTTTTTCACAGAACTATACTTTCCATATATCTTCTTACCCTTAGAATCTTTCTTATATGCCCGAACCTTTACATAATATGTTTTTCCCTTTTTCAGCTTACTAATCGTCTTAGAAGTTGATTTCATATCTACATTTTTCTTACCTACTGTAAACTTGCTGTTTGTAGCATAAGTAACCTGGTATCCAGCAGCACCACTTACTTTCTTACTAAGTTTTATTGTCATCTTTTTACCCTTAACATTTTTTACAGATTTAATCTTTGGCTTAGCTGGTGCTGTTACTTTTTCCGGTGCTTTGGTTGGTGCCTTCGTAATTGTTGGTGTTGGTGTCTTTGTAACCGTTGGTGTTTTTGTAATTATTGGTGTTGGCGCTTTTGTAACTACTGGAGATGGTTGACTTGCTGCAACTATTTTAAATGAATAAGTTTTTGTTCCTGTATAGTTTCCAAGTCCACTAATCACTACATTTCCTATGCCAACATTTGTATTATTTTCATAAGTTAAAACATAATCAATGCCTTCACTTAACACCTTGCTTCCAGATTTCACTACAACATCAGGCTTTACTTCGCCTCCTGTATACTTCTGTTCGCCAATTTCCTTTATAGAAACTGATGCAATATCAGCAGGTAAAATAGTAAATGTTTTCTCAACAACTCCTGTATAATTTCCTTTTCCAATAATATAAACCATTGCTGTTCCTGCATTCACATTATTGCTAAATACAATAGAATAATCTTCTAATACTGTTAATGTTTTACCATTACTTTCTACCTTAACTTCTGGTTTCATCTCTTTTCCAGTGTAAGTAACATTCCCAATTTCTGATACTACGCTGTTTTCTATACTTACTTTTTCTTCCTGCTTATCTGTAACAATCACAATGACACTTGCCTTATACTGGTTGTCCTCAGATACATAACTTATTTTTGCTTGTCCTGGAGCAATTCCTGTAATAAGACCAGTTTCATCTACTGTAGCAACAGTTTCATTATCACTTTCCCAATGGAATTCTTGCTCAATACTTCCAATAATATTAGCTTCTTCTGTTACTTGTTCTCCCTGTTCTACTACAATTGCTGTGTCAGCTAACTCTACAGAAGGTTCTGCTACTACTACCGTACAATCAATATAGCAGTTTCCTGTATAGGAATAGCCTCTTAAAGAAGTAATTCCCATAGATTTTCCTATGATTTTTCCCTCTTTACTTACTTCTGCAATCTGGCTGTCATCAGAAAACCATGATAATTCCTGATTTGTTGCATTTGCAGGCTCTACTGTCGCTTCTATCTTTTCATTTCCTTCCGGACTAATACATATCACATTCTTTTCCAGCTTAATCTCTGATACTGGAATCTCATTTGAAGTGACATTAATTGTACAGAAATCGGCATATTTCAGGTCCTTCGTTATTGCAAAGATTTGTGTGCTTCCTGTACCATTGGCATGTATCTTACCATTTTCGCTAATTTCCGCCACATCATCATTTAAAGAGAAAAATTCTACTTCGTTATCTCCATCTTCTCTATATAAAGTATATTCAAAATCTGTTGTACTGCCTGCTTCTAACTCCCATGAACTCTTTTTAATCTTTAGAATTCCTTGTGTATCTTCTGTTTCAGAAATTAGATATACTGCCTTTTGAATTTCACTGGCATTTTTTCCTTCTTTACATGCAATAAACTGAAGTACTGTATTTTTATTGATTTCAATTGCATTTTGATACTGCTGGCTGTATTGATCCGGCTTACTTCCATCCGTAGTATAATAAACAGCTGCTCCTTCTTCTCCTGATAATTTCACAGTAAATGAATGTTCATATGCACCTGATGTCACATCTACCTCTGGATTTTCTACTGTCTCTTCATAGGAGAAGTTCGGATAGATATCCAAATCACCTTTTACACAGGTATAATCTGCACTGCTCCAGCCTTCAAATACCATTCCGGTTTTTACTGGTGTTTCTGGTACCAATGCTGATTTTCCATACTCTACAATCTGTGTATTGATACAATTTCCTTCCCAATCATAGAATTTAATTGTGTATTCCTTAATTTTATATTCTGCGGTCAGCACAATATTTTTTGTTACTTCTGCTGGTGTTTCTCCATTTTCATCTTTCCATGAAACCAATTCATACCCTTCTACTTCTGTTAAAGATGGTTCTAGTAATTTTTCTCCATATGTATAAGTATCTATAGCAAAATTCTGTCGATTCCAGTCTACCCACACAACGGTATAAATCTCCTTCTCATACTGCGCTGTTATCATCAAATCTTCCCTAACATTTGTAGTTCCGGTATCCCATCCGGTAAATTTATAATGTTCTCGCTCAGGATTTTCCGGCAAGACCGCTGTTTCTCCTTGAATTATCTCTTGTTTTGAAATCTCGGTTCCATCCCAGTCTACAAATGTAACAGTATATTTAGGTAATGGTGCTTTAATGGTATCAACATAGATAGATTCTGTTGCTCCCTCAATCGCCAAATCAATCGTAAAATCTCCTGTTTCCGCTGATGGTTCTTCCCTTGAAATAAAGGAAAAATGATAGGTACCATCTTCATTGATTTCACTTTGACCTACATATTCATTATTGTAATCCGCTGCTTCCTCGTTTTTGTATACTAATAAAGTTGCCTGCTTACCTGCAAACTCTGTTGGAACACTTCCTGTCACTTCTCTTAAATTTCCCGTATTATCTTCCTCACCCTGCACATCTGATTTATAGCGATAAGTGGTTCTGGTTTCTACCTGTTTATTATCAGAAGCTGTAATGGACTCTGATGTCCAGTCAGACCATCCATTCCATTTATAATAATAATAAGTATAGTTTTTGCTTCTGTCACGATAACGCCATTCTGTATGAGAAGTAGCATCAACATTTTGTGTACTTTCCAAATACCAGATTTCATTATTAAAATTAACTCCATAACCACCATTATTATTGTTCAAGCGGTATGCATTATGACCATCATAGTTTGCATACCAATACATTGCTGGTGAATCTCCCTCTCTTTGGGAAAAAGTATATTTTGTTCCACCCATAGAAGAAGAATATGTATAGTACCATTGACCATATGTAGAATTCCAATATCTGTAATAGTAATAATTGTTTATCTTATATCCATTAGAATCTGTTACATTTTGCGTTTCTACCTGTCTGCTATCAGAACTACTGTAGCTGTTTCTGGACCAACTGCTCCAATTTCCCCAGTCACTCCATGACTCTGAGGTATTATATAATGTCCAGCCTGGCAAAGAAGATGCTGAACTTGTTGTTGTTACTTTATCCTGACTTCTGTATTCTGTTCTTGATTCAAGGACATAATTTCCTTCCGGTTTTGTGGTCTGCCATGCGCTCCATTCTCTAGAAACCCCACAAGACTGGCTTTTAGAAATTGGAATGCCTGATGAAAACTTATCTACAATTACAATTTCAGCTGTAGATGCTACTCCTTCATAAGGGACAAATATTTCCTGGTTTGATTTTGTTACATCTTTATCAATAGTAAATGCACTAGACTCTGTAGTTGCAACTAATTTTCCTGTTGATGTTTTTAAGGATACTATGGCACGTCCTGTTGTTTTGGATGTAGGATAATTTGCAATGGTATAAGTCAAAAGATATCCTGTATCCTTATACTCGCATTTAACATCACTTACAATAATTGGAAGTTCATTATTTTCCCACACATAACTTGCTTTAATTGTGGCATTTTGTTTCACACATTCATAATCATTGCTGCTCCATCCACCAAATACATATCCCGGTTTTGTAGAGGCTGGTGCTTCTGGTGGCTGTACTGCAGATTTATATTGAGCCCTTTCTTCTTTTAAAATAGTTCCGTTTTCCCCCACAAATTTCACTGTGTATGTATTAATTTTATAATTTGCAGTAACTTTTAAATCTTCTGTTACCTTACTATAATCCTTATCCCATCCCTGGAAAGTATAACCCTCTCTGGACGGAGCTGATGGTGCAGTTGCTTTATGTCCGTATGGAACCCGTTCCATTTTTAAAACTTCTTCACCGTTCTCTGTATTTTGTACAAAGGTTACTGTAGAACTGTCATGTGCAGTAATTGTCTGTTCTGAAACGGCAGTTCCACTATTTTTGCTTTTTCCTTTTGCTACCGCCATAATTCTGTAAGTTCCTACATTAGGAACTGATACAGAAGCGCTGAATGCATTTTTATCATTTACAGTAATTGTTCTTTTGTAAGTTCCATCTTCTGATACTACAGTAATATCATATCCATTGACTGCCGCCACATCAGCCTGCCAAGTTACTGTAACAGAATCTCCAGCTGCCACATGGGTTTTGTCTATGGATATGGAAGGAGTATTTGGAGTTTTTTTACCCCCTGTTTGAATACTATATCTATCTGAATATACTAAATCAGAACCTGCTACTTTAATAAAAAACTGATAGAAATAATTTGTTTCCGGTTCTAAAACTATTCCTAAATCTTTTGTCACATCTTCATAAATAAATGACTCTTGTTTATAAGAACCAACTCCAGAAGAGTGTGTTCCTTCATGATTTCTGGTAATTTCCTTTCCGTTTTCATCGTATAAAACCATTCCTAAATCTTCAATTTGTCTTCCGGATGGATTTCTGAACACTGCTTTTCTTCCAAAAGTTGTTTCTTGAATGTAGTTGTATTTTGTTTCTGATAAGTCTTGGTTGATGGATGGGGACTGGGTTTGAACTGAAGAATTAGTTGTATTTGAATTACCACCATCCAAATATATATATCCCAGTAATGTTTCGTGTGTAGTCACACCATTACTATACCAACTACGGTTCATATTGTTTTTATTTACAACTCTTGAGTAAATACCATTTACAGATTGTAAAGAACCTCCCTCTGATAAATATACTGAATTTCCTATAACCTCCTCCACAAACGCCACATGCCCCATAGAGTCTGTATCATGACTCCATACTGCAAGTGAATTTGCTTTTGGAATAGTAGAATTTGTTTCATATCCTGCTATCGAGGCATTCGAATACCATGAAACAGCATGGCCCCAGTTATTTGGAAATGTAATCCCCAACTTTTCTTGTGCTCTTTTCCATGCATACCATGTACAAGCAATTCTACCATCATAGTTGTGATTTGCATATGCTGCTTCCGCCACCACACTATATTCGCCTAATCCTGGCACACCCTCGAACATTCCTGTCATCATTCCCAGGCAAAGCACCAGTGCCACTATTTTCTTATACCTTTTCTTAATTTCTCTCATAAAAAACACCTCTTCCTCATTACATATTTTACCCTTCATTTCAACACTCACATTCCCTATCTACTATTTTTCTCACCCAAACATCTGTCACCTTTTAAACCACTCTATCCTTACCTCCCATCCCCTACCTGCCAAGCATCCGAAATTCCCCACGCATTCTACCCCAATAAATGCTTTTTTCATCATGCCTGGCACACAAAATTTTATACAAAAATTATACTACTTCTCTTTTTTGATTTCTCCATTTTGGCAAAACTGGTATCTGTGGTGTCAAAATTAGCATTAAATTTTGGTTTTTTTACAAAATTTTCTTGCAAATTTGTCACTCATTTGTATATTATTTTCAATCCATTCTTTCTCATTCGCCTGCATTCTTCATCTAAAATTTTCCGATTTTATGATACTCTAATGCATTCTAATTCTCTTTCTTTTTTAATGCTATAATAGAAAAGACGTTATTTTTAATAATTCGTATAATACTTATATATACCATTCACTACAAATCTGGAGGTACTGAATTGAATGAATTTAATGTACTTGAACATATAAATAAACTATGCCAAGTTTATGGATGGACCTATTATCGCTTAGCACAAGAAGCAGATGTCCCATACTCCACCCTTACAAATATGATGAAGCGGAATACCATTCCATCTATTCCAACATTAGAAAGACTTTGTTACGCCTTTGGTATTACACTTTCTGAATTTTTCATGGATATGGAACCTAATGATATATCAGAGCAGCGGTCATTCAAACACCTTATAAGCTATTGGTCAAAAATCTCCATTGAAGATCAGGAGCTTTTACTTTCCATTGCAAAAAGACTAGCAAAAGACAAATAAAGATTTCAAGAGAAGTTTTCATATAACTTTTCTTGGAATCTTTTATTCTAAAATATTCTTTTTAACCATCCAAATATTTTATCAATTTTTCTTTAGATTCCTTAAACTTACTTCTACTCACCGGAATCTTTCTTCCATCCTTTAACTCAATTTCATTGTTTCCAAATTTCTTAATATAAGCCATGTTAACAGCAAAGCTCTGATGTGAGTGAAGAAATACTTCCTCTATTCCTTCTATAAATTCCTTCACTTTACTTCGTATTATCATTTGACCTTCTACCATATAAATATGAAGATAATGCCCCTCACTTTCTACATAAATAACATCTTTTATTTCTAAAATTTGAATATTTTCTTCACTGAAAACTTTCTTTGTTTTCTTATCATTCGTTTCAAAAACCGCTGTATTCCTCATTGGTGCCCCTCCTGTTTACATGGTATTATTTATCCGATTCCATACCTAGAATTCCTACCTTATTATATCCCATTTGTATATTATTTTCAATATACATATGTACTTTACCAATTTAAAATATGTACCTATATTTGGCAGTATTTCTTAGTGACATAACAAAAAACAGAAAAAAAAAGCAGAAAAGCCTTCACACTCTTCTGCTCTACCTAGTCTTTCCCAGTGTCCTCGAATCCACTTCACACAACCATCAGGTGTCTTTTTCCTTTCTTAATGCATTATGTTACATTTACTTGCATGTTTTCCCGTTCCATTCGAAATTGAAGTCTGTGCATTTTATTTTACACATTTGCATCCAGAAGCTGGCAAGGACTATCCCTTACACCAGCTCTCCAATATAATAAAATCCTTTACACTCTTTCAAGTGCACCTTCTGCAAAGTTCCAATCAATTCCTTGCCACCTTTAAAGTGCACCAAAAGATTATTTGACATACGTCCGGTTACCAGTTCTGCATCCTGTTCATTTACCTCTTCTACCAGCACTTCCTGAACAGTATCTTCAAAAATCATTGATTTTTTTCTTGCAATTCCCTGAACCTCTTTTAACAAACGGTCAAAACGGTCTTTTGTCACATCTTCCGGCACCTGATTTTCCATAGCTGCTGCTGGAGTTCCAGTACGTTTGGAGTAAATAAAGGTAAATGCATTTTCATACTGCACCTTTCTTACCACATCTAAAGTATCTTGAAAATCTTCTTCTGTTTCCCCAGGAAATCCAATGATAATATCTGTAGTTAAAGAAATATCAGGAATTGCTTCTCTGATTTTCATAGCAAGCTCTAAATACTTTTCCTTGTCATATACTCGGTTCATTTCTTTTAATACCCTAGAACTTCCTGACTGTAATGGAAGGTGAAGATGCTTACAAATCTTTTTAGAATTAGCCATTACTTTAATTAATTCATCAGACAAATCCTTTGGATGGGAAGTCATAAAACGAATTCTCTTTAACCCTTCTATTTTTTCGATTTCCTGTAACAGCTGGGCAAAGGTCATTGGCTCTTCTAAGGTTTTTCCATAAGAGTTTACATTCTGTCCAAGAAGCATAACTTCTACTACCCCATCTGCCACCAGCCGTTCAATTTCACGAATAATATCTTTTGGATGGCGACTTCTTTCTCGTCCACGCACATAAGGAACAATACAATAACTACAGAAATTGTTACATCCAAACATAATATTAATACCGGATTTAAACTGATATTTACGTTCTGTTGGTAAATCTTCCACGATTTTATCAGTATCTTTCCATATATCAATTACCATACGTTCTGACTGGAACATGGTTACTAAAAGTTCTGCCAGTTTAAATACATTATGGGTTCCAAAAATCAGATCCACATGACGGTAGCTTTTCTTGAGCTTTTCTACTACTTCCGGCTCCTGCATCATACAGCCGCAAAGTCCAATTCTCATATGGGGATTTTTCTTTTTTACACCACTTAAATAGCCTAATCTTCCATATACTTTTAAATTGGCATTTTCTCTTACAGTACAAGTATTATAAATTACAAAATCTGCCATTTCATCAAAGGCTTCTTCGTATCCAATTTTTTCCAGAATCCCTGCCAGCTTTTCTGCATCCCTTGCATTCATCTGACATCCAAAATTTTGCACAAAATATGTGAGCTTTCGTCCGGCTTTTTTGCTTTCCTGCTCCACATATTCTGCAGCCTTTTTCATATAATAGTACTGTCTTTTGGTTTCATCTGCTGGAGCTTCTCCATTAAAATCTATGGTATCTATAATTTCCTTATTTTCTAACATAACTTCACCTTTCATTTTATCTATCATAGCTGTGTCGCCAAGTGTTCATATTATACCACAGCCCCCACCTTAAAACAAGTCACCGCTTTTTCTCAAAAATACCAATTATTTTATAAAAAATCACTGCCATAATGCACAGTAAAATAATACTCATCATAACCCAGTCTAATTTATACACCTGGCTTCCATAGATAATCAGATATCCAAGTCCTGCTCTTGCTGCAAGAAATTCCCCTATAATGACCCCTACCAAAGATAAACCAACATTTACTTTCATATTACTAATAATTGCTGGTATTGCACCTGGAAGTACTACTTTAAATAACACCTGATACTTTTTTCCTCCCAAGGTATAAATCAACTTTTCTTTTTCTTTATCGGTACCATGAAATGTAGTGTATAAATTTATAATTCCTCCAAATACAGCTACAGAAATTCCTGCTACTACAATGGTTTTTGCTCCCGTTCCCAGCCATACAATTAAAAGTGGTGCCAAAGCAGACTTTGGAAGAGAATTTAAAATAACAAGATATGGCTCTACAATTTTAGATACCATGGGACTCATCCATAATAACATAGCAATAAAAATACTGCTTACAGTGGTAATCCCAAAGCTTAAAATCGTTTCATACAAAGTAATTCCTGTATGCTTGAGCAAATCTCCTGATATAATTAAAGAAATAAATGTTTTTACAATTCTAGAAGGACTACTGAAAATGAAATCATCAATCCATCCCCAAAATGCTGCCAATTCCCAAACACCAAGAAGAAATAGAATAATGCCTAACTGCATACCCTGGACAATTCTCTTTTTTCGCCGGACCTCTTTCATAAAGTTCACCTGTTCTGCGGATACTTTACAACTCATCAGTTCTAAGCTCCTTCCATAACAGATTGAAATATTCCTTAAATTCCGGTGCCGTTCTGGAATTAAAAGGAGTACGGTTTTCTATACTTAATTTAATTGGTATAATCGATTTTATCGTAGCAGGTCTTTTGCTTAAGACAACAACTCTGTCTGCCAGAGAAATGGCTTCTGATAAATCATGAGTTACCAATATAGCCGTTTTTCCTTCTTTTTTAATAATGGTACCAATGTCATCTGCTACAGATATTCTGGTCTGATAATCCAATGCAGAAAAAGGTTCATCTAACAAAAGTAAATCCGGCTCCATGGCAAGGGTACGAATCAAAGCAGCCCTCTGCCTCATTCCTCCTGACAATTCTGAAGGTTTTTTTTCTTTAAATTCTGAAAGCCCATAAAGCTCTAACATATCTTCTATCTTTTCTTCTTTTTCTTTGGTGAGACTTTTATTAATTTCCGGTCCTAAAATCACATTACGATATATGGTTCGCCATTCAAATAAATGGTCTTTCTGAAGCATATAACCAATATTGGTTTTTGTCTGTTTTTTATTTTCACTTTGAAATTTTATTTCTCCCCGCTCTACTTGATTCAAACCTGAAATCAAAGAAAGCAATGTAGACTTTCCACAGCCGGATGGTCCAATTACTGCAATAAATTCCCCTTTTTCAACTTCAAAAGATATATTATCTAACGCCAGTATTTCCCCAGCTTCACTATGGTAGGCGAAACTTACATGTTCCAGAGATAATATGACACTCATAAAAAACCCCCATAAGATATTTTTCTACTATATCTTATGAGAGTTTTCGGCTTTCGTGTGTATTTTATTGTTCTTTTTCCATAATATGTACTGACAACTGGTTAAATGGAATTTCAATTCCTTTTTCATCAAAAGCAAGCTTGATATTTTCTGTCAAACGCCACTTTACACTCCAGTAATCTTCTGTTCCTACCCATACATGAAGTCCAAGTTCTACTGCACTATCATTTAAACTATTTACAAAAATATCTATCGGCTTTTCTTTTAATACCTTATCTTCTTTTAAAACCAATTGTTCCATACACTGTTTCGCTGCTTTTAAATCTGCATCATAAGCAATTCCCACTAAAATATCAATACGTCGCTCTGTCTGTCCCGTTACATTTATAATACTAGAATTCATCAAAGTACCATTTGGTATCAAAATTTCCTTATTGTCAGTGGTTAAAAGCTTCGTATAAAAAACCTGAATCTGTTTTACTGTTCCTTCATTTTTGTCTGCACAGTCTATAATATAGTCCCCTACTTTAAAAGGCTTTAACAACAGTATCAGCACACCGCCTGCAAAGTTAGAAAGACTTCCCTGTAATGCAAGCCCTACAGCCACACCGGCAGAACCAACTACTGCTACAATAGAAGTGGTCTGGATTCCCACCATTCCGGCAACTGTCATAATCAGAACAATATACAATCCAATTTTCAACATAGAATCAATAAACTGTTCTACTCCTGCATCTGCACTGGAACGTTCCAAGGAACGCCTTACAATTTTACGAATCAATTTTATCAGTCTTGTACCAATAGCAAATACTACAACTGCCAATAACACTGAAATTCCAAAATTAATAATATCCGGAACATAACCTTGCAAAGTTTCCATAATTACACTAGGCTGTACATCTTCAATATTAATGTCTGCCAGTTCCTCTACCTGTTGTACAACCTGTTCCTGTACATTTTCTCCTGTCAATACCATTACAATCCTCCTATTACCTATAACTTAATTGTCTGCTACCATTTTAAAAATAGAAATACTTAATGGTGCCAGCTTCACTCTTAGTGAATATTCCCTTTCGTCACATTCCTCTTCTCTTGCACTCTTTACATTAGCATTTACATTTCCATTTCCGCCAAAAGCACTGTCATCACTATTAAAAATTTCTTTGTATTTCGCTTTATAAGGAACTCCTATTTTATAATTTTCACGAAGCACTGGTGTAAAATTACATATTACCAGAAGATCTTCTCCTACTACAGTTCCTTTTCTTAGAAATACAATAACAGTTTCATTAATAGAAGTATTATTAATCCATTCAATTCCGTGACTTACTTCCTCTAATTCATATAATGCAGGATATGTCTGATAAATTTCATTTAGAACGGAAATCATTTTCATTACTCCTGCATTTTTCTTCTTTTTAAGAAGCTTCCATTCCGGCTCTGCACTTTCGGACCATTCCAGCTCCCCAGCAACCTCATTTCCCATAAAAGTTAATTTCTTTCCCGGATGAACCATTTGATATGCATACATCAGTCTTAAATTATCATATTTTTCATCTTCACTTCCAGCCATTTTATTTAACATGGAACCTTTCCCATGTACCACTTCATCATGGGAAAATGGAAGTACATAATTTTCCATATAAGCATAAGTCATGCTGTTTAGAAATTCATTATAAATACCTTTTCTAAATAATGGATCACATCCAAAAAGTTCAAAAGATTTGTTCATAAATTCAAAATTCCAGCGATAATCAAATCCTAGCCCTTCTTCTTCTAAATCTCTTGTAATATTTCCAAACAAGGTTGACTCTTCTGCAATCATAAGCACATTTGGATTTCTTTTTTTCATTATAGAATTTAAATGTTTAATAAATTCTATTGCCTCTAAATTCTCATTACCACCATACATATTTGGTGTCCAGTCACCCTCTAATCTGTCGTAGTCCAGGTACAACATGGCTGAAACAGCGTCTACCCTTAAGCCATCTGCGTGGAATTGCTCTATCCAGTATAGGGCATTGGCAATTAGAAAATTACTGACTTCTTTTTTTCCATAATCAAAAGCATAAGTGCCCCAACGTTTATGTTCTCTCTTATTTTCCTGTGATGGCTCATACAAATAATATCCATTAAAATTCACCAGACCATCTGCATTCTTTGGAAAATGCGCAGGAACCCAGTCTAAAATCACACCAATTCCCGCCTTGTGAAGTTCATCCACAAAATATTTAAAATCATTTGCAGTTCCAAAGCGACTAGTTGGTGCATAATATCCGGTAATCTCGTAGCCCCAGGATTCATCTAAAATATGTTCCATTACCGGAAGTAATTCCACATGAGTCATATTTAGCTCTTTCACCTGTTCAATGACCATTGGTGCCAGTTCCCTATAATTGTAAAAGGATTTTTTCCCCTTTCTTTTGAAAGAGCCTAAGTGAAGTTCGTAAATTGATACTGGCTCTTCATGAAAATCTGTATTTTCTCTTTCTTCTATCCATGAATTATCCTGCCATTGATATTCTTCTTTTTCTGTTACCTTAGAACAGGAACCTGGACGTAATTCAAAAGCCTGAGCATAAGGATCTGATTTTAAAAGTACCAGTCCGCCACGCATTTTTATTTCAAATTTATATATATCTCCCTCTGTTACTTCCGGAATAAACAATTCAAAAATATCACTATCATCTATCCTGTTCATTTGATGACGTCTTCCATCCCATTGGTTGAACTCACCTACTACACTGACTCTGATTGCTTTTGGCACCCATACTGCAAAATGCACTCCCGATACCCCTTCTACCTCCATATGATGTGCCCCTAAGCTTTCATACACCTCATAATGAATTCCTGAGTTAAATTTAAAACAATCTTCCCCTGAAAGTACCTGCTCAAAGCGATATGGATCTTCTATTTCTCTTTCTTTTCCATTTTCTTCCAATATAAGGGTATATTCTGTCTTCTTCTTTCCTGGAACATATATCACATAGAAGCCTGCCTCATCCACAAGTTCCATATCATATGTCTTTCTTCCATCTTTAAACTTTACTTTCACTGCAGAAGCCTGTGGTTGAAAAGTTTGTATCAATATTCCTTTTTTAAGTTTAAAAGCACCCAAAATTCTATTAGGCTTGTCCTCTTCTGAGTATACAATTGATTCAATTCCCGGCCAATCCATTAATTCATATATTTTTTCTGTCATACCTTTTCCCTCCCGCATCCAATATTTACTAATATTCTACTATATTCGACACACTTTTTCAACTTGAATAGTTTTCTAAAAAATCAAACACTTCACGAAGCCCTTGCAATTTTTTTCCACTTTCAAGCTCCTCTTTCACATCAGCCGGCAGTTGGTTATAGTAAATATCTGTGTCTGTATAAATGGTACCTGTTTCTGATATATAAATTACAATTTTTCCCTGGGAGTCTATTTTTGCTTCATATTCTATTTCATAAGAGTTCTTATTATAGGTCTTTCGTAAAACAATTTTATTTTCCGAAAAATAAACTAGGGAAAAGCCTGTGAAACCATCATTTTTATCTAGCACATCCGGGCTTTTTTCATAAGATTTAATTTTTTCCATCAGTTCTTCTCTGGTAAGCCCTACATATTCTGCAGGCATTGTCATTTTCTCTTCTGTTAATTCATAAGTAGCTGCATCATATTTTTCCAATACATATACTGTCTGGTCAGAAGTATACATTTTTGTACCAGAATTGGCTTTTAGCACATCCTCTTTTTTCTCCATGGGAACTTCTTTTACTTTTTCTTTCATAAAATAATAACTTCCAAAATAGCTTACAATTATCAACAAAAAGATAACAAGAAAGCTGATAATATAGGTCTTTTTCATAGAATCTCTCCTTTACTTTACCTATAGTATCAGCCTTATTTTCTCAATTTATACAATTTTTTCCTGTATTTTTACATTAGCCTGAATTTCTTTGCCAAAGATACCAGCATTGTTCCTTTTGGAAGGGAACGCATTTCTTCTTCGGTAAAACCTTTCATCAACAATAATACTACCACATATACCACTGCCGCCACCATAAAAGCTATAATAAAAGCGATGGTATTGCTCTTTGTAAGTTTTTCCAGACCTAGGTATACGAAAAATGAAACAACTCCCATAACTGCAGAAGATATCAATGGTACAAGAAAAGTTTTATAAACTTCTTGTTTATATCTGGTTGCCCTCTTAATAGCTATAGCATTTAACACACACATCATAAGGGAAAATATAACATTGCCAATTACGATTGCATAAATATTTAGATTTGTAAATTTTAACATCACATATACGAAAACTACATGCGTCACCAAAGAAATAAATGCATTTCTTACTGGAACATTCATCCTGTTTAGCCCCTGCAAAATTCCGTTGGATAAAGTAGACAAGGAATAAAATACTACTGCCACAGAACCAATCATTAACATATTTGCCGGAAGCTCTCTTGTATCACCAAACAACAACTGCAAAATAGGGGACCCCAGTACTCCCAGTCCAACTGCACATGGAAATGCAATAACCATAATGAATCTTATAGATATATTTATTTTTTTATTAGCTAATCTTCTGTCTCCGGATGCCACTGCTGCCGTCAGACTTGGCATAGTAGATGCTGCCAGTGCACTTGCAATAGAAACTGGCACATTTACTAAGGTTCTATACTTTCCGGTAAATACACCAAATAACTCTGTATAATTTTCCACGCCTTTACTACTCATTATATTACTAAAAATAGTCTGATCAATAAAAACGCTGGAATTATAAACTGCAGTGCTAAGAATGATTGGAACAATGGTAGAGAATAAAAGCATGTAAATTGTTCCATAACTTTCTATCTGCCCGGAGCGGTCTTTTGACATTCTTTTCTTCAATACTCTTTTATAAATCATCATCATAAATAAAAGAAAAAGAAGTCCTACAATTGCTCCAAGTAAGGTACCTAGAGTACTACCTGCTGCTCCATATGCCCCACTATAATTTTCATTCTGCAATACCTTTGCAACTTTCGTTCCATATTCAAATAAATAATATGCCGCAGCCACACTTACAATGGCATTAATAATCTGTTCAATAATCTGGGATATAGCAGTAGGCATCATAGTTCCTAAGCCCTGAAAATATCCTCGAATCACACCCATAATCGCTACAACTAAAATAGTGGGTGCGAGTACTTTTAAAGAAAGGGCGATCATAGGATCTTTCATAACTTTCCCTGCAATAAAATCTGCAAACAAGAACGTAAAACCTGCTGCCAGTGTACCAACCACAACTGCAAAAAGCAGTCCTGCCTTAAATATTTTATAAGCACTCTTGTGCTGCCCTCTATGTGACCTTGCTGCCACTAATTTTGATACTGCGGTAGGCAGAGAATACGAGGAAATTAACAACATCATAGAATACACTTCAAATGCAAATCCATAAAGTCCATTTCCATAATCACCTATAATATTTGTAACTGGAACTCTATAAATAAGCCCAATAATTCGAGCCAGAATTGAAGCTACAGCAAGAATACTGCCTTGCACTACAAAACCGCTGGCACTTTCTTTTTTTCGTCCCATACTTTATCCTCCTGATTTTTTCTAAACTCTAAAAATCATTTCAATGTACTTTTATGTTTTAACGAGTAATATTCAAACTTTCAAGAATTTCTTCCTGCTTTTGAAACATTACCTTTTCTTCTTCTTTTTCCATATGGTCATAACCCATCAAATGTAACATACTATGAGCCAAAAGAAAAGCATACTCCCTTTCCAGTGAATGACCATAGCTTTCCGCCTGTTCTTTTACTTTATCTAAGGAAATAATAATATCTCCCAACATCAGCTCCCCTGTTTCCGGATGAAAACATTCCGGCTGTTCTTCTTCTATGGTTTCAAAATCAGAAGGGGTTTCATATTCTACCATTGGAAAAGATAGCACATCTGTAGGACGGTCGATTTTCCTTGATTCCTTATTAATCTCATGAATGCCAGGGTTATCTGTTAATATTATATTTACCTCACACTCATAGGGACACTTCTCATAATCTAACGCTGCTTCAACGACTTTATCTGCCATCTCTTTATAGTTTATTCCTAAATCTAACTGGTATTCCTGTTCCAGACAAATTGTCATGCTATTTCTTCCTTTCTTTCACTGCATAACTGTTCTATTATGTACTTTTTCAAACTCATGTAATCTTTCACTGAAATCTCGGAAAGTTCTAACAATCCTTTATTAAAACGCTGGGTAATCACTGCATCTAAATACTTACTATCTGCTGCTTCTCCTGCAAATTTAGATTCTTTTGCCAATACCAGGGTTTCTGTGACCAATACCACTGTTGCTTCTTTGCTAATTACTTTATCCGATTCATTTCCTAAGGACAACACAATATCTGTAAGTCTTTTGGGTATCTTATGCCAATAGGCAGTTTCTATAAAAGCATCCTGATACTCTTTACCAAGTGTTCTTGCATAATTATAATAGTATACCCCGCATTTTGTCAAAAGTACATCTGCTCCAATTTCCTCTGCTGCTTTTTCTGCTAGTTCTGAAGAATGTACTGCATGAGCAAATACCTTCTTTTTGTTCTTTATCATAACATCCATCAATTCATATTCTGGAGTTAGCATTTTTTGTAAATCATGCATTTCTTTATTTCTGGAGTTATAAAGATACGGAAGAACTACTATTAAAGATAAAACATTTACCAATGCTCCTATTAATATATTTACCAACACAAGTAAATTGATACGTTCTGTTTTAAAGAACACATACACACACATAGTAAGCACATAGGTGCTAAATACAGTAATAAATCCCGATAACATCTGGCTTTTCTTTAAGAAACACTTGCTTAGATATCCGGCGGCAATTCCTGCAATTAAATAGAACACTAATATTTCCATGTTAATTCCGCCCCATAAAAATACAAGACTTAAAACCACAGCATGACCTGCAACTGCCGGTCCAATACCGGCTATAATACTCATCATTACTGGAAGTATTAACACAGTGTCGCAGTAATCCGGTTCATAAAGCATAGCTGCCCCTATCAGTAACCCAATGCCATAAGTAATAGTCACTTCCCAAAAAGAAAACATATTATACTTTTCTCTGGAAAAAGTTTCCGCTGCCAGAGCAACTATAAATGCCGTACACAGCACAAAAGAAAGTGCCATAATGGCTATAGTTTTTTGCAAACTCATATCTTGAACACCAAAAGCCACAAGCCCTGCACAGATAAATGTTTCTATATACATAAGAAAAACCATCACCATGGTATTTTTTTTGATTTTTCTTATCATTTTGTAAGTCCCCTTGTTTTTGATTTTGCCTGTTTTTTCACTTCGTAATCCTCATAAGCTTTTACAATCTTCTGCACCAATGGATGTCTCACTACGTCCTTACTGGTAAGAGTACAAAAAGCAATATCATCAATTTTTCTCAACACGCGTTCTGCTACTTCCAACCCTGACTTTTGATTGGAAGGCAGGTCTTTCTGTGTAGCATCTCCGGTAATTACTACTTTTGATCCAAATCCAATTCGTGTTAGAAACATCTTCATTTGAGCCGGAGTTGTATTCTGAGCTTCATCTAAAATAATAAAAGCATTATCCAGTGTACGTCCTCTCATATAAGCAAGAGGTGCTACTTCAATTAATCCCTTTTCCATATTTTTCATAAAGCTGTCTGCTCCCATAATCTGATATAGTGCATCATACAATGGTCTTAGATATGGGTCTACTTTGCTTTGCAGGTCTCCCGGTAAAAATCCCAGTTTTTCTCCTGCTTCAATTGCCGGTCTGGTAAGAATAATACGACTTACTTCATCATTTTTGAAAGCCTGAATTGCCATTGCCATTGCAAGATATGTTTTACCGGTACCTGCAGGTCCTATTCCAAATACGATCATTTTCTCTCGAATAGCATCTACATATTGCTTCTGTCCCAAAGTTTTTGGTTTAATTGGCTTTCCTTGAATGGTATGACAAATTAAGTCTTTATCAATTTCAAGAACTTTATTTTCCTTTTCTTCGAAAGATAGGGATAAAATATAATCTACATTTTGCTCTGTAATGGTATTGCCCCGTAAAGAAAGGGCAATTAAATTGTCAAATATATTCTTCGCCTTTTCTACTGCTTTTTCTTCTCCCATTACATGAATGCCTTCCCCTCTGGCAACAATAGAAACATTCAATGTTCTTTCAATTTTTTTGATATAATTATCAAACTGTCCAAACACGTTTTTCATATGTTCCATAGGTATATTAATAATTGTCTCCTGTTTCTCCATCTATTTCATTTTCCTTTCCATCCACATCTAGCTGTATAATAGAAGCTTTTTTCCGAATCCCTAGCTTCTCAATTACAGTTATAGTTCCACTGACCTTACATTGATTTTGATCTACGTCTATTGTAACATTATTTTCTTGAATTTGAACCCCTTTTTCTTTTAAAGTTTCAAGAAATTTCAAAAGACGTTTCTTTGCCAGTAATTCTGCCTCTTTTTTGGTGTACTTACTATTCTGTACCTTTTCTTCAAATACTTTCACAGTTCCAATAGAAAATGGAAGATAAAAATTCTCGCCAAATTTCAATTGCCTGATATCAGATAGTGTATGATAATGTTCAAATTTTATTTTCTTTTTACCTAAAAAAATAGATTTTTCATGGATTTTCAGATATAGTCCCTTTTGCACATTTCCTGTATCTTCATGCTTTTTATACTTTAAATCAAAACTATCTTCATACTCATAAATAGTCTTTCCATAGATATCTGCATCTGCTGCCACATATTGATAATTAATAATTTCATCTGAGTCATTGGTAATAGGAAGTGCCCCACCAACCAGCAAATCTCCTGCTTTTACCACATCACCTTTTGCCACATAAGGACTGCCATTTCTAGTAACGATTTCCGTAATAATAGCTTCTTTTTGGGCATATAAATCACTGGCCTCTTCTGCGCTAATATTTTCAATGGAGGTATCAGTGTTTTCCTGTACATCTATAATCAGTCTTGTTCCTTTAAGCTTTACCGAAGTCCAGATAATGTCATTATATTCTGCCCTTAACATAGTTTCAATTTCTTCACAATTCACTTCTGATTTTCTCATTCCATGGGAAACATTGTTGGCTTCTAAAAATCTTAATAATACATCTGTAGTTCTGGCATAATTTCCATTAATTTCTATCTGCCACACAAATAAAGACAAAATATAGACAAACACAGCACAAATGACAATTCCTGCAAAAAACATTTTTCTTTTACGGTACCGGTATAAAAAGAATGGAAGTCCCTTTCTTTCCACTACTTTTATCCTTACATTTGTTTTTCGAATAATCGATTTTAATTCTCTAAAAGCCTGCAGGCTCAGATACATTTCGTATTCGTCTTCTATTCTCACAACCTGCCAGATTAAAATATTGTTGTTACTGCATAGATTTAAAAATCGTTCCGGTGAGCCTCCCTTAAGCCGTATACGCACATACCCTTTTATATAGTTAAAAAATGGAATCAAAAGAGTTACCTCCATACTTCGGCTTTCTAAAACACTATATGCATGAAATGGCTATTTCATGCATATAGTAAATTAACCAAATCCTTTCAATATTTTGGAGGAATTTTATGAAAAACAAACTAAAAGCTGAGCTTACTGAATCTTTTCATCTTCCCAAAGATCTGATGTTTGGATCTGTCATTGTAACTGCCACCGGTAACCAGGAAGTTTATGTGGAAAATTATAAAGGTATTTTGGAATACTCTGACGAAAAAATCAAATTACAGACAAAAAACTGTTACCTTACTATTTCTGGAAAAAATTTAGTTATCAGTTACTATACTAACGACGAAATGAAAATTACCGGATGTATTCAGTGCATTCGTTATTCTTGACTTTAATCTCCAATCACCGCCTTAATTAAGCTTTGTTTGGGAACTGCTTCTTTTGAAAAAATAAAGGCATTTAAAAATCGTTTCTTTGCTGGTTCCATTTTTTCTTTCTGATTTGCATACATAATTCCTAAGCATTCGCCTTTTTCAACTTTATCACCGGTTTTCTTATTAAGCCAAAAACCTGCAGTGTAATCTATTTTACTTTCCTTGGTTTCCCTACCTGCTCCTAACATCAATGCAGAAATTCCAATTTCTTCTGCTTCTATTCCTGCAATATAACCGCTGACCGGAGCATAAATTTCTTCCCTATATTCTGCTTTTAATAACCTATCTGTATTCTCTATTTCTTCCAAATCACCACCCTGTGCTTTTATAAAACTTAAAAACTTTTTATAAGCACTGCCATCTGCAAGCACTGATTCCATCTTCTCTTTTCCCTTTTCCACACTATCTGCTAGTCCGGTTCCAAACAACATATAAGCTCCCAAAATAATACAAAGCTCCACTAATCTCTTTTCTCCATTTCCCTTTAAAACTTCTACTGCTTCTGCAACTTCTAAAGCATTTCCTACTGCATAGCCTAAAGGTTCATTCATATCAGAAATAATGGCAATGGTTTTTCTTCCTGCACCATTTCCTATTTTTACCATGGTTTCTGCCAACATTTTTGCGTCCTCTTCTGTTTTCATAAAAGCACCATTTCCGCACTTTACGTCTAGCACAATAGTATCTGCCCCTGCCGCCAGCTTTTTACTCATAATACTTCCTGCAATTAAGGACATGTTATCTACTGTTGCTGTTACATCTCGTAATGCATATATTTTTTTATCTGCTGGTGCCAAGTGTGCCGTCTGACCTACCAGTGCAATTCCAATTTCATTAACTTGATGAATAAAGGCTTCTTCTTCCATAGAGGTATGAAATCCAGTAATGGATTCTAACTTGTCAATGGTACCACCTGTATGTCCCAAGCCTCTTCCTGACATTTTCGCTACAGGAATTCCTGCTGCTGCTGCCATGGGTCCCAAAACAAGAGACACTTTGTCACCTACACCTCCAGTACTGTGCTTATCACATTTTACCCCCTTGATTTTGGATAAATCTAAAATCTCCCCACTATAAGCCATTGCCATAGTCAAGTCAAGAGTTTCTTCCTCATTCATTCCCTGAAAATAAATTGCCATCATCATAGCTGCCATCTGGTAATCGGGAATATCCCCATTGGTAAATCCTATCACCATATATTCTATTTCCTCTTTTTTTAATATTCCACCATTTCTCTTTTTCATAATTAAATCATACATTCTCATAGCCATAACCCCCTAATAAAATTATATAAATTGTCTCGTAATATCTGTATTATACCATATCTGGTTAAGTTATGCACTTAGCAGAAAAAAGTATTAAAATAAGCAGTACCATTTCTTGCTTCTCTGGTACTGCTTATTTCTCCGTTCTAATCCCTATCATAACTTTCTTTCCTGTCAACCGAAAAAGTTTACGGTATTTCCTGCCTCATAAAATAATTCTGTTGCACTTTTTCCATAAGTATTTGTTTTCTGAGGTCCAGGATTCTGAAATTCCACTGCCTTACTGTTATAATAATCTAACAAACACTGATGAAACTGTGCGTTTTCTTTTCGTTCTTCGCTAGGTGCCTGACGTTCTGAACTGGCTCTGCTACTGCGTTCTACTCTTTCGATTGGATTTACTTTATAAAGCGCCTGTACTTTGCTTACTGGAATGTCCACCTCCCTCGTGCTTATTTTTACCGCATCCTATCAATTTATTCTGTTACCTTCCGTTCGTTTTTGGTACCTTAGTACCGTCCTAATATATATATCGGTAGTTCATTCCAGTATTTAATAGCAAATTTGAATTTTTTCAACATTTTTTGGTATCTTGGTACCAAATACATTTTCTAATCAATATCCTCATACAAATATTGATATAACTCATCTATCAAACGGTCTAAATAGCCCTCATCCAGCTCACCATAGGATTGTTTAATAATCTGTTTCATCGCCTCACAGCGTTTAAAATACTTTATTTCTTCTTCTAAATCTTCCTCAATATCTGTATCAATTACAAAGGTATCAAAGCTTTTCTTAAACCACTGGGTAATTTCACTGGTCAGCTTATCTTCTTCCTGTGCCAACTTTGCTATGGAACGGGCATTTTTCAAACAATTAATTCCAACACCAACAAAAATAACACAAAGTGCACCAAGAGTAATTTCCATTAATTTGGTAGTCATTTCCGGAAATGGTAAATGAATCACCTGAAGTACCACCAATAATACAAAAATTAATCCAGTAATACCTACAATGAGCAGGGAATAGGCAGAGGATAACAATTCCTGATGACGTTCTGAATGATGTACATATACATGTGTTTTTCGTTCTTCCTGTACTTCTTCTTTTTCTTCCGTTTCCTCTTCTTTCAGATTTACTTTCTGAATGATTGCCAGCTTTTTTGCTTTTTCTACCTGGCTTTCCGGTACAGACACATGATATAACTCCGATTCCTCATTATAAATCAGTTCTGCCCGCTCTATTTCGAATTTTTTCAGCAGCTCATAATAATTTTCTGCTTCTTCCTTGGATGCAATCATAATTACCTTATTATCGTCTGTTTCTTTTAGTTCTTCTACTAAAGTAACACCACAGTCACTACATACTAAAATTCCATCTTTATATTCACTTTTACATTTTGGACACCATGCCATATATCTTCCTCCCTTAAAAAGTTGCTGCTAATATTAAAATCACTCCAAGAATCGCCATACCTGCACCAATTCCAAGAGATATTTTTCCTATAATACTTAAAATACTTTAACGAATTAGGGATACCCACACCAATATTTCCATTTCCACCATTATTGTACCCATAAGCATTCTTGCACATGCTAATAATTTGTCCGGTAGTCACTGCAGTACATTTTCATGTGGTTTTTCCTATGATAAAAAAATAAAAACCAATAATAAAAATACTGCACCTATTCCGGCTACAATACTCCTCCTTCTATATTTTTACAAAAAATAATACTGTTCTAATATACACGTTTCTTCCATTTTTGGCAAGTTTAAGAAATAGTTTGTGAAAGAGGGCGGTATTTTTCTCTTGCACCCATCAAATTTTCCATATTATAATATAAACAGCGTGTTCTACACAAAAATTTATGTAAGAAAGGTCGTACATATTATGAATAAAAAAGATATTCTAGAACTGAAAAGACGTTTTAAAAAGGATGCCTGTACTTTTACCAGACTTTGTGGATGTTATGTAGATGCAGACCGCAATAAAATTACTACTTTCGGGGAAACTTTCTTAAATCTGGAAGAAGAAGAATTTTATAAATACCTGGAAATTGCCAAAAAGGTATTGTCTGGTACTGTGGGAAACAATATCTTAAATCTTGAATTTCCTTTGGAGGAAGAAGGCAGTGGCGGAAAACAACAGTTTCTTATGGGACTAAGATCTTCAGCACTAAAAAATGAGGAATTAATGGATGCCTTTTTTGATTTGGTAATTGATAATTACAGCTATGCCGGAAATTACCTGATTTTAGTATTCCATGATGCTTATGATGTTATGACAAAAACCTCTGATAACAATAAGTTAGATGAATCTGAGGAAGTTTATGAATACCTGCTTTGTGCTATTTGTCCTGTTTCCCTTTCCAAACCCGGACTGGGTTATCGTGAGGATGAAAACCGTATTGGCCCACGAGTTCGTGACTGGGTGGTAGGTGCACCGGATACCGGTTTTGTATTTCCTGCCTTTTCTGACCGCAGTACAGACATTCATTCTTGCATGTTCTACACAAGAGATGCTAAGGCACCACATAATGAATTTGTAGGCTCTTGTTTAGGCTGTAATTCTAAATTTACTGCTACAGAAGAAAAATTAACCTTCCAAAATATTGTAAAGGAAGTTATTGGTGAGGATGATGAGGAATCAGAAGCACTGTTTTTAGACATTCATGATAACTTAAATCATTTGATCCCTTTCACAGAAGATGAAACTGTGGAACCGGAACCTGTTTTTGTAACTCCAAGTACCATATCTTCTATTCTATCTGACAGTGGTGTGCCGGAAGAAAAAGCTCAGGTAATCGAAAAGACTTATGAAAATATCTTTGGTGAGGAAATGCCTTTAGCTGAGCATTTGGTAGATCCGAAATTGTTGGAAGTAAATGCAAAACGTAAGGAAAGATTGGAACTGGTGCATCAGGTGGAAAATTTAAAACAGCAGTTAGAAGAAACTCGTTCTGTACTGGTTGAAGATGGTGAGCATGATGTGCCTGCTACTAAAACTTATGATGTTATCTTGCGGGTAAAACCCGAAAAAGTAAGCCAGATTCATTCTCAGATCATTGATGGGAAGAAATGTCTTGTGATTCCTATGGATGAGGATGAGCATGCAGCGGTGAATGGTGTGAATACTACGGTATAAGGGCGAATCACGTTTTCGCTACTTTCCTGCTGACATAAATTCTTGAATCAGGAACATTAACTAAAAAGAAACGATTCTTACCTTTGTGTAATTCAACATGGTATCATCGTTTCTTTTTATATCTAAACCTGTACTTCCAACAGAGCAGATATCAAAATTCCTTGCTATTATTCCACTTCTATGCTATCCTAAACGCGTATGCACAATTTAACCATAGAATATACTACCCAAATGGAGATTTTATGAAAATAACATTATTAACTGTAGGAAAAATCAAAGAAAAATTTTTTCAGGATGCAATTTCAGAATACAGCAAACGTTTAAGCCGCTACTGTAAATTAAATATTATAGAGGTACCGGACGAAAAAACGCCGGATAAGGCCAGTGAAACTGTGGAAGAACAAATCAAAGAAAAAGAAGGGCAACGAATTCTTTCTAAGCTTTCAGATGATGCTTATACTATTGTACTTGCTATTGATGGCAAGAGCCTTGACAGTGTAGAACTGGCTGAAAAAATCCAGACCCTTGGTGTAAACGGTACCAGCCATATTCAGTTTATTATTGGAGGCTCTCTTGGACTTCATGATTCTGTTTTAAAAAGGGCTGACTTTAAGTTAAGCTTTAGTCGTATGACCTTTCCCCACCAGCTAATGCGGGTAATTCTTTTAGAACAAATATATAGAAGCTATCGTATTATTTCTGGGGAACCATATCATAAATAGGATAAGTTTTCACATTTCATACTAAAATATGAACTACCAAATAAACAATTCAATAAAATTTCAATAGGCTGAAGGAGCGGAATTTCAGAAATTCCACTCCTTCAGTTAAATATAAGTTCTTCCTAAATCAGGCTATAACTTCATCTATAATGCAAATTTAACTAAGATTCAAAAGAATTTACACCATATTATTTTTACAAAATCAATTAATTCAACTTAATATTCTTCAACAATGCTGCCAATGAGGTAGATGCTTCTTCTCCAGAAGAATATTCAAATGGTACTTCCTCCACATCATCTAAAACTTCATCCTTTTCTTCTACCGCCTTAATGCTTAAGCTAATCTTTCCATCTTTTACATCTAAAATCTTAACTTTAACTTCATCTCCAACCTTAAGTACTTCTTTCGGAGACTTTAAGTGTCTGCCACAAATCTGACTAATGTGAACCAGTCCGGTTAAATCTTCCCCAATATTAACAAACGCTCCATATGGTGCCAAAGTTTCTACTTTACCTGTTACAATCAATCCAGTCTGTAACTTGGCAATTCTGCTGTTTTTATCTTCAATGGCACGTTCTCTTAAAACTTCCTTTGCAGATAAAACCAGCTTTTTCTCAGCTTCATTTACGGTAATTACAACTACATCTAAAGTTTTTCCTACATATTCTTCTGTATCTTCCACAAAAGTAAGTGCTAACTGGGAAGCGGGAATAAATGCACGAATTCCTTCTAAATAAGTCACCACACCTGCATTTACACTTTCTGCTATCTTAACAGAAATAATTTCTTTTGCATCCATCATATTCTGTAACTTATCCCAAGCCAATATATCATCAGCTTTTTTACAGGAAAGATATATCACACCCTCAGCATTTTCACCTGTTACAGTTGCAGTAATTTCATCTCCCACTTCAATGTCTGCTTTAATAGAAAAACGTGGATCATTACTTAATTCTGCCAACGGAATAATCGCTTCGGCATATGAACCTAAATCCACAGTTACCTCAGTATCAGATACCCCAATTACTGTACCAGTCACAATATCCCCTTCTGTATATTTCTGAAAAGACGCTTCAATTTCTTTTTCAAATTCTTCCATTCCCATTTGAAATTCCTCCTTATTCTGTCTATATTTATGATATATTCTATAAAAAGTTTTTTCGGTTTTCTTTTTTGAACTTTTCTTATTATAAACCAATGGAAAGCAACAAATCTGCTGCTTTCCATCATCTAATATTTTCTATACTTCATAATCAAAGCAGACTCTGTCTACAGTAACGCTTTTTACGTATCCAGCTGCTTTTACATGTTCAGGGTGAACTTGATATGCCTTCAATGCTTCTTCATCCGGAAAATCTACAATTAACATAAAATCCCTGTTGCTGGATTCTATTGTATTAGTCTTCACCTGCAAATCAATCACATTTGGTACGCTTGCTTTTAAAGGAAGAAATCCCTCTTCCATTTTCTTACATGCTTCTGCCTTTTGTGCTTCACTAAATTCATCCTTAATGTTCCACATTACAATATGTCGAATCATTTTGTTCACCCTTTCTACAATTTATTTATTCTTTAAATATTCATCAATACCCTGCGCTGCTGCTTTTCCTGCACCCATAGCAAGGATTACAGTTGCTGCACCAGTTACTGCATCTCCACCTGCAAATACACCTGGTTTTGTAGTTGCACCATTAGTTTCATCTGCAACGATACATTGCCATTTATTAATATCTAATCCTTTTGTAGTGGAAGAGATTAATGGATTTGGTGCTGTTCCTAATGCCATAATTACAGTATCTAACTCTAATTCGTATTCAGAACCTTCTACTACCTGTGGTCTTCTTCTTCCTGACTCATCTGGTTCACCAAGTTCCATCTTCACACATTTCATTCCTTTTACCCATCCATCTTCATTTATAAGAATTTCTGTAGGGTTAGTCAATAAGTCAAAGATAACGCCTTCTTCTTTTGCATGATGTACTTCTTCTACTCTGGCTGGAAGTTCTTCTTCACTTCTTCTGTATACGATATGTGTTTCTGCACCTAAACGTAATGCTGTTCTGGCTGCATCCATTGCTACGTTACCACCACCGATAACTGCTACTTTTTTCCCTTTTGAAATTGGAGTATCATAATCTTCCATAAATGCTTTCATTAAGTTGTTTCTGGTAAGGAATTCGTTTGCAGAGAATACACCGTTTGCATTTTCTCCAGGGATTCCCATAAATTTAGGAAGTCCTGCTCCAGAACCAATGAATACTGCTTCAAATCCTTCTTCTTCCATTAATTCATCAATGGTAATGGATTTTCCAATGATTACATTAGTTTCAATCTTAACACCTAATGCTTTTACGTTTTCAATTTCTGATTTTACTACTGTTTCCTTTGGAAGACGGAATTCAGGAATACCATATACAAGTACACCGCCAGCTTCATGTAATGCTTCGAAAATAGTAACATCATATCCTAGCTTCGCAAGGTCACCAGCACAAGTAAGTCCTGCAGGACCAGAACCGATAACTGCTACTTTTTTACCATTTTTACTTTCCGGCTGTGCTACCTCTACTTTATTTTCTCTTGCATAATCTGCAACGAAACGTTCCAGTTTACCGATAGATACTGGTTCACCCTTAATACCACGAATACATTTTCCTTCACACTGGCTTTCCTGAGGACATACACGTCCACAAACAGCAGGAAGTGCAGAAGATTCTCCAATTACTTTGAACGCTTCTTCCATATTTCCTGTTTTTACCTGTTCGATAAATCCTGGAATATTAATAGAAACCGGACATCCCTTAACACACTGTGCATTTTTACAATTGATACAACGCGCAGCTTCTTCCATTGCTTCTTCTTTTGTATATCCTAAACAAACTTCTTCAAAGTTTTTATTACGAACGTCTGCTGGCTGTTCGCTAATTGGTACTCTCTTTAATACGTCCATTATTCGTCACCTCCACAATTTCCACAGCCGCCATGATGTGTGGCACCTTCACGCTGTTTCAATATTGCTCTTCCTTCTTCTGTTTTGTACATCTGCTGACGTTTCATAGCTTCATCAAAGTTTACTAAGTGACCATCAAATTCTGGACCGTCTACACATGCAAACTTCACTTCTCCACCAACGGAAACTCGGCATGCTCCGCACATACCTGTTCCATCTACCATAATTGGATTTAAACTTACAACCGTAGGAATGTTTAATTCTTTTGTTAAAATTGTAACAAATTTCATCATAATCATTGGTCCAATGGCAATACATACATCATATGTTTTCTTTTCATTTTCCACCAGATTTTTTATTACTTCTGTTACTAAACCTTTAAATCCATAAGAACCATCATCTGTTGCCACATATAAATTACCTGCTACTTTTTCCATTTCATCCTGCAAAATTAACATATCTTTTGTTTTTGCACCAACGATAACATCAGCATCTACTCCATTTTCATGAAGCCATTTTACCTGTGGATATACTGGTGCAGTTCCTACACCACCTGCTACAAACAGGATTTTTTTATTTTTAAGGCTGTCTAAAGATTCCTCAACCAATTCAGATGGACGTCCTAACGGTCCAACGAAATCAGAAAATGTATCTCCTGCATTTAATTCTGCCATGCGTTCTGTAGATGCTCCTACAATCTGGAATACAATAGTTACTTCTCCGGTTTCTCTGTTATAATCACAGATTGTCAAAGGAATTCTTTCGCCCTTTTCGTCCATTTTTACAATGACAAACTGTCCCGGTTCGCAAGAACGGGCTACTCTTGGTGCTTCCACCACCATGAGGAAAATCTTATCTGCAAGTTTTTCCTTTACATTAATCTTATACATCATTATCCTCCTACTTGTATGACTATACACAATATCTTTATAATCATAATCTATACTTCAACTTTTTTCAACAGAAATTTTCATTTCCCACCATAAATTGCCATTTTTCTTTTAATATGGTGCTTCAAAACGATATACACCTTCTGAATTTACATAGGCTTTTGATATTTCTCCAATATCTGCTGCATTTACTGCGTACTTATAATCATAATCAGTTACCGTTCCATCTGCGTTATTGAGACGCTTCGTTACCAGTAAATAAATTTTTCCATTGACCATAGTTGCTTCATAACAATTTAAAGAAAAGGTTCCCTGTAGTCCAATGGCATGCCCTTCTAAATCATACATTTCTCCTATATTTATCATAAGATTTCGAACTGCTGAAATTGCTTCCGGAGACTCATATGTGGTGTTTAAATCCAAAGTATACTCTTTTTGAGTAATCTGACTAACTTTTCCATTAGGATCATATACAACACAAGAAAACACACTGCTTCCTAACCGCATTGGAATTGGCTTAGTATACTTTCTGGAATTTTTATCAGGTGTAGAACCATCCATGGTGTAATACACTGTACTTCCAACTGGTACTTCTACCAAAATGTCATTTGGTTCCTGATACACCCCACTATCCGGAAATACGGAAGGTGCTGATGGTACTTCCAATTTTACCGTATATTTTTTCTTAAGTTCTTTACTTATCATGCCTTTGGTATTCACCGCAATAGCACGAAGAGTGTATTCTCCTTCCTCCAAAGTGATAGGTCTTTTATAAATAGGGCTGTTTAAAGTTGGCTTGCTTCCATCTAAAGTGTAATAAATAGTTTCTTTGGTATCTACTTTTAATACAATAGTAAGCATATCTTTATAAGTTCCCTCTTCCAGATTTACAGTTGGATCTGAAAGTTCATACTCATGAAAGGCTACCTTAATATCTTCATTTTCACAATTTTCTAATAAAGAAAGAATTCCCTGAGTATTGCCCCACTCCTCGTACATTTCAATTATTTTTCTATAATTTTCTACATTGGCCGGTTCCCTGGTAATAGCTGTTTTCAAACATTCTTCTGCCAGTTCATATTGCTTTTTCTGCTTATATATATTTGCAAGTGTAACACACACATCATTACTGTTTTGGTCCATTTCCAATACTTTTTCATAAGCCTCTGTGGCCTCTTCTATTTTATTTTTCTGGGCATATTCCACGGCTTTGGTAAACTGATATTCATAAGAATTACTGTGTTTCAAATGAGTTCCCATTAAGATTCCTAGTCCTAAAATAGCAATTCCTATCACACTGAATATACCAATGGCCTTCTTTCGTTCCATTTGAAACTTACTAGAAGTTTCTTTTTCACTTTCCTTTAAATTTCCAAATTCTTCATGTACAATCTTTTCTAATGTTTTGGCAATTCTTTCTTCTAGTTCTGGATTATAATCCGGAACTATCTGGATTCCATAACCACACTTTTCACAATATAACTTTCCCTCTGCTATCTCTGCTCCACATTTTTCACATTTCATGAACTTTCCCCTTTTTCCACCTGCAAAATATTCTGTCCATTTATAGAAAAGTGCTTCTATTTACTATTTTATGGATGACACGCAATTGTGCATTAGCATTGCAATTGTCATTGGTCCCACACCACCAGGTACTGGTGTAATTGCACTTACATGTTCTACTACATCATCATAATCAACATCTCCGCACAATTTATTATTTTCATCTCTATGAATACCTACATCAATTACAACAGCGCCTTCTTTTATGTATGAACTGTCAATCATTTTTGGCTTTCCTACTGCTACTACCAAAATATCTGCTCTTTTTGCTATTTCTTTCAAATCTTTCGTTTTAGAATGAGCAATTGTAACAGTACCATTTTCTCTTAATAATAATAACGCCATTGGCTTTCCTACAATATTACTTCTTCCAATTACCACACATTCTTTTCCTGCAATTTCAATTCCGGAACGTTTTAAAAGCTGGATTACCCCTGCCGGTGTACAGGATACAAAGCCCTTTTGACCAATACTTAAAGCGCCTACACTTTGTGGATGGAAACCATCTACATCCTTTTCAGGTACAATCGTTTTAATTACTTTATCTTCATCTATATGTTTTGGAAGCGGAAGCTGAACCAAAATCCCGTTTACCTTTTCATCTTGATTTAATTCTTCAATCTTCTGTAACAATTCTTCTTCTGTAATGGTTTCTGGAAGATGAAATGCTAAAGATTCAATTCCAATATATTCACAAGCTTTCTTTTTATTATTTACATACACACTGGATGCAGGATCTTCTCCTACCTGAATTACAGCAAGTGCCACATTTTTTCCTTGTGTCTTTAATGCAGCTACCTCTGCTTTTAATTCATCTTTAATCTCTTTTGAAATCTGTTTTCCGTCAATAATTTTAACCATTTTCTTATTCTTTCCTTTCTGTAGCTAAAGCTGACGATAAAATCGTCAGCTCCTGCTTGTTCACTTATTTAAAATCTATTCCTAGAATAATCCAGTGATAACACCATTTTCATCTACATCAATATTATTTGCTGCTGGAACCTTTGGAAGTCCTGGCATGGTCATAATAGAACCAGTAAGTACTACTACAAATCCTGCTCCCGCATTCACATATACTTCGCGTACATTTAATGTAAAGTCTTCTGGTCTTCCAAGCTTTGTCTGGTCATCAGATAAAGAGTACTGTGTCTTTGCCATACATACAGGAAGATTTCCATAATCTAAATCTTCAATGGTTTTTAACATTTTTGCTGCTGCTGGTGCAAATGCAACATCCTTTGCACCATAAATTTCTGTAGCAACTTTCTCGATTTTTTCTTTTAATGGTAATTCATCTGCATATAATGGTTTGAAGTCGCTTGTTTTGTTTTCTAATGTATTTACAACTTTCTTGGCAAGCTCTAAACCACCTTCACCACCATGCTCCCATACTTCAGCAAGTGCAAATTCACAACCCCTTGCTTCACAAAACTCTTTTACAAAGTCTGTTTCTGTCTGAGTATCTGTAATAAAGGAGTTTAAAGTAACTACTACAGGTACTCCATATTTCTGTAAATTTTCAATATGCTTTTCTAAGTTTACAATACCTTTTTTCAAGGCATCTAAATTTTCACCATTTAATTCTGCCTTTGGTACTCCACCATTATACTTTAAGGCACGAACAGTAGCTACCAATACTACTGCATCCGGTTTTAAATCTGCTTTACGGCACTTAATATCAAAGAATTTCTCTGCACCTAAGTCTGCACCGAAACCTGCTTCTGTTACTACAATATCAGCCAGTTTTAAAGCTGTCTTTGTAGCACGGACACTGTTACATCCATGAGCAATGTTCGCGAATGGTCCACCATGAACTACTGCAGGAGTATGTTCTAATGTCTGGATTACATTTGGTTTTAAGGCATCTTTTAATAAAGCTGCCATAGCACCTACTGCCTGTAAATCTTTTGCAGTTACTGGTTTCCCTTCTCTTGTGTATGCCACAATAATATTTCCAAGACGTTCTTTCAAGTCCTTCATATCATTTGCAAGACAAAGAATTGCCATAATTTCAGATGCAACTGTGATAACAAAATGGTCATCACGAACCACACCATCCATTTTTCCACCAAGTCCTACTACTGTGTTACGAAGTACACGGTCATTCATATCTAAACATCTTTTCCAAACGATTTGTCTGGTATCAATTCCTAATTCATTTCCTTGCTGAATATGGTTATCTAATAAAGCAGCAAGAAGATTATTTGCAGAAGTAATTGCATGGAAATCTCCTGTAAAATGTAAGTTTAAGTCTTCCATCGGTACTACCTGGGCATAACCGCCACCTGCAGCACCACCCTTAATACCAAAACATGGGCCTAAAGAAGGCTCTCTTAAAGCAATGACAGTACGCTTATTTAATTTATTCAATGCCTGACCAAGACCAACTGTAATGGTTGTTTTTCCTTCTCCTGCAGGAGTTGGATTAATGGCAGTTACAAGAACAAGTTTACCATCTTTCTTATCTTTTACTTTATCCCATAATTCATCAGATAATTTCGCCTTATATTTTCCATATAATTCTAAATCATCAGCTTCAATATCAAATGATTTTACTACCTCTGTAATTGGTAACATTTCTGCTTCCTGTGCAATCTGAATATCTGTTTTCATAATCGTCCTCCTACTATAAATATTCTTCTATGTATTGTTCAAATTCTTCTATTGACATTAGTACTTTCCGTGGTTTGGTACCTTCTTCTTCTCCTACCACTCCCGCCTCTGCCAACTGGTCCATAATCCGAGCTGCCCGGTTAAAGCCTATCTTAAACACTCTTTGCAACATACCGATAGAAGCTTTATCTTTATCAATAATAAATTTTCCTGCTTCTTCAAAATAAGCATCTTTTTCAGAGCCACCGCCTCCCGTCTGAGAAGCTGCTCCTGCTGACTGAGCATTTTGAATTTTTTCTTCAATGTCCTGACTATAGCTGCTTCCTTCGTTGTGATTTGATAAAAATTCTACCACATTTCCCACTTCTTTGTCTGATACAAAGGCACACTGCATACGCACTGGCTTTTGATATCCCTGTGGGAAAAATAACATATCACCTTTACCTAAAAGCTTTTCTGCTCCATTCATATCCAGGATGGTTCTAGAGTCCACACCAGAAGATACAGCAAAGGCAATTCGTGAAGGCATATTTGCCTTAATTAACCCGGTAATAACGTTAACACTTGGTCGCTGTGTTGCAATAACCAAGTGAATTCCTGCAGCTCGTGCTAACTGTGCCAAACGACAAATAGCATCCTCCACTTCTCCCGGTGCAACCATCATTAGGTCTGCAAGTTCGTCTACAATAATTACAATCTGTGGTAATTTTCCAGGTTTTTCTCCTTCTAAATGTTCTACAGTTGCAATTTTTTCATTATAACCT
Source organism: Lachnospiraceae bacterium (assembly GCA_017399445.1). Lineage (GTDB taxonomy): Bacteria > Bacillota > Clostridia > Lachnospirales > Lachnospiraceae > RUG11237. The sequence goes on along the minus strand of JAFQCM010000035.1, from coordinate 33,771 downwards.
TTTAAATCTCTTACATTTAACTCAGCAAACTTTTGGTATCGTTCCATCATTTCCATAACGGCCCAGTTTAAAGCACCAGATGCCTTTTTCGGGTCAGTTACTACTGGAATAAATAAATGAGGAATACCATTGTAAACGCTTAATTCTACCACTTTCGGGTCAATCATAATTAGCTTTACTTCGTCCGGTCTTGCCTTGTACAAAATACTCATAATAATGGTATTGATACATACCGATTTACCAGAGCCGGTAGCACCTGCAATTAACAGATGAGGCATTTTCGCAATATCTGTTACCACGCTTTGACCACCAATGTCTTTTCCTACTGCAAATGCTAATTTAGATGAATGTTCAATGAAACTTTTATCCTCTAACAAATCCCTTAGCATAACAGCAGTACTTTCTTTGTTCGGAATTTCAATTCCCACTGCGGCTTTTCCCGGAATTGGTGCCTCAATACGAATATCTGCTGCAGCCATATTTAATTTTATGTCATCAGTTAAGTTTACAATTTTGCTTACCTTAACCCCCTGTTCCGGCTGAAGTTCATATCTGGTAACTGCCGGTCCACAACTTACATTAGTTATCTTAACATTAACACCAAAGTTTTGTAAAGTCTGTTGTAACTTTAATGCAGTTGCTTTTAAATGTTCTTCGGAATCACCTGACGCATTTGGATTGCCACGCTTTAATAAATCCAATGGCGGAAACTCATATTCTATATTTATTTTTTCTTCTACTGCAGTTTCTTCTTCTCCTACATCAATGGTAGATTTATAAGGAGATGTTGGTGTATCATCCTTAGGAAGTTCAACCTGTTGTAATTCCACCGGAGATGTTTCTGCTTTCTTTGGTACTTCTAACTTTTTAGCCGGCTCAACTTTAGGTTCTACTTTCTGAGATGATTCTGATATTTGTACCATTTGAGGAACTTCTTCCTTGAATGTTTCTTCTATATCGTCATATGGATCCTCTTTAAAATTTTCCTCTTTTGGAAGTTCCATTAATATTGGAGGTTCCTTCTCAGCCTTTACGTTAGGTTCCATAATCAGTTCATGAACTTCATCCATTGGTATATTAACAGCTGGCTCTTGCTTTGGAGCAGCATCTGCAAAAATATCTACATAACTTCCATCCAGTTTCTGCTCTGCAATTGGTGCTCCCTGAATGGTAATTTCATGAATTTCTTCTTTAGAAGCAGAACTTTTCTTCTTTCCGGTAAGACTTAAGTCCATAGAAACCCCAGAAACTTTTTTATCCATACGCCGCCTGTTTTCTTCCTGAACTTTCTGACGTTCTCTGGTACGTTCTCTGGAGCGCTCTCTATGTCTGTCAGCACCTTCCCTTGCTGTTTCATATACCCTTCGGCTGCTTTTTTCCACTCCCTGGAAAAAGGACTTCTCTGTAATCAGCACAATACTAATAATCGCCAATATAATATCTATCACATAAGCTCCTATAATTCCAAAGATACTTGCAAACATTTTTGTCAACATTCCACCTAGGATGCCGCCTCCTATTTTTTTTTCTTTAGAATAAGTAAAGCATTCTCCTATGGTCATGTCTTGAAATCCGCTGACAAAGATAAGCTCAAAAAAGATACATAGCACCAAAAATAATAAAGTCCAGGCAACAATCTTTATAGTTGCAATATTATTTCCTTTATTAGAAATAATAAATGCCGTTCCCAAAAACAAAAAGATAGGCATAATATAAGACATAATGCCAAACATTCCAAACATAAAGGAATTTACTACCTCACCAAAAATTCCACCTACTTTAAAATTTCCAAGCATTAAAAGAATAGAGACAGCCAGCACAATCAACAACACTACTTCATTCCTTATAAAACTTTCCTGTGTAGAATTTGCTGTACCTTGCTTTTTTCCATTTGTACTTTTTGCCGTTTTCTTTGACGAAGTACTTGATGACTTCTTAGTACCAGTAGTATTTTTACCAGTTGTATTCCGCCCTTTTCCTTTCTCGGCTGCCATTCTATCCCCACCTCTGCTCTTTCATTGTTTTCTAATTACAAGACCTCTGCTTTTAACCGAGGGTCCAATAAATCATTTTATACAAATTAACCTGAATTGTCAAATTTCTTCCAACTCTTTTATAAACTCTTCAAACTCAGTTTCAGAAGGCAGTCTTAAATCTCCTCTTGGACTTACAGACACGGTTCCCACCTTTACCCCATCAGGCATACAATTACGTTTAAATTGTTGACGGAAAAATCTGGTATAAAATACCTTCAGCCATTTTTTGATTTCTTCCTCACTAAAATGGTATTCTTTACTATCACTGGCTGCCTTTTTACACAAACGATAAATCTCTTTTGGTGCCATTCCAAATCGTAAAGTGTAATACAAGAAGAAATCATGTAACACATAAGAGCCTACCGTATCTTCTGTTTTCTGGGCAATGGTACCATCTTCATTTGGCGGTAGTAATTCTGGACTAACCGGAGTATCTACGATATCTTTAATAACTTCTTCAATTCCTGCAAATCCTGTTTTTTCCATATAAAGTCCAATTTCAAATACCAAAGTCTTTACTAAAGTTTTCGGAATACTTACATTAACTGCATACATACTCATATGATCGCCATTATAAGTACACCAGCCTAAAGCAAGCTCTGACAAATCTCCTGTTCCAATTACAAAACCGCCCTCTTTATTTGCCACATCCATTAAAATCTGGGTTCTTTCCCTTGCCTGACAGTTTTCATAAGTAATATCTTTCACTGCTTCATCATGACCAATATCTTTAAAATGCTGTCTTACAGAATCTACAATACTACTTTCCCTAATATCACAGCCTAACAGCTTCATTAACTGATGGGAGTTATTTTTGGTACGGCTAGTAGTTCCAAATCCTGGCATGGTAATTCCTACTACTGTAGCAGAAGGTAATCCCAGATTTTTTACAGCCTGGGCTGAAACCAGCAATGCCAGAGTAGAATCCAAACCTCCTGAAACTCCCACCACTACACACTTACTTTTGGTTGCTTCCAGTCTTCTCTGTAATCCAGCCACCTGCATATGAAAAATGGAAAGACAACGTTCCAGCTTGTTATTCCCTGGAACAAATGGAGTCATAGAAACTTTCGTTAAAAGTTCACTTGTTCCATTATCTAAAAAGGAAAATGGAGCCGTAATGATACGATACTCTGCCTTATGGTTCTTTCTGCACTCTCCAAAAGACTTATTTACCACTCTGTCATGTCTTATTTTTGTAAGGCTAATATCAGCCACTATTTTTCCGTCCTCAGTGGCAAAAGGCATGGACTCTGCAAGAATTTTTCCGTTTTCTCCAATCATATTATGGGCACTAAATACAATATCTGAAGTAGACTCATATCTTCCCGCAGAAGTATATACATAACCACAAATGCAAGAAGCTGTATGCATTCTCACCAGACTGCGACGATATTCTTCTTTTCCAATTACTTCATTAGATGCTGACAGATTTAAAATAATTTCTGCACCATGTAAGGAAAGCATAGTTCCTGGTGACAAAGGTGTCCAGGCATCTTCACATATTTCCACGCCAATGCTAACTTTATCTTTTCCTTTTCCCAACTGGAAAATCAAATCTGTTCCAAAAGGAACTTCACTTCCATCCATTAATGTAATTGTTTCTTTTTCAATTATCCCAGAACTAAACCATCTTTTTTCATAAAATTCACTATAATTTGGCAAATATACCTTTGGTACAATCCCCAAAATTTCTCCCTGGCATATCAATGCACCACAATTATATAATTCATTCTTATATTCTATAGGAACTCCCACTGCCAAACAGGCACCTGGGTTTTCTTTCGTTATTTTTTTCAATGAAAGAAGCCCCTCTTCTGCCTTTTCAATTAACATTCTATTTCCAAATAAATCTCCACAAGTATATCCTGTAATAGACAACTCCGGAGTCACCAAAATGTCACACTTATTTTTTAATTCCATATAACTGTTAGTAATTTCTTCACAGTTTTTCTCTATATTCCCAATATGTACCTTAGGTGATACACTTGCAGTTCTTACATAATTCATTTTATTTCTCCATCCTTTGCCTTTCATTCATTTTTATACTTATCCTTCCCCTGAAATCTCTTTTTCCCACCATGTCGTTTATCATCTTACCGCCCTTTTTTCTGTTCGTCAAGGGACTAATCTTTATTCCTCACAACTATTTTTTTCTTCAATCATTTTATGAAGCTTTTTTAATGCCTGACAAATTCCACCTACTTCATTAATTACACCTGCTTTTACCGCTTCCTCCCCTACCAGAATGGTTCCTAAATCCTTAGTAAGAATTCCTGTATTTAACATCATTTCTTCTATTCGCTGTTTTGTGGTTTCCGAATGATTTGCAACAAAGCTCACAATTCTATCCTGAATCAGTTTGAAGTAATCATATGTTTGTGGGGCTCCTATCACAGTACCACTCATACGCACCGGATGAATAATCATGGTACCTGTTGGCACAATAAAAGAATAGTCTGTAGCCACTGCTAATGGTACTCCAATAGAATGACTGTCTCCAATTACTAAAGATACTGTTGGTTTGCTCAATGATGAAATCATTTCTGCTAGTGCCAGTCCTGCTGATACATCTCCACCTACTGTATTAATCAATAATAACACTCCCTCAATCTTTTTACTTCCCTCAATAGAAGCCAGTTGAGGTAGAACATGTTCATATTTGGTTGTTTTCGTGTTAGGAGAAAGGTTTTCATGACCTTCAATTTCCCCAATAATAGTAAGCAAATGTATTTTATCTGAAAATTCCTCCCCATCCATTACTACCTGACCAAATTTTTCTATTTTTTCATCTTTTAATTCTTCTGTTTCCTGCTTAATCTTTTCTTCTTCTCTGGTTTCTTTTTCCTGACTGGTATTTTTGTTATATTCATTCATATTTCTACTCCTTGCAAATATCTTCTAATTAAAAATTAAAAAAGGAAGCCCTTCTAATGACTTCCTTTAGTATCTGCAATATGCACAAATATATTCTATTTTTATTCTGCCATCGCCTGTTCTAAATCAGCAATAATATCATCAGCATTTTCAATTCCCACAGACAAACGAATCAAATCTGGCTGAACACCAGCTTCTACCAACTGTTCTTCTGTCATCTGACGGTGTGTGTGACTTGCCGGATGCAATACAGAAGTTCTTGCATCTGCCACATGAGTAACAATCGCTGCCAGTTTTAATCTGTCCATAAACTGTTCCGCTGTCTTTCTGTCACCTTTTAACCCAAAGGAAATTACACCACATGTACCATTTGGCATATATTTCTTTGCCAGGTCATAATATTTATTTCCTTCTAATCCGGCATAATTTACCCATGCTACTTTTTCATTGTTTTCTAGATACTTTGCAACTTTCAAAGCATTTTCACAGTGTCTTGGAACTCTTAAATGTAATGTTTCCAGACCAATATTTAATAAGAAAGCATTTTGTGGCGACTGGATAGAACCCAAATCTCTCATTAACTGTGAAGTAGCTTTTGTAATATATGCTAATTTACCAAATTTCTGTGTGTAAACAATTCCATGATAAGATTCATCTGGCTCTGTCAAGCCTTTAAACTTATCATGATATGCTTCCCAATCAAAGTTTCCGCTATCTACAATACAGCCACCTACACAAGCTGCATGTCCATCCATATATTTTGTAGTGGAGTGAGTTACAATATCTGCTCCCCATTCAAATGGACGACAGTTAATTGGTGTAGCAAAAGTATTATCTACAATCAACGGTACTCCATTAGAATGGGCAAGAGTTGCGAATTTTTCAATATCTAATACAGTTAATGCAGGATTTGCAATCGTTTCTGCAAATACACATCTGGTATTTTCCTGAACTGCTTTCTGTAATTCTTCTAATGGTGCATCTGGATCTACAAAAGTTGCTTCAATTCCAAGCTTTTTCATTGTTGTTCCAAATAGGTTAAAAGTTCCACCATATAGTGCGGAAGAACAAACAATGTGGCTTCCTGCTTCACATATATTAAATACTGCATAGAAGTTTGCTGCCTGTCCGGAAGAAGTAAGCATTGCTGCTACACCGCCTTCTAAGCTGGCAATTTTAGATGCTACTGCATCATTGGTAGGATTCTGAAGTCTGGTATAAAAATATCCGGAATCCTCTAAGTCAAACAAACGTCCCATCTGTTCGCTACTATCATATTTAAAAGTAGTACTCTGATAAATTGGTAACACTCTTGCTTCCCCTTTTGATGGTTTCCAACCTTCCTGAATACATTTTGTTTCAATCTTATATCTGTTACTCATTTCATTCCTCCTACTGTTGTAATAAGTATTTTTCTTCCAATTCTATCACCATATTACTGTAAATTTCTTTACATTCCTCTTTTTTATCTTTTTCTAATAGACTAATGCATGGAGAAAGATATTGTTTATAAATTTCTTTGTAAATTTCATTACTATTATTGCACTTATTGATTCGTTTGACAATAGATGGAGCAATATCATAATATGCATTTACAATTTTTTCTCCATCTTCTGTACTACGCAAATAATTATCACGATATTCTCTTAAAACATTTAATTCATAACAATCATCATCTTTTCCAAGACTTTCACAAACTGCTGTGGTAATATAACATAACTTATTTCTAAATCCTGAATTTATCTTTTCAAAATTCGCTTTACTAATCTGGTATTTTGGAAAAGCTTCTCTCCAGCCATCTACAATCCGGTCGGTCAGCTGATTCATTGCTTCTCCTTTATATTTCAGCATAGCAGGTAATAAGTATACTGTAAGTTTTAAATTGTCATCAATGAGCATCTTTTCATGCTCACTTTTTTTTGCAGAGGACAACTGCATTTTTTCCGTTTCAACTAATTGATTTACCAGCTTTCTAAAAAACATTTCCTTGTCTTTACTGGCCGTAAACAAACGCTCTATTTTCATGTATGTTTTGATATGTCTGTTATAATAGGTTTCAAAAGCTTCTTTATAGGTATCTTTTTTAAATTGTTGTATTCCTTCTTTATAATTCAGCATTTCAGGTAATGCTTCTAATACTTCGTTCATTTCTTCGTTATACTCACTTTTATCCATAATTTTTATAACTGTGTCATTTTCCACCGCTTTTATTGCTTCTTTAGTATTAATTTCTTCTCCACAGTACATACAGTGTATGATTTCATGTTCAGATGGAATCTGTATTATCCCATGACATTTCGGACATTTTCCTTCTGTAAATATCATATTAACTCCTTCCACTTTATCCGTAAGACATACAAAGTTAACATACAAAACTTTATGTATTATAGCATACTACATCTGAAATGCAAAGGAATTTTTTCTTAATATTAGCAAATTATTATCAAAGTGTGAATTTTTTATTAATAATTTATCGATTTTTTCAATCAAAAAAGCTTTTCCAGCCTCTAAGACACATGGAAAAGCTCTATATTTCACTAATAATACTTATTTATTACTATATTTATTCATCCCAGTTATGATATACCATCTGCACATCATCATCTTCATCTAACAAATCTAATGTACGCTGAATATTTTTAATATCCTGTTCGTCTGTTAATTCTACATAAGTTTGAGGAATCATGGTAACTTCTGCTTCTACCATTGGGATTCCTGCATCTTCTAATGCCTGACGCACTACACTGAAATCTTCTGGTGAAGTAAGGATTTCGAAGCTGTCTTCTTCTTCAGCAAAATCTTCTGCGCCTGCATCTAATGCAGTCATCATTAATTCATCTGCATCTCCATCGTAAGCTTCTTTATCTATAATAATTTGACCTTTTTTATCAAACATATAAGATACACAGCCCTGTGTTCCTACATTTCCATGACCTTTTGTAAATGCATTACGCACATTAGCTGCGGTACGGTTCTTATTATCAGTAAGAACATCTACGATAATAGCTGTTCCATTTGGACCATATCCTTCATATGTAACTACTTCGTAGTTTACACTATTAGCATCTCCGGCAGCTTTCTTAATTCCTCTATCAATAGTATCGTTTGGCATGTTGTTTGCTTTTGCTTTTGCAATTACATCACGAAGTTTGCTGTTATTAGCAGGATCCGGACCGCCTTCTTTAACTGCTACTGCAATTTCTCTACCAATAATAGTAAAGATTTTTCCTTTTGCAGCATCATTTTTTTCCTTTTTATGTTTAATATTGGCAAATTTTGAATGTCCTGACATACACTTCTTCCTTTCGTTTTCCTATTTTCATCACTTACAGTATTCTATCACTGTTTCTTTCTATTGACAAGCTTTTTTCTTTACCTTCACACTTCCTATTTTCTTATTATCAATAGATAAAATGGTAAATTCATAATCCTTGTATTCTATCACTGCCATTTCATCTTCTTTTGGAATATGTTCTAACTTTGACACAAGCAGTCCATTTAAAGTATCAAAATCCTCTTCAATTTCAATTCCTAATACTTCTTCCACTTCTTCTAACTCTGTCATACCATCCATAATAAAGCTTTCGTCCTCTAATTTTGTAATGGATTCCTCTTCTTCATCATATTCATCCATAATATTTCCTACAATTTCTTCCAGAATATCTTCCAAAGCAACCAGCCCTGACACCTGTCCATATTCATCAATTACAATTACCATATGAAGCTTTTCATTTTGCATTCCTTTGAATAATTCATGAATATTTTTCGTTTCCGGAATAAATTTAGCTTCCCGTATAAGACCATCAATTTCTTTGACTTTTTTATCCAGCAATTCTTTATTTTTATGTAAATTAAAAGCATCTCTTAAATGAAGAATTCCAATAATATCATCTAAATCTTCATCATACACTGGATATCTGGATTTATTTCCATCCAGCATAAAATCCAACGCTTCCCTTAAAGTAGAATTTCCATCCACTGCAATTACATTTATCCGGTGGGTCATCACATCCTGTGCTTCTTTATCGCCCATTTCAAAAATGTTGCTAATCATTTCCACTTCTCTGGCTTCTAACACTCCCTGCTCATGACCTTCATTTACCATAGACAAGATTTCTTCCTCTGTAAGGTCATCCGGGTTTTCATTGATATTTATCCCAAATCCCTTAAGTACCAAACCTGCAAAAAAATTAATAATCCCGGTAAGAGGGGTAAGTATCACCATAAAAAAAGAAACTATTGGCAGCATGGAATAAGCAAATTTTTCTGCACTTCTCATTGCCAGACGTTCTGGTACCACCACTCCAAACACCAGTAACAAAATAATCCCCATAATTCCCGTCAGTCCCCAGGAAACTGCCACTTCTATGCGTAGAGAAAGTGGCACCACCTGATGAACAATTTGTTGAAACATATGACTATACCTTGTTAATGTATAAGTTCCAATTACAATACTGCTTAAAGTTGCAAGCACCTGAATAGTGTTTCTAAATTTACAAGGATATTCCAACATATACTGCAATTTTTTTGCTTGCTTATCCCCTTGCAAAGCCGTTTCTTCTATTTTATTACTGCTTAAAGCATTTAAAGCACCTCCAAAGCCATGTAAAATGTAATTTAAAATCAATAAACATAAAAATACAATAATTCCAGACCAGGGGTTATTTTCCTCCATATATTCTCCTTCCTATGTACATAACTCAAGACTTATATTTAATGCCACATTCACTTTCATTAAAATATCATCATCCAGATGGCACACTTTATCTTTTAGTCGTTTCTTATCAATGGTTCTAAGCTGTTCCAGTAAAATTACTGAATCTTTTACCATATCATATTTTTGGGAATCCAGTTCCACATGTGTTGGCAACTTTGCTTTGTTCATTTTTGAAGTAATCGCTGCACAAATCACGGTGGGACTGTGTTTATTTCCCACATCATTCTGAATAATAAGTACTGGTCTTATGCCACCCTGTTCTGAACCAACAACCGGGCGTAAGTCCGCATAAAAAATATCGCCTCTTCTAATTATCACTTTTTTCCACTCTCCGAACTACTTTCAACATAATATAATCAAAACAAATTTACTTTGCTTTTCTTATCTATGAGTTTTACCGTTATTCTTTAAGTGTATTCATAAAAAGTTAGTGTTTTCTCGACATTATTTGAGCCAGTTAATCTCTGTATCCATATAATAATCCTTACAGGCAACTTCCTTACCATTTTCCATATACAATCTTGGAACTCGTTTTCCAATATCACATACCAACTCATAATTAAATCTTCCAGACAGTTCTCCCAATTCTTCTGCGGTAATTGTTTCATTACCATCTGTTCCTATTAAAGTAACCAAGTCTCCCACATTTACATCCGGAATATCTGTAACATCTATCATCATCTGATCCATACATACTCTACCACAAATTTTCGCACGTTTTCCATTGATCAGCACTTCACCTTTATTAGATAAAGTTCTTGGATATCCATCCCCATAGCCAATCGGCACAGTAGCAATCACTTTTTCTTCCTGAGTTACGTAAGTATGACCATAACTGATTCCTGTCATTGGTGCCACTTTTTTCACATGAACCACATGACTTCTTAATGTCAGCACAGGCTTTAATGGAACCCTTTCTTTCATCACTTCATCAGATGGCATAAGTCCATACAATATAATTCCTGCCCTTACCATATCCATATTTGCTTCTGGCATATCCATAATAGCTGCACTGTTAGAGCAATGTCTTACTGTCAATTCAATTCCTGCTCTTTCTATGGTTCTTACAAATTCTTTGTATTTCATAAGCTGTGAAGTGGCAGAAGTTTTATCCTTAAAATCCGCCTTAGCAAAATGTGTATAGATACCTTCAATTTTAATATTTGGAAGGGCTGCAATTTTCTGAATTTCCCGGAATGATTCGTTAGTATCTGGAAAACCAATTCTCCCCATTCCTGTATCCAATTTAATATGTATTAAAGCTTCCTTTTGCATTTTCAAAGCTTCATAAGAAATGTCCTTTGCCATTTCATAAGAAAATACTGTCATACGGATATTCTCATTAAGCATCATTGGATAAGCATAAGGAAATACGGCCCCAAGCACCAATATCGGCTTCTTCATTCCTGCCTGTTTTAAAATATCTGCTTCTTCCGCCGTTGCCACTGCATAACCCCAGATTCTACTGTCTTTTTCCATCTCTTTTGCTATAGCAATAGCTCCATGTCCATAACCATCTGCCTTTATTACTGCCATAATAGAGGTTCCATCTTTTATGTTCTTCTTAATGGAATCCATATTAAACCGCAACGCATTTAAATCTACCCTTGCACATACTCTTTTATACTTTTCCATATTCTGCACTTCCTTAATTTATAATTTTGTGTATATTGTTAATAATGTCACTTGCTTTCATACTATAATTGCCTAAGTCTTTTTCTGCCATTTCTCCTGCCAGACCATGAACATAGACTCCCATAGATGCTGCCTCATAACTTCTCATTTTTTGAGCCAAAAGCCCGCCAATGATTCCTGTTAACACATCACCACTGCCTGCAGTTGCCATTCCATTACATCCAGATACATTTATACAACATTTTTGTTTTTTCTTTTCTACTGTTATTGTCCTTGCATCTTTTGCAACTACCACACAATCATACTTCTCGGAAAACGCTAATGTAACAGTCATGCAGTCCTTTTTCAAAAGATTCACTTCCTTTTTACACAACCTGGATAATTCTTTCAAGTGAGGTGTCAAAATGCATTCCGCCTTTTTTTGTTCTAGCCAATCCAAATGCTCTGCTAATATATTAAGGGCATCTGCATCTACCACACAAGGCTTCTCTGATTCTTTTATAACATATTCCACCAGTTCCTCTGCCTGTTTTGAAGTACCCAGTCCAGGGCCCATAATTATTACATCGGCTTTTTCCATAGATTTTCTTACCATTTTTTTTAGAAAATCCTTTTTATCATAGGTAGTTAATACCGCTTCTGGAATTTTCTCCTGAATAATAATCCTGTTCTCTTCTGGTGTAAACACCTCTACTAGACCACAACCAGTTCGATAGGCAGCATCTGCTGAAAAAAAGGCTGCACCTGCCATATTTTTAGAACCTGCAATAATCAAAACTCTTCCAAAGGTTCCCTTGTTTCCACTATCATTTCTTTTTGGTATTTTTTCCAAATCCCTTCTTTCGTACATAAAAATATAAGGTTCTCTCATTTTTTCTTTTAAAAACTGTTTCGATATCCCTATATCTTTTACAATTACTTCCCCAGCGTGTTTCCGTCCGTCCTGTAAATACAGACCGGATTTTTCATATTGAAATGTAATGGTTTTATCTGCCAGAACTGCCACACCCATTTTTTCTCCTGTATCTGTATGTATACCAGAAGGAATATCTACTGCATAAACTCTTGCTTTCTGTTTCAGACTATTTATTGCTTCAATTGCCTGCCCAAATACTCCTTCCACAGTTCTAGATATACCAATTCCAAACAAAGCATCCACCACTACATTATATTCACCTTTTTTATAATCGCTATTCTTTTCTATCTGCAATCCTAATTTTTCCGCAATTTCCAGCTGACTTTTTGTTTCCTTAGAGCACTTTTCCATATTACCGATTACTACCACTTTCACTTTCATGCCCTTTTCCCAAAGGATTCTTCCAATAGCAATTCCATCACCGCCATTATTCCCAATTCCCGCAAAAATAATGGCTGAAATATCTATATTGTTATAATCTTTTTCAATTTCTTCCACTACAGAAAGTGCCGCCCGTTCCATTAAAACTAAAGATGGAATCCCTATTTTTCCTATGGTATACTGGTCGCATTCTTTCATATCAGAACTTCCTAAAATTTCCCTCATAATCACCACTCACCTTTGTTTACCACTTTTTTAACCTTCTGTTTTCTGGTAAATGCCAAAAAACGTGTGGCAGAAGATCCACACGTTCTTTCTTATGAGCATTTTCTGCTTACTCTGTACTTTTTTCAATTTTTTTTTCATTCTCGTTTTTTTCTATATCACTAATATCCAAATCAAACAATTCAATAACTTCCGGTCCAAAAATGTCATGCATATAGGAATACATCATCTTATTTCGAATTTCTTTTTCTTGTTTTCTTAAAACATTTTTCTTAAGTTCAATTCTGACTTTTCTAATCCATTCTCCTATTTCTTTTATTTCCTCACTATTTTTATGCATCTGATTATAACAAAAATCCATACTTGCCAACATAAGTGCTGTATTTACATCCTTTGTTTTTCCCGGAAGTTCCTGCAATTCCGCTTCGTAATTTTCCAATTTCTCATTGATTTCCAAAATCAATCGCTGGCTTTCTTCCATCTTTTTAGTTTTTTTATGATTAGAAGTATCCTCCATACTGGAAACAATTCCATCCATCAGCTTTCTCTTTAATTTTCTTAAATCCTTAATATCCGCTCTCAGGGTTGCTTCCCGCTTTACACATTCATTTACTTCTTCTTCTAACTGTTGAATTTCTTTTGGTTTATTCCCCTGTGGAAAAAGCTTATGCCATTTGTTATCCAATGTAAGCACTGCTATCTTTTTATTTTTCAATACCCGGGTGTATTTTTCTCTTTCTTCTTTTTTCATATGTCATGCCCCCAGTAACTTCCCCTCTATTTCACACTTTGTTCCATTTCGTGCCGGTTAATGTTATAAGATAATCTCATAAGACTTTCTGACAAATGTACATTTTCTACCATAACATCCTTTGGCAAATTCAAATCGGTATGCGCAAAATTCCAAATTGCCTTAATACCACAATTCACCAATCTTTGTGCTACTACAATAGCACCTGTTTTTGGTATGGCAAGTGCTGCAATTTCTATCTCATTATTGGCGAGAAAACCTTCCAACTCTTCCATTTTGTATACTTGGATATCTCTGACTTTCTTTCCACTAAGCTCTGGATTTTTATCAAATATAGCTTTCGTAACAAATCCTCTTGCTTCAAAATTTTCATAATTAGCAAGTGCCTGCCCAAGGTTTCCTGCCCCAATGATAATCATGTTATGTCTTTTGTCCAATCCTAGTATCTTTCCAATTTCTTCATAAAGGTACTGTACATTATATCCGTATCCCTGCTGGCCAAAACCACCAAAATTATTTAAATCCTGTCGAATCTGGGATGCAGTCACATGCATTCTGCCACTTAATTCACCAGATGAAATCCTCTCCACTCCGCTGTCCATTAATTCACTCAAATACCTGTAATATCTTGGAAGCCTTTTAATTACAGCCTTCGAGATTGCTTTTTCACCCACCATGGTTGCCTCCCTTACATTTCCGTCTAAAATTTTTTCACTCTATTAATAATTATACTGAAATGTTAAAATAATGTCAATCCTTCCTGGTGGGAATAAAAAGAAAAATGTTGGTATGGACATCCGGCTCTTCAATCCTGCAAACTTATCTATAATAATAGAAATTTTAGATTGTGTTTTTTGTCCATTTAGGGTATATTTATATGCAGGCGAAAATGTGCAATTTATAAATGTACCATGGAGGAAAACAATGATACTTTCTTGTCAAAACATAACAAAAGCATTTGGAGATTATGAATTACTCCAAAATGCTTCTTTCATTATAGAAGAACGTGAAAAAGCAGCCATTGTAGGGATTAATGGTGCCGGAAAATCCACCCTATTGAAGATTATTATGGGTCAACTGGCTCCAGATTATGGACAGGTGATTCCTGCCAAAGGGAAAACCATTGGTTATCTAGCGCAGCATCAGGATTTAAACAGTGACCGGACAATATATGATGAACTACTTACTGTAAAACAGGATATTTTGAGTCTGGAGCAACAGATTCGAAAACTGGAAGAAAATATGAAACATACCAAAGACGCAGAATTAGAAGCTCTTTTAAATACTTATACCAAGTTAAATCATGACTTTGAATCTGCTAATGGTTATGCTTACAAAAGTGAATTAACCGGTGTGTTAAAAGGCCTCGGATTTAACGAAGATGACTATACCCGTCCTGTAAATACTTTATCTGGTGGACAGAAAACCAGAGTTTCTCTTGGTAAGTTACTGCTTACGAAACCGGACATTCTCCTTTTGGACGAACCTACAAACCATTTAGACATGGAATCCATTGCATGGTTGGAAACATTTTTGTTAAATTATGATGGCGCTGTAGTAGTAGTTGCTCATGATCGTTATTTTTTGGATAAAATTGTCACAAAAATCATTGAGGTAGATCAAGGAAAAGTTACTACTTTTAGTGGAAATTATACGGATTATGCTGAGAAAAAGGCCATGCTTAGAGAAGCGGCTTACAATGCCTATGTAAACCAACAACGAGAAATCAAACACCAGGAAGATGTTATTGCAAAACTTCGTTCATTTAACAGAGAAAAGTCCATTAAACGTGCAGAAAGTCGTGAAAAGCTGTTAAACAAAATGGAAGTTGTAGATAAACCAACAGAAGTGAATACTCAGATGAAGCTTATGTTAGAACCGGATTGTATTAGTGGAAATGATGTACTTTCTGTTTCCGGACTTTCCAAAAGCTTTCCAACCCTTACTCTGTTTCAGAGTATTTCTTTTGAAATCAAGCGTGGAGAACGGGTTGCTCTCATTGGAAATAATGGTACTGGAAAAACCACGATTTTAAAAATCATTACAGGACTTTTAGAGGCAGACAGCGGAACTTTAAAAACAGGTGCCAATGTACATATTGGTTATTACGATCAGGAACACCATGTGTTGCATCCAGAAAAAACTATTTTTGAAGAAATATCAGATGATTATCCTCATTTAAATAATACTAGAATCAGAAATGTACTAGCTGCTTTTCTATTTACCGGAGATGATGTGTTTAAATTAATCAGTGAGTTAAGCGGTGGTGAACGAGGACGTGTTTCTTTGGCTAAATTAATGCTAAGCGAAGCAAACTTTTTAATTTTGGACGAACCTACCAATCACTTGGATATTGATTCAAAAGAAATCTTGGAAAATGCCTTAAATTCTTACTCTGGTACTGTACTTTATGTATCCCATGACCGTTACTTTATTAACAAAACTGCTACTAGAATTATTGATTTAAATAATAAACAACTGATAAATTATATTGGAAATTATGATTATTATTTGGAGAAAAAGGATTTGCTTTCTAAAGCTACTATAACGGATAATAATTCTGCTGTTACTTCTTCTAATTCCGTTGATTCTGCCGGAAAAATGGATTGGAAACAACAAAAGGAAGAACAGGCAAAACAACGAAAACGTGAAAATGAATTAAAGAAAGTAGAAGACGAAATTGCTTCTTTGGAAGAACGGATTACAGAACTTGATGAGCTTATGGCTTCTCCTGAAATATGCACTGATGTGAGTAAGTGTATGGAATTACAAAAAGAAAAAGAAGACATTTCCGAAAAACTGGAAGTTCTTTATGAAAAATGGGAGGAACTGGCTTAATGCCAGTTCTCTCCCATTTTTGATTATTCACAAAGACTTGCTACTACCTGGTTAATTACTTTACCATCTGCTTTTCCTTTTAATTCTGCCATAACTGCCTTCATAATCTGACCTTTGTTTTTTGTTGCAACTACTTCTGCAAATTTTTCTGTGATGTAAGCTTTTACTTCTTCTTCTGACATCATCTTTGGAGCATATTCACTAAACACATCATATCTTGCTTGATATTCTGCTTTTAAATCTTCCCTTCCTTCCGGACAAGTATCAATTTGTTCTTTTACCGTTTTAATTTCCTTTAAAATCACTCTGTCTACTAATTCTTCTTTAATGTCATCGCGACATCCTTCATCAATTGCTACCTTTTTCACCGCTGAAACCAAAGTAGAAATAGCATCTTTTCTTACTTTATCCTTTGCTTTCATTGCTGCAATCATATCTTTTTGTAATGTTTCCATCTGCATGGGTATTTCCTCCATTTTCTATTTTTCTTTTACTAAAATCATGGCAGAAATTCCTTCTACCGTTACTTTATCTTTTACTTTTTCAATTACTTCTGTGCCTGCTTTTTCTCCGTTTACATAAACAGACCATTCTCCTGCCGGAAGAGTTACTTCTTTCACTTCTTTATTAGAATTATAAATTACATAAATACCTTTGGACTTTTCTGCTTTATAACTTCCACTGATACTAAATGCCACTACATTTTCTGGTGTTTCTTCTGCCATAGTAAGATGTTTTTCTACATCCTTACTGCTTGTCATACGAAGTCCGCCATGAGCTTTTCTAAAAGCAATCAAACCTCTATAATATTCATATACATTTTTGTATGATATTTCTGACAATGTATCCCATTTTATGGAATTTACAAGGTCACCAGATTTGTAACTATTACTATCAAAACTATCTTCGTCCTTTGTTTTGCCATCTAGCATAGCATCTTCTTTTGTTTTGGTACGAAGAATTTCTTCTCCTGACATCATAAAAGGTGTTCCCTGAGAAGTAAACATCACTGCTGCGGATAATTTATTTCTCTTCACATTATCATCAAAGTTTTCAAGTCCATTAGAAATAGATAACTTATCAAATAATGTATTATTATCATGGCAGGCATTATAGTTAATTACCTGAGTTGGATTCTGTGCCCAGGATGGACTTCCTGATACAATATTTTCCATTGCTGTGCTTTTTCCGGAAGCTCCTGATACATAACCTCCATCAGATGCATTTCCATTGGCACCTCTTACATTATCTCTAAAGTAATCATTAAATAACGCAAGCTCTGATACCTGTTCAATGTTGTCCTGTGTAGTCAGTGTATGACCGGTTTTTGTCAACGAAGTATCCATAGACCAGCCTTCACCATAAAAGATAACATCCGGATGCTTTTTATGAACCGTTTCAATCACTTCATTCATGGTTTCTGTATCAATCAGCCCTACCAAATCAAAGCGAAATCCGTCAATGTGATATTCCTCCACCCAATAGTTTACAGAATCTACAATATATTTTTTTACCATATTTCGTTCTGTTGCATTATCGTTTCCGCAACCAGAACCATTGGCATATTCTCCATAGTCATTGATTCTGGAAAAATATTCCGGCACTAAAATATTATAACTAAAAGTCTGGGAATCATACACATGATTATATACCACATCCATAATTACACTGATTCCATTATCATGAAGAGATTTTACCATTTCTTTGGCTTCCTTTACACGAACTGACCCATTTTGTGGATTTGTAGAATATGAACCTTCTGGCACATTATAATTCACAGGATCATAACCCCAGTTATACTGCTCTGTATCTAATTTTGTTTCATCTACAGACCCAAAATCATACATAGGCAGAATATGTAAATGGGTAATTCCTAAATCCCTCAAGTAATCCAATCCTGTTGGATTTCCAGCAGATGTTTTTGTTTCAGTTTCTGTTAATGAAAGAAATTTTCCTTTATTTTTAACACCTGAACTTTCATCTGCAGACAAATCTCTCAAATGAGTTTCATATATTACTGCATCAGTAATATTCATCTTAGCATTTGGATTCTTATCTTTTGCCCATCCTTCCGGATCCGTTTCATCCAGATTAATTACCATAGCCCGTTTTCCATTTACCCCAGTAGTTTTTGCATAAGGGTCTCCTGCTTCCATGATTTCATGGTTAATAATAACAGAATAAGTATAATAAGTTCCGTTCAAATCTCCTTCTTTTTCTGCACTCCAGACACCATTTTCTCCCAAAGTCATTTCTACTGTTTCTAGTGTATCCTGTTTTGTTTCGTCACCAGATGCATACAGATTAACCACAACTTTTTCTGCTGTAGGTGCCCAGACTTTAAAAGTGGTTTTGTCCTGTGACCACGTTGCGCCTAAATCATTACCATCATATGTGTACTTTTCTTCAAACTCTGCTGTAGAATATGGTTTAGGCATCTTTACATTAATCAACTTGCCTTGATAAGACAGAGCATAAGATTTGCTAGTATCTAATGGTGATTCTAATTCCATGGTATATCTGGAAGCTGCCTGTATTACATTGCTTATTTTTATTTCTTCACCATTTCCATCTACAATTTTAAAGGCACCTTCCAGACCCTCTTCTGCTTTTCCAGTCATTACAGCAACCACTGCTTTTTTTTCTGTGTTATAAACCACACTGGAAACTGTGGCTTCCTCCTGCTTCTTGGTTTCACTTTCCCTTTTTTCTGAAATCTGACTGTTTTCTTCCGGAGTATCTTTTGTTGTAACCGTTTCCTGTTTTGTAACAATTTCTTCATTTTCTGTTTCTTGAGCACCACCACAGGCATTTAATGATACACATGCCATGGTTATTACACCCGTTACTAATAGTTTTTTTAAGTATTTGTTTTTCATTCGCAAACTCCTTTGCACACCCATAATAATTGCATTTTTACTGTTACTATTATATTACAATATTTTTACATAATGTCAAGTAGAATGCGTTTCCTGTTATCATGCTTTTAATACTGCTTCCTTCATTTTCTTAACATAATCAAATATTGCCTGCTCACTATCTTTTCCATGTTCTGCAATAATTTTTACAATAGCACTTCCTACAATTACTCCATCTGCTACAGTTGCCATATTTTCTGCCTGTTCTTCTTCTGAAATACCAAAACCTACCGCACATGGTACATCTGTTTCTTTTTTAACCAATTGAATCATTTCAGCCACGTCTGTTTTAATTTCATTTCGAATGCCAGTAACTCCCAAAGAAGAAACACAATATACAAAGCCTTCTGATTCTCTGGCAATCATACTGATTCTCTCATGAGAAGTTGGAGCAATTAAGGAAATCATATCAACTCCATATTCTTTACATACATCAGAAAATTCTCCTTTTTCTTCATATGGTAAATCTGGAATAATCAATCCATCTACTCCACATTCTTTACAACGCTTCATAAATTTTTCTTTTCCATATGCATAAATCGGATTAATATAGGTTAAATACACGATTGGAATCTCTGTGTTTTTTCTTGCTTTTGCAATGGTATCAAATAATTTATCGGTAGTACATCCATTTGCCAATGCTCTTTCATTTGCTTCCTGAATTACTGGCCCTTCTGCAATCGGATCAGAAAAAGGTACTCCAATTTCAATCAAATCCGCTCCGGCTCTATCCATTGCATAAATTAATTTTTCAGTGGTTTCTAAGTCAGGATCTCCACCTGTAATAAAAGGTATAAAAGCTTTTCCGTTTTTAAATGCATTTTCAATTCTACTCATAAATTTTCACTCCTCTATATCTTGCAATTGCTGCAACGTCTTTATCTCCACGTCCTGAAATATTAATCACTACAATTTTATCCTTTGGAAGTGTTCCTGCATACTTCATGGCATAAGCTACCGCATGGGAACTTTCAATAGCAGGAATAATTCCCTCTACTTTAGATAAATATTCAAAAGCTGCTACCGCTTCATCATCAGTAATCGGCACATAACGTGCTCTTCCTAAATCATTTAACATAGCGTGTTCTGGTCCGATTCCAGGATAATCCAAACCTGCTGAAATAGAATAAACTGGTGCAATCTGACCATATTCATCCTGACAGAAAATAGATTTCATTCCATGGAAAATTCCTTCACTACCGTTGGCAATAGTTGCCGCATTCTTAGGATTATCTACTCCCAAACCTGCTGCCTCGCATCCAATTAATTCTACAGTTTTGTCTTCAATAAACTCATAAAATGCTCCTATCGCATTACTACCTCCACCAACACAAGCAATCACTGCATCTGGAAGTTTTCCTTCCGCTTCCATCATTTGCTTTTTAATTTCCTCTCCAATAATTTTCTGGAAATCACGAACAATGGTTGGGAATGGGAATGGTCCCATAACAGAACCTAACACATAGTGAGTATCTTCTACTCGTCTGGTCCATTCTCTCATAGTTTCATTTACTGCATCCTTTAAGGTCTGTGTTCCACTGGTAACTGCATGAACCTTAGCCCCTAATAATTCCATACGATATACATTTAATGCCTGACGTTCAGTATCTTCTTTTCCCATGAAAATTTCACATTCCATTCCCATTAAGGCTGCTACTGTTGCAGTCGCCACACCATGTTGTCCGGCACCGGTTTCTGCGATCACTCTGGTTTTCCCCATTTTTTTAGCTAAAAGACACTGTCCTAATACATTGTTGATTTTGTGAGAACCAGTATGATTTAAATCTTCTCTTTTTAAGTATATTTTTGCTCCACCTAAATCTTTTGTCATTTTTTCTGCATAATATAAAAGTGATGGACGTCCTGCATATTCCTTATATAAAGTTGCAAGTTCTTCCTTAAATTCCGGATCATCTTTATAATGATTATAAGCATTCTCCAATTCAATTACTGCATTCATTAATGTTTCCGGTATATACTGTCCACCGTATCTTCCAAATCTTCCTTTACTCATGTTCTTCCTCCTTAATACTTCTTACCATTTCTATGATTTTTTTAATCTTTTCTTTATCTTTAAACCCATTCGTTTCTACCCCACTGCTCAAATCTACCGCAAAAGGGTGCATTTTCACTATAATTTCTACTACATTATCTACTCCAATACCACCTGCCAGAAAGTAAGGCGGCATATCTTTTGGAATTAATTCATGCCGAAAAGTTTCTCCAGTTCCTCCATAAGCCTCTTTACCATAAGCATCCAGCAAAAGATAATCTGTCTGGTTTTGCAGTTTAAGTGCAGCTTCAATATCCTGTTTTCCCTTTACTCTGAAGGCTTTCATGATGGAAATCTTCTGTTCAAGTCCCAACTCCCTTAACTTTTCTTTTAACAGATTTATGTATTCTGTATTTTCGTCCCCATGAAGTTGTATTATATCAATAATTCCGTCTTTGCACAAGGTTATAATCTTATCTATTTCCTCATTTACAAAAACGCCAACAGCCTTTATTTCTGGATTTAAAAAGTTTTTTAATTTCTTTGCTTCTTCATTGGTTACATAACGTTTACTTTTAGGAAAGAAAATAAATCCGATATAATCTGGCAAAAACTCATTTACATATGCAATATCTTCTGGTCTTCTTAAACCACATATTTTAATTTTCGTTTCCATAGTTTCCCCCTTTTAACTCTGCTAGCATTTTTGCCTTATTTTCACTTTTCATCAGCGTTTCACCAATCAATACCCCATTAACATTAGCTTCCCGTAACACTTCAATATCTTCATTTGTTTTAATACCACTTTCTGCTACAAAAGCAATGTGTTCCGGCACCAGTTTTCGTAACCGTTCACTATTATGAATATCTACAGTAAAAGTCTTTAAATCCCTATTATTTACACCAATCATTCGTGCCCCTGCTTTTATAGCACTTTCAATTTCTGCTTCATCATGGGCTTCTACTAAAGCTGACATTCCCAGTTCATCGCAAATCTGAATATACTTTTTCAAAGTATCAGTATCTAGCAAAGAGCAAATTAGCAACACACAGTCAGCTTGTAAGGTTTTTGCCTGATAAATCTGATATTCATCGATAATAAAATCTTTCCGGATTACCGGAATTTGTACCACTTCTTTAATTTCTCTTAAATATTCATTACTTCCTTTAAAAAATTCCGGCTCTGTTAATACGGAAATGCAGTCTGCTCCTGCCGCCTCATAATCTTTGGCTATTTCTAAATAGGGAAAATACTCTGCAATAATCCCTTTGGACGGAGAAGCTTTTTTTACTTCACATATAAAATGGATTCCAGCCTTCATTATTACCTTCTCAAAAGCAAAATTTCCTTTTGGTAATTTTCCAGCCATTTCTATCATTTCTTCATATGAAATTTTTTCTTTTTCCTTTTCTACCCTAACTTTGGTAGATTCTGCTATTTTTTGTAAAATCATAAGGTACTCCTTTTAATACTGATTGGAAAATTCTATGAACTTTTCAAGCTTTTCTTTTGCTTTTCCACTGTCAATTGTATCTTCCGCTATTTTAATCGCATCTTGAAAAGTAATATTTTCTTTTGCAATATAAATGCTGGCAGCAGAATTTAAAATTACTGCATCTCTTTTTGGTCCCTTTTCACCATTTAAAATAGCCCTTGTAATAGCTGCATTTTCCTGTGGGTTTCCTCCTACCAAATCTTCTTTTTTGCAAAATTTGTAACCATAATCTTCTGGATTAAATTCAAATTTTCTTAAAGCACCATTTCGAATTTCGCAACAAGTGGTTTTGGCACTTAAAGAAATTTCATCCAATCCGTCCTGCCCATATGCTATAATTCCGCTCTTTACTCCCAATCTCAGCATAACTTTTGCTAAAGGTTCCACTAAATCTTCATCATATACTCCTAAAAGTTCCATATTAGCTCCCGCAGGATTGGTTAGTGGTCCAAGAATATTAAATACTGTCCGAATTCCTAATCCCTTTCTAACCGGTGCTACATATTTCATAGAGGAATGATAAGTCTGGGCAAACATAAAGCAGATTCCAATTTTATTTAAGATTTC
This sequence comes from Lachnospiraceae bacterium, assembly GCA_017399445.1. Lineage (GTDB taxonomy): Bacteria > Bacillota > Clostridia > Lachnospirales > Lachnospiraceae > RUG11237. The sequence continues at coordinate 10,421 of JAFQCM010000035.1, read as the reverse complement.
TGCACTTTCTTCTGCTGAAATGGTGATTTTAACTCCTAATGCTTCCAATACATCTGCTGCACCACATTTACTAGATACACTACGGTTTCCATGTTTTGCTACCGGAACACCGGCAGCAGCAACTACTAATGCAGATGTAGTTGAAATATTAAATGTATTAGCTTCATCCCCACCAGTTCCTACGATTTCTAATACATCCATGTCATGAAGCAATCTGGTACAATGTTTTCTCATACCAGCGGCACAGGCTGTAATTTCTTCAATGGTTTCTCCTTTCATACGAAGTGCTGTTAAGAACGACGAAATCTGAATTTCCGTTGCCTTTCCACTCATAATTTCATCCATTACTTCTTCTGCCATTTCATAGGTTAAATCTTCTTTATTGACTACTTTATAAATTGCTTCTTTAATCATCTCTATAACCTCCTGTAACTTGGAAACATTTTTTCCCTCCTGATTTTGATAACCGAAGTATCCAGAACTTACTGTGATGTATTTTTCAATGCCAGCCACGTGTTGACCTAATTTTTGGAAAATTCTCTATAAATAAAAAAACTCCTGCCCCTACACATTTCTGCATAGGGACAAGAGTTATAAGTTCACTCCTGCGGTACCACCCTGATTGATGTTATACATCCGCTTGCTCTGCATACTAACATATGCATCCACTTTATAACGGGTTGGAATCCCGTCAGAACCTACTTTTTACATTTCAGTCTGCCCTCACAAGTCCATTCAACTGATTCTATGTCTACAACATTACTACTGCAATCCCACCATCTGCAGCTCTCTGAAAGCGTTCTCCTCAGTCTACTTCTCTCGCTCATCGGTTTCTTATTCTTCTGTTAAACTAAGTTGAATTTTAATCCTTTTACTTTTGTTTGTCAATAGGATTTTCGATTTTTTTCATTTCTCATAATTTCACTAACAATTTCGGAAGTGTTTTTTAAAAGGATGTTACAATCTCTGCTGTACTTCCTACACCGTCCTTGCTTCTGCTTTTCGTAATAAAAATTTTTTTATCAATCCGTTCTTTTAATTCTGCCACATGAGAAATTATTCCTACCAAACGTTGTCCCTCTGCCAGTCCATTCAATGCTTTCATTGCATGCTTTAAAGATTCTTCATCCAACGAACCAAAACCTTCATCAATAAACATGGCGTCCAGGCTAATTCCACCTGCACTTGCCTGAATTTCATCAGAAAGTCCTAACGCAAGAGAAAGGGATGCCTGAAAAGATTCCCCACCGGATAAGGTTTTTACACTTCGTTCCGTTCCATTGTAGTGGTCAATTACATTTAATTCCAATCCACTTTTTTCTTTTTTGTTCTCTCCATCTTCCTGGCGTTTTAATTCGTACTGATTTCCGCTCATCATAAGTAGTCTTTTATTAGCACGTTTTAAAATACGGTCAAAATATGCCATTTGTACATAGGTTTCCAGCTCAATCTTTCGCTTTTTAACCACATTACCATTGGCAGTGTCCGAAAGTGCTTTTAACCATACATATTCCTGTTCTGCCTGCACTAAAGTCTTTTGATGTTCAGAAACAGTTCTATAAATCCCCAGATTTATCTGCATTACACTATAATGTTCTTTTAACTCTTTTGAAAGTATCTCCTGTTCTTCTTCTAATTGTTGTTTTTTCTGTATTAATTCTTCTTCTTTGATACTTTCATTTTTCTTTTTCTGACTTTCTAAAGTTTCTATAGAAGCTTTCAATTTTCCAATTTCAGTTTTGTATGTTTGATAGGTATTCTCTGCCTCTCTCCGTTCTTTTTCCATAGTTAAAACTTGTGACTTATAAATTTCAATTTTTTCTTTTGTTTCCTCTTTACTATCACCCTGAAGCTTTTCCTTCAGACTTTCAACAAGCTGATTTTGCTGTTCTATTGTGGTATATTTACGTTCCAAATCAATAGCCATTTGTTGAAGCTCTATTGCCAGCTGACTTTGTTGTTCTTCCAATTTCGGAATATTTTCTTCTAATGCTTTCTTTTGAGATACTCTTTCATGGTTTTCCTGTATCTTTTTCTTAAACTCCAACAGTTGGTTTTCTAATACTTGTAAAATCTCATCAACTATAAAAAGTACGTGATTCGATTCAGAAATTTTTTGGGCATACTCCGCCATATCCTTCCCTTTTACAAAATTTATTATTTCTTCTCTTGCGGAAAAATATTGCTGTTCCTGTACGGATTTTTCTCCTTCTGTTGTTGCCAGCTCCTGCTCTTTTTGGGCAAGAATAATCTGTAGTTGTTGTTTTTCACTTTCTACGTCTTCAATCAGTCTTGTGACCTCTTCAAATGCTTTCTTTTCTTCTAATAACTTCTTTCTTTCAGCTTCAAGTTCCTGATTGTCTTTTTCAAGTTTTTCTTCTTGTACCTTAATTTCTTCACTCCATTTTTCCAAATAAATCTGTTCATCGGCTAGAAACTTTTCTTTTGAAAATTCTTCTGTCATTTCTTCCGAAAACTTCTTTACCAATTCCGCTGCTTCCTGCCCTGCCTGTATCCGCTGTTCTCCTGCCTGTGCACTGATTTGTTCTGCTTTTGCTTCCCACTGGGCTACTTCTTCCCTTGCTTTCTCTAATTCTTCTTTTTCAGGTGCTTTCTCCGGTATAACAGCTAACTTAGGATGGTGTAAAGAACCACATACAGGACATGGACGATCTTCATTTAAATCCTTTGCAAGAAGCCCCGCCTGTGCATCTAAAAACAATTTCTCCAACTGTTGACACTTTTCACGTTCTGCATCCCGAGTTACCACAATTTGCAGATATTTTTCCTGTTTTTTCTTTACCTCTTTCATTTTCATTGAAAGATTCCTTAACTTTTTCTTTACTTCTTGTAAACTTTCCTCTTTTACTTTCAGCTGATTTTCCCTTTGTTTCATCTGCATTAATTTTACTTCTGAGTCCTGAACCCTTTCTTTTTCTTTTAATTTCTCCTGCAGTTCTTTTTCCTGTAATGAAACTTTCTTCTCTGACTCTTTTTTTTCCTTCACAAGTAACTTTAATTTTTCACCGGTATTATTCAAAAGTTTCTCACTGATTTCCCACATTTTTTTCAAACGTTCCAATTCCGTCTTTTTCCCTTTTTCGGTCTCCAGCTGATAATTTAGTCTTTCCTTTTCTTCCCCCACATCCTTTAAATCACTAAGTCTGTTCTTTTCTTCTTCCACTTTCTGTTTCAGTAACTCTTCTGTATTTTTCTTTTGTTTCTGCAGTTTTTGTTGTGACTTTAATTGTTCTTGCTGTGCAGCAAAATTTTCTTCTTCCTTTTTTAATTTTTCGTGTTCTATCAGGCGTTCCTGTTTCACACGAATTTTTTCTTTTAATTCCTCACAAATTTTTGGATACTTTTCCTTTTCCTGAACATTTTTTTTTGCCTGTTCTTCTTTCGGAAGTAACTCCTGCAACTGAAGTTGTTGCTTATCCAATTTTTCCTGAAGTTCTTTCCCCTGCTTCACCTGTTCTAAAAGAGTTACCAACTGGTCCTTTTGTTTTAAAAGGGATTTGTATTTCTCATCCAGCTCCTGATACTGTTTTTCATCCGTTTCATTTAACTGGGTCAAAAGTTCTAAGCCCCGTTCTATCGTTCCTTCAAATTTTTGCTTTTTTAACCCTTGAAACTCTTTGTCAATTACAAGATTATGCTTACAGGAAATATCATTCATATACTGATTGATACTTTTTCTGGTATCATCATAGGCGGCCTTTCTTTTCTTTTCTTCTTCTTTTAACTGCAGCTGAAGTACCTGATATAATTTAGTATGAAAAATTTTTCGGAATATTTCACCTCGCTCTGCCGTTCCTGCAATCAGAAGTTTTTGAAAATCTCCTTGGGCAATCATGGCAATTTGGGTGAACTGATGATAATCCACCCCTAAAAGTTCTTCCACAGCTTTGGTAACTTCTGCTGCTTTGGTAACAGGTTGTCTGTCATCTGGGAAAATTAATTCTGCCTCACTTTTCTGGATAGTAAAACCGGTTCCTCGTTCTTTTGGGCGTAAATATTCAGGATTTCTTTTCACTTTAAATCTTTTTCCATGATAATCAAAAACTAATTCCACAAAAGTTGGTACATCTTCTTTGGCATACTTACTTCGAAACATGTCCGCTGCCCTGACACTTCCACTGGCTTCTCCAAACAAAGCAAAGGTAATGGCATCAAACAAAGTAGTTTTTCCTGCTCCAGTATCTCCTGTAATTAAAAATACCCCCTGATTACCTAACTGCTCAAAATCAATTTCTGTTTTTCCTGCATAAGGTCCGAAGGCACTCATTGTTAACTTTAATGGTTTCATTTAATGGTTACCCCCTTCCTTAATTTTTTCAATCAGCTCCATGACAAACTCCTTTTGCACCTGACTCATTTGCTGGTTATTCTGTAATTCAAACAATTCTCCAAACAATTGAATTTCTGACTTTCTCTCTACCTCTTCTGTGACACTGATTTCCTGGACACTTTTTGTCCGTTTATTATCATAATCCATACACATGAGATTTGGATAAAACAAACGAAGTTTCTCCAGACCATCTGGTATATCTTCTTCATCAGTTAATGTTACCTGAATATAATTTTCCTGATTCACCTTTTCATAAAAAGACTTGCTGGTAATTTCTAAATAAGTACCTTTGATTTTCTGCAAATCTCTGAAAGGTTTTAATGGAATGGTACTGACTTCCACCTTACCTTTTTCGAATAATTCCACTACTGTCACTGATTTTTTATGGTCTGCCTCAGAAAAAGAATATTTTAATGGTGTTCCACAATAACGGACAGTTTCTCTTCCTACTTTTTGGGGACTGTGAAGATGTCCTAATGCCACATAATCGAAATCTGCAAAAGTTTCCACCGAAATCTGGTCAATTCCACCTATCTGTAATTCTTCTGACTCGCATTGTTTTGCCCCTGTTACAAACTGATGTGCCACTAAAACATTTCTTTTTTCTTTATCTACATTCATTTCTTTTATGGCAGCTTCTATTGCCTCCTGATAAGATTCAATTTGTAATTCTTTTTCATATTTTTCTTCCAAAGCATGCCGCACAATAGACGGCTTCAAAAAAGGAAGTAAGTATATATTTACTTCTCCATACTTGTCTTGCAAAGATACCCTGCAAACATTTCCATCATAAACAGGAGAAAAAAATACATTTCTTCCCCTTAATAAACTAGAAGCAAAAGCAATTCTCTCTGGGGAATCATGATTTCCGCTGATTGCAAAAATTGGTACATTTAAATCTGCCAGCTCTGTAAGAAATTTATCAAAAACTTGTACAGCTTCTGCCGGAGGCACTCCTTTGTCATATAAATCTCCCGCAATCATAATCCCATCTGCTTGTTCCTTTTTTATCATTTGCAGAATTTGTTGTAAAATATGTTTCTGTTCCTCCAACATAGAAAAACCGTAAATACGTTTTCCAATATGAAGATCTGATAAATGAATTAACTTCATTCTACACCCACCTCTTATGTTAATTTGTTTTTGTTAACACCATTCTTGTTTACGTTATGCCATCTTTATCATACAATCTTTTCCTGTTACCCTTTGTTTTCAGATTTTACATATGGCTTTATTCTAACATGAAACCCTATGAAATTCTAGGAAGAATTTCATAGTATCCATACCATTTAGGAATACCATTTATGTTGGTTTTCTCCTTGTGAATTTACAATATTTGTGATACAATTAGATGAATTGTAAGAAAACTATATGTAATAATGGAGGTAAACAACATGGCTTGGTATGACGAGGCAATCTTTTATCACATCTATCCTTTAGGTCTGACAAATGCACCAAAGGAGAACAATTATGAGGAAGTAGAACACCGATTAAACACTGTAATTCCTTGGATTTCACACATCAAAGAAATTGGGTGTAATGCTGTTTACATCGGTCCACTCTTTGAATCTGTAGGACACGGTTATGAAACTACCGATTACAAAAAATTAGACAGTCGTCTAGGAGATAATAAGGATTTAACCAATTTTGTGGCAGAATGCCATAAATCAGGAATTAAAGTTATTTTAGATGGTGTTTTCAATCATACTGGAAGAGACTTCTTTGCTTTTAAAGATCTTCAGAAAAACAGAGAAAATTCCCCTTACAAAGACTGGTATTGTAATGTAAACTTTGGGGGCAACAATGAATATAATGATGGATTTTCTTATGAAAACTGGGGTGGCTATAATTTATTAGTAAAACTGAACCAGAAAAATCCTGCTGTAAAGGATTATATTGCTGATGTAATTCGTTTTTGGGTAAGTGAATATGATATTGATGGTATTCGTTTAGATGCTGCTGATGTACTTGATTTTGACTATATGAGTATGCTGCTTCAAATAGCAAATGAAGTAAAACCTGATTTCTGGCTGATGGGCGAAGTAATTCATGGAGATTACAGTCGTTGGGTTAATGAAGGAACCTTACATTCTGTAACCAATTATCAGCTTCATAAAGCCCTATTTTCCGGTCATAATGATCACAATTATTTTGAAATTGCCCATACAGTAAAAAGACTTTATGAAATGGGTGGTAACAAACCGGATGGTTTGAAACTTTATAACTTTGTAGATAACCATGATGTAGAGCGAATTTACACAAAATTAAGTAATAAAGCACACTTTGCACCAGTACACATATTGTTATATACCCTTCCGGGAGTTCCATCTCTTTACTATGGTTCTGAGTTTGGAATTGAAGGAAAAAAAGAACAATTTTCTGATGCTTCCCTTCGCCCTGCATTAGCTTTAGAAGATTTTAAAGATGCTGTAAAAACCAACTCTTTCACTGGTGTGATTGCAGCTTTAGGTCGCGCACGCCAGCAGTCAGAAGCTCTGTCCTACGGTGATTATCGAGAGTTAGTATTAACAAACCGTCAGTATGCCTTTTCCAGAAATATTACTGACGACTGTGCTATTGTAACAGTAAACAATGATGATAATCCTTGTACTTTAACAGTATCTTGTGGAAATGTTTCTAACTTTATAGGTGCTTTAAGTGGTCAAAAGGTTTCTGCAAATAATGGTACCATTACTGTAACTGTAGATGGAAATTCTGGTGAAATCTGGCTTCCGGAAAGTTCTGACACTACAAAAAATACCACTACTTCTGTGAAATTGAACGTAGCGGATGCTGTGGCAGACTCAAAAACTGCTGCTCCAGCGAAAACTGTTTCAGAACAGCCAGCAAAGGAGAACTCTGCTACTCAAAAAACTCCTGTTGCCCAGAAAGCAGTACCTGAAACACCAACTAATACAACATGCCCAACACAAACGGTTGAAACTAAAAAGCAGGAAACTACAAAAGCCGAAACAACAAAAGCTGAAAACTATGATGAAGCTTTTGAAAAGGGGAAAATTGCCGGATTACAGGCAGCCATTATTGCCCGTATGGAAAAAAATGGCCCTGTTACAGACCAGATGAGAAATGATGTTTATAATAATAATCATTACGAATCTTTGATTAACTGGGTTAAGAGTTTCTAAAAATAATTCTTTATGCGAAAAGAGGGAGACGATATCATGAACCGTCATCCCTCTTTTTTAGAATAATTGTATAGCCAGATTGCTGTATTATATCCTTCTATCTGCTTTTCCCTATCAAATGCATTAAGTCCGGGAATGACTGGTTCTACACATAATTTGTCTTCATTATAAATCAATTCTACATATTCATATAAAAAAGCCATTAGACATTTAAAAATACGTCTAATGGCTTCTCTTTATTAATTAAATGCTAAAATCCATTGCCAAAATTACATCATTTTTTCTAATGTTTCACGAACCGCCTTAATAAAGTCTTCACTATTTAATACAGTTACATTTTCTAATGTAGTAATTAAAGCTAAGTCCTTTGTCATCTTACCAGCTTCAATAGTATCAATGGTTGCTTTTTCTAACTTATCTGCAAATTCCATTAATTCTTTATTACCATCTAATTCACCACGTTTTCTTAAAGCACCTGTCCATGCAAAGATAGTTGCTACAGAGTTAGTAGAAGTTTCTTCTCCCTTTAAGTGCTTATAATAATGACGCTGTACCGTTCCGTGAGCTGCTTCGTATTCATAATATCCCTGTGGAGAAACTAATACAGAAGTCATCATAGCAAGAGAACCAAATGCTGTTGCCACCATATCAGACATAACATCTCCATCATAGTTCTTACAAGCCCAAATATATCCACCTTCTGAACGTATTACACGAGCTACTGCATCATCAATTAAAGTATAGAAATATTCTATTCCAGCTGCTTTGAATTTTTCATCATATTCTGCATCATAGATTTCCTGGAATACATCTTTAAATGTATGGTCATATTTCTTGGAAATAGTATCTTTTGTTGCGAACCATAAATCCTGCTTTGTATCTAGGGCATAGTTAAAGCAACTTCTTGCAAAACTTTCAATAGATTCATTTAAGTTGTGCATACCCTGTACAATACCAGCACCTGTAAAGTTGTGAATTAATTCTCTTGTTTCTGTTCCATCTTCTGCTGTATAAACGATTTCTGCTTTACCAGCTCCCGGAATCTTCATTTCGCTTCCCTTATATACATCACCATAAGCATGTCTTGCAATTGTGATTGGTTTTTTCCATGTACGAACAGTTGGTTCAATTCCTTTTACAATGATTGGAGCACGGAAAACAGTTCCGTCTAAGATGGCACGGATGGTTCCGTTTGGACTCTTCCACATCTCTTTTAAGTTATATTCTGTCATACGTGCAGCATTTGGAGTAATAGTTGCACATTTTACTGCGACACCATATTTCTTAGTTGCTTCTGCAGAATCTACAGTTACCTGATCATTTGTTTCATTACGATATTCTAATCCTAAATCATAATATTCTGTGTTCAATTCAATAAAAGGTGTTAACAATTCATCTTTGATCATCTTCCAAAGAATTCTTGTCATTTCATCTCCATCCATTTCAACTAATGGTGTTGTCATTTTAATTTTTTCCATGTGTTTTTTCCTCCTGATTTTTAAATATTATCTATTTCTATATTACAATCGCCAATATTTTTCATGGAATTTAAAATATGCTCATGGGCAAGCTTTTCTGCCTTTTCTCCATTTTTTTCCTTTATGGCAAGCATAATATTCCTATGCTCTATATTAGTATAATCGGAACGATTTTTCGCAGAAATAGAAGCTTCTCTTACTCTTTTTACATAATGATGATAATCTGTTAAAAGGCTCTGAAGCATATCACTATGGGAAGCCTGGTACATAATTTCATGGAAATGACTGTCCTGCTCCATAAACTGTTCCACATTGCCATGCTCCAAATGAAACTCTGAAAGATAGACACATTCTTCCATTGCTTTCATTTGCTCTGGCGTAATATATTCTGCTGCCCATCTGGCACATAATCCTTCCAACAAAGACCTTATTACAAAGATATCATGAATATCTTTATCTGTAAAGCCTTTTACATAAGCCCCTTTATTGGGTACAATAGCAACCAACCCTTCTAATTCCAGCTGTCGTAATGCTTCTCTTACCGGAGTCCTGCTTACACCCAGTTCTCCGGCAATCATTGCTTCTCTAAGTTCTTCGTTCTTTTTATACTTTCCACTTATAATATCTTCTCGAATTCTGTTATAGACCCTACCTCTTAATGAATATTTATCCGTAACTTCCATCTGTACACTTGCTGTATCCATGGATAATTACCTCCCCTTAGTCTTCAAATGGAGCTCTGTTCAATGCAACACAAACTTCATTGATTTTCCCAATCAGTTCATCATCTGCAATGGTAGTAACACGTCCATCTTCATATTCCTGATCTACCCAGGCTTTCACTTTTGCTACCAATTCATCCTCTTTTCCAATCTGGTCATCACCTTTTAATTTGAATCTGGTGTTAATCCAGTGTGCAATTCCTGCAAGACCGGAAGTATTAGATACTGCCACAAGTACTGGTCTGTTTAAGAATTTTTCTGTATCAAAAATATTATAAATTTCTTCGTTCTTTAATAATCCATCTGCATGAATTCCTGCTCTTGTTACATTAAAGTTCTTACCAACAAATGGTGTTCTAGATGGCACTCGATATCCAATTTCTTTTTCGTAATATTCTGCTAATTCTGTAATTACTGTAGTGTCCATACCATCTAAACTTCCACGAAGCTGAGCGTATTCAAATACCATTGCTTCTAGTGGAGTATTTCCTGTTCTTTCACCAATTCCAAACAAGGAACAGTTGATACCACTACATCCATATAACCATGCTGTCGTAGAGTTGGATACTGCCTTGTAGAAGTCATTGTGTCCATGCCATTCAATTAATTCTGATGGTACACCTGCATGTGTCATTAATCCGTAAATAATTCCCTGTACAGAACGTGGAATTACGGCACCCGGATAATTTACACCATATCCCATAGTATCGCAGGCACGTACTTT
>JAFQCM010000034.1 GCA_017399445.1 Lachnospiraceae bacterium | reverse complement strand
TCCTTCATAATAGAAAAAGGATATAGCTTCGCCATCCATTCTATCTGTCCTAAAATCCATTTATCAAAAGCGGAATAATAGCATTCTCCATAAGGAGAAGTATCAATTCCAACAAATGCCTCCACATATTCCGGATATCTTAGCATAAAGGATTGTATGAAATACCCACCTAAGGATTGCCCTATCATAACAACTCTCTGCACACCATTCTCGTCCAAAATCTGCTTCATATCTTCTACTGCCTTAGAAAACGAAAAAGCTTCATACGGTCTGGACTTTCCATGCCCCGGTGCATCCCATACAATCATGTTATATTCCCTTCTAAAAAATGCAATCTGTTTCTCAAACATAGTGTGATTTCCCGTTAATCCATGCAAAAAGAATAACGTTTCTCTTTCACTTTCCCATTCCTCTGTTATCCAATAAAACACATTTCCTCTATCCGATTTTATACATTTCTCTATCATGGAATCCTCCTACAAATACTTCTCTATCACGCTTTGTTCTACAACCTCTTTTCCTAATATCGTTATCGCTTCCTGCGGACAATAGTTCACACACCTATAACACATAGTACATTTACCTTTTTGCTTCACTTTACCATCAATTAATTCAAGATTATGCATAGGACAAAGCTTTTCACATTTTCGACACCCTATACATTTTTGTGTATCTATTTTTATTTGCTTTCTATATTGCTTCGTATTATGTCCGAAATACAAGCGCTGCCCAAACAGTCCTGCCATTTGATAAAACAATCCAATACCTTCCTTTGGTGGATTTCCTGCTTTCATATCCATAGCCGCCTTTTCTATTTTTTTCTTTGCACTTCTTACAAGCAGACCATTTTTTTCCTTTGAACGCTTTAATGCCTTTTCATCTGCTATGCTGTCAGGCATTTTTACATGCAATCCACCAATTATTTCTGCTCCATATTTCTTCAATAAACGCCATAAACTACCTGCGCCATCACCACTGAACAGTCCCATTGTCGCAATGATAAATACTTTCTTATTACTCCATAGACTCTTGTTTTCTATAATGAAATCCCTTAAAATCTTTGGAACAGTACTGTATTGTACCGGATAACTAAAAACGATATGTTCATGCTTTTTTATCTCTTCTATAACATTATCATTCTCTATAGAAAAAGCCTTTGCTTCAAAGCTTCTGAGAAATACTTCTATTACATACCTTAAATTCCCTGTTCCGCTAAAATATACTCCAACCATAATTAATGCCCTTCCTACTACTCATCCTTTAATATAACTCGAATAAAGTCATATATCTATAACTCCCTATATCACTTGCACTTTTTTACCCTTAAAACGCACAAAAGAAGCTTACTCGCTCCTTTTGTTGCTTTTTCAGTTCTAGCAGCACATTATATATACTGTAACTCCCCTTTGCAAATATACTATTAGCTATAGATATTTACATTTTCAATTTTAAGAATATGCTCTGTTCCCTGATTTGTATACAAATTAACTTTATATAGATTACTTTTCACCAACTCCAAAACTTGACCTTGATACAGTGATATTACAATAGATTCCTTCTTCCTCTGAACGGCTTCTCCAAAAACAGAAGCAATTAACGCAAAATCATTTTCCGTAAAAGCACCCTCTATAACAGCCTTATAAATACCATTGATACCATTTTCTCGCGCATTTGGCACCATATATGTACTCATAAATTCTCTCGATTTATCATCTTTCATTTCCTGAAAACCGATTTGAAAAGGCACACCCTCGAAGAATGGCAAATAACAATTTCTCCAAGGCATTCTTCGGGTCAATAAGTTAAAAAACCATTTAAATTCAAGCCATTGCGGCCTTGTGATCTTAATATTCTTTTCTTCCAGCACTTGGACTAATTTGTCCATATTATCAACGTCCAACATAAGGCAAATCATTCCTCTATGTCCTTCTTTGTACCGTTTTGTCCATTCAGGTATCCATCCTCCACCATTCTTCTTCAGAATACGAACCATTTCTAAATATTCATTTCCAATCCAAAGATTTGATACTTTAAAACCTCTTGTTCCCTTCCCCCACTTAGGCTCATAAGGAAACTTATTATTTCTTACTTCCTCTATTACGTTAATATCTGTTTGAATTTCTTTATTTACATTCATAACAAAATGGTCTAGTTTCATAGTAATCCTCCTGCTTTTTTCTACTCTAATATTTATGTAATATCTTCCTTTTATAGATTTTTCACATTATTTTCTTATTAATATCATTTACATACCAACGGTATGTATTGGGGTGATTTTTTGGTCAGAATTTTTTCTGACCAAAAATACACTGTTATTTATCTGTCACTTTTCGATATTCATTCATAACCGAAATCATTTCCTGGCTAATGAGTTCAATGTCATAAGTTTTTAACATATCATTCACTAGCATTACCCTATTTATCATTTGTTTATCTGATATTTGAAAAATAATAGGATTTATCCAAACATCAGTTAAAAACATAATCATATCTGCAAGTTCTTCCGGATAATCTGTTTTTATGGAACCATCTTTGACCCCCTGCTGAATTACTGGTACTATATAGTCAGGTACAATTGTATACGCAACCATCTTGATATAATATACCAATAACTTAGGATTCTCCATCAGATTCGGCGTCACCGCAAACATATCCTTTTGCTTTGAGTCTGTTAAGGAATCAGAAAACATTTTCTCAAGCTTTTGCTTTCCAGTCAGAGAATCATCATCCCGTAATCTCGCCATTGCGATATTATTCATCTCGCTCATTCTGTCTACTACGGCGATTAAAATCTCCTCTTTTGAACGAAAATGGTGATAGATTGCTCCCTTTGTCATTCCTCCAAGTCTAGCAATAATATCCTGAAGTGAGGTTTCATCATAACCCTTTTCAAAAAATAGTTTTGTAGAAACATCTAAAATTAATTGTCGCGTTTCCTCCGGATACTTATTCCTTGCCATAAATTCCTCCGTGAGTTGTTCTTTACATTATACATACTGTCGGTATGTTTATAATAATATATCATCGTATATATGTCAAACATAAAAAATATATTTCTTCAAAGATACAAAGTGATATTTCAACAAATATACCTAGTACTTTTTCTTCTTCAAAACACAACAAATCCGAAATGCTCTTCACATTTCGGATTTGTTTAATTATTCTTAAAAAGAGTTCTGCAATAATGATACATATCGCTTTTCCCTCTTCGCATAATAGATGATACCAACTCTCTCACATCTACTACACTTCCCTTTTCCTCATACTCTTTTTGGAAACAGGAACGAAACTCTAAATATGTTTCCTCTATGAACTCACTAGCTTGGTCTATATCTGTTGTTTTCAAAATATCCACTAATTCAGCACCTTGAAATCTTTCTCTATTTATGGCACACTGCATTCGGCTTTTTGCAACCATTTGATCCCACGCTATCAGCTCTTCAAAACCCTTCTCCAATTTTTCCAACTCTTCATCCATTGTAACAGGTCGCCATTTTGCACTTTTCGCATCTTCCAATACATATAATTCTCGGGTTCCATTACGGTGTCCTTCCACAATTTTCTGATAAAGCGAAGAGTAAGCTACCGCTGCGCCCTCTACCACATCATCAAATCCATAGCTTCCTTGATTTTCCCGTACGGTTTTTACATAATTTCCTGATTCTTTCCATAGTTCATATAGGTAATTATCCGCCAGAAATGATTTCGGTAAAAACTCTCTCATATCATTCACAAACTCTGTATCAAGCTTTCCACCACTTATAAAAACATCCTTTTGATTCCGAATTCCTTGATTACTTGTTCCCTTATCTATATTTATACTTTTTCTTTCAATTATCTCGCTGTTGTAGTACACCTGATAATTAACTTCCCCTATTTTCATCTCGCTCTATTCCCCTCTTCTCATCTTTACTCCTATAAAACTACCTTTCACAATTCAGTATCTGCATAATCATATACACATCTCTTATGCATACGCTTCAAATGTAGAATACCCGTTATCTATAGAAGTCGCCTCATTTACAGAAAGCTCCACTCCCTTTTTAGCATTAGCCCAAGCTTCATTATAAATGGTACACATCTGTGTTTGCCTTGCACATTCGGCATTGGTTGTATACATTGTCCATCCATTATTTGAATGAGTTGCCACCATTTCACCATTAGAATCATAAAATTCTATGTACTCGCTACTTCCAGATGGTGCTTTTTGGTATCTGACCTCTCCTTCCAGTATCGTCAATACAACGTCAATTGGCTGTAACACCTTCTGATTATCTTTTGATACAGCTTTTAATCCTGACTTAATAATACCTTCTCTGTCTGGTGATACTTCTGATGTATACTGCTTCATTAATGAAACAAACTCTTTGGAATCATTTTGAAATTTCCCATTTGCATAGTCTTTATATGCTTGTTCAACTATTTTCTTTTTATATTCTTGCTCACTTACACTACTATGTTTTTTCGTATACACATAATCTGCCTCAAAATCCGGGAAACTTATACCACCAATACTTCCCGTTCTTGAATATCTTTGTGTATGCAAGGAATTCGTCACCATACTTACATTCATAATATCCCCCTCGCTCATATATAACGTCAGAAAACACCAACCACTGCTTTACCCACATATTATTTATCGGAAAATAATTTCACATTTATAATATTTTTGTATTGCATTCTGCAACAAAAAAGGATGTATTTCTACACCCTTTTCTTCCTTAGCCCACTGCAATCAATACATTTTTACCCTCAAACGCAAATCCATAACGATAGATTCTATCTGCAGGTACACCTTTATTCTCTAGTATGGTAGCATATTTTTTATCCTCTATCTGCTGTAATGCTGCTAGTGCTGTATCTTGTAAATCCTTCTCATCCTCAGTATCATGTACCTTAAACTCAATGATAACAGCTACATCCTTTTGTGGATTTTTAGGCTCTATCATCACATCATATCTCCCAAAACCACTTTCTCGATTTGATGTAATGATATAGTCTTTTTGCATATCTACCATTAATCCTAATACAAATCCATGATAAAAACGCTCCGGTTCACTTCCTGATGGACGATTTC
>JAFQCM010000033.1 GCA_017399445.1 Lachnospiraceae bacterium | reverse complement strand
GGATTAGCAATGGTTTATTTGGACGTAGATAGGATATTAATATGTAGCATTTTTGGCTATTATTACATGATTATAACAGATTGTGTAAATCCTCAAAGAACATCAATTATAAAAATAGATAGAAATAAAAGAGAGAGGAACATCATGAAGAAAATACAATTCAATGAGAGCAAAACATTAAAGTTAACTAATGTTTTGAAATACAAAATATTAATGCAGGAAGAAAATTTTGATTTTAATGTAGCAATTGAACAGATGCAAACGTACATAAAAACAAAAGGAGCGATGCAAATAGGACCGCTCGTTCAATATACGAGAACATTTTTGAATGATAATAATGAGTTGGATATGGAAATTGTGTTATTGCTACAATGTAATAATTATATTCATTCTGTAGAGCAGCCGTATTCTATGGATTCGGTAATACGCGTGCCAGATGCCATGTACTGTCGGTATAGAGGTCCTGAAATGACCTTGAAGTTTGCTTACGACAAGATTCATTTGGAAGCGTTTGAACAAGAGATTAAGCTGTCTGAACACAGTTATACTATTTTTGTAGAAAATAATGAGGAAGAGGGCATTATGGTAGCGGATGTTTTTGTTCCGAAAGCGGAAAAAGAGTAGAGGTCTAAAGTATGGGCAAAGATATCAAAACAATAGAGCAATTAAGAGATAGCCGGCTTTTGTTTGAGAAGAAACTGCCGGCTTTTGGTTATATGATTCTGCTAATTGTTACTTTTTCACTTGTGGGTATAGTTGTGTGGAGTATGAATGCACATAAGCCATACATGATTATATCACAGGGGACGGTAACACATACAGATTCCAGTTATGTTATGCCTGCGTATACAGGAGAAATAGAAGAGTGCTTTATGGAAGAAGGGAAGTTGGTACAGCTGGGAGACATATTGTTTACAATCAAAAGTACCGACTTTAATCTGCAGGAAGAACAGCTTATTGCGAGTAGAGAAACTTATGAAAAGCAGGTGGAGCAGTCAGAATTATTAGTAGAGTCAATAAAGGATGATACAAATTATTTTGATGCAACGAATCCGGAAGATGAACTGTATTACAGTACATTTGAAGCATATAAGTCACAAGTAGCACAAAATACATTTGATGGAACAATGTATCAGGCCTATGGATACACAGAAGAGCAGATAGAAACAGAAATGCAAAAAAATCATGGGAAATTATCAGAAATCTATTATTCAGCTATCCAATCAGCAGAAAATGTTATAAAAGAAGCAAAATCGCAAATAGCAACTATTGATGCACAGCTAGTGGCAATAGGGAGTGGACAGGCAGAATATAGTGTACGGGCAGTGACCACAGGGGTATTACATCTATTGGCAGATTATAAGGAAGGTATGGTGGTTCAAACAGGTTCCGCAGTAGCCACAATCACACCGGAGAATGCAGAGCTTGTAATAGATGCTTATGTGAGCACTGCTGATATGGCTAGAATGGAAGAAGGTAATGAAGTACAGATGGCGGTAGATGGATTGATACAGTCGGTATATGGAAATATTACGGGAACGGTAGAAGCGATTGATAGCAATTTGACCTCTATGGAGGGCGAAAACGGACAGTCTAATTCTGTATTTAAGATAAGAATTAATCCCAACTCCGATTATGTGGTTAGTAAATCGGGTAAAAAAGTAAATTTGTCAAACGGAATGACTGTCGAAGCCAGAATTACATATGATGAAGTGACATATTTTGATTATGTACTGGAAAAATTAGGATTACTTATAAGATAACAGGAGTTTAAGATGGGCAGGAAAAAGGGAACTTATAAGATACGGAAAGTATTATTTACATATATGTTGGGGATATTTTTGATTTTGTCAGCTATGTCACAAGTAGTACTCGCAGAGGAGGAACCTTCCGAAAGTGTCGAAGAAGTACAAACACAGGAAGAAGTAGTAGAGAACTTAGAAAGTATATCCATAGTACAAGAAGAAATGCCGGAAGAATCGGAAAACATACAGATAATATTAGAAGAGATAGTGGATAATGAGGATAGTGCAATGATGGCAACAGAAGAAGTGTCTGAGAACGAAGAGAGTACAGAGATAACATCGGAAGAACCAAATGCAGAAGAGCTTATAAATGTAGAAGAACTGGATCTGGGAGACTATATGACAGAAATGATAGTAGGTGATAAACAGCTTTTAGTAGTTACGGTTCTGCCAATGGATGTATCAGAAGCGAAATTAAGCTATGATTCTTCTAATGCAGAAGTTGCTACAGTCAATGGAATGGGAAGAATTACAGCACTTAAAAAAGGAAAAACGAAAATTACAGTGACTTGTGAAGAGGTATCGCAGAGCTTTGAATTAACGGTAAAGGAGGTACAAAATACAGAGATTGAAGTGAAGGAGCTAGATTTAGGAGATTGCCCGAAAGAAATCGTAATAGGAACATCTCAGATTCTGAGTGTAGGAGTGATACCGGCAGATGCAACAAATGTAGAGTTCAAATATGAATCGAATAATCCAAATGTGGCATCGGTCAATGCACTTGGCAGACTGACAGGAAAAACACTTGGTACAGCAGAAATTACGGTATCTTGTGGTAAAGTAAGACAGAAATTTCAGGTAACAGTAATCAAAGATGAGACCAAGGAGAAGGTAGAGGTTACAGATATAGAAATCAGTGACTATGAGGAGGAATTAAATGTTGATTCTCTGCTAAGTTTATCTGTTACCGTATTGCCTAAAGATGCAACGGATGCAGAAGTAACATACAAATCGTCAAATGACCAGATAGCTACCGTAAATTCATCGGGTGAGGTTAAGGGAATTGCGCCCGGAGAAGTTATTATATCTATTTCAGCAGGAAAGATTACAAAAGAGGCAAAGATAACAGTAAAAATAGCAACAAAAGGAATTGAGCTTAACAGTGATTATTGTGTTATGAAACCAAATGAAATATTTCAAATCATAGCACAAGTACAGCCAGCAGATGCACCGGGAGAAATTACTTATAAATCAATGAATACGAAAGTAGCTGAAGTGTCTGACAATGGTGTGATAACAGCAAAAGCATGTGGTAATGCAGTGATTGCTGTTTCGAATGGAGATTTACAGGTTTCTGTGAATGTCATCGTTAACGAAGAACAGATAGAGCATGATTTAGAGGAAGGAAATAGTAATATAGATTCAGAAAAAGGGAAAAGTTTTCCTCATGAGGTTGGTGTGAATGAATATCCGATAATTAGTGCAGAGATGCTCAAATATTTTTATGAAAAAGAAAAAGTACTTACCATCAGAGGAGAAGATTATACCATTTATTTGGACGGGAAAGACATTGTTAATTTTGAAAATGAATTGGAAACAAAGCTTTTATTTTCAGATGAAAATGGTGGACTGGGAATAACGGTAAATGCTAAAAAGAAGCTTTGTGGAAAAATTACAATAGATATTAGTAATAAAATAACAGACGAAAAATATTTGTATCTTTATAACGAAGAAAAGGAAAAATATCAGCAGATACAATCCAAAGATGTTTCTTTGCTGTGTGTGGATACAGCAGGAAAGTATTTGGTCACGAATAAGAAACTGTCAGGAATACACATTAATATGTTGTTGATTTTGGTGGGATGTGTGGCAGTGATTATCGGAGGTAGTGTTTATATAGGGGGAAAGAAGAAATATTGGTTTTGGTAAATTGGTTCTATGTGGTGTTAATCTTAAGATTTACATATATTTACGACTGAATGCATGCAGGAGTAAAACACAAAAATATAAACTAAGGAGGAGTAAGTACAATGGTAATGACTTACGATGGGGCATTAGTAATGCCAAGCAGCTATGCTGTGATGAATGAAGAGGAAATGACATATGTAGAAGGTGGAATTAAAATTGCAACATGGGTGGGCACGGCAGTAATTGATGCGGCAGTAACAGTAGCGTTTGGTGGTGCAGCAACTACAGCTGTGGGTTGGTTATTAGGTAAAGGAGTAGGAGCTGTAACAAATGCATTAGTAAGTGGAACGTCAGTTTGGGCAGGACTATTAAAAAATGCGTTAGGAAATGGAATGGCAAGTTTTCTGACTTCTAAGTTAGGAATGGTTGGAACAGTTATTAGTTTTACTAGTGTTGGAGGAACTATCATGAATCTATGGGATATGTGTGACAATGGTAAAATTGATGGATATGTAAATCTTTAATAAATAGTAAGCTGTTGAAGTTCTAGGGTAATATAATTTTAGGACTTCAACAGCCTATAAAGGGTGGAAAGATGACAGTTAATTATGGGAAAACACAGTTGAAAAAATGCATGTATTCAGCAATATTTTTGACTATATTGTTGGGAAGTATAACAGTATTGTTGATAAAAGATAAAAGTATAGCAGTATTAATGGTGTGTACACCAATTGTTCTATATTTTGAGGTGAGGTCAATAGCACTTATATTTCGAATATTAAAGAGAATAAAAAGGCATAGTATATTTCTTAAATGCAACGATGAGGAAATTTATATATATTCGATAGATGGGGAAAGAGAGTGTATTAATCGTTCGCAGATTAAATATTTAATGTGGGATACAGGGAAGATGTATATCCAGACAGAAACCATGGAGCAGCAATATAAAAATTCTAAATTGCGCAAGTTTTTGAGGTATTATCTAGAGAATAATACGAATAAGTTGATATCCCCATTATGGTGTGAAAGTGAGGAGTTGAAGAAATTTTGTGCTTATGTTGGAATTGAACATAAGAAAAAAGTAGAAATAAATGTGAATGATTATGTAAATTTATGTAGTCGATATGTGGTTATTTTAGTAGGAATTTGTATGTTTTTTTTGTGGACTACTATAAGTGGGCAAAACTTAAAAATAGCAATTATAGTATTGGTGATACATGGAATAATACAGATGATTTTACACAAAAAAGATACAGTATCACTTTGTGTGGATAAAGTTAATTTTGGATTAATATTAAGATGTGTAATGTGCAGTGCTTTTTTGGCACAATATATTTTCGTAGCATGCAAAGTAGAGGAGCTATTCATGAATAATGATATTTTAGGTGCATGTTCAGTTAATACAGTTATTTTATCAATAGTGGTATATTTGTTTTTTGGACTCCTATTCATGCCACAAAAGGGCTTTGGAAGACGGATGACGTACTATATGGTTAGAAGGAGTCAAAATAAATTGTATAACATGTAATAAAAAGGGGATTTTGTGGAATTTGTGATGGGGACTTTTGTATAGGAACATAAATAAGATGGAGAAAAAATATCATGAGTAAAATACAATTTAGTGAAAGCAAAACATTAAAGCTAACTAATGTTTTGAAATATAAAATACTCAACTTTCCCAGCAGATATTTCCAAATAAAGCTTGAATAAATGAGGCTTGAGAGCCAATCCATTCACTTACTTTACATTTGATTACAGATGTGATATCTGCTGACAGGCTGGAAATGTGCTCCACAAATAAAGCCAT
>JAFQCM010000032.1 GCA_017399445.1 Lachnospiraceae bacterium | reverse complement strand
ATTATACCACACAATAACATAAAATAACATATCCTAAAATAAAAAAGTTGACATAAAAAAAGCAGGTTTCATGCGACCTGCGGCGATTTTTTCTATTATTCAACTGTCAAACTCCCGGGGCATCAGCCGGTTATTTATGGTATATTAATGATTGTAAATGTTTTTTGGGGCCAGTAACATTAGTATAAGAGTGCAGAAAAGAGCTGTTGGAAAAAATGCTGTACGAATAAAAAAAAATATGTTATTATATAACTTGGTACTTCATGTAAAAAAGATAATTATAAATGGTTATCCAATTTTTTAAGAAGTCAGAAAGTAAATATAATGGCGGAGAACAGAATGGAAGAACTTAATGTTAAGAATGAGGAATTAGAGCGAAGAAAAAAGCGCGTGAAAAGAATGAAACGTGCAATTATAATTACATTAATTAGTGCCATACTAATTCCTATCATACTGTGTGTATTCCTTTTTGTGAAGGTAAATTCCATGCAGAAACAAATTGATTATTTGTATCAAGTGCGGGAACAGACACAAAAAGAAGAACAGTTAGCCAAAGAAGAAACTTTGAAAACAACACAGCAGGAAGAACAGGCAGAAGCGGAGATTCTGGCAAGTGAATTACCAGAAACTACAGAAGTGGATAAAGAACAAGAAAAAAAAGGCAATGGAAAAAAAAAAGTTTATCTTACTTTTGATGATGGACCAAGTACAAGAACAGAAGCAATTCTTGGAATTTTGAATGAATATGGTGTAAAGGCTACCTTTTTTGTGGTAGGAAAAGAAGATGAGTATTCTATGGAAATGTATAAAAAGATTGTGGAAGATGGTCATACACTTGGCATGCATTCTTATTCTCATCAGTACAGTGTGATATACCAGTCAGTAGAAGCTTTTGCAAGCGATGTAGAAAGGCTGGAAGTACTTTTGAGAACTGCAACCGGAGAAGAAGTCAAATTGTTTCGTTTTCCGGGAGGAAGCAGTAATCTGGTAAGTAATATTGGGATGCAAGAGTTTATTCAATATTTAAATAGTGAAGGGATTACATACTTTGACTGGAATGTTTCAAGTGGGGATGCCACTAGTAAGGAATTAGAGGCAGAGACTTTGGTACAAAATGTAGTTCAGGATGTGGAAATTTATAAAAGTTCAGTTGTATTGATGCATGATGCGGCAGATAAGCCAAATACTGTAGAAGCACTTCCAAAATTGATTGAACAATTGCAGGCAATGGATGTGGAAATTCTTCCAATTACGGAAGAGGTGGAGCCGATACAGCATATTAAAGCAGATGAACTGGAAGAAAAACAAGGGTGATAATGCAAAGGGAGGAACACATATGAGTTTTTTTAAAGATTTTAAAGAGGATTTGTCTCAAGCGGTTAGCGAATTAATGCCTTCAGAAGAGGACATATTAGCTAAATTTGAGGAAAAAGAACAAAA
Source organism: Lachnospiraceae bacterium (assembly GCA_017399445.1). Lineage (GTDB taxonomy): Bacteria > Bacillota > Clostridia > Lachnospirales > Lachnospiraceae > RUG11237. Next base: position 5,564 of record JAFQCM010000032.1, on the reverse strand, counting down.
AAATAAAATACAGGAAGAAAGTATAGAAGAATTTGTAATACCACAGGAAGAATCTCCGATTTTAGGAGAGAGTTTAATGCATGAAGAAAATATAATGTTGGAAGATGAATTTATTATTCCAGATGACGTACAGGAAACAATTTCAGAAGAAAAAGTGCAAGTGGAACTACCGGAAATGGATTTTTCAACAGTGGGAGAGGAAATTTCACAACCGGAAATAGATTTTTCAGTTTTTGATTTGGGAGAAGAAAAAACTGAAGTGCAGGAAGATACTCTTCCAGAATGGGAAAACAGGGAAGAAAACATTCCAGAACAAGAATTTGAAGATAATAGTGAAATAGCTTTTGAAATAGGTTCAGAAAGTGAACAGGAAGAAATTATCTCAAAGGAAACTGAGTTAGTGGAAGAAACTAGTGGAATAGAAGAAGTTGAAACGACAGAAGATTTTGGAACAATAGAAGAATCTATTGAAACAGAAGAATTTGAAGTAACAGAAGAGACTGTTGTAGCGGACGAATTTGAAACACCAGAAGAGACTGTTGTAGCGGACGAATTTGAAACACCAGAAGAGACTGTTGCAGCGGAAGAGTTCGAAACACCAGAAGAGATTGTTGCAGCGGAAGAATTCGAAACACCAGAAGAGGCTGGTGCAGCGGAAGAATTCGAAACACCAGAAGAACCTGTTGTAGTGGAAGAATTCGAAACACCAGAAGAACCTGTAGTAGCAGAAGAATTTGAAATGACAGAAGGACTTTTGGAAGCCGAAGAATTTGAAACGATGAAAGAGTCTGTTGTAACAGGTGAATTCGAAATAGCAGAAGAGTCTGTAGTGACAGAAGAATTCGAAACACCAGAAGAACCTGTAGTGACAGAAGAATTTGAAGCTCTAGAAGAACCTGTAGTAGCAGAAGAATTTGAAACAACAGAAGAATCTGAATTGGTAGCAATTGGTGAAATTGAGATAAAAGAAATACAAGAAATAGGAGAAACAGAAGTGGAACAGGATTTATTTGCAGAACTTCATACAGAAGAAATTAAATTAGAAGAAGAGACACCATTAGAAGAAATAATAGAAGGAAAAGATGAAACCACGAAATCAATTTATGAGGAGGAAAATGTAATGGATATGGAAACAAAGGAAATCACAGAAACAATGGAGGAATCATCAATCATGACAGATGGAACACCAACAAGCGAAGACGTAGCAGTAATTACAAAAGGAATGAGAATTAAAGGTGATGTAGAATCTGACGGTTCTATTGAAATCGTAGGTGATATTACAGGAAATGTTACCTGTAAAGGAAAACTTACTATTTCAGGTAAGGTAAATGGAAACTCAAGAGCATCTGAAATTTTTGTAAATCAGGCAAGAATTGAAGGGGAAATTGTTAGTGATGAAACTGTAAAAGTAGGAAATGGAACCGTAATCATTGGTAATATTTCAGCCTCTTCAGCAGTAGTAGCAGGTGCTGTAAAAGGTGATATTGATGTAAACGGACCAGTAGTAGTGGATGCTTCAGCAGTAGTAATGGGTAATATTAAATCTCGTTCTGTACAGATTAATAGTGGTGCTGTTATAGAAGGAACTATTTCACAGTGCTACAGTGAAGTGAATGTACAGGGAATTTTTGACGAAAAATAAGAGGAAGAAACAATGAAAAGAGTATTGTTAAAGTTAAGTGGCGAGGCACTAGCGGGAGAAAAAAAGACTGGATTTGATGAACCTACCGTAACAGAAGTTGCGAAGCAAGTGAAAAAACTCACAGAAGATGGAATTCAGGTAGGAATTGTTATTGGTGGAGGAAACTTTTGGCGTGGCAGAACCAGTGAAACCATTGAAAGAACCAAAGCAGATCAGATTGGAATGTTAGCAACAGTTATGAACTGTATTTATGTGTCTGAAATCTTTCGTTCTGTAGGAATGCAGACACAGGTGCTAACACCTTTTGAATGTGGAAATTTTTCAAAATTGTATTCAAAAGACAGAGTAGAAAAGTATTTCTCAAAAAATATGGTAGTATTTTTTGCAGGTGGAACGGGACATCCATACTTCTCTACAGATACGGCAACCGTATTGAGAGCAGTGGAAATTGAAGCGGATGTGATTCTTCTTGCAAAAGCAATCGATGGAGTTTACGACAGCGATCCAAAAGTAAATCCAGATGCTAAGAAATATGATGAAATATCTATTGATGAAGTAGTAGCCAATAAATTGGCAGTAGTGGATTTAACAGCATCTATTATGTGCATGGAGAACAAGATGCCTATGATGGTGTTTGGTTTAAATGAAAAAGATAGTATTGTAAATACTGTAAGCGGTAAATTTACAGGGACAAAAGTAACTGTTTAGGAGGAAATGAAAAAATGGATGAAAGATTAGTACAGTATGAAGAAAAAATGCAGAAATCATATGATAATCTGTTAAGTGAATTCGGAACTATCAGAGCAGGTAGAGCCAATCCTCATGTATTAGATAAAATCAGAGTGGATTACTATGGAACACCATCTAGCTTACAGCAGGTGGCAAATGTAACAGTTCCAGAACCAAGAATGATTCAGATTCAGCCTTGGGAAGCATCTTTGGTAAAAGAAATTGAAAAAGCAATTATGTGTTCTGATTTAGGAATTAATCCTACTAATGATGGAAAGGTGATTAGATTAGTATTCCCAGAACTTACAGAAGAAAGAAGAAAAGACCTAGTAAAAGATGTAAAGAAAAAGGGAGAACAGGCAAAAGTTGCTATCCGTAATATCAGACGTGATGGAAACGATGCATTGAAGAAATTAGGAAAAACAGAAGTTTCTGAAGACGAAATCAAAGATTTAGAAAATCAGTTACAGAAGGCAACTGACAAGTATGTTGCTCAGGTCGATCAAGCAGTTGATGAAAAATCAAAAGAAATACTTACTGTATAATTTTATGGGGCATGGTAGACTTACTATGCCCTAAACATTTGCATTTGTAACAGTTCAGCCAAGGTATGGAATATAAGTTCATTATGCTCGCATAAAATGCACCACTTATATTCCATACCTTAAGCGAATGTCTGTATATGAGCAAAGGTAGTTGCGTAGCAGCGGAAAACACTTTAGTACGACTTTGCCATTGGCGTGGGCTGAACTGTTACGAATATTTGATAGGAAAAGATGTCATAATAATAGAATTTGGAGGATTTGGGATGAAGATACCTAATCATGTGGCTATTATATTAGATGGAAATGGCAGATGGGCGAAATCTAAGGGAATGCCAAGAAATTATGGTCACGCACAAGGAAGTAAAAATGTAGAAGTGATATGTGAAGAAGCATATAAAATGGGAATTCAATATCTGACAGTGTATGCTTTTTCTACAGAAAACTGGAAACGTTCAAAAGATGAAGTAGATGCATTAATGAAGCTTCTTAGAAATTATATGAAAACATGTATAAAAACGGCACAAAAGAATAAAATGTGTGTAAAGGTAATTGGTGACATTACTAAATTAGATGAGGATATCAAAACCAGAATTATGGAACTGGAAGAAGCTACCAAAGATAATGATGGTTTACATTTTCAAATTGCCATTAACTATGGAAGCAGAGATGAGATTAGAAGAGCAGTAACACAACTGGCAGAAGACGTAAAAGTAGGAAATCTTCAACCAGAGGAAATTACAGAAGAAAAAATTGCAGGGTATTTAGATACCAAAGGAATTCCAGATCCAGACCTTTTGATTCGCACCAGTGGAGAATTACGATTATCCAATTATTTGTTATGGCAGCTGGCATATTCAGAATTTTATTTTACCGATGTACACTGGCCTGATTTTAGTAAAAAAGAATTGGAAAAAGCCATTGAACATTATAATAAACGTGACAGAAGATATGGAGGCATAAAGGAGGAATAGTATGTTTAAGACAAGGTTGATTAGTGCAATTGTTTTAGTGATTATTTTGGCAGTTTCACTGATTCTTGGTGGGAATGTTTTATGGGGTCTTACGCTTTTTATTTCTCTTGTTGGAATGTATGAACTGAACAGGGTTTTAGAAAATGAAAAAAACATACTTGGAATTCTTTCATATACAATATGCATACTATACTATTTATGTTTGATGCTGGGGGAAAATAAAACTCTCAACATCATTGCAGAGAACAATTATTTTGAAATTATTTCATTAATTTATCTGATTGTTACTATGGCAGTTTATGTGTTTACCTTTCCAAAGTATCAATCCCATGATATTTTACTAAGTTATTTTTCGTTTTTTTATGTAGGTGTTATGCTTTCCTTTATTTATAAAGTAAGGATGGTAGAGGAATATGGACAATACATAGTATGGCTAGTGTTTATATGTTCATGGGTATGTGATACTTGTGCTTATTGTGTAGGTGTGCTGATTGGAAAACACAAAATGGCACCAAAGTTAAGTCCGAAAAAGTCAATAGAAGGTTCAATTGGAGGAATTGCTGGTTCGGTTGTGTTCGGAGTGCTGTTTGCATATTTTTTACAAAATATCATTCATTCTCAAAGGAATCTTATGTTGCTGTTTGCTTTAATCGGTGCAGTGGGAGCCATCATATCCCAGGTGGGAGATTTGGCTGCATCGGCCATAAAACGTAATCATGACATTAAAGATTATGGAAAATTAATTCCAGGGCATGGTGGTGTTTTGGACCGGTTTGACAGTGTGATTTTTACTGCACCGGTAATTTACTTTTTATTTGTAATATTAGTATAATAGTTTTAAATTGAGAATGGTTAATGTGATGTTTTACTAAGGTAGGAAAAGAGGTTAATAGAAACGATATGAAAAAGATTGCTATTATTGGTTCTACAGGTTCGATAGGAACCCAGACTTTAGAAGTAGTACGGGCAAATAATGATATTCAGGTAATTGCACTGGCAGCTGGAAATAATACAGAATTACTGGAAAAGCAGGCAAGGGAATTTAAACCTTCTTATGTATGTATTGCCAGTGAAGAAAAAGCAAAAGATTTAACAGCGAGGCTGGCGGATATGGAAGTAAAAGTATTATCTGGAATGGATGGACTTTTAGAAATTGCAGTAATTCCAGAAGTGGAAATTCTAGTAACTGCAATTATGGGAATGATAGGAATACGCCCAACGATTGCCGCTATTAATGCTGGTAAAGACATTGCCCTTGCCAATAAGGAGACGTTAGTAACAGCAGGTCATATTATTATGCCTCTTGCAAAAGAGAAAAATGTGCAGATTCTTCCCGTGGACAGTGAGCATAGTGCTATTTTCCAGTCGTTGCATGGAGAAAAGAAAGAACAGGTAAGTAAGTTATTACTAACTGCTTCCGGTGGTCCTTTTAGAGGAAGAAAAAGAGAGGAACTAACTGAAATTCGGGTAGAAGATGCACTAAAGCATCCTAATTGGGCAATGGGAAGAAAGATTACTATTGATTCCTCTACTTTAGTCAATAAAGGTTTGGAAGTAATGGAAGCAAAATGGCTCTTTGATGTGGATATTGATCACATTGAAGTGGTAGTACATCCACAAAGTGTCATTCACTCTATGGTAGAGTTTAAAGATGGAGCAGTCATTGCACAGCTTGGT
>JAFQCM010000031.1 GCA_017399445.1 Lachnospiraceae bacterium | reverse complement strand
TAATGATAAGTGGAACTATCCTATAAGATAAAGGATTTGTCATTTGAATTTCGTAGTAACCAATGGCAAATACACCGCAAATCATTGTCATAATAAAACTTATTACTTTATTTAGAATTACTATTATATTACAAAATACTCCTAGTTTCTTTTTTTGTTCTTTCATTCGCTGTTTTAACTGTAACGAATAACCTTTTGTAACATTAAAAGTAAAATCAATTTTTGCTGTACTAGTAATTAAAAGGAACAAGTGAATCAGAAGAAAGGCACACAAATTTGTTATGAACAACTCTACAAATGACACTTTTTCATACAATAAAGTGCTTTCTTCAAAAAAAAATCTCTTCTTGTATTCTTCTACATATATCCATTGAATACCCGAACGAAATGCACTTAATAACCCTGACCTTATCATAGCGTTAATTACTTGTTCTTTGTAAAATTTTCTTCTGCTAAATCCAAATACAATATACTGATTGTATCTGTTATAACTTAAACTTTGACCAAAAGTAAAATTATTAAATATTATCAATATGTCCATTGTTACAACAGTATCTATCTGAGCCCTCCCAAGAGAAAACAGTATGATTGCATATATAGATAATAAAACGCCAATTACCAGAACATCTTCTTTTGCCTGATACCAAAATGTTTTATTATTTTTCAACATTTCTTAATCACTATCCTTTCACGCTTCATTTTTCCTCTTTCAGCTGGTACATTAATGTCTTATAGGTTTTCATCTTTTACCAGTCCCCCCTCTTCCAATACTCTGTTTTCTTTTTCCACAAATAAATATCCAATCCTAATAAAAATGGTATTCCCCAGCCACAATAAGCATCAAATTGTATTCCTTTCACCAAAATCACTATAATAATTAATAAGGGAGCCCATAGAATACATCCACTTATTACTACTGCAATTCCAGCTGTCATAAACCTTATAGTTATTACAAAATAGCAGGTAAGCAATGTTAACATTACAAAACCCACTGCCCAAATGCCAACACTTGATATTTTCAAAACATGACACAGCCCATAGTAAATCAGCATGCAGCCAACACTAATAGAAACTACGAATGTTCCCATCCATTTACACTCATATTTTGCATTCTCTTTCCGATAATAAATAAACCTCTGCCGAAACTTACCATCATCAAAATGGCTATATAAAATTGCAAAAAGCACCACAGAAAGCATGGTCAAATAAATCAATATATTTCCCTGTACTAGTTCCACCTGCTCACCTCCACTCTTTGATAGAATCTGCAGTAAATGCTACAAATAATTCCTGCAAAGATAAATGGTCAATACCAAATCCACATTCTTCCAGCTTTTTTTGTTCCTCCCAAGTCAGTTCACCATAAATATCATATTCCATAACTGCACCTGCCTGCTTTTTGCAGATTACATTTTTTCCCTGTAAATACCTTTCATATTCTGCCCTGCCAATACATTTATAGGCTTTTTCATGAAGTCCCTCTATTTCTTCATCTAAAATCACCTTTCCCTTATCAATCATCACTACATGGTCGAAAAGTCCTGACATTTCTTCAATTAAATGGGTAGACAATACAAAGGTTCTTGGATTCTTTTCTTGTTCACTTAACAGTATTTGATAAAATCCCTGTCTGGCCACTGCATCCAGTCCGGAATAAATTTCATCCAGTAGTACCACCTGACATCCACTACACAAACCAATCACAATACTAACTGCTGTTTGTCTTCCTTTGGATAAGGCATCGTATTTGCTCTTTTTATTAATTTCAAAAAAAGCAAGTAATCGTTCCATCAACTCATTATCCCATTTTGGATAAAAAGTACTGGCAAACTTCAAAATATTGTTTACCTTTTTTGTTGTAAACGCATCTAAATAATCGCTTAAAAAACAAATTTCACTTAATACTTTTTCATTCTCATATGCTTTTTCTTCCAATATTTTAATTTCGCCACAATCTGGCAAATATTTGGTACACAGACAATTCAATAATGTAGTTTTTCCTGCTCCATTTCTTCCAAGCAAAGCATAAATCTTTCCTTCTTCCAGTGCACAACTGACATTTTCCAAGGCCTTAGCATTCCCAAAACTCTTTGATATTCCCTCACATTCTATTGCTATCATTTATTTTCCTCCATTTGGTCCAGTATTTCTATTACATCTTTCTTACTCATTCCAAGCCTTTGGGCCTCTTCTAACAAAGATTTTAAAGATTGGTGAATAAATCTTTCCTTTGCCCTTTTTTGTATCTTTTCCTTGGCTCCCTCTGCCACAAACATACCAATCCCCCTTTTCTTATACAAAATTCCTTCTTCCACCAACAACCCAAATCCTTTCCTTGCTGTAGCAGGATTAATTTTATACATGGCAGCAAACTGATTGGTAGATGGAACCTGCTCCTCTTCCCTTATATGGTCCATCAAAATTTCTTCCTCCAGCCACTGTGCCACCTGCACAAAAATGGGTGTTAGGGACGTTTCATCAATTTTCATGTGCTTCCTCCAATCTATTTTTATGGTAGGATAATATGTACTTTAGTTATTCGGTTAGTTACTTGATTAACTAACCATTAAACATATAATGCCATAGAATAATTCATATGTCAATATATTTCTTACTTTGTACTACAAGGATTTTGGCTACGGGGACGCCATAAACAGCCGAGAACCGGCACCAATGCTTTCTAAGAAGACAATCAAGAGACGTCCTCAGGAATCATTGGCACCGGTTCTCGGCGTCCGTGGGTCAATAAATTTATTTACTTCAAAATCACCACTGCATAAGGCGGCAACGTAATAGTTTCCCCTTCCAACACTGGTTCTGTTGTATTCACAGTCAATTCTCCGGCAATCTCTTCATATCCATTACTTTTTGCCAAATTCACTGTTTTTTCTTCTGCTGTAGCATTCATCAGAATAATGCAGCTTTCTTCTCCATATGTTTTCTTTATAGCTGCAATGGCGGTATCTGTTACTTCTTCTAATACTTCAATATCTCCTCTTGCAATTTCCGGAAATACATTTCTTAATCGGATGGCTGCTTTTACATAAGAAAGCATGGAAGATTGGTCTTTTTGCTGTTCTTCCATAGAAGGAAATGCTGACACTACTTCTTCCATGTCTGCTGGCCCCTTCGTCATTCCTTCTGAATTTTCACTGCTCCAGATAAATGGTGCCCGCTTATTTTCATCCTTACCGCTTCCACTCATACCAATTTCTTCGCCATAATATACAAAAGCAGAACCATTCATCATCAGATTCATTGCCTGGGCAAATTTCATCTGGTCTAAATTATTCTGATAGTATCCCGCACTTCTTGCCATATCGTGATTGGTATAGAAAGGTGCATCTATAGCATTTTGGTTGTATGATTTTATAGCTTGCTGTACTGCTGCCAAAGTATCTGCATAGCCTTTTCCTGTATTCTTTGCGGTTCCCTGCTTAATTACTTTGGCAATCTTTCCATCCGGACCTGCAAAAGCAAAATCAAAGCAGCTGTCTACTCCACTGTCATAATATTTGCTGTAACTATCAAAGCTTTGCCATACTTCACTTACAATATAATTATCTTCTGACTGGGATTTCACATAATCGGTAATCCATCGAAGAACTTCTACATTACGTAAAGTAGCACCACTATAATATTCTCCTACCGCATCCAAACGGAAACCACCTACACCTAAATCTAGCCAATATTGCATTACTGCTTCTAAATCTCTTCTAACATCCTCATTTTCCAGATTTAAATCAGGCATCTGGTCCCAAAACTTTCCTTCATAGTACCAGCCTTCTACTCCGGTTTCATAATAGATATCAGAAGGTTTTTCCTGAGTAAAGTTATAGTAACTGCAATATTTATTATGTTTCTGGCACAATCCTTCCTCATTACACTGCTCCTGTCCACAATCCGCTACTTTTAAACTATTTACAGCAGATAAAAACCATTCATGTTTTGCCGAAGTATGATTCAACGGCATATCCACAATCACTTTAATTCCTCTTTTATCACACTCTGCAATTAATTCCTTAAAATCTTCTATGGTACCATATTCTTCATCAACGCTATAGTAGTCCACAACATCATATTTGTGATATGTAGTAGATTTCATAATCGGCATTAACCAGATTCCATTACATCCCAAATCTGTATCTGTAGCAGGGTCTCCATCATTAATATAGTCCAACTTTTCTGTCAAGCCTTTTAAATCTCCAATTCCATCTCCATTACTATCATAAAAGGAATATAAAAATACTTCATAATAAGTTCTGCTATTATCTTCCATAATATTCAGCTCTTTTTTCTTGGCACCAAACAGAGAACTATACTCAACTTTCTGTGTATCATTTTCTATTTCTGTTGTTTCCTTTTCCATTTCTGCAGTTTCTGTAATTTCTATTACTTCTGTTGTAATTGTTTCTTCTGTTTTAGCAGATTCTTCTGTCAAAGAAGAGGGTGTCGTCTGACACCCTCCTAATGAACAGATAAGACTCATACCAAAAAGAATATGAATAAATTTCTTTTTCATGTCCCATCTCCCTATATTCTCTTTATTAACCTTTAACAGCTCCAGCCATACCTTCAACGTAGCAGTTCTGCATACATACGAAGAGAATAGCGATTGGAATTGATACTAATACTGCTCCAGCAGCGAAACATGTGTACCAGCTGTCAATATATTCTTTTTCAAGCATTTTCCATAAACCAATAGAAACTGTATAGTACTTAGCATCTGCTCTACAAATAACCTTAGCAAAGATGAAATCAAGCCAAGGAGCCATGAAAGATGTAAGAACTGTGTACACAATTGTTGGTTTACTAAGTGGTAATGTTACTTTTGTAAATACCTGGAACTTAGTAGCCCCATCAATAAATGCTGCTTCATCCAGAGATTTTGGAATTGTATCAAAAAATCCCTTTGAAATCTGGAAACCAATACCTGAACCAGCTGTATAAACTAAAACTAACGCAACTCTAATCATAGAACCTTCTGATAAACCAATTGCTTTTAAGATATAATATACAGCTACCATTGACATGAATCCAGGGAACAATCCAAGAACCATGGCAACATTCATGAATGGTTTACGCATTTTAAAACGTAATCTTGACAAGCAATAAGATGTTGCTAATATGAAGAATGTTGAAATCACTGCACAAAAACATGCAATAATTAACGTATTCATAAACATCTGAGGGAAGTTTAAGATACTAGTATCTGTAAACAGTCTCTTGTAGTTATCTAAAGTATATGTCTTTGGGAAGAAAGAGGATACATAAGACCCTTTTTCCCCTCTAAAACTTGTTAAAATTACCCAAAAAATTGGGAATAACCAAACAATTGCTAACGCTGCTAAGCATATATGAACAACTGTATTTGCAATAAATCTTCTTGTTTTTACAGAAGCTGTTTCTTTCTTTCTCATTACATGAATCCCTCCTCATTTTTGTATGATCCAGTATTACGATATGTTACTAACGCAACAATAGCAAGTACTACGAAGGTCAAAATACCAATTACCGCACCTAAGTTGTAATACTGCTGGTCGATTGTCAACTTATACAACCATGTAACCAAAAGGTCTGTTTTACCTGCAGTAGAACCTACTGGAGTCGGGCTACCTCCTGAAAGAAGGAAGATTACGTTAAAGTTATTTACGTTACCTGTAAACTGTGTAATAAGGTATGGTGTTGTAACAAATAACATGTATGGTAGTGTAATCTTGAAGAAAGTTACCACTGCATTTGCACCATCCACCCTAGCTGCTTCATAAAGTTCTGCTGGAATATTCTGTAAAATACCTGTTACCTGTAACAATGTATATGGAATACCTACCCAACAGTTAATGATAATAACTGTTACTCTTGCCCATGTAGCATTTGTAAAGAATGGAAGTGATTCATTAATAATTCCCATATTCTTTAATAATACGTTTACGGCACCTTCTGGCTGTAAACATGTTCTCATAATAAGTAATGATACGAACTGTGGTACTGCAATAGATAATACGAAACAGAATCTCCAGAACGCTTTACATCTTGTTCCTTTTCTGTTAATTACAATTCCAAGAATCATACCAAATATATAGTTCAATCCAGTTGCGAAAACCGCCCAGATAATTGTCCATCCCAATACTGACCAGAATGTCTGACCAATAGAATCTTTAAAGTTTAAAACCTTTGCAAAGTTAGCAAGTCCAACCCAATCAAATAAAGTTAAATGGTCATCTACTTTACTGTAGTTTGTAAATGCCATTGTAATCATGAATATCAATGGAAGCACTGTAAAAGCAAGAATACCTGTAAGTGGTAATGCCATTAACATCTTATGTAAATTTCCATTGAATAAATCTTTTACATCTTCAATGAAGTTATTCACATGCATCTTTCTCTCAGATAAATACTGTGCTTTATAACCACTTGTTACAGAAGCTCTCCAAAGTAATACAAAAAGAACTGTAATCGCAATTGCAATTATTCCATACAACAGAATCAAAATGGACTGATCTCCTGCAGTATATTCATAAATTCCTTTTGCTTCATTCCAAACTTTTTCACTAGCTTTGTCACCTAGTGACGGAAGCATTGCAAGACAGCCAAATCCTATCTTAATCATATAAGCGAAATATGCTATTTCCAATGCTAAAAATAATAAACCTTTTACAATTTGCTTATGTGCAATGTTCGCTGCACCCATAACTAAAAGTGAAATCTTTGTTGCTGTTCCACCTTCCTTTAAGGCATTACTTAAGGTGTAAGGTGTTGCAAAATAATTCACGCGTTTTTTTCTTCCCTTTTTTTCCGCATTTTTGCTCATTTTCTAACCTCCAGGCCTACATATACCTATAAGCGGTATTTTGCGGAATCAGGATCCGCCATGTAGAATCGTTACTAAATTTTCTAAGATAATTATTGTTTTTCTTTCTATTACATTAAAGACGTCCAAAGCGTTGTGGCTACAACGCCCTGGACCCTCTAATTTTAATTTTAATGCAAACTTATTGTTTACTTTTTCTTCTTAATTATTCTGCTACAGAAGTATTTAAAGAAGTATTGAACTGTTCTGTCATATCAGCAGCGTTATCAGCTGTAACTTCTTTGTTTAATAAAGAGTTACCGAAGTTTTCTGCTGGTGTCCAGTAATTGCTCATGTTAGCAACAAATGGCTGAAGAATTGATGTTGTATCAAATGTTGCGTTCTGAGCCACAACTAAAGCGTCTGCCTGAACTGCTTCTGTCTGAAGTAATTCTGTGTTACATGGAACGATGTTTCTTAATTCATAGTGTTTCTGCTGTGCTTCTGCACTACCTAAGTATTTAGCAAGTGCTACAGCCACCTGTGGATTCTGTGAATTAGGATTTACACCGATTGCTTTTGAACCAGCAAATGATTTCATCTGTTTAGCTTCTCCATCAATTGTAATTGAAGGAAGAACTGCGATTCCAAGGTTTTCACCAAGAGCTTCTTTTGCAGCTGCGTAATCCCAAGATCCTGAGAACATAGCCTTAATAGAACCATCTCTTAATCCAGCAAGACCTGAACCATCTTTATCATTTACAAAGTTTGGATTTGCAACCATGTCTGCTAAATATTTAGTAACTGCTGCACCTTTGTCTCCACCAAAATCGATACCTGCTTCGTTGTCTGTTCCATCTCCGAATAATGTACATCCATTAGCAACATAGAAAGAAGCGATATACCAAGAGTTGTTTAATGGGAAAGATACTTTATCTTTTGCGATCATAGCATCTAAGCTCTTAACTTCATCTTCTGTGAATGCACTCTTATCATAGTACATAAACCATGTATTTGTTGTAAAAGGAACACCGTAAACTGCTCCGTCAACGGATACAGAATCAACAATTGCCTGTGAGTTTGTTTCTTTTACGTAAGTTTCTGTTTCTCCACCTAACTGTGCAATACCGTTAGCAGCGATTAAGTCTGTTAACTGGTCATTTGCATACATGTAAACATCAGCTGCTGCTGTTGCATCCTGTCCTACCTGTGTCTTAGCATCAGATTCAGCACATACACCATATTCAAATGTTAAATCCCAGTTTGGATGTTCAGTTTTGAACTGTTCACACATTGTTGCTAACCAGTTACCATTTTCTTCTGACTGGTCTTCTGATGGGCTCCAAACTTTGATTGTAGCTGTAATAGCTTCTTCTTCTGTTGCAGCACCTTCTTCTGTTGTTTCAGCGCCTTCTTCTGTTGTTTCAGCACCTTCTTCTGCTGTACCTTCTTCTGTAGTTGTTTCTGGTTCTGTTGTTTCTGCGTCTGAACCACCACAAGCTGTTAAGCAACTAGCAGCCATTGCTGTAGCTAATAACAATGATAATACTTTTTTCTTTTTCATAATTTTTTACCTCTCTTTTCCTCTCTTTTATATAATAAAATATGTAAAACATATCTTATTTCACTTTTTCCATTTCTTGTTAGTTTCCATTCTTCTTCATAATGTCCACAATAGCTTGTACATTATTACTAATCCCTCTTTTGCTTCAGCATTACTATCTCTAGTACTATCTTCTGCTGAATTTCCTACCTGCATTTTTCACAAGAAATATTCAGAAATCGTTTTCTCTATATTGCCAAAAATACAACAATACTTTTCAAGTCAAATAATGTATTAATCATTTTCCACAAATATAATAGCACCTTTCTTAGCATTTTGCAAACATTTTAACATCTATATCCTTCGGCACTATTATAAACTTTTTCGTGGATTTTTGACCCACGTATAATTTAGCACTTTTCACCGTTCATTGTCAACATTATGCCCAAACTTTTTATCACTTTTCACATAATGAACAATTCACAAAACCTGTTTTTGTGCATTTTTTATATTTATCACATAATGTTTCAAATTTTTTACAACTTTTTTACGATTCCCTATTGTAAAACTGAAATATTCCTTCTACACTTCAAATATATTAGTAATTTTGCCTACAAAACCACTTTTTCAACATAATAAAAAAGATATTTTTCACAATGGCTTCTATCACAGATATTGCAAACAAAACTTCTATAGCTATTCCTCACTAATTTTTTTTTTTACAAACGGCAGTTTCTGCCGTTTGTTTTCATTATAACTTTTTTAGAATTACTCACAGCACTTTTCAATACACTCATCTTCATCTACATCCACAAGAATGATATCGCAGCCAATCTGTTTTACGTCGCACCAGCGGATTACATATTCTTTTTCCCTGCAAAAACACCAAAAAAATTTTCCCGGAATGGGAATGATCAGTGCAATAATAATTCCCTTGCAGATATCAATATCTACATCTGCCACAAATCCAAGTCTTTTACAATTTCTAATATTAATTACTTCACAATTTTTAATTTCACAAAGACGCATATAACTTCTTTTCCATCTTTTTATATAATACTATATGTTGTCTCATACCGAATTATGCAAGATAATTTTTCATAAACTTTAATGCATTTTTTTCTAGGCGGCTTACCTGCGCCTGAGAAATCCCAATATAATCAGCCACTTCCATCTGGGTTTTTCCTTCAAAAAATCTTAAAGTCAAAATTTCATTTTCTCTTTCGTTTAGTTTTTTCATTGCTTCACTCAAAGCAATATGTTCCACCCAGGTTTCCTCCCTGTTCTTTTTATCACTAATCTGATCCATAACATAAAGGGCATCTCCCCCCTCCGTATACACTGGTTCAAACAGACTCATAGGATTTTGAATGGCATCCATGGCATATACAATATCCTCTTTAGACACTCCTATTTCTTCTGCAATTTCGTTGATCGTTGGCTCTCGCAAATTTTTTCGGGTAAGGCTTTCCTTTGTATAAATCGCCTTGTAAGCAGTATCTCTTAAAGAACGACTTACCCTGATACTATTATTATCTCTTAAATACCTGCGAATTTCTCCGATAATCATGGGTACCGCATAGGTGGAAAATTTTACATTTAAAGTAGTATCAAAATTATTAATCGCCTTTATTAGTCCAATACATCCAATTTGAAACAAATCATCTACATTCTCATTGCTATTTGAAAATCTTTTTATTACGCTTAAAACAAGCCTCAAATTTCCCTTAATAAATTTTTCTTTCGCCTCTTTATCTCCATTTTTTATCAATATAAATAATTCATCTTTTTCCGCATTGGTAAGCAATGGAAGCTTTGCTGTATTTACTCCACATATCTCAACTTTATTAAGAGCCATAATGATTTCCTCCTGTTTTTTTCACTACTACAAGAATTCTCATTATGGCTCTTATTTATACCTGAATTTTCAAGATTTTGGGGCTTGACATGAAATTAATTTTACTCTTCCCACTTATCACAAATGGAATTAATCTGATCTGCAAATTTGGCAATATCCTTATTAGCCAACTCCTCGCTTTTTCCAATAATATACATAAGCCGCTGTCCTGCTGCAACCAGCCTTGCAAATACTGCGGAAGCCCGTTTTGCTCCTGCTTTCTTGGCAGGAATCCTGTTTCTTTCTCCTTCTTTTATTAGTTTATTAGATTCTGCATCATATACAGAACCGGTATATGGTGCTTCCGCATCGATTCCCAATTCTTTCCTCAAATACTCTGCAAAAATCTCACATACCTTATCTTCTCCATGAACTACATAAACCTTTTCCGGCTTTGGTTCAAAAGAGCTTATCCATTTCACCAATCCTTCTTTGTCTGCATGACCACTGACGCCATCCAGTTTCATAATCTTAGCTTTTACATCAATCAATTCACCAAAAAGTTTTACACTGGAGGCACCTTCCAACAGAGTACGTCCGAGAGTTCCCACTGCTTGATATCCCACAAACAAAATGGTGCATTCTTTTCTCCATAGATTATGTTTTAAATGATGCCGGATTCTTCCTGCTTCACACATACCAGAAGCCGAGATAATAACCTTTGGATTCAAGTCAAAGTTGATTGCCTTAGACTCTTCGCTGCTAAGGGTTAATTTAAGTCCCGGAAAGCTAATTGGATTAATCCCTGCCTTCACCAATTCCATCGCTTCATCATCAAAACAGGTCTGGGTATTTTTGCTAAAAATATTGGTTGCTTCTACTGCTAACGGACTATCCACATAAACTTCAAAATTCTCATGACCTTTAATTAATCCATCTTCTTTTATTTTTCTAAGAAAATATAACATTTCCTGGGTTCTTCCTACTGCAAAAGAAGGAATTACCACATTTCCACCTAAATCAAAGGTTGACTGGATTACTTCTGTTAACTTTTCTACATAATCAATTCTAGGGCCATGACTTCTATCACCATAAGTAGATTCCATTACTACAATATCTGCTTCTGTCAGATATTGTGGGTCCTTTATAATTGGCTGATTGATATTTCCAATATCTCCAGAAAATACTAACTTCTTTCTCACTCCGTTTTCTTCTACCCATATCTCAATACTGGCGGAACCTAACAAGTGTCCCACATCTGAAAATCGAATTTCAATATTTTCGTCAACAGTTACTTTTTCCATGTAAGGACACGGCACAAAGTGCTGGATTACATTCTCTGCATCCTCCATAGTATACAATGGAATCATTTCTTCTTTCCCTGCACGTCTTGCCTTCCTATTATGCCACTCCGCTTCAAACTCCTGTATATGGGCACTATCACGTAACATAATATCACATAGATCTGTACTTGCTTCCGTAGCAAAAATTTTTCCTCTGAATCCTTTGCTGTAAATCAACGGGAGTAAACCACTGTGGTCTACATGTGCATGCGTCAATAAAACATAATCCACTTCTGCTTCACTAACCGGCAATTCTGCATTTACATACGTATCCTCTCCCTGTTCCATACCACAATCAATTAAAATGGTCTTTCCACAAACCTGAAGACAATGACAACTTCCAGTTACTTCATGAGCTGCTCCAATAAATGTCAGTTTCATACTGCCCACCCCTTTTTCCCATTTAATATAGAAATTATATCATTTTCACTATATTTTTACAACAATTCTATAGATTTTTTTATATTTTTCAACTATTCAAATCTAACAATTTCTTTTTTCAGACGCCTTATAATTTTCTTCTCCAGCCTGGAAATATATGATTGGGAAATTCCAAGAAGTTCTGCTACTTCTTTCTGAGTTTTTTCTTCTCCATGCTCACTGTTAATTCCAAAACGCAACTCTACAATTTTTTTCTCTCTTGCAGAAAGTTTGTTAATTGCTTTGTTTAACAGCTTTCTTTCCACTTCATTTTCAATATCACGATAAATTACATCCTCCTCTGTCCCTAACACATCAGAAAGCAGTAATTCATTTCCATCCCAGTCCACATTTAAAGGTTCATCAATAGACACTTCCAGCTTAGTTTTGCTGTTTCTTCTTAAATACATTAAAATTTCATTTTCAATACATCTGGATGCATAGGTAGCAAGTTTAATATTTTTATCACTGTTAAATGTATTGATAGCTTTAATTAATCCAATAGTTCCAATAGAGATTAAGTCTTCCACCCCTACTCCAGTATTATCAAATTTTTTTGCTATGTATACCACCAGTCTTAAATTATGTTCAATTAAAATGGATTTTGCTTCACTGTCATACTCTGTTCCTAAATCTCCAATCACTTCTGCTTCCCTTTCCGGTTCTAAAGGTGCCGGCAGTACTTCGGTTCCCCCAATGTAATGAACATCTCCCTGTTTGGAAAACATTATATTCTGAACAGTTGGAATCATTCTTAATTTAAAATGGTTTGACATTGATACTTTTATATACATTTTCTTCCTCCTATTTTAACTCACCTGAATTTAATATCATATGATATCTATGGCTGGAACTAATGCTTTCACCGCTAATTCCAATCAAAGGTGATTTTATTCTTTTTTCTTCTATTCCATTACTTACCAGCATTTCTGTAATTGTAAATGCCGGAATCAGTCCTGATTTCGCAATTGTCTTATAGGGAATCAACCGTATTCCATACTCTGTCAAAGAGACCTGTTCCCCTTTTCCCAAAAGACTTTCTGAAGTTTCTTTATCAATAATATGTACATATTTTCCTGTAACCGGGTCTCTTAAAAGGTTTCCCGTATCAAATAATGCATCTACCAGTATTTCTTTTTCTCCATACCGCATTAGTACAGTATAATACCGATTGATTTCTTCCGTTAATTCTATGTATAGTTTCCTTATGATTTTCACAAAATATATACTTAGGACTCCTACCACACAGATAAAAATTCCATTCAATTTTATCCGAAAGCTTTTCATTAGTCCTATATAGATATATTCCATGATTTTTCCACATATTATGGAAATACTAAAAAACACAATACCTGCCTGAATATGTCTTTTCCATGAGTTTTTGTAAAAAGCAGTGATAAGCATAAGCGGAAATATCACCAAAAACAAAAAAGTAATTCTGGATAATGCATTTTGAAAGGGCAGTATAAAAACGCTGCATAAGCCAAAACTTCCTATTCCGCCAGCTGCTATCATGTGCAAAGAAGATGTTTTTAGTTTTAATATTTGTCTGGTTGCAAAAAGCATCAGACAGTCAAAAAACATATTCATAACAAATAGCTGATCTACATAGATTTCATATTGCACATTCCACCTCCTTGTTTACACTGATTATATACAAAAGTTTCCGTAGATTTTGTCAAATTTATGGTGGATTTTTGCATTATTTAACAACAAAAAAACCCTTCAAAAACCATTTTTCGAGTTTTTAAAGGGTATTTCCTACATTATTATTCAATATAAAGTTGTTTTTTGTCTTATTTTTTGTTTCTCTGAAGAAATTCAGGAATTTTAATAGAGTTTTCTTCTACTCTGCTTTCTAATACAGGTTTCTGAATTCCCATAGGTCTTGTTATAGGAGAACTCATTCCTATATCTGCAGAACTTCTAACTGGTTCCTGTACAGGAGTTACTACTGGCTGCGCAGGACTTACCTGTTTAAACTTAGACATAGTATTAGCAACTGACTGTCCCATAGGCTGCTTTGGTGTTTCAATACCAGTTGCAATAATTGTAATACTTGCTTCATCTGTCTTACTGTCATCATAAGATGCACCAAAGATAATATTTGTATCATCTCCAGTTAAATCCTGTACATATGTAACAGCTTCATTAGCATCCATAAGTGAAATATCACCAGATACATTGATAATCACATCAGAAGCTCCCTGAATAGTTGTTTCCAGTAATGGACTGGCTACCGCAATCTTCACTGCTTCTAATGCCTTATCATCACCTTTAGCCTGTCCGATACCAATGTGAGCAATTCCCTTATCCTTCATTACTGTCTGAACATCAGCAAAATCTAGGTTAATCAAAGTTGCATTATTAATCAAATCTGTAATTCCCTGTACTGCCTGCTGTAATACCTCGTCCGCTTTACGAAGTGCATCTGGCATAGTAGTACGTCTGTCTACAATTTCAAGAAGCTTGTCATTTGGAATTACAATTAAAGTATCTACATTTTCTTTTAATTTTTCAATACCTGTTACAGCATTGGTCATACGTGTTCTTGCTTCAAATTTAAACGGTTTTGTTACAACACCTACAGTAAGAATTCCCATATCTTTTGCAACCTTGGCTACTACAGGGGCTGCACCGGTTCCGGTTCCTCCACCCATACCGCAAGTTACAAATACCATATCAGCTCCAGCAATTGCCTGGCGAATTTCTTCAATATTTTCTTCTGCTGCTTTTTCTCCAACTTCAGGTTTTGCTCCTGCTCCGAGTCCTTTGGTTAATTTTTCACCAATCTGTAATGGAGTTGGTGCTTTACAAAGTTGCAGTGCCTGTTTATCCGTATTGATTCCGATAAACTCCACTCCACAAATTTTTTCATCCACCATTCTATTCACAGCATTATTTCCTGCACCACCAACACCAATTACTATTATTTTGGCTGCTATCTCTGCTTCGTTTGTTATAATTTCAAGTTGCAAGGTACTTCCTCCTTCTATCCCTCAGTCATGACAATCTATTATCACTCTTTATTTTCTTTTATTATTTCTTCCAATAAGTAATATAATATATTTTTTTTGCAAATTAATCAATAGGATTTTTCAATTTTTTGCAATTTTCTTTCATTAATCTTTCTTAAACGTAAAGTTTTTTATATCTTCATCATAATTTTCCATATCCAAAGTTCCTTTCAATCCCTCCAAATCTGGGAGCAATTGCTTTAACTTCACGATTTTTTCATCATTTTCAATATCTTTTCCCAATAATACATTAGCATCTTTGAAACTTAAGGTAACCGAAAGGTTTTTAGAAAAATTAATACTATCTGGTGCAATTTCATACTTAGCAAGCAATTTAGTAAGATTTAATATTTTCTTAAAAACCTCTTTCTTTTCCACCGGAAGCCTTTTATAAAGTTCTACATTATCAAAAGCAATTCCTTTGATTCTTGGAATACCTTCAATCTGTTCCGTAGAACTTTCCACTACAATTCCCTCTTTATCAAAATACAGATAATACCCCAGGTGTTTTACATAACCTATCATATCTTTCTCATAGACTTTGATCTTTACCTTATTTTTATTTATGATAGTTACTTCTATGGTATCTACAAAGGGAATTTCTTCTGCATCCTGATAATTCATTCTCCAATAAAAATACAATGTATTATAATCATACTTTTCTGTCATCAACATGGTTTTAATTTCCTCTGCAGTATATCGTTCATTTCCTTCAATCTCTACCTGTGTTATGGTAAACATCTGAAGAAAAGCCAAGAAACCCAGTAAAAGAATACCCAAGATAATCAGCAATATTATGAACTTTTTCCTCTTTCCCTGCTTTTCCATTAGGTTCCTCCTGTCAGATGATTTTTCCACCTAGTTTCAAAAAGTCTCTTACAATATTTTCGTAGCCTCTCTCCGCAAAACATTTGTTACATATTTTTGTTCTTCCTTCTGCTGTTAATGCTGCAATTACCAATGCGGCAAAACCTCTAAGTTCATGACCTTCCACTTCACATCCATACAAAGAATCCACTCCATGAACCACCACCATTTTTTCGTAACATCGAATATTAGCCCCCATTTTTCTTAATTCTGCCACTGTCCTATAACGATTTTCAAAAATACTTTCATATATATGACTTTCCCCTTTTGCTATAGAAAGAACACTTAATAAAGGACTTTGCAAATCTGTAGGAAAACCCGGATAAATCTCTGTTTTCAAATAGTTCAAAGATTTTTCTGCTGCTTCTCCATTCACATAAATACTATCCGCAGCTTCTTCAATTACAGCTCCCATTTGTCGTAATACAACTTTTACAGCCCCTAAATGTTCCTGATTTACCTGATGAACTCTCACCTTTCCCCTGGTTGCTGCAGCAGCCAAAAGATAGGTGCCTGCTACAATTCTATCAGGCATAATAGTGTATTCTGTACCATGAAGTTCTTTTACACCTGCTATTATAATGGTGGAACTTCCCTCACCATAAATTTGGGCTCCCATTTGCTTTAAAAACAGAGCAAGTTCCACAATTTCTGGTTCCTTTGCTGCATTATAAATTACAGTAACTCCTTTTGCCATTGCAGCTCCCAGCATAATATTTTCTGTGGCACCAACACTAGGCACCCGAAGTATAATATCTGTTCCTTCTAGTCTTCCTTTTGCCTGAATCGCCTCATCATTTTCTTCTACAAAAGCCCCCATTTTTGAAAAACCATTTAAATGCATATCAATAGGCCTGGAGCCTATATCACATCCACCTGCTTTTCCCATGGACACTTCTTTAAATCTCCCAAGAATTGCTCCCAGAAAAAGTATAGAAGATCGCATTCTGCTTGTTTTATGTTCAGGTATATGAATATTTCTTATATTTTCAGTATCTATAGTAATGGTACCTTTTCGAAACTGACAAACAGCTCCTAAATCCTGCAAAATGAAAAGAGTCTCCCTTACATCCTGTATATCAGGACAATTATGTAACACACATACACCTTTTTGCAAAACCACAGCCGCTAATACAGGTAATATCCCATTCTTAGAACCCTGGACTTTTAACTCTCCATTTAATGGATAACCTCCAATTACTTCTACAGCTTTCATAACATATCTTCCTAAGAACAATATATCTTACTATATTATATGCTGCTGTAAAATTTTGTTTCCCTTTTTATGTATTATCCAGTTTAATCCTTCTAGAAACACTAAGCACCAATCCCATTTCAATCAGTAAAAACATAACAGAAGATCCACCATAACTAATAAATGGAAGGGAAATTCCTGTATTAGGTATGGTATTGGTTACTACGGCAATATTTAATATCACCTGAATAGCAATATGTGCCATAACTCCAACTACAATCAATGCTCCATACAAGTCTGGTGCATTATTTGCAATTATCATAAATCTCCAAATCATAAGCAAGAAAAGTAACATTACTGCTACTGCACCAAACAATCCCAGTTCTTCACAAATAATAGAAAAAATCATATCGTTCTGGGCCTCTGGAATAAATCCTAGCTTTTGCATACTGGCACCCAAACCTTTTCCTAATATTCCACCAGAACCTATCGCATACAAAGCCTGTAAAGTCTGGAAACCGGTAGTATCAGGATAATCTTCCGGATTCAGCCATGCAATAATACGTCCAAAACGGAAACTGCTTTCTTCCGGAATTATCCCACTTACTAACAAATATACAAGTCCTAACACACCTACAACTGCACAAACCACAAGCACCAGATATCTTTTGTAATAAGGAGTTGCCACAAAAATCATAAGACATACAATTCCAAATACAATAATAGCAGAACTTAAGTTACTGGTAATCACTTTAATCATAAGTACGATAGGACCTGCCAGCGCCAATAGTAATAAGGTTGACTTCAGCTTATGAACTTTTTTCCCAAGTTTACATATCATAAAGGAAAAGAATAAAATAGAACCAAGTTTCGCAACCTCAGCCGGCTGTAATGACAACCCCAAATTCAACCATCTTCTAGCTCCATTTGCTTCAATTCCCAATGGAGTCATTACCAGAAGAATCAGAATTCCTGATACCACATATGCCAGCCCTGAAAAGCGATACCAGATATGATAGTCAAGCATAGTTACAAAAAACATTGCTATTAATCCAAGAACTGTGGAAAATAACTGTTTGCGCGCGTAATACGAAGCATTTCCAAACTCTGTCTGTGCCTCATAAGAACTTGCACTATAAATCATTACAAGCCCAAAGCATAAGAGGAATATAATAATAAACAAAAGACTGTAATCAAAATAAGACTCCTGTTTTACTCTTCTTTGCGTTCTTTGTTTTGTTCTTTCCTCCATCTTATCACTCCCTTACCTGATTTTTCTTTCTTTTGTGCCCTTAAGATTTTTGGAATAACACTAGGGATAAAAGACTCATAATAGCTGTTATAATAGCAAAAAACGCTACAATCTTTGTTTCCGACCATCCACACAATTCAAAATGATGGTGTAACGGTGCCATCTTAAAGATTCTTTTTCCACCTGTTAATTTAAAATATATCACCTGTATAATCACACTACATACTTCAATCATATAAACACATCCTACAATAGGAAGAAACAACTGTGTCTGAGTCATATATGCTGCTGCTGCAACAAATCCACCCAAAGCCAAAGAACCAGTATCTCCCATAAAAACACTGGCAGGATGCACATTAAACAATAAAAATCCCAAAAGACTTCCTACTACCGCACAGGTAACCGGTTCAATTCCTGCTCCGGTACCGATAGCAATAACCGAAAAAAAGGTAGCTGCCAATACCGTAACGCTGGCTGCTAGCCCATCTAGTCCATCGGTAAAATTCACTCCGTTTACGGTTCCTATAATCACAAAATACATCATTGGTACTGTAAATATTCCTAAATCAAGATACTTTTCACTGCCAGCAAACGGAAGCAACATATTAGTGCTGATGTCCGTATAATGATGAGTATAGTAAATAAAAATAGTAGTTACTACCACCTGGCAGGAAAATTTTTCCAATGGTCTTAGCCCCATAGATCTTTTTAAAACTACTTTTATGTAGTCATCCAAGAAACCAATCAGACCAAAACCTAGCATTAAAAATAATACTGGTATGATTTTGGGATAATCTTTAGCATAAAACATTGAGGTCAAAGCAACGGCACTAATAATAATAACTCCACCCATGGTAGGTGTGCCATTTTTTTTAAGGTGTGCTTTAGGACCTTCTTCTCGTACAGTCTGCCCCACCTTCATTTTACGAAGGAGAGGAATTACTAACGGGCCTGCAATTACACTTGTAACAAAAGATATGATTACCGCCCACACTGCTCCATATTCCATTTTACACCTCTAAATTACCTATTCGTATTTTACAACTTATTAGTATAATTCTTTTTACCTAATTAATCAACCTAAATATATCCCCATTCTTTACTCCAGCCACAAAATAACATTATTCTGGGTTTTTACTTTTTCCCCTGCAACCGGAAACTGTTCTGTCACCACCGTCCCCTCTCCCATAATTTCTATTTCCATTCCATATTCTTCCAGACTTTTTTCTGCTTCTTCCTTGGTTTTTCCCACAAGGGAAGGCATACTAAATTCGTCAATAAAATATTCTTTCTTTTCATCTTCCGTATATTTTGGCTCTATACCAAGATAGGGCAAAATATTAGAGAACAATTCGTTCATTACAGGAGCAGCAATAGTTCCACCATAATAAATCCCCTGGGGATTATGAATAATTACAATGGCAAGCACCTGCGGATCTTCTGCCGGAGCAAATCCTATAAATGAAGAAATATATTTTCCCGTTCCTCTTGGCAGTGTCTGGGAAGTGGCTGTTTTTCCTCCAATCCGACATCCGGCAATATAAGCCTTGTTACCAGAACCTTCAGATACTACTTTTTCCAGCGCAAACCGCATTTTTTCTACAGTTTCTTCACTAACTACACCTTCTTTTTCTTCATATGTAAGCGTTCTAATTATATTTCCTTCATCATCCTGTATATCAACACCAAAATGAGGTGTAATTCTGGTACCTCCATTTATAATGGTGCTTACTGTGGTAGCAAGCTGTATGGGAGTGATCTGAAATGACTGTCCAAAGGACATAGTCGCCAGTTCCACCGGACCTACATTTTCTTTTTTATGCATAATAGTCCCTGCTTCTCCCGGCAAATCAATTCCTGTTTTGTCAAGAAGTCCAAACTGCTTCATATACTTATAGAAATTATCCACTCCTACTCTTGCACCTACATCCATAAAAACAGGATTACAGGAATTCATGATTCCTTGCAAAAAGGTTTCTCCACCATGCCCACCTGCTTTGTGACAACGAATTCTCCTATCTTCCACAACACGAAATCCTGGACAACTAAAAGTGTCTTCCATAGAAACAACGCCACTTTCAAAAGCAGCAGCAGCAGTAAATATCTTAAATGTGGAGCCTGGTTCATAGGTATCATTAATACATAGATTTCGCCACATTTTATTTAACAAATCCTGCTTTTCTTCGCTCCCAACATTCTCAGCCATTTCGGTAGGCAGAGTATACGGTTCATTTAAGTTAAATTCCGGCACATTTACCATGGCAAGAATTTCTCCATTAGAGGGACGCATTACAATCAACCCCACGTTGGTTGCACCTTTTTTCTCATATACCTTTAACGCTGCCTGTTCCGCATACTCTTGTATATTTTTATCCAGACTGGTCCTCAGATTATATCCTTTAACAGCTTCTAATCTTCTTTCTCCTGCATCCTCTAACTCTACCCCTTTTGCATCTGTCAAGGTTAGAATTTTTCCATTGGTACCTTTTAAATATTCTTCATACTTTACTTCTAGTCCAATAATTCCTTGATTATCACTTCCAGTAAAGCCAAGTACCTTAGAAGCTAAGCTATCATAAGGATAATATCGTTTAAAATCCTCATCCACCTTCACTCCTGCCAACTTATAACTTCGTATTCTGTCACCAATTTCTTTATCTACATTGGTTTTAATCTTTTCTCTGGCTGTATATTTATTAACCTTTTCTGTAAGTGTTTCTTTATCCATTCCCAATTCTTTTTGAAGAACCTCTATTACTTTTTCTGGTTCTTCTATCTGACTGTGTATAACAGAAATGGTACACACTGTTTTGTTATCTGCCAGTACTTCTCCATTAATATCCAGAATTTTTCCTCTTGCCGCCTTTATGGAACGTTCCCTTTCATGAAGCTCCGTGGCAAGCTCGATATAATAATCTGCCCGAAACAACATCAAATACCCAAGGCGCCCCATTAAACAAATTACCATAAAAATACAGGCAACAAATATGGTTACTATTTTTTTTCGATGAAAAGTCTTATTTTTAAGCATAGGATCACATACACTGGATTTATATTATCCTATGCTTATGTATCAGTTATTATTCTCTGTAGAATCCTGTATTCTACTTTCTTCTGTAGAATTCTCTCCGCTATCTTCCGATGTAGTTTCTTCTGTATAACTAAAGTTGGGATCTAAATTATCTCCAGTTTCCGGATCATAGTATGGGTCGTTCTCCTCTGATGTAGTATCACCGTTTGTGGTTTCATTATTCTCTGTACCCTCTTGATTTTCAGAATTATTTTCTGTAGTTTCACCTTGCTGTCCAGTTGGATTTTCACCATTGGCAGCGGTCTGATTTTCGCCATTGACTGTTGTCTGGTTTCCACCACCAGTCCCTGTCTGTTCTTCACCATTAGTTGTGGTCTGATTTTCGCCGTCAGCACCTGTCTGTTCTTCACCATTGGTTGTGGTCTGATTTTCGCCGTCAGTACCAGTCTGTTCTTCACCATTGGTTATGGCGGAACCTCCTTCACCAGCTGTCTGGTTTTCATTATTCTGTTCAGCCATAGCTTCCAATTCTTCTGTGGTATATTCCTGATCCGGGAAAATATTCATGTATGGAAGTACTTCTGTCATAATATCTTTTGCTAAAGTGGTAGCATATTTACTCTGTGACTGAGGGTAAATATTTGGTCTGTCAATTACTACATAAACTACTACCTGTGGTTTTTCTGCTGGTGCATATCCAATAAAAGAAATTAAATAATTTTTTTTATCTCGTCCTACACGCTCTGCAGTACCAGTTTTACCACCCATAGAATATCCTGGCACTTTTGCACTTCTACCAGTTCCGTTTTGGACAGTTTCGAAGAGATAACTTCTCATTTTTTCGCTGGTAGCTGCTGAAACTGTTTGACGAATTAATTTACTGTCCATAGTTTCTACAGTACCACCATTAGCACTGGTAATTTTTTTCACTACATGAGGCTGATAATAATATCCACCATTAATTAAGGAAGAAAAACCAGCTACCATTTGTACCATATTTACATTGAAGTTCTGTCCAAAAGAGTTACAGGCAAGGTCTGTAGGTCCCATATTTTCTGCTGTGTAAATAAGACCACTTTCTTCTCCCGGCAAATCAACACCAGTTTTATATCCAATATTAAATATACTTTGATATTTACAAAATTCATCCACTTCGATTACAGATGCCATTTGCATCAAAGCATCATTACACGAATTAGAAATAGCCAGTGCTACCGTTTCTGTTCCATGACCGCTACGGTTTACACACTTAATATTGTGTCCACCAACAGTTTGAACACCATCACAGTAATATGTTTCTTCTCCCGTCATTTTTCCTGACTCAATTCCTGCTGCTACGGTAAATGGTTTTGCAGTAGAACCCGGCTCATAGTTTTCTGCAATACAGAAATTTTTCCACCGGCTGTTCATAGCTTCCATTGCTTTTTCGTCATCCATACCTTCAAGACCATCAATTTCTTTCGGATTATTCAAATCAAAATCCGGGCTGGATGCCATGGCATAGATTTCTCCATTATTTGGATTTGCAATAATGACACCTATATTTTCCGCACCATTACCTTCCCTTGCTTCATTTTTATGGTCTTCGTTAAATTTCTGAATATACTTTTCTACAATTTGCTGAGTGTTTATATCAATAGTTGATACAACTGTATTCCCATTCACTGGTTCTTTTACCGTACGCTCTAACTCAGAATCAGAATTCAAATATCCATATTCTCTACCATTGATTCCTGTAAGATATTCATTATAAGATTCCTCTATCCCAAACATACCCTGGGTTCCTGTTCCAAGTGTAAATCCTAACAAATCACAGGCTAAACTACCATAATTATATTTTCTGGTATATTCTTTTTCAAACCATACTCCTTTAATATTAGGATTTACCTTTTTGCCTGAATCATCCACCTGATTTACCAAATCCTGAAATGACTGCATCTGTTCGTAAGGAACCTTTTTCAATAATACATAATATTGAGAAGTAGAATTTGTAGTAATAAATTCTCTTATTTTGCTTTCTTCTGCTCCAAAACATTTCACTAATGCCTGTATGGTTGGTTCTACACATTCTCCTTTTAGAGAAGTAGTCATAACCTTGGCATCTACAATGACATTATAAACTTCTTCACTTGTAGCAAGTACAGTTCCTTTCCGGTCCACAATATCTCCACGTTTTGCCACGATACTTCTACTATCGTAATTCTGGTGAGCCAGCACCTGTTTACTGTACTTTTCACCATCACTTCTATAAATATACACAAGTCTTCCCACTAAACCAATTAAAGCCAGCATGATGAAAATAAACAACACCGCCAGCTTCTTTTGCATTTTTCTTGTGAATCTCAACTTGTCCTTTTTTCTTTTTTTCTCCATATTTAAAACACCTTACAATCTCACAAGCTTACTCTTCCGGAATATCCTCATACTGTCTGAAATATTCTGCTTCTTTGTCTTCGTACAGGACCACCTGGTCTTCATTGGCATATACCATCCCAAGTTCTTCCATAGCAGTTTGCTTGATTTCTTCTAAATTAACAGAGTTGGTGATTCTACTATATTCTGCATCATTTTCAATTTTTAAATCGGAAAGCTCTGCTTCCAATGCTGCAATATTCTCAATACGTCCTGTAATCTCAGATCTTAATTGTACATATTGAAAACACACTGCAACTGTCACGATAGTTGCTGCTGAAAGGAATAACACATATGCAGGATTCATACGTTTTGCTTTTTCTCTGTTTTTACGGACTGCATTTCTGGTTACCCGTCGTTCCGGCTGATTTGGATTAATTTCTGGAGCGGTTTCTAGCTGGCGCACCGTATTTCCATAAACATATAGATTATTTTGCTCCATTCTCCTTTTGTTTTGTACTGTTTTTCTTGCCATAACTACTATCCCCTTTCCTCACTTCCACGCATAAATACTCTTAATTTAGCACTTTTTGAACGTGAATTTTCTATCAATTCTTCTTGGCTTGGGAGTATTGGCTTTCTGGTAACTACCCTTCCCTTGCTCTTTTTCCCACATACACACACTGGAAATTCCGATGGACATATACATGGATTTTCATTTTTACGAAAATTACTTTTTACAATTCTGTCCTCTAACGAGTGAAAGGTAATAATACTTAAATGTCCATCTTCATTAAGCAAATCGATCATCTCATCTAAAGAATTTTCTAATACTTCTAATTCTTTATTTAACTCAATTCGAATTGCCTGAAATGTTCTTTTAGAAGGATGTCCACCTGTTTTTCTTACCTTTGCCGGAATTGCCTGTTTGATAATTTCCGTTAACTCATCTGTTGTTTCTATTATCTTCTCTTCTCTTGCTCTCACAATATGCTTTGCAATGTTCTTTGCAAATCTGTCTTCACCATAATCACGAATAATACGAAATATCTCCATTTCACTGTATTCATTTACAATGTCTTTGGCAGTAAGAGCTTGTCTTCTATCCATTCTCATATCAAGCGGTGCATTTTCTCTATAAGTAAATCCTCTTTCTGCTGTATCTAACTGATAGGAAGAAACCCCTAAATCCAAAATAATTCCATCTACTTTCTGGATTCCTATTTCCTCTAAACACTGTTTCATATTGCAATAGTTGCTTCGTATAATAGTAACTTTCTCTTTATGTTCTTTTAATCGTTCTGTTGCTGCTGCAATAGCTGCGTCATCCTGATCAATTCCAATCAGTCTGCCTTTTTCTGAAAGCTGTTTACAGATTTCTAAAGAATGGCCGCCACCCCCAAGTGTACCATCCACATAGATTCCATCTGGCTTTATGTTTAGTGATGAAACTGTCTCTTCTAATAATACTGATTTATGCTTAAATTCCATAGTGCCTCCCTACATGACTAAAGACTTATTCCAAGTTCTGCCATACTTTCGGCAATGTCTTCCACATCATCATATGTACAGTTCTCATTCCACTTATCTTTACTCCATATTTCTATTCTGCTTGCAACACCTACTAAAACTACATCTTTTTCAATCTCCGCAAATTCTCTAAGAATTGCAGGTACTAGTATTCTCCCTTGCTTGTCCACTTCACAGCTAGTAGCTCCAGCCATAAAGAAACGGGTCATTTTTCTTGCGTTTTTATTTGTAAATGGAAGTGCCCTCAGTTTTTCTTCAAAAGTGGCCCATTCATCGTTAGTATAAACGCACAAACAACCGTCCAAACCTTTCGTAATTACAAACTCATCTCCAAGTTCTTCACGAAATTTGGCCGGTACAATTAATCTGCCCTTTGCATCAATTGTGTGGTTATACTCCCCCATGAACATACGCACTCACCACTTTCCTCCACCAGGAACCATTTCCATCCACTTTTCTCCACTCATACAGATATTTTATATGATTATCCACTAAATTTCAAGTGTTTTATTTGAGTTTTCCACATGTTTTTCACATACAAATACAAACAGAGAGGGTTTGAAACTTTTTACATCGTTTCAAATCCTCTCTGCCGCGTATAATATAACTAATTTTTTCTCATTTTGATATACTCTTCTAGTAATTTATCCACTCCAATACTTAGTTCATATATCACATCATAATCTTCGTTCTTTTCAATTGCATAATTTAATTTACTTCGTTCTTCTTCAATTTTTTCTTCTAATATTTTCATCCTTTCGTCCCCTAATCCACTCTTCTCCATTTTTACTGACTTAACTAACATTTTTTCTTTTTCTTCTCCAAACAATCATAGTTGTCCCTACTATTATTAATATAACTGCTAAAACCTGTGATACTGGAAGTCCCACAAACGGAAGAAGCAGCTGGTCTGTTCTCAATCCTTCAATCCATGCCCTGCCAATTCCATATCCAATAAAATATAGGGCTGTCAGTTCACCTTGAAACTTCTTATTTTTTCTGTAGACCAACAGGAAAATCAATACACAAAGATTCCATAAAGATTCATACAAAAATGTGGGATGAACCTGAATATAATTTGTTCCTTCTACCATATGCATAGCAATATCTTCTGTTATCTGACTGCGATTCACCATTGCAACTGGAAGTCGCATGGCAAAAAGCCCATCACAATATCCACCAAATGCTTCTCTGTTTGTAAAATTACCATATCTCCCCATAATCTGTCCTATTAAAAGTCCTGGAATTACGGTGTCAGTTAATTGCAAAAACGGGATTTTTTTCTTTTTGGAATAAAAATATATGGTAATTGCCCCACCAATTACACCGCCATAAATGGCAAGACCTCCATTCCTCACATTCAATATACTTAAAAGATCGCCTTTATACATATCCCAAGAGAAAATAACATAATAAATTCTTGCACCAATTAGCGAAAATACCATTAAATAGAGAAACAAATCCCAATAATCATCCGGATTCTGTCCCGTACGTTTTGCTTCTCTGGCAGCATAACACAATCCAAGAAACATACCAATTCCTATAATGACTCCATAAAGGGCAACTTTAAAACCAAAAACTTCAAAGGACTTTGGCACATAATCCAAATAAATTCCTAAATTAGGGAAACTAATACTATAATCACTCATCATTCGATCCTTTCTACATTTTAATTTCTTTTCTGCTAAAAAGCAACAAAAATCGTTCGTCACCATTCGACACATAATGGCGGCCAGACAGCCGCCATTATTACTTTTTTATTTTTACACATTAAAACGGAAGAGGATGACATCTCCGTCTTTTACTACATATTCCTTCCCTTCTACTCTTACCAGACCTTTTTCCTTTGCTGCTGCATAAGTCTTACAATCCAGTAAATCTTGATAATATACTACTTCTGCCTTAATGAATCCTCTTTCAAAATCGGTATGGATTTTTCCAGCTGCTTGTGGTGCCTTAGTTCCCTTCTTGATTGTCCATGCTCTTGTTTCATCTTCTCCGGAAGTTAAATAACTGATAAGACCAAGCAAACTGTAGCTTGCCTTAATTAATTTTTCCAGACCAGATTCTTTTAATCCTAAATCTTCTAAAAATTCCTGTTTTTCATCATCATCCAGTTCTGCAATTTCCTGTTCAATCTGCGCACAGATTACAAACACTTCACTGTGGTTTTCTTTTGCGAGTTCTCTTACTGAATTTACATATTCATTGTTTGCTCCATCATCTGCCAAATCATCTTCGGAAACGTTTGCCGCAAAAATAACAGGTTTATAAGTTAATAGATTGTACGAAACTAATAAAGCTTCTTCATCTTCGTCTGCCGGTTCAAATACTTTTGCCAGCTTGTTTTCTTCTAAGTGAGCTTTTAATCTTTCGATTAAAGCTACTTCCTTTGCTAAAGACTTGTCGTTTCTTGCCCCTTTTACTGCCTTTGCATATCTCCTTTCCAGAATTTCAATATCAGAGAAAATAAGTTCTAAATTAATGGTTTCAATGTCACGAAGTGGATTTACGCTTCCGTCCACATGTACTACATTAGTATCTTCAAAACAACGTACCACATGCACTACTGCGTCAACTTCACGAATATTAGAAAGGAACTGGTTTCCTAAACCTTCTCCTTTGGAAGCACCTTTTACTAATCCAGCAATGTCTACAAATTCAATAACTGCAGGAGTTACTTTTTTAGAGTTGTATAAATCTCCCAACTGTTTTAATCTTTCATCCGGAACAGTTACGATTCCTACGTTTGGGTCAATAGTACAGAATGGATAATTTGCGGATTCTGCTCCTGCTTTTGTTAATGAATTAAATAATGTGCTTTTTCCTACGTTTGGTAAACCTACGATTCCTAATTTCATTTTTTCTATGTCTCCTTTGTTTTTTCTTTATTCTATAGGGTTTGCTTATTTTCAAATTTACTTATTTATTTCTTTATTGTCTGATATACTTTTTCAATATTTGCCTTAATCTCTCCGCCAAATACCGCAGACCCCATTACTGCAATATCTACGCCAGCCTCCATAATTTCTACTACATTCGAAGCATTCACACCACCATCTACTTCAATCAAAGTAGAAATTCCCTTATTCTCTATCATCTTTTTTAACTCTTTGATTTTTTCTGTAGAATATGGAATATATTTCTGTCCTCCAAAACCAGGGTTTACACTCATAATCAGTACCATATCCAGCATGTCCAGCACATATTCCACTGCATTTAAAGGTGTGGCCGGGTTCAACGCAACTGCTGCTTTACAGCCTGCTTCCTTAATTTGTGTTACTACTCTGTCTAAGTGTTTGCAGGCTTCTGCGTGGACAGTGATGATATCAGCTCCGCATCTTGCAAATTCTTCAATGTACCTTTCCGGACTTTCAATCATCAGATGTACATCAAATACCATATCTGTAATTTTTCGAATAGAACTAATAATCGGCATTCCAAAAGAAATACTTGGAACAAACAGTCCATCCATTACATCTATATGCAGATATTTGACTCCTTCCTGTTCCACTGTTTTAATATTCTCTCCAAGTTTTGCAAAGTCTGCGGATAATATGGATGGTGCAATTTCTAACATATTTCTTCCTCCTAGTATTTCTTTTTTTCCTTAATTTCTTCTAGTATTTGAATATAATTTTCATAGCGGAGCTTACTAATTTCTCCAAATTCTACCTTTTCTTTCACCAGGCAATCCGGTTCTTTGTAATGAAGGCAGCCTAAAAAGCGGCATCCTCCATTACATTCTCTGAATTCTTCATAATATTCCTTTAATTGTTCCTTTTCAATATCTAATGTATATAGAGAACTAAATCCCGGTGTGTCTACAATATAGGTTCCTTCTTCTATTTCAATTAGTTCTGCATGCCTTGTAGTATGCTTTCCTCTAGCAATTTTTTCACTTACTGCTCCTGTTTCCATCATTACATGATTTTGCAACAGATTAATGGTGGAAGATTTTCCCACACCGGAAGGTCCTGCCAAAACAGTAGTTTTCCCAAAGAGTTTTTCTTTTAACTCTCCAATGCCTTGTTTTTCTTTTGTACTAGTAAAAAATACTTCACAGCCACAATTTCTGTAAATTTCTCTTAATCTTTCTTTTTCTTGCTCTGTTACCAAATCTGCCTTGTTAAAACATATTGAAATTTCTACTTCCTGTTCTTCCATTAACAAAATCAGTCTGTCTAACAAATTAAAGTTTGGCTCGGGCTGGCTGGCAGCAAAAATGATCAACGCCTGTTCTACGTTAGATACTACTGGACGTATCAGTTCATTTTTTCTATCTGCCAGCGTTTCAATATTTCCCTTCTTTTCTTCCTCATTCAAAACTTCTATGGTGACATAATCACCTGGTATAATTTTAATTTTCTGTTTTCTGAAAATTCCTTTTGCCTTACATTCATAAAGCCCCGTTTTTGTTTGTACATAATAGAAACCTGCAATTCCTTTGATTACTCTTCCCTTCATCTTATTCATCCACTTCGCTGAAGGTAACTTCATAAGTTTCACCTAATGCAACCTCATTTACATATACAGTAACAGTTCCTTTTGTAACACCACTCTGTCCAATCATTTCCAGTTTATATGGAAAGCTGGTTTCATCCAAAGTTCCAGCATCATAAGTTCTGGTGATTGTTTCTCCATCTACCTGCTGGGAGAG
Source organism: Lachnospiraceae bacterium (assembly GCA_017399445.1). Classification (GTDB taxonomy): domain Bacteria; phylum Bacillota; class Clostridia; order Lachnospirales; family Lachnospiraceae; genus RUG11237. The sequence continues at coordinate 17,814 of JAFQCM010000031.1, read as the reverse complement.
GATAAATTTCACTTCGCCTTCGATAAATCCATCCGGTTTCTGAATATTTACAATTCCACTATAAGTTTTCATTTCTACTGGTTCAGAACCTTTACTGATAACAATATCCACTGTTTTTCCTGGGGATAACTCTGTACCTTCATCATAACTTTGACTGATTACTAATCCCTCTGCCACACTGTCACTATAAGTTTCTTCTACTCTTCCTAATGCAAGACCTACAGATTCCAACGCTAATTTAGCTGCATCTTCCGTCATATTAGAAAGCTTAGGAACCTTTGCATTTTCAGAACCTTTGCTGACAACTAAGGAAACCTTATCACCCTTTCCCACCGGAGTATTGGCTTCCGGTTTCGTAGAAATTACTGTCCCTTTTTCTACATCAGAACTATATTCTTCTTCTGTTGCAACTACAAGACCTGCTGCTTCTAATATTTCTTTTGCTTCAGCTTCACTTTTACCTGCTACATCAGTTAAGTTAAAGGATGCTGTTCCACTGCTTAATACTCCTAAAATACGTGTGTTTTTCGCAACTTTTTCTCCTGCTTCCACACTCTGCTGTGCAACAAGACCTTCTTCAATCACATCAGAAGCAATCGTTCCATTCTGTGCAAAACCCAGTCCCACACCATTCAACGCTTCTTTTGCTTCTTCCACAGTTTTCCCAACAATGTTTGGCACTGTGACCATATCTTCATCATTCATTGTTTCTGTAGGTGTAATTGTGCTTTCTGTTTCTGTTTCTGATTCTGTTCCTGTTATCAGGTTTGTAGCATTGTTGTCATCATTTTTAGATCCGCCAAATACACCGAATGCCTTTCCTACTCCAAACAACACTACAATACAGATGATAAATGCTGCTACAATTCCAAGAACCGTCACGATTTTATCCATTTTTGGATTCAGTTCCTCGTCATCCTCTCCGTCATCCTCTTCTTCCGGCATATAATGTTCGCTTCTTCTTATATATTCTCTTTCTGGTTCTCTTTCTCTAGTTTCCTGCACCATAGCAGGTCTGGTATTCCTGCGAATTTCTTTAATTTCATCTTCCTGTATCATTTTCGTAGCCGCATCTTCATCTATAGTATTCATCTGTACAAAAGATGCTTCCGGATTTATCAAAGATTTCTTTAAATCTGCAATTAACTGTGCCATATTTTCATATCTTCTATCCGGACTTTTCTGGGTACACTTAAAGATAATCTGCTCCACACTCACTGGGATTTCCGGTACATAATCTCTTGGAGACGGCATTTCATCCTGAATATGTTTAATAGCAATGGATACTGTAGTTTCTCCATTAAACGGTACACGTCCTGTCAACATTTCAAACATAGTAACACCAAGAGAATAAATATCACTTTTTGCATCACTATAACCACCTCTTGCTTGTTCTGGTGAAGTATAATGTACAGAACCCATTACATTAGAAGTGATTGTGTTAGAAGTAGCTGCTCTTGCAATACCAAAATCTGTTACTTTTACTTTTCCTTCTCTGGAAATAATAATATTTTGAGGTTTAATATCTCTATGAATAATATGATTATTATGAGCAGCCTCAATTCCCATAGAAACCTGAATTGCAATACTGATTGCTTCTTTTACAGAAAGTCTTGCTTTCTTTTCGATATATTCTTTTAAAGTAATGCCTTCTACTAGTTCCATGACAATATAGTGAAGTCCATTATCTTCCCCTACATCGTATACATTTACGATGTTTGGATGGGCAAGGCCTGCTGCTGCCTGGGCTTCTACTCTAAATTTTGAAACAAAACCCTTATTTTCACTAAATTCTGATTTCAACACTTTTACAGCCACATACCTGTTCAATTTATGATCTTTCGCTTTATACACATAAGACATACCACCACTGCCAATGTGCTCTATAATTTCATATCGTTCTCCTATGACGATTCCTGCTTTTAACATACTCTGCCTCCTCAATGACCACAGTCATATCTATCTACTAAATTCCTGAATTGCTTCTATAATTATTTTACAAATTATCTTATATGATAAATTCTTAATTAATCTTCAAAAGGTTCAATAATCGTCACCGTAATATTGTCCCTGCCGCCATTTCTGTTTGCTTCTTTTACCAGTTCCTCTGCCTGTTCAATTACATCTCTCTGCTTTTTAATGATAAGTTTAATTTCTTCATCATCAATCATATTGGTAAGTCCATCTGAACACATAAGAATAACGTCACCAGGTACTAACTTTATTTCAAAAAAGTCAATTTCGATTTCATCGCACCCGCCAACGGCTCTTGTTATCACATTTTTCTTTGGATGATACCTTGCTACATCTTCATCAATTCCGCCTAATCGGACCATTTCTTCTACTAAAGAGTGGTCTTTTGTAACCTGCCTAATTTCATCATTTACAATATACAAACGACTGTCACCTACGTTTGCCACATATAGACAATCACCGATTATAGTGGCGGCTACCATAGTAGTTCCCATTCCTGTATAATCTTCGGATTCTTTCGACTTTTTATATAATTCCCAGTTGGCATGTTCCACTGCTGTCCGTATCAGTTTCACCGGACTTTCTTCCTGGTCATTTCTAATAGATTCTACAATCATTCTGGTAGCTTCTCTAGAAGCATAATCTCCTGCCTTATGACCACCCATACCATCTGCGACAATAAAAAGATTGGGAAGTTTTCCTACTTTTCTTTCTGATGAAAACACATAATCCTGATTAATTTTCCGTCTTAACCCAACATCTGTTATGGAAAATGTTTTCAACACTCTTTCGTACCTTCCTCTCTGTCAGTCCTGTCATATCTACGTCTCAATTGTCCACAGGCACCATCAATATCTCTGCCCATTTCCCTTCTTATAGTAACATTAATTCTACTTTTTTCAAGTTTATTTTTAAATTTTTCAGCAACTTTTTTAGCAGAACCCTCAAATTCCAGTTCTTCTACCGGATTAATTGGGATAAGATTTACATGGCAATTCATGCCCTTTACTAGCTGAATTAACTCTCTGGCATCTTCTTCCGAATCATTCACTCCCTGAGCCAAACTATACTCAAAGGTAATTCTTCGCCCGGTTTTTTCAAAAAAGTACTGACATGCTTCTAACAGTTCTGAAATAGAATACTTATTTGCAATTGGCATCATACTCTTTCTTTTTTCGTCATTTGGGGCATGTAAAGAAATTGCAAGCGTTACCTGCATATTTTCTTCCGCAAACTCTCTGATTTTTGTTACAAGTCCACAGGTAGAAACGGTGATATTTCTTCCACTGATATTTAATCCATTTTCATTGGTAAGTATTTTTAAGAAACGAACCAAATTATCATAATTATCAAAAGGTTCTCCGGTTCCCATTACTACCACATTGGATACTCTTTCACCACTTTCCTTTTGAATCCGGTAAATCTGTTCTAACATTTCAGAAGGCAACAGATTTCTTTTTAAACCGGCAATGGTAGAAGCGCAGAATTTACATCCCATGCGGCATCCTGCCTGTGAAGAAATACATACCGAATTTCCATGTTTATATTTCATTAATACACTTTCGATTAAATTTCCATCTTTCAAACGAAACAGATATTTTGCCGTTCCATCCTGTTTAGAAACCTGCTTATCTACAATTTCCAAGGTAGTAAACTCATATTCTTCTTTTAATCTTGTTCTAAGTTTCTCTGAGATGTTTGTCATCTCTTCTAAATCATCCACAAGCTTTACATGAATCCATTCATATATCTGTTTTGCTCGAAAAGGCTTTTCGCCTAGTGTTGCTATTTCTTCTTTCAGCTCATTTAGATTCATTGATTTTATATCTTTTTTATCCATACTGTTTTCCTTTTCTTTTACTTATCAGAAACTGTTTCTATTTGTTTCTTCTAAGTTTTGCAATAAAAAATCCATCGGTAGAAAATTGTCCCGGAAGAAGCTGCATAATGCCGTTTTTTACCCCATCATGAAATTCTTCTGGTATCCATTCTTTAAAATCTTCTGTTTCAAACTCCGGATGCTCTTTTAAAAACCATGTTACATTGTCTTCATTTTCTGCCCTGTTTACCGTACAGGTACTAAACATCAGAACTCCCCCTGGTTTTACATAATTTTGAACAGTATGTAAAATTTCTCTTTGCAATGGCACCAATGCTTCCATGGATTCTTTTGTCATTTTAAATTTAATATCCGGCTTTTTCCCCATGACTCCAAGACCGGAACATGGTACATCTGCAATTACTACATCTGCTTTTTTTACTAATTCTTCTTCTAATTTGGCAGCATCCCATACATGGACTGCTACATTTTCAAAGCCCATTCTTTCTACATTTTCCAGAATTTTTCCTGCTTTATATTCGCTGATATCACCACAGATTACCTGACCGGTTCTGGCAAGTTTATCTGCAGCATGAAGAGTTTTTCCTCCCGGTGCACTGCACACATCAATACAAACTGCATTTTTTTCAATTCCAGCAGCTTCTACTACCAGCATAGAGCTTAAATCCTGAACTGCAAAAAGTCCTTCCCGAAATGAAGAAAGACCTGCTAAATAATCATATCCTGTAATCTCAAAGGCATTGGACAATGGGGTATCAATAACTTCTTTTACTCCGTCCTTAATCAGTTTTTCTTTTAAGTTTATACTATCTGTCTTTGAATTATTACAGCGTATGGTTAAATTTTTCTCTTTTAAGAAATAAGAAAGGATATTTTTCGTTGCATCCATTCCATATTCTAATACCCATTTTTCTACAATCCATTCTGGCATGGAATATTTTACAGATAAATATTCTGTGACTCTTTCTTTTTCCGGAAGAATATCCTTGCATTCATCTCTTACAATACTTCTTAAGATTCCATTGACAAAACCCTTCAAGTTATGGAACCCCCGTTTCGATGCCAGTTTTACCGCTTCATTGCACACTGCGGAAGAAGGAATTCTGTCCATAAAATAAAGCTGATATACTGCACTTCTTAAAATAGCACGTATCATCGGCTTCATTTTATTTACCTTTACCTTGGAATAATGATTTAAAATATAATCAATATAAATCATTTGCTCTATGGTACCATTCGTTACTTTTTTGATAAAAGATCGGTCTGTTTTTGGCAGATACTGGTATTTCTCCAGTGTCTGCCCGATTACTATATGGCTGTATTCACCATTTTTTGTAATTTCAATTAACATATCCACAATCAGTTCTCTTGGGTTCACTGATTTAGTCATCGTCTCTTCTTCCTCCAAACAATATCAACAGCCTTAATAGCTGTAAAATTGATGCTGCTGCAGCTGCCACATAAGTAAGGGCTGCAGCTGTTAATACTTTTCTTGTAGACTTTATTTCCACTTCCTGCAAAATATGATTTCTTTCTAATGCAGCTAAGGCTCTACGGGATGCATTAAATTCTACCGGAAGTGTCACCAGCTGGAATAATACAGTTAAGGAAAACAAAATAATTCCAAATTGAATTAAAAAGTCTAAGGAACTAAAAATAATCCCTACAAAAATTAAAGGCCAGGAAATCTGTGCTCCTATATTTACTGCAGGCACCATGCTGCCTCTTATTTTTAATGGTGCATAGCCTTCCTTATGCTGAATAGCATGTCCGCATTCATGGGCTGCTACGCCAAGGGCTGCCACAGAAGTAGACTGATACACCGTATCTGATAAACGAAGCACTTTTCCCTTTGGATCATAATGATCGGTTAAATTTCCGGAAATATGTTCCACTCTTACATCATAAATCCCCTCTGCCTGCAGTAGTCTTTCCGCCGCCTGGGCTCCTGTCATTCCTGTATAACTTCTTACTTTAGAATATTTTGCAAAAGTACTTTTCATCTTTGCAGAAGCGAAAAGACTTAAGACAACTCCAATAAGAATTAATATATAAGTAGGATCAAAATAATAAAAGTAACCGCCAAACATCGTATTCCTGCCTCCTAAATTTACAAAGAATTTTCCTGTTTCAACTTTATCCTAATACTTCTCCAACCTGCACATCATATCCTAACAAAAATGCTTCTGTGGTCATACGTTTTTTTCCTGCCAGCTGTAATTCTTTGATTACCAGCGCGCCTTTACCGGTTTTTACGGTGATATCTTTCTTTGTTTTATTTACAATGGAGCCAATTTCACCGTCATATTCTTTTTCTTCTACAGAAGCACTCCAGATTTTCAAAGTTTTCTCATGTAAAGTAGTATACGCAGATGGCCATGGATTTAAACCACGAATCAAACGTTCAATTTCTGCTGCTTCTTTCTTAAAATCAATAGCACCTAATTCTTTGTGTAACATTTTTGCATAACAGGATTCTTCATTATTTTGTGGAGTTTTTTCTACTTCTCCTGCCTGGATTTTTTCCATAGTTTCTACACATAATTTCGCTCCTGCTGCTGCCAGCTTATCATGATAGGAACCTCCTGTTTCTTCCGCTTCAATAGGTACTACTACTTTAGAAATCATATCTCCAGTATCTAATCCTTCATTCATTTGCATAATGGTAACACCGGATTCTTTTTCTCCATCAATAATTACCCACTGAATTGGAGCTGCTCCCCTATATTTCGGAAGAAGGGATGCATGCACATTAATACATCCATACTTTGTCATTTCTAAAATCTCTTTCGGAAGTATTTGCCCAAAAGCTGCTACTACTATAATATCTGCTTCATAGCCTCTTAATTTTTCCACACATTCCGGTTCTCTTACTTTAACCGGCTGGAATACTTCCATGCCATGTTCTACTGCATATTCTTTTACCGGCGTAAACTGCATCGCTTTTCCTCTGCCCTTTGGCTTGTCTGGCTGTGTCACCACTAAGCATATCTGATGTCCTGCTTCATGGATTGCCTGCAAGGTACCTACTGCAAAGTCCGGTGTTCCCATAAAAATAACACGCATTTCTTATTCCTCCCAATATTCTTCCTCACCGTCATCATATTCCACCGTGTTCAATTCGCCTTCTACTTTATCCACATAAAGTACTCCGTCTAAATGGTCACACTCATGACATACTGCTCTTGCTAAAAGTTCGGTTGCTTCTAATTCAAATTCTTCCATATTTTCATCCAAAGCTTTTACTTTTACATAATTCGGTCTAGTGACTTTTCCTGATTTTCCAGGTAGACTTAAACACCCTTCATCTCCGGTCTGTTCTCCTGAAGTTTCTAAAATTACCGGATTAATTAATACTAACGGATTATCTCCTGTATCAATAACTACGATTCTTTTTAACACACCAACCTGAGGTGCTGCAAGTCCTACACCATTTTCTTCATACATGGTATCAAACATATCATCAATTAAAATTCTGTCACGTTCTTTTAATTCCTTTACTTCCCTGCATTTTTTTCTTAATACATCATCGCCGATTACTCTAACATTTCGTAATGCCATTTTTCTTTTCCTCCATTGTGGTTCATTCTTTATTTCTATGTTTATTATATATTTTCCTTCATTAATAGGTAAATACCGGATTAAAATCAAACTGTATAAAACAGTCCGGATACTGGTTCTCCTGTTTTACATAAAACTCTACTGTATCCTTAACCTTAGTCAGTATATCATAGTTTTCATGTTTTATGTAGATCACTTTTCTATAATAATCCTGTATCTTTGAAACAGTTGCCTGTGCCGGTCCTATTACCGCTGCTTCTTCCTTATGTTTTCCTTCTATTTGTTTCTTTATTTCTTCTGCAAATTTTTCTAACATTTCTTCCTGCAAAGATGTCATTAGTATAGCAAGCAAATTCATAGCTGGGGGATAATTCATTAGTTTTCGGTAAGCCATTTCCTGTTGAAAAAACAAAGGATAATCCTGCTTTGCGGCACACTGGATACTGTAATTATCCGGGCTGTAGGTTTGAATAATTACCTGGCCTTTCCGTTCTCCTCTGCCTGCCCTGCCTGCTGCCTGGGTTAGCAGTTCAAAGGTTCTCTCTGCAGCATGATAATCATTAGCATACAAAGACATGTCTGCAGCTAATGCTCCAACTAATGTTACCTTTGGAAAATCATGACCTTTTACAATCATCTGAGTTCCAATTAAAATATCTGCCTCTTCTCTGGAAAAGGCATTTAGTATCCTTGCATGTCCTTCTTTATTTCTTGTGGTATCCATATCCATACGAAGTACTTTTGCCATAGGAAATTCTTTTTTTACGATTTCCTCTATCTGCTGGGTTCCGGCTTTGAAAGCTCCAATATATTTGGAACCGCAGGTTGGACAGTTCTTTACAGACATCATTTCGTACCCGCAATAGTGGCATACCATTTTTCCATTATTGTGAAGAGACAAAGAAACATCACAATGAGGACACTTGATTGCCCTTCCACAGGCACGGCAGGAAACAAATCCCGCAAAACCGCGACGATTAATAAACAGCATGATTTGTTCCTTTTTTTGCAGTCGTTCTGTTATAAGTTCTCTTAATTTTCGGCTTAAAATAGAACGGTTTCCACATCTTAATTCTTCTCTTAGATCTACAATTTCCACTTCTGCCATGCTTCGTTCTGCGTAACGCTCTTTTAAGGTATATAGCTTGTATTCTTCAGTCTGAGCTTTATAGTAAGATTCCACCGAAGGGGTGGCGGAACCAAGTACTACAAAGCCATGATTTCTCCCTGCCCGCTCAATTGCCACTTCTCTGGCATGGTACTTGGGCGTCGTTTCGCTTTTATAGGTATTTTCATGTTCCTCATCAATTACAATAATTCCAAGCTTTTTAAAAGGGGTGAATAAAGCAGAGCGAGGGCCTACCATAATATCTATTTCTCCCTTCATTGCCCGTTCAAACTGGTCAAATCGTTCTCCCTTGGAAAGTCGAGAGTGCATAAAGGAAACCCGTTCTCCAAACATTTCCTTGAAACGTTCTACGGTCTGAAATGTCAGGGCAATTTCCGGTATTAATACAATTGCCTGTCTTCCTTCTTTTATTACTCTTCGGATTAATTCCATATAAATAACTGTTTTTCCACTTCCGGTTACTCCATGGATTAAATGAGCTTTGGGCGGATAAAAAGCATGGCTTTCCTGCCAGATTTCTTCTACACATTTAGCTTGTTCATGACTTAATACTATTTCTTTCTGGTCTGCTATTTTTGCAACTTCCATATTGGAATTAGGATTTCTGTAATTTCGCTCTGTGATTACCTGAATAATTCCTGCTTCCTGAAAGCTCTTGATTACTGCCGGAGTTCCTTTTTTTTCTTTTAATATCTTACTTTTTAACAATGCATGTTCTTTATTTTCCAACAAGGCTATCAGCAATCTTACTTTTGCCTTGTAATCCTTCTGCTGATAAGTGGCTAACAATTCTTTCGCCTTTAGCTCATCTATGGCTAAGGTTAGCACACTTTCTTCCACTGCCTGAACTTTTTGTTTGATAGGAACTACTGTTTTTAAAGCCTGAAGCATAGTGGAACCATAATTTCTGCTGATAAATTCTGCCAGTAAAATAAATTCACTTTCTACCCCCATATCTTTTTCTACAATACGGATAAGGGATTTGATTTTACTTTTATCAAATTCACACTGGTCTGTAATTCCTACCACATAACCTTTTGTGAGGCGATTTCCCATACCAAAAGGAAATTCTGCCACCATTCCCACTTGAAGTTCTTCCTGCAAGTGTTCTGGTATGGCATATTGAAAAATTTTATCCAGTTTTTCGTGTGAAATATCTACAATGATATTTGCATAAAGTTCCTTCATGTTTTCTCCAAGCTTTCTTGTGTTTTATCAATTATTTGTGCCCATCCCAAATTTGTTTATTTATTATGAATTTATTTTCAATAAACAAATAAAAATCACTTACCATATTTTTGTAAAAATAATTGGGGAATAGTTACTCCTCTATTTTTACTTTCCCTGTAGAATTTCCTGAATCAAAATTCTCTCATCCATAGGGTACTTCTTCCCTTTGATTTCCTGATAATCTTCGTGTCCCTTTCCTGCCAGAACAATTACGTCTCCTTCTTCTCCATGTTGGATAGCATAGGCAATGGCTTCTTTCCGTTCTGGGATTTCCACATACTTTCCTTTTGTTTTTTCAATTCCGATTTTAATATCATCAATAATCGCCTGTGGCTCCTCATCTCTTGGATTATCTGAGGTAACAATTGTTAAATCTGCCAGTTTTCCAGAAATTTCTCCCATTTCATATCTTCTTAATTTAGAACGGTTTCCACCACATCCAAATAAGCACACCAGTCTCTTCGGTTGATACTCTTTTAAAGTACTTAAAAGGCTTTCTAAGCTCATGGCATTATGGGCATAATCAATCATGAGGGTGAATTTATCAGATACTTTTACCATTTCAATTCTTCCCTTTACTTTTGCCACTTTTAATGCTTTTAAAATATCTTCTTTAGAGACTCCAAAATGAAGACAGATAGCAATAGCTGTCAGGGAGTTGTATACGCTGAATTTTCCTGGAATATCAATTTCCACATCCATTTCTGTCAAACCTTTTGTTTTATATTTAATTCCTAAATATCCCGGTTCTTTTAATAATTCTACCTGCTCTGCACGTAAGTCTGCTTTTTCGGAAAAACCAAAACTTTCTAACTTACAAGTAGCATTTTTCATAACACCTTCAAAATGTTCATCATCTATATTGGCAATTCCATAACGGCACTGTTTAAATAAAAGACCTTTACATTCCATATATTCTGCAAAGTCTGCATGTTCGTTTGGTCCAATATGGTCTGGCTCTAAGTTGGTGAAAATTCCAATTTCAAAGGTAAATCCAGCGGTTCTGTGAAGCTTTAATCCCTGGGAAGACACTTCCATTACTACTGTATCGCAGCCTGCTTCCAACATTTCATGGAAATACTTTTGCACTGTCATGGATTCTGGCGTGGTGTTGTTGGCAGGTATTTTTTTTTTCTCCAATAATTGCCTCAATGGTCCCAATCAATCCTACTGTATGTCCTGCATTTTCTAAAATAGATTTTACCATATAGGTTGTGGTAGTTTTTCCTTTGGTTCCGGTAATTCCAATGACTTTTAATTTTTCTGCCGGATGGTCGTAGTAGGCTGCGGAAATTAATGCCATGGCATATCTGGTGTCTTTTACTTTTACAATAGTCACACCCTCAAATTCTCCTACTTCTTTTTCTACTACCAGTACTTTGGCACCTTTTTCTACTACTTCTTTTGCAAAGTTATGTCCATCAAAGGCGGCTCCACTAATACAGAAAAACAAAGAGTTTTCAGTAATCTTTCTGGAGTCATTGACAATATCAGATATTTCTATGTTGATATCGCCTGTCACACTTATGTCATCTAAACGTTCTAATAATTTTGCTAAATTTTTCATGGACTTACGCTTCCTTTCTGCTTACCTTTGCACACGATTTAAATACTGTTCCCAGGTAAATACTGCCTTCTCAAAGCTTATGGTTAACTGATAGGAATCTGCTACCGTGTTGTCTTCCTCATCTTCAAATTCTATTCCCATCTCATAATAATATATGTTATCTTCTTCTTTTGTTTTTACCATTGAGAATAAAAATGCTCCCTCACAGGTTTTTGGGAATTTTTCTAACTGCTCCGGTGTTAATGGTTGGTCTGGCACCTCTTTGATTAACACATCATTAGCATCATAGTATTTGAAACCATCTTTGATACCAGACAGGATTTTGCCGCCTGTAAGTCTCATTTTTGTGGTTCCTGCGTAACTTTCTGTATAGTTAGTATTTTGTGAGTTATCCGGCTTTACGATAAGTGCTTCTAACTCCATATCTATTTGTTTTTCTTTTACCTGAAATTCGCTGATTTTGCAGTCTTCAAATGAAAACTTATCAATTTCGTTTACTGACTGGTATCCCATTTTTTGTATCCCTTCTTTTCTTTTATTCTGTATTATCACACACCAATGTTCCTATTATATCACGTGTTTTTCTTTGTTACAACCGGAGCAGCCATCCAAACTTTTCCCATAAGACAAGTATTACTTCTAATATAGCTACAATTACCGCTGTAATAAAAGCAATGTCATTAGCCATTCCATTAGAGTGGGCAAGTTTGAAACATACACCTTTTTTCATTGGATATAGCAAGCGGACTCTTTTATAGTTAAAGATATCTAATGCAATATGAGAAAGAAATCCGACGGCAAAGTATTTTACTGCAACCGGATAAATTACTGCCATAGCTGCGGAAAGCAGTCCCAGTGCCAAAAAGGAATGCATAAAGGAGCGGTGTGGCTGCTCTTTTCCATAGGCACATATACCTATGAAAACCAGGGCTGCAATTACTATTTGATATATGATTCGATTGCTTTTCATTCTATTCCAGATACCTAGTCCCCAAAAGTGATCCAGTACACCGATTGCTATCAAGATGATGGTTACTATTGCAATGATTTTATCTGCTTCTTTGTGTGACTCTGAAGTTCCTACGTCTATGTCGCTGATTACAGCACCTAAGGCACCAATTCCGCTGCCTAGAACCAGTTCGGTTATAGTGGTTGGGTTGGTGAGAGCTAAGGTAGCTGCAACGCCTACTGCCATGTGTGTTTTTCCTAACATGATTTTCCTCCCAAAATTATTAAGTAAGATTTATCTATGGTAACGGAAAAAGCGGTCACTTTATCTTTGTAACCGCTTTTTGCTTTGTTAAATCTATATTAGGATAACATAAAATTCGAACGTTTTCAAGAACATATGTTTTATTTCGTGATTTTATAAGACCCCTTTTACATTTATATCGAGTTTCTTTTTATAATCTTTAAGCTTTTTCTTTGGAACTTTCGCAACCGCATTCTTCTTTATGCCTGTAAATGCTTTACTGCCAACATTCTTTATTTTCGTTGACTTTACAGTAATCGATTTAAGATTTTTGCATCCATAAAATGCTTTTTTCCCTATCTTTGTTACATTTTTAGGCAATGTTATCTTCTCTATTTTCTTACATTTGTAAAAAGCATTTCTTTCTATTATCGCTACCTTTTTTCCAATTGTAACATTTTTTAGTTTCTTACATCCACTAAATGCATTTGCTCCAATTTTTGTAACATTATTACCTATTACTACTTTAGAAATCTTTTTACTATTCTTAAATGCATTTGCTTCAACGGTTACTACTTTATATGTAATACCATTCACTTTTATGGTATTTGGAATTTTAACTTCTTTTGAATTCTTATTGCCTTTCACATATGAAACGGTTCCTTTTTTTCCTTTTATACTAAGAACTTTGTATTTTGCACCTTCTTTTTCATCTTCAAAAATGCTTCCAACTTTAATTGTATTGCCTGTTGAATCTGCTGGCTGGATTGTTGGTATGCTTGTTACTGTTTGCACTGATACATTTGTTGGAACGTTTGTCAGTGTATCTGTTGGTGTGTTCGCTGGTGATTTTGTTGCTGCACTCGTTGGCACATTTGTTGGTGTGTTTGTTGGCAACTTTATCGGTGTATTCGTTGGCACATTTGTTGGTGTGATAACAAGCTTCTTTCCAGTATCAAGGTCAACATTTTCCACCTCTTTTGTAGATACCTTTTTCACAGTATGTTCCGATTTATCTGTAGATATACTTAAATCAATTTCCTGCACATTATCTGTTTCCACCTTTAACTGATTATCAGAAAGGCTAATCTCACATTCTTCTTCATTCATTACAATATCCGTTCCAATCGCAACAAATTCTTCCCCTTGTATCTCTTCTAATACAACATTCACATTCTTTTCTTCGCCATCATATAGTTTAAGCTTAGTAGAATCTGTATTTTCCACCTCAATTTTGCCTTCAGCTACAATTCCTGCATAACTGTCTTTATTAAGAAAACAAACCATTCCTTCACTTCCAAGACTGACATGATAGTTTCCTTTTGGAAGAATTAATTTGCCTGAAGCTCTAGTATCGTCAAAACCTTCTATATATCCTATTTCTTCCACTTCTTCTACTTCTGCTTCCTTATGAATTACTTTTCCATTAAATATCCAATAAACAACATTTTCTTCTTCATCTAAAACCAGAACATTGTCACATCTATAACAAATTCCTGTTTCTTCAGAATCTGCCACACCAAATGTAGCTTTTTCTTCAAAGTCTGTTGGATATCCATCTACATCAAAAAAATAAAAATTACTATTTGGAATATCATGTCCAACTTTCACACCATCACTATCACTGTTACTGCTGACCATTACATCCATTTTCCATTGCCCATTTTCTATATTTATATCAATATAACGTTCATTTGCAGTTTGATAACTCTGAATAGGTGTGAAAGTTCCCGCTAACTTTCCAAAATAAGGATGATTCGGGTCATAAAGATATATCCTATACCATCCATCGCTTGATTTCTCCGGGCTTCTTGACGAATCCACCACAAACGCATGTCCACCACTAGCCCAATACACTGCAAGCAATAATGGTTCTTTTTCTTCTATTCGTTTCAAAGCAGTCTTTATATTCTCATATCTTTCAATATCATTTTTTCTATCATTTCTAAACTCTACCGAATCTTGCCATATTTGATATCTTTCAATTAATTTTGTTAATTCTGACTCTTTTCTTACAGCAAAATAATAGCTTCCATCTACATTTTCACATAGCATTTCATATCCACCTGAGTTTAATGTATTTTTATCCTCTTGCAAATATGGTTTTAAGGAGATACTTTCTTTATAAAACAACACCGCTGTTGCTGCCATACCAAAGCAATTCCCTCTCCATTCCTCAATCTGCTTATATTGTTCCTTTGATATAGAATCACCAAAAACTTCTTTATAACGTTCAAGTGATATTGTATATTCATTTAACCCTAATAAATTTTTCCATACCGAATCATATCCAAAGGAACAATTTGCATTCAATAAACAATACCCATCTTCTTTCAAATCAAATCCCTGATCCAACAACTTAAATGCAATTCCATTTTCCACTGCATATTGATGTGCAGCAGAATCACTATTACAATAAATTGTTACCTGCCCATCACCACTAAATACATCTTCCCCAATCTGCGTTACACTATCTGGTATAGTAATCTCTTCCAATTGGCTACACTTCTGAAAGGCACCATATTCAATGGTATCTACACCATCTGGAAGAATTATCTGTTTCAAACTGCTGCAATTATAAAAAGCAGATTCACCTATATGTTCTACACCAGCTGAAATGGTTACTTCTTCAAGACTTATACAATTTGCAAATGCATACCATGCAATTTCTGTTACATTTTCAGGTATTACTATACTTTTTAAACTTTTACAATCTGAAAATTCCCCTCTGGTAATATATGTGATTTGTGATGGTAAAATTATGGTTTCCAGACTTTCACAACTTTCGAATGCATTATCCCCTATCCATGTTACAGTATCAGGAATATTTATACTCTTTAATTTTTTACAATAAAAAGCATAATTTCCAATATTTGTTACACTCTTAGGAAGTTCAATACTTTCTATGTTATCTTCATCTTCAAAGGCAAAATTTCCGATGCTGGTTACTTTCTTTCCTTTAATTTCTGCAGGAACTTTAACTTCTTTTTCATTTCCTGTATATTTTGTAATTTCAATGGTATCATCATCAGTGACGATATATGTATAGTTCTCACTTTGGTATGACCATGTTTCTGCTTTTTCTTCTGTCATTGCTGCATAAACATTCTTTGTACTTATTATGGATAATATCATGCAAATTATGATACCTATTAGTTTCTTTCTCATTTTTTTCCTTTCTAATCAATCTTTAGCCACCTATTAATAAATTATCAAACACGTCATAGGAATATTCTTCCTCAATTCCGTTTTCTATAGTGAGCCCTTCTATTACATGTACATAATATATCGTTCCATCTGCTGTACACAACTGAACCCATTCTTTATCATCAGTTACCGGAAAAGTAACTGGACCATTAGATGGTGTTAATACCTTTGTAGCACTAGCTGTACTATCCTGGGTATATACAGTAACATCTTTTAGAATTTTACAAATCTGTTCTTCCCCATCAAAGTATTCCCTTATATCCATTACATACCATTCTTCTACTATTGAAGCAATCCGATTATCCAGAAGAACATATTCATGTTCCAATCGCCCTGACTGAAAAATATTACATTCTTCACGACCAACAATAAAGCCATCACCTAACAATTTGCATGTGGTTGCTTCAAAGTCGTCATATATTCGTCCTAAATAAATAAGCTCTCCCTTATCATATCGCAAAAAATTGGTTGAATAACTCTCGCCTAGTCCATAATCTGCTACTACAATTTCAATATAGGAATCTGATTCATTTAAATCAACCAGATAACAGAAGTTAATTGGCGTTTCTGCCATATCTACGCCTAACTCAAATAGTTGGCTTCCAAAATTAGTTTCTTTAATGGTCAAATTAATTTCTTTTGTTTCTTCATCCACACTATAAGAAATCACATCTTCACTGCCATCTCCATCCAAATCAAGTGTATTGCTGCCACCATTTGTTACATGCCATACCTTTGCCTCGGGCTGATATTTTTCCTTTAACTGTGTAATTTCATTATAAGGTAAGATAAATTCATAATTTATATCAACCGGACTATTTGATTTTCCAGTTATAACATGTATTCCAACCTTTGAAAAATGCCAATTTTCATTTTTAATGATATTGTCTATATCATTTAACAATTCTTGTTTACTATTCTCTTCCAGCTTTGTCATATTAATCTGTTTTATCAAAGCTTCCTTTACTTCTGCTTTTCCTTCTTGCTCATTTTCCAAAATATCCTTCCAGGTCAGTTCCTCTCCTGTAAGGCTACTCTCTTCCATTTCTGTTTCTTGTCCGTTTTCTTCTGTTGCGTCTTTTTTTGCATTATTTTCTGTAATATCTGTTTGTTTTAATTGTGGCAATTCTCCATAAGAAAAAACAAATTCCTTGTATTCTCCTGCACCTGTTAACACATATTCATTTGCAATAAAGTGAATTCCATCCTCTGCTAAAAACCAATTATTTTCCTCAACAATTGTTGTAATAATTTCATCTGTTCCTTCTGTATCAGAAGTTATATACCCTTCTTTTAAACACTGGTTTAGAACCATATCTTTCATGGTATCAACTGCGTTTTCTTCCTCTTCAAACAGCTCATCTATATCCAGAATTTCTCCTGTAATGGCATCATAAGTTACTCCATTTATTTGAGAACTTGCATGATAACCTCCTATGCTGTATGCGCTATTTGTTATTTTAAAGGATATCCGTTCTTTTGTTGAATAGCTCAATTCATATTCTACCTTATCATAACCGGCACCATAGAATTCATATATGTAATTGCTGGCAATTACACTTTCATAATATTCTTTTGCTCCTGCTATATTATTTTTTACAGTATCGGAAAAAGTCTGTTTTTTTAGTTCTTGATCCGTAGTAATCAATTTGGTAGCCGCTTCGTTGCCTGGTATTGTGATATTGGGATATGTGTATAAATATGTATAAGCTTCTACACCGTCTGTTCCACTAACAGTGTCACTAAGGGTATCCATGGAAATTTCCGGCTCCTGAGGTATGAATTGGGTTGGTTCTGGTGTGTTGGTTGGCAGGCTTGTTGGTTCTGTATTGGCTCGATTTGCTTCGGATGCTTCAGTTGTTGGATTAGCTGTGTTATCTGTTTTTTGATTATCTGCATTTGTACTGCAGGCAGTCGTAAAGCAACTTAGTGCAATTAATAATGCTATTATTGATTTCTTTTTCATTTTGTTTTACTCCTCGTATAATAAGTTTGTAAGCAAGAAAAAGCTTACAGACTTATTCTTTTTTACTAGACAGAAGGAGCCTTCTAAACATCCTTTCTGAAGATTCTTCTTCACTAATGCTGGTTTATCCATTCTCTGTCTATGGGTT
>JAFQCM010000002.1 GCA_017399445.1 Lachnospiraceae bacterium | reverse complement strand
GATTTCCATAACTTGTAGCTTGGCAACCATTTCTGTTTGTTTGATTTGTTTTTGGTTGCGAAGTTCTGCAATGTTTTTCCCTATATTATTATTTACTTGAATGACTCTGTCAATACTTTTTTCATTTTTCACAGCGATTCAGAATAAATTTAATTATTCTACTAACATAGTTCCCTTTTTCTCATCCATCTAAGTTAATCACAATAAATTTTATATTCAGTATATTATCCACATCTCATACAAACACTTATCTAACAAATAAAATTTTGTGGATATTTATTTCAATTTAATCTTCCTTTTTATCACCACCTCTGCTACAATTACCTTGTCATTCAAGATACACCGTTGTGTATCTCGAACAGTAGGATACATCTTCATCTGTTATCTGTAGTCTGCGAAAACTTTCGAGTAACATTGAAGATGTATTTTTTATGCTTAATCCTACTGCTTTCCTCATTGGATTCCATGCAAGATAAAGCTGCATGATGATGTCTGCTATCTGCGTAAGCAGATAGTGATTTTTAATCGCTGTTGTATTACGGCTGTTTAAATGCTCAATTTCATATATCCCATTTTTCTGGTTATTGAAACCTTCATTTTCTATTTTCCAGCGGCCTCTGCCTGTGTCTATCATTTCTTCTAGATTTTTGGCATTCAGTTCTATATCTGTTATCCACTGGAATTTTGTTTCTTTTATCTCGCCGTCATCTTTCTTTTCTGAATAGCTGTATCCAAAAATATTTGCATCGTATTCTTTTTCCACCGTACGCTCTATATGATTTACATATACCGCCTTTCCTTTTTCCGCGCATATTTTATCTGCTGTTCCTGCTTCTTTATTTTCCACAAAGAGCCGGTAACTTTCCTCCAGCAGTTTCTGGCGACTTCCCTTATGGGTCAGCAGATATCTAAAACCATACTGTTTACATAGTTTTATAACTGGTTCTGTCTCATAAAGATTGTCTGCCTGAATACATATCGGAAGATGTGGATAATTCTGTTTCAGACGGGCGAGCATACGTTTTGCCGCATTGCTTTCGCAGTCCTGCTTTCCTGTGTTTTCGCTTTCATTTTCTACAAATTCCGTATCTATGCTTAATACAATCTTAGAGGACAACACTAATTTTGCTTCCAGTACCTTGTGGCAGTATAGTTTCAATGTCTTCCCATTCTTCATTGTGCGTGTTGTTACAAGACAATTCTCACAGTGCTTTTCTTTGAAATAATACAAGGATGTTCCATCTATGATGATACGCCAGTATTTTCCCAGAAGCCTGTTTCCATAAAAAGTTTTCATCCGGAGCAGGCTCTTTATCATTTTTTTGCGGAGTTCTGCCAAACAGTCAGGTGAAAGCTTTTTCAGATAATTATTAAGACTATCGCTATGGGGAATCTCTGTGGATTTGGCATTTCCTGACAGAATTCCAAGCGTGCAGATACAGGCCTCCTCATTAAACTGTTCTTCCATGGAATGCATTGTCTTTACCCCGCACAAATTTTTTAATATCCCCAGATAGATATAATCTGACTGGCTATAGGTGATATAGGAAACATTTCTCGGATCTGCCATTTCTTCTATCCATTCTGTAAGATGTCTGAAAAAATGTTTCATTATAAACATAATTCCAAGAATTCCCTTATCATGTTCTTTATGCTTCCTTTTCATTGCTTTTGTCTGCCAGTCTTTCTTTTTCTTCATGGATTTAACTTTATTTTTCATCAAAAATCTCCTGTGCGTAAAATTTCTTTTCTTAATTTTACTACAACAGGAGATTTTCTGTATAAATATCACATATTTTAGTGCGAAAAGTTTTTATTCTTAATTGCTGATTATTCCCCTAATGTTCCCGTAACATAATTTTCCCCTTATCCATAACGTAAACCTCTTTTGCCAATGTCTGTATATCAGAATTTACATGGCTTGATACAATAACCACCGCCCCTCGCGATGCTTCTTCTTGAATAATTTTGTAAAAAATCTTAACTCCTTCTGCATCCACCGCATTTG
>JAFQCM010000030.1 GCA_017399445.1 Lachnospiraceae bacterium | reverse complement strand
TGACCCGACCCCAAAAAGTTAGACCAAAAATCTAACATTTTGGAGGTCGGGATTTTTAATGACAAAATACAGTTATGAATTCAAGAAAAAAGCAGTAATGGAATATATTAACGGAAAAAATGGTTATAGAAGAATATGCAAAGACTACAACATACCAGACAAACATATATTAAGAGAATGGGTAGATAAATACAAAAAATTTGGTGATGATGGATTAAGAAGGTCACGAGAAAAGAAAAAATACACTTTCGAATTTAAGTTATCTGTGGTAGAATCGTACTTAACAACGGAAGTATCATATAGGGAACTTGCAATGAGTGTTGGAATTAGTAATCCATCTATAATTTCAAATTGGGTAAATGATTACCGTGCAGTAGGACCTGAAGCGTTACGACCAAAAAGAAAAGGACGGAAACCCAAAGTGTCAAAACCTAAGAAAACAACACCTATTACAGAAAAAGAAAAAGCAGATGTAGAATATCTAAAACAGCTTGAAGAAGAAAATTTAAAATTAAGAATTGAGAATGCCTATTTAAAAGAACTGAGGAGACTGCGTTTAGAGGAAGAAGCACCTCTGAAAGGAAAGCAAGAATAATACACAGTCTCCGAGGATTATTCAAACTAAAAGATATTCTTGCAGTAACGGGATTCCCAAAATCTACATACGAATACTGGAAAGATAGATTTGACCGAGAAAATTCTAATGAATGGTTGGAAAAAGAAATACTTGAAATAAGAAAAGAGCATAAAGATTACGGTTATCGAAGAATTTGGGGAGAATTGCGAAATCGAGATATCCTTGTTAACAAGAAAAAAGTACAAAGGATAGTTCAAAAACTAAATATTCAAGTAACATCTTTTACTCATAAAAGCCGAAAATACAATTCTTACAAAGGCAAAGTAGGAAAAGTTGCTCCAAACAGAATAAATCGTAGATTTAACACAAGTATTTCACATCAAAAAATCACAACAGATACCAGTGAATTTAAGTATTACCATGTTGATGAAAAAGGTAGAATGACAATTAAAAAGCTTTATCTTGACCCATTTATGGATATGTTCAACGGAGAAATATTGAGCTTTGGTATATCATCAAAACCATCAGCTGAAAGCATTATGAATGCATTAAATGAAGCAATCAGTGTTACTAATGATTGTGTTTATCGAAGAACCTTCCATTCAGACCAAGGATGGGCTTATCAAATGAAGGTTTATTCACGAACATTACAAGAAAATAAAATTTTTCAAAGTATGTCAAGAAAAGGGAATTGTCATGATAATTCAGTTATGGAAAATTTCTTTGGAATTTTAAAACAGGAAATTTATTACGGAAAAGTTTATTACAGTTATGAAGAACTGGAACAAGCAATTATTAAATATATTGATTATTACAACAACAAAAGAATTAAGCAAAAACTTGGCTGGTTAAGTCCAGTTGAATACAGGCTAAATATTTTAGTGGCATAACAAAAGCGTAGCAGCTAAATTTGCTACTACGCTTTAATGTCTAACTTTTTGGGGTCACCACATCCAGTGGGGGTTGTTGCGTAAGCAATATTAAAAACATTAGTTGTGTATTTTATACACGGCTTGCATAGCAGACCATAGAATTAATGCTGGTTACTGTTATTATTTAGCAGCAGTAACAGTAAGCTCGTTAGTTGTTTTGTTGAATGAGAATGTGTATGTACCACCTGAAGCTATTAGAGTTAGAGGAGTTGAATAGTTACCATAAAGCTTCTTTGTTCCCTTATCTGTAATCTTTGAACCTACAGTTACTGCCAGACCGTAGTTAAATACTTTAAATGCGTATGTACCCTCAGTTAGGGTTATTGTACCTGTAGCTATATTGCTGTCGCCATTGTTGTCATCTAGAACAAGGTTAATGTCACCTGATAAATGTACATCATCAAGAGCCTCATCCTTTACAGGAGAATGTTTAATTATTAGCTTATCTGTGCTTGTGTAATATGTAAATGTATAGTTACCACCTGTAGCATTTAATGTGTAAGACTTACTGTATGTATTTTTGAATGTAACTGATCTACCAGCTGTGTCATCTGTACAATTACCACCATTACCTAGAAGTACTGCATCGTCAGAAATCTTAAACTGATATGTACCAGCCTCTAGGTATGTTGTACCAATAGCTAGAGGTTTACCAGCAACTGGTGATAGAATTGTGTTAACATCACCTACTAGATATTCCTCTGGTAGTTTACTGTCATACTTAATTACAAGAGTATTAGTATCTACATTTACCTGGAATGTATATGTACCACCTGTTGCATTAAGTGTAACAAAACTTGAATATGTTTTCTTAAATGTTAAACCATTTGAAGAGTTTGTTACAGTCTTCTTATAACCTAGTAGTGTACCATAATTGTTTAGCTTAATGTTGTATGTACCAGCCTGAAGAGCGATTGTTCCTCTTACTTTACCTGTGCCACTTGGTGTTAGCTTTAGGTTAATGTCACCTGTTACATAGTAACCATCAGTTTTAACAACTATCTCTGTAGGAGCTTCTGTAGGAGTTTCTGTAGGTGCTTTTGTTGGAGCCTCAGTTGGAGCTTCAGTTGGTGGCTCTGTTGGCTCTGCCACACCACAATCTGTACAAGAACCATTTTCGTAATTATGTTCACCAGTTGCAGGTATTGTTTCTTGTGCCAAAATAATTTCATAACAAGCAGAACACTTAATTCCATCTGTTAAACCTGTATTTTTACAGGTTGCAGATTTACCTTCAATTACTTCCTCAAAATGTACTATTTCGTCTTTGTTACTGTAAACGCTTTCACCCTTACAGTTAGTTGTATCATAAACCTTTGTTCCTTTTAGAACAGGGAAACTATCCTTTTTAGAGTATTCTGAATTTGTAGTG
>JAFQCM010000029.1 GCA_017399445.1 Lachnospiraceae bacterium | reverse complement strand
CCCAAAGTCCGGTTCCGACGGGGCTTATTAAAGTGCCTCTATTTCACAGAACTGCCTTTCTTGAGCGTTCAAAAATTGGGCAGATTGGTACTTTGGGCGGTTATATTCATTTTTTAATTACAATTTGCGAAAACTCAAACTTTTGGTACTTTAGTCCTACAGAATATCAATCCGCTTTTTATACAAAAATTTAATTCTTTTTTTATTGATTTCTCCCAAAAATAGATTATAATTTCTACATAATACCAATTATTTAAAGAAAGGAAAACTTTGCATGCTTAGTTTAGTAAACATTAAGAAAGAGTACGTTTCCGGAGATACAAAAGTGCAGGCACTAAAAGGAATCAACATTGATTTCCGGGAAAATGAATTTGTTTCTATTCTTGGTCAGTCCGGTTGTGGTAAGACCACTACCCTGAATATCATTGGCGGTTTAGACCATTACACCAGCGGTGACCTAATTATCAATGGAAAATCCACAAAACAATTCAAAGATAAAGATTGGGATACTTATCGAAACCATTCTATCGGTTTTGTATTTCAAAGTTATAACTTAATTCCTCACCAGACAGTATTGGCAAACGTAGAAATTGCTTTAACACTATCTGGAGTATCTAAAGGTGAACGTAGAGAACGTGCTATTAAAGCATTGGTAAAAGTAGGCCTTGGAGATCAGCTTTCCAAACGTCCAAACCAGATGTCCGGTGGACAGATGCAGCGTGTTGCCATTGCAAGAGCTTTGGTAAACGATCCTGACATTATTCTTGCCGATGAACCTACCGGCGCCTTAGATACTGAAACCAGTATTCAAATTATGGAGATTTTGAAGGAAATTGCCAAAGATAAATTAATTATTATGGTAACTCATAACCCGGAACTGGCAAAACAATATTCCAACAGAATTATTAAGCTTTTGGATGGTAAGGTAATCGATGACAGCCACCCATTCCATCCGGAAGAAGAAGTAGAAGAGGCAAAACAGCATAGTAAGAAAAATACTTCTATGTCCTTTGGAACTGCTTTATCTTTAAGTCTTAATAACCTGATGACCAAAAAAGGAAGAACTATTTTAACCGCTTTTGCAGGTTCCATTGGTATCATTGGAATCGCATTGATTTTAGCCCTTTCCAATGGTGTGCAGAATTATATTAACACCACAGAAGAAGAAGCTTTATCCAGTTATCCTATTACTATTCAGGAAAATTCCGTGGATATGTCCAGCATGATGACCACTATGATGGGTATGAATACAGAAAATAGCGCAGATAGTTTAAACCAGAAAGATAACCGGATTTATTCCAATAATATTGTAACCTCTATGATGGATTCTATGATGTCAGAAACCACTACCAATAATTTAAAGGATTTTAAAACCTTTATTGAAGATGATTCCAATGGTATTAAAGAACTAACCACAGACATTACTTATAGCTACTCTACCCAGTTAAATGTTTACAAAGCAGATACTTCTGATGGTATTGTTCAGGTTAATCCAAGTCAGGTTTTTAATGAAATCGGTATGGGTGGTCTTATGGGTACCGATGACAGCACTGGCGCTTCCATGATGACTGCCTATGCCGGCGGAACCGGAACTAATGTATGGAGAGAGTTATCTGATAATCAAAAAATTATTACTTCCACCTATGACGTAATTGAGGGAAAACTTCCTGAAAATTACGATGAAATCGTGGTTGCTGTTGACCAGAATAATCAAATCAGCGACTATTGTCTCTATTCTTTAGGTATTCTTGATGTAAATGAATTAAAAGATATTGTAAAAGATATTTATCAGGGAAATGAGATAGAAGAAAAGGAACAGACTGATTATTCTTATGATGAAATTCTAGACTTAAAGTTTAAACTTTTACTTAATACTGATTATTATGAAAAAGAAAATGATATATGGGTTGATAAACGTGAAGATACGTTATACATGAAAAATAAGTTAGATAACGCTGTAGAATTAAAAGTTGTAGGTATTATTCGTCCAAAGGAAAATAGTGAACAGACAGAAACCGGAAATATCTATTATTCCAGTGACCTTATGAAACATTTGATTACTCAGATTAATGATTCTGAAATTGTAAAAGAACAAAAGGCTGACCCTGATACGGATGTATTTACTGGTCTTCCATTTAACTCAGAGGAAGAAGAAACTACTGAATTTACACAAGAAGAATTTATGTTAGCATTACAAGGCTTAGTAGATGCAGGTGAAATGACTGGAGAAGAATTAACTGCCATTCAAACAGAAATGGGGCAGATGTCCGCTGCCGGAGCCGAGGAAGAAACCATGATGCTTCAGCTTGTAGAAGCACATCCGGCTATATCGGCCTTGTTTGCTTCCAAAGAAAGCAGCAATACTTATGAAGGAAACGAATTAACTCTTGGTATTGCAGATTTAGCTTCTCCAAGTACCATTAATATTTATCCAAAGGATTTTGAAGCAAAAGACCAGATTTCTGACATTATTGAAGATTATAATAATAAAGTGGCTGAAGAAGATGCTATTACTTATACGGACTACATTGGATTAATGCTTTCTTCCATGACAACCATTATTAACGCTATCAGTTACATTTTGATTGGATTTGTTTCCATTTCCTTAATTGTATCTTCCATTATGATTGCTATTATTACTTACATTTCTGTTATGGAAAGAACCAAGGAAATTGGTATTTTAAGAGCAGTAGGTGCTTCTAAGAAAGACATTTCCCGGGTATTTAATGCAGAAACTTTAATTGAAGGTTTTGTATCTGGTGTTCTTGGAATTGGAGTATCTTTATTGATTTGTATTCCAATTAATGTAATTGTGGAAAGCAATTTTGACATTCAGAATATTGCAAACCTTCCATGGCAGGCAGGACTTATCCTTGTGGCAATTAGTATGTTCTTAACATTTATTGCCGGTTTGGTACCATCTAAGATGGCTTCTAAGAAGGACCCTGTTGTGGCGTTGAGAAGTGAATAAGGGAGTGTTGCATATTTAAGTACTACACATAAAAGAAAGAAGGCTGCCATACTAAAATTTTATTAGTGTGGTAGCCTTCTTCCTTTATTTTGATGTTGTAATCTCTATTCTGCCATCTTTACCAGACAGTCTTTTCCTGAAAATGTTATTTCACTATTTATCTATATTACACAAAATCTCCATCCGTTTTGAAATATTATCATAATTTTCTCTATAATTTTTAAACTTACTGAAAAATTCATTAGGACGCAATACCTTATTCTTAAAAATCTTCCCCTTTTGCTCTGGCATTTTATAATCTCTTCCCATGGAAAAATACCAGTAATACGTGTCAGAAAAAATGACTGCATGTCTACTTTCTTCCCTACTTAATTTTTCTAATTTGTTCATTGCAATATTATATGCCTTGGTATCATTATTCAACATGGCATAACACAAATAGGATTTAAGCAAATCAAATCCTTCCGATGCACATTCCATATTTTGAAATTCTTCCATACTACGAATCAAAAATTTTTTCTCTATTATGTGTTCTATTTTTTGAGGAAATTTAAAATTCGGATTTTCACATTTTATCATGTACATATATCTTGCTGTTTCTATACATGTTTTTAAAAGGCTATTGGGAATTTCTCTTAAAACTTTTTTCTCAAATTTTTCATAAATCGAATGATTTTCATTCTCATAAAGTATAATTTGTCTTGCTAAGTAAATGGACAAATAGCCATTTTCCATATACTTTCTCATAGAAATAATTCCTTGGTAACTTTCTGTGTCCACAAAAGCTAAAAGAAAAAACGCAATGCCTAAACCTACAAAAGCTAATGCAGCAAAATACTTGCCCTCTGCTGCTAATAGAAAACTGCTTGTTAAGCAAACAACTATTTGCCCTACAAGCCCATTCCTTTGTGCTCTTTGACAAATTTTAGAGATTTCACTTTCATTATAATCTTTTTTGGTTTTCTCAAACAATTTTTGAGGATAAAAGCAATCTGCCATATAAAAGAAATTTATAAATATTTGTACTGGTTTCTTTCTATTTGCTCCAAAAACAAACGGATAACACAACACAGGCCCACTCCCCATGCCCATAATACTGTAACTTATGCTTTGAACTAAATGGAAGATAAAAAGTAGAAAATTGCATATTAGTAGAAATAAAATCCCGATTATAAGATAATGTTGAAAGAAATTATGTAACTTTATGTTTTCAAATTGATCTACGGAAATTGGCTTTGCTATGCATAAAAATACATAGGAAAGAAAAAATACAAATTCTGATACTAGCTTATTTTTCATTCATTACCTCCATGTTCATTAAGAACTATTTCATATCCTTTTACTCATTCAATTTTTACTTTTCACTCAAAATTTAGTCATTCTCAATTTTGATAATAATTCTATAAGCAAGATATCTTTCATTTCGATTTCAATCAAGTAGACTGCTCTTGTTTTCTTAAACTATACAATATAATTTTTTTCCAATCCTTTCGCAGGTAAAAATTATAGCAGTTACTAAATAACCAAAAGAAATAATTCCAAAATTGCTCATTGATACAGCTGAATCCATACTATATTTATTTACTATTTCTTCAATTTGACAAGCACATAAAATATATTGTGCAATTGTTAAACTGCATCCTATACATCTCGCTATTCCTCCAAAACTTACTTCTTTACATTCTAAACTTTTTTGTTCAAATTTATGCAGGCAGAATAGTTAGGTAATTGCGAAACTAACATCTAAAATGAGATGACTCGACCATGGGAATGGGATAAATTACAAATATTTACAGCAAGATACAATTACTTCAATTTTAGGCGCACTTTAATAAGCCATATAAAAAACGGTTTTTAAGTTGGTAAGTCCTATGCAATTAAAGGTTTCAGACTTCGGATGTATTCGTGGT
>JAFQCM010000028.1 GCA_017399445.1 Lachnospiraceae bacterium | reverse complement strand
TATACAGACGCAAGCTTGACACTAGCTGTCAAGCTATGCGCCAAGAAGTGGTGGCGACAAAATTTCAGCCCCATGCATCGCAGATGCATTTAAAATGGGCTGAAATTCGTTACTGTACACAGTATGCTGTGTACAGTAACAAATAAATAATATGCTTCCCATGTTTTTCTGCTGGAAGGGTGGCAAAAAAGTAATTTATTTGATATAATTTGAAAAGCAAATTTTCACAAGAGTTTATTTCATAAGGAGGAATAAAACATGATGTACAAAACACAAGGCGTTTGCGCACAAGCAATTGACTTTGAAGTTGAAAATGGAATTATAAAATCTGTTAAATTTATTGGTGGCTGTTCAGGTAATACTCAGGGAGTTGCAGCTTTAGTTACTGGCATGAACGTAGAAGATGCTATCTCAAAATTAGAAGGAATCCGTTGTGGAATGCGTCCGACTTCCTGCCCTGACCAGCTTGCTAAAGCATTAAAATCTGCACAGTAACTGGGAGGCTTTGTATCAATTATGAAACGAATTGTTTTAACAGGTGGTGGTACCGCAGGCCATGTAACACCTAATATTGCTTTAATCCCAACTTTACAAAAGGAAGGGTTTGAGGTTCACTATATTGGCTCTTATGATGGTATTGAAAAAAAATTAATTGAAGAGATGGGGATTCCTTATTATGGAATTTCTTCTGGAAAATTAAGAAGATATTTTGACTTAAAAAATTTCTCTGATCCTTTTAAAGTATTAAAAGGATATTCAGAGGCAAAAAAACTTCTAAAAAAATTGCAGCCGGATGTAGTATTCTCCAAAGGAGGTTTTGTTACGGTGCCGGTAGTCATTGCTGCAAAACATTGTTCCATTCCTTCCATCATACATGAATCCGATATGACTCCAGGTCTGGCAAACAAGCTGGCAATTCCATCTGCTACAAAAGTATGTTGTAATTTTCCAGAAACTTTACAATACCTTCCAGAAGGGAAGTCTGTACTTACCGGTTCACCTATCCGTAAGGAGCTTATGGCCGGTTCTAAAGAAAAAGCATTACAATTTTTAGGATTTACTAATTATAAACCAGTGATTATGATTATTGGCGGAAGTCTTGGTTCCGTAGCCATTAATAATGCCATTCGAGATAACTTAGATGTACTTTTACAAAAATTCCAGATTGTACATTTATGTGGTGAAGGAAAATTGGATACTTCTTTGGAAAATAAAAAAGGCTATCGTCAGTTTGAATATATTAAAAAGGAATTGGCAGATATCTTTGCCCTTTCTGATGTTGTCATTTCAAGAGCCGGTGCCAATGCCATTTGTGAATTGTTGGCACTTCGAAAACCAAACATTTTAATTCCTCTTTCTGCTGCTGCCAGCAGAGGTGACCAGATTTTAAATGCTCGTTCCTTTGAAAAACAGGGATTTAGTGTGGTGATTGAAGAGGAAAATTTGACAAATAAGAGTTTAATAGATGCAATTGATGAAGTATATATGCACAAGGATAAGTATGTGGGTGCAATGAAGAATAGTTCCCAAACAGATGCAATTAAAACTATTTCTGAATTGATAAAGATGGTTAGTAAGTAAAAACTAGTATGGAATTTCAAAATACTATACTAGTTTACCTTACAACAATACCTAAGTTGCAAAGTCTTTAATAATCCAATAAAGACTTTACTCCTTAGGTATTCACACTTTAGTTGCCAGTTATTTATTCAATTATCAAATCCCTGATTCAAAAGAAAGATTTCTTACCAGTTCTTCTTTCAGTTCTTCCCCTAATTCTCCATTTTCCCACTTCATATTCACTTTGTCTTCTTTGTATCTCGGAACCAAATGCATATGGTAATGGAATACAGTCTGTCCTGCGGCTTCGCCATTATTCTGAAGCACATTTAAACCTTCCAAACCTAACTCATCCTTCATTTTTATGGCCATTTTCTTTGCTGTTTTGATTACATGCATTGCCATTTCATCGCTGATTTCATAAAGGTTTGCATAGTGTTCTTTGGGCAAAATTAAAGCATGACCTTTAGATGCTGGAGAAATATCCAATATTACTCTTACTTTTTCATCATCATATAAAGTAGCTGACGGAATTTCTCCATTTGCAATTTTACAAAAAATACAATTATTGTCCTTCATTATTTTTCCTCCATTTTCACTCTATTCTCCAAAAGGAAATAATACATCTAACATACGAAGTATTTTAAAATCTCCTTTTGATGTCATTTCACCTGACATAAATGCTCGTTGAAATGTAAGTCTTCCGTTAATGATATTAGATAACACATCCGAAGTTAGTTTTGCAACAATATCAGCTTCTTCAATGTTTCCATAATAACACTTTAATCCTTCTTCACCAATATCCAAAATCAAAGGTTTCTTTTTATCTGCAATTACAAATTTATATACTGCCTTAAATTCTGTTTCAGACTGATATTTTTCCATAATCTCATTAATAAATTCTGTGCTTTCAGATGTTTCCTGCTTATTCATCATATCTTTAAAAAGACTGGTCAGTTCCTGTATATCTTCTTTTTGTTTCTTAATATAAGAATCATCAGATGCATATTTGGAAAGCTGCTCACTCTCCTGTGGTGTAAGTTCAATTCCCTTTGTACGTAATACACTCTTCTTTACTGCCTGATTACTGGTTGGAAGCCCTACCAAACGTTGTGAAATAGAACGATATGTATTTTCTGCTTTTTTTTCAATTAATTTTGCAAAATCCTCATTCATTTCGAAAGAAATAGTATCATCTACATATCCGTATACTCCGCTTAATGGAATTCCACCTAATATTTCCCATGCATTAGAAAGTGTCAGTACTGCTTCTTTTTCTCCATAGGTAGTAGACATAACTACCGGTCGCATATAAAGATTTTTGATTTTGTTTTTATCTCCATACAACCAGCAGGCATCCAAAAACTGTTGCATATAGCCACCAATTCCATACCATTCTACAGTTGTAGCAAGAATAATTCCATCAGCTTCTTTAAATGTTTGTGGTAATGTTGCAATATTGTTTTTTTGCTCAAAAATGTTGATTCGTTCTACAGTTACATTTAATTCTTCAAATACTTCCTGCATCTTATTAATAACATATAATGTAGGATCGTCTATAAGTCCTCGTCCGCCGTAATAAATGTTAATTTTCATATGATTTATACCTCTTTCTTCTTTAAAACATTATCACGACTTTTTCCCAGTGTCAAGCTATACAAACCTATAATATACCTCTGAAAAATTAACAATATCACCGCTTTTTAACTGCACTGTCTGGTTTGCCTCTAAAAGTTCATCATTTACTCCTGTGCCATTAGTAGAATTCAGATCTGTAATAAAAATTTCTCCTGCCTCTTCCTCTAATTGAGCATGTATTCTGCTTATCAGATTATGGGGAATTACCCCATCTGCCCATTCTTTTCCTTTACCTATTACAAAAGGAAATTTTCTAATAGAGAAATCCTGATATCCTCCTTCACTTAAACATACCAGATAATGCATTGGTTTATTTTTAGTTTCTTTCAAAAGCATAGTATGCCCATACCTTTCCTCCTCTTCTTCCACTTCTACAACACTTTCTCCACTATAGTGAAATTCCTCATCCTCTGATTCTCCTGAAAATTTCCCCTCTTTCATTTCTCCTTTAAAACGATTAAAAATATGGTTAAAAATTCCACCTTCTGCTATTTTGGAAATTTGCTTTTCTTCTTTATACTGATAATCTTCTTCTTTCCAATTTGTTATATCTTCTATTTCCTGCTTATCTTTCTCCATTGCTGCTTTCTCTATGGAATCTGCTTTCGTCTTTTGTATGCTTTTAGCAATATCATAATTTTCTTCCATTGTATAACGATAAAGTGCATAGCCTTTTTCAATTACCCCTTTATCTTCATAATCCAAATAATTTATCAAATATTCTGCCAGTTGATGAAATTCCTGCTCTGCCAAAGTCTGTCCCTTATCCGGATAATAACAAAAGTAAATCTCAAAACTCTCCATATCCCCATAAATATACTCCGGATTCAGAAACACTTCATCCAAACTTAAGCAATAACGTGTAAGTTCTTGCATCAACCCCTGTACCGCTGCCAATATTGCTTCAAACTGCTGCCTGTTTAATTGTTTCTTTTCACATATTCTTTTTAATGATTGTTTTGAACTAATATCATACTGAACTTTCGTTACATTATCTATATGATAAATTCTACACTCCAAAAGTCCCTTGATTTTATTATGTAAAAGCATTTTATACTTATAACTATCTTCCTGTATTTCCTTTTCAAAAACCAGATAGTTTTTGTCCTTTTCCCTTTTAAAATATCCTTCCACGTTTTTCACCTTATACCTTTATTTCCACACAATACCCCTAACTACAATTTCTTTGCCACTACATAAAGGCACCACACTTTTTTCTTTCAATTCTACCTTCCCCCAAAAGGGAATGGTAAATTCAATCTGCCCTGAAACTGTAATTGAAGTTAATGATTGTTTCTTACTTACTTTTATATTTTCCGGCAATATCAAAGTATCCTTACAAAGAGTTTTCCACTCGCCTTCCAGATTATATGTACTTTCCTCTCTTTCTTGTTCAACTAATTTTAATCCTGCATAATATGTATTTTTCCATAGTGAAATTTTGTTATAACAAAAAAACAGACTATATACCAGCATAATAATTACAACAAAAATAATTGGAAGAAGATAAGATGCCTCAATTGTAACACTTCCTTTTCGTTTTATCATATACATCCACCACCTATAAACCCTGCCAACAGAAAGGGAATAAATGGAATTCTCGTTTTTCCTCCACATTTTTTTATTACCATTAGTATTCCTCCATAAATTCCTGTTAATAAAAATCCTATAAATATACTTTTAATCCCCTCCACAAGTCCTATTGCCAAAAGAAGACTCCCTATGACCCACACATCTCCCATTCCAAGAGATTCTTTTGTTATTTTACTTATAAAAAACAGTAAAAGAAAAACTGCCAGAATTGCACCTACTTCCGGAATATTCGTATATCCCTTCAAAATGCGATACCCTAGTCCCACAATTCCTGCAAGAAATGGCATCCATAACCATACTTTCTTACTTTTAATATCTATAATGCTCTCTACTAATAACAATATTCCTAAAATTATTTTTACTCCCTGCATTTTCTTTTCCTTCCATTATCTTTCTTAACTCTCACTACACCTTTTACATAACGTCCTGCTTCCCACCTCTTTTAATAGTATTTTTTTTATAGTACGTTTTAAGCTCTTACACTGCAATGAATAGTGATACTTCTCCCCTTGTGTAGTGATATAAATATATCCATTACTTTCTTTGTTTTTACAAAGAAGACACTTTGCATATTTTTTCAAATATCCTTTTTTTTTATTTAAAAAAACTTTTTCACTTATCTGCTGAATAGATAAAACAAGATGAGTACAACTTCTATTGGTATGATAGACGGTTTGCCCTGTAGTTATATATACTATTCTTTCTTTCTCTTGTTCCTTTAACCTTCTTCCTGTAAAGCCTCTAGTATATGTATTTTGAACACAGGGAATTTCAATTTTTATTCCTAGTAAATTAGGCAGTTTGATTTTATAGTTAACTTCAAGATAAATTATAGAATCCTCTTTCATTATTTGAGAATTTGTAAAATAAAATCCCAGCCATTCACCTGATACAATGTCCACATCTGCAGCACAGCTTTTTAAGTTTTTTAGAAATAAAACTGAAGCCCCTGGCCTTGAATATACAATGTCTGATACATATTTTACTACGGAACTATCCTCTGTTCCCTCTTTTGTCATTGCATAGGCTGCCATTTCTGAAGAAGTTACATCTAATGCATATTGAATCTTTGATTGCAGTTCCACAATTTTTAAACTATGAATCATTAGAAAAAACGCAAAAATGAAAATTGGAAATGCCATTGCTGCTTCTACTGTTAAAGAAGCCTTTGCTTTTTTATATGAGGGGGTGTAAGATGCCCTCTTCTTATAGAACTGCATCCTGAGAGAAATACTATGCCCAATATTTTGATTTGTTTTTTCATTTTCTAATTTATGTTTTTTTATTCTAATATTTATATTAAACCCTCTATAAGAAAAGAACATGTTACACACCCCCAAATACATTTACCAATATCCCATTACTTTCTTTACTGTTATCATTCTGCCTCCTCTACTTATTACTGAAATTTCTACTCCAATATCTACCAGACAGTTATCCATTTTAAAGGTTTTTACTCCTGTCAAAAACTGTATGTTTCGTTCTATAATATCCATACTTCGAAAACATTTGTCTGTTTTTGAAGTTACTCCAATGAAAATAATCAAATAATCTTCATAAGACATTCCCTGTGCATCTCCCATATAGGTTCCTTTCAATAGTTCCTGAATATTTTTCAGATTGGTTAAGGTTAATTTCCAATTTTCAGCATTTTTTAAGAAATCCACCTTACCACCATGCAAAAGAATTCTAGTCTCTATAAGGCTTTCTCCATATGCCCACACTGCAAGGATTGCCATTTTCATAGCAAATATTAAAGGCGGCTGTCCTGTGTATCCAATTAGTGCCGTTGCCAGTACCTCTGCTTCTGCAAGCTTTGTCTGATCCGACAGCAGATATACAAAATTGATTCCCTCTCTAATCCATATAATTTTCTCTACCACATCAGTTAAATTCTCCACATCACTGGCTTTTCCAGAAATAATATATTCCTTTTCATACAACAGTTTATCTTGCTTGTCTGTTATTTCTATGTAATTCACAAAACTTTTAAATTCCTGGTTAAGGTATAAATCAAAAATTACTTTATCGGAAATTCCTGTTTTACTGTCTGGATTATAATTTCCTTTATTCAGATTTCTTTTTTGTAAAGTAGTATTTAGATCTATTGCATTATTAGAAATACTCAAATCCCCTGCCAAAATTGTTAAAAGAGGATTTGTTTTCAATAAGTTGATTACCTCCACCGGATTTACTACATCTTCTGCCTTTTTCTTGGCTTCTTCATCTACCTCTATATTCTTTGGCACTTCCAATTCCTTGGGATCAATCTTTTTTTCCTCCAATGTTTTCCTACTTTCCTTGGCTTTCTCATAATCTGCTGCCATCTTCATTGCTTCCTCTGCCAATTTAGCTGGAATTCTTGTTTTATATGCTTTTATCACATCTTCATAGAATCCTTGTCCTTCCTGATCTGTTACAAACCTTCGTTCTTTTAATGCCTCATCTCCTATTTCCATTCTTAACATTTCACTTTGTTCTTCTATATTTTTATAAAAATAATAATCTATCCGGGAAAGTACATCTGCTTTTTGAAAGTTTCCTTCGCTATCTGAAGATTCCAGAAATATTAGTCCATAATTTTCCAGTAACTCCTTATTATATTCCCCAAGTACTGCATTCAACGACAAATCTATAGCAGATGCAGCTTTTATCCTGTCTGCCTGAAATATAGCCTCCTGCAATACCTGGGCTATAATTGAGATAAGCAATAAAACTACAAAAGACAGAAAAATCGTAATACTTCCCTTTTCTTCTTTTCTGCTAATCATACTATTTCATAACTTTATTACTTTTTGTTGTAATACTGCTAAAAACTTTGGTTACAAGTGCACTAAGCTGCTCTTTAAATATAATAACAAGCCCAATAAGCACCACAAGAATCAAAATAATTTCTACTACACCTACACCATCTTCTTCTTTAAAAAACGCTCTTATTTCCTTCATATGCACTACCTCCTATTGTTTCACTTTTCATACTTTGTAAAACCCTGCTTAAAATCCAAAAGACATACATGCAGGTGTCATAATAATCACTAAAGTGATTACAAACAATATCCCCATAGGAATTAGCATTTTAGTTCCAGCCTTTTCACCTGCTTCTTTAGCAATCCTTTTTTTCTTTTCAAAAGCTTCTCTTGTTTCTTCCTGTAAACTGTCAAGGAATCCTTTGGAACCTTTTTCTAATTGCTGAATTAGAATGGTAGAAAGTTTTTTATATTCTGCCAGTCCAATTCTTTCTCCCATGTTTTTATAAGCCTCATGCTCGCTGACACCTCGATTCATCTCATAGAATGTTTTTTCCATTTCTTCATATCCATACTTTTTTTCTTTCTCTTTTTCCTCCCCTTGGTAATCACTTACAATTTTTCCCAAAGCAGTCCTGCTTGTCATTCCTGCTTGAATATATAAACTGATTCTGCTTAAAAGTTCCGGATATTCTCTTATTAATTCCTCCTCCTTTTTCTTCTTTAATTTTTCTGCATCCTTTACGTTTCCATATATAAAAACTGCAAAAATTACCGGAATAAGCAGAAGTAGTTCCCATGGTCTGCGGCTTTCTCTTTCTTTAAATACAATCTTTTCTCCATCAATATCTTGTGGAAGTATAATTACATTTTCTTTCTTTGCCTTTTCCAAAATATTTTCCAACTTTTTTGTTACCGCCCGCTGCCACCACAATGCATCCTTCTCTATAGATGGAATCACACAAACCGGAAAACAATATTCCTCTTGGTATTCCCCTAATAAAAGTTCTGCGTGCACAATTACCACTCTACACTCCTCAGACAAGGCTGAATTAAATACTTCACCATAACTGTTAATCAAATCTTCGTTTTCTGTACTCCAAAAAATTTCTACCGGATATTCTTCAAAATAATCCATAAAGTACAAATCCTTATTTACTTTCTCCAGACTTTCATTCCCATTTAAAATTTCTGTATCTATCCTTTTCTTTACCTTCTCAAACATTTCTTTAACTTCTTCTTCCTCATAATTTTTTTGAGGTACCACTAACTTTGTACTTCCGGATACTTTACCTTCTTCTGCTTCATAATAGATTTCATATTCCATTTCCTGTTGTTCTTTTTCTACACTGCCTGACCGAATTATCCCCTCTTCTTTTTTCCATTGAAACAGAAAAACAACTATAAAACCAGAAATTATCAAAGTGAAATAAATTATTTTTTTAATCTGCCCATATACCTCTTTCTCTAACCGCCTCTCATCTTCAAATACCCCCGCTTCTTTTTTTATTTTACAAAGCATTTCATAATATCTGCTTTGCAGGATTATTTTTTTTAAAATATTCTGTGTTTTTGCCCCTTTTTTCATTTCTACACCTCAATTTGTGTAATATAATCCGCAAATAAAACTGTACCTACATATACCGCCAGACACACACTCATAATAAGTATCCCTGGTAAATTTCCATAAAGTATGGAAAAAAAGCCTTTTGAAGTAATACTAATATATGCAATTACTCCAACCGGAACCATACTCATAATTTTTTGTTCATATTTCTTTCCTGCCAACAGAATTTGAATTTCTTTTTTTATTTCTATTTTCTCCCTTATCATCTGGATGGTTCTTTTCATAATAGAAGCCATATTTCCTCCCCCTCTTTTTGCCTGTGAAAAAACCACTGCAAAATCTTTTATATCTTCAATTCCGCTTCTTTTTGCCAAATCCATCAACAGTTCTTCAATTTTTACATTTACTTTTAGCCCCTGTCGTACAATATTAAGTTCCTGCACCATATCCGACTTTTCACCAAACCGTTCCTTCATAAAAGAATAGCTTTCTATAAAACTATTTTCTATAGAATATCCCGCTTCCAGACACTCTCCTACAATTACCAGCATTTCCTTAAATTCTTCCTTTAATTGCTCTATGCGCTTTTTCTTTTTTTTCTTTCTTTGGAATTCCATATACAAGAAAATGCCTGGACTTAAGAATATTACTGATAATATAGAACCATAAAACAAATATCCAACAACTAAAAAGAGTATAAATCCTTTCCCTGCTTCCGCCAAAAATTCTATTGTTGAAAAATAGTATTTAGAATAATCTGTTAACGCTTCTTTTAACCTGCGTTTATTAGTTTTTCTTTGTTTATTAATTCTCCTTTTTTCTTCCACTCCCCACACACGTTTCCCCTTTCTTTATTTTCTCTCTCTTCGTACCTATAAATAGGATGCAATTGAATTTCACCGTTTACATACCCCAATACCTCTGCTATTTCAAGAACCTTTCTGCTTTTATCTCTAAGTCTTCCCAAATGCACAAAAATATCTATGGCTGATGCAATTTGTTTTTCAATGGCTTCCATAGGAATATCCATTCCCATAAGTACCATGGTTTCCAAGCGGCTTATCATATCTTTGGAACTGTTTCCGTGGCCCGTACTCAGGCTGCCATCATGTCCTGTATTCATAGCACTTAAAAGGTCAATACATTCTGCTCCTCTGACTTCTCCAATCACAATCCTGTCTGGTCGCTGTCTTAATGATGCCTTGATTAAATCTCTGATTGTAATGGGCACACAACCTTCCACATTGGCGTTCCTTGTTTCCAGACTTACCAGATTTGGTATTCCCTGAACTTTTAATTCTGCACTATCTTCAATAGTAATTACTCTTTCATCACAAGGAATAAAGGCTGTTAATGCATTCAAAAATGTAGTTTTTCCGGAACCGGTTCCTCCGCTGATAAAAATATTATATTTTGCTTTCACCAGTTCCCCCAAAAATGCTGCCATTTCTTTTGTAAGAGAATTCCACTCCACCAGTTTTTCTATGGTAATTGCCTCCTTTGCAAATCTTCTAATGGTAAGTATAGGCCCATTTAAAGCTACAGGTGGAAGAATTACATTGACTCTGGCTCCATTTTCTAATCTTGCATCTACAATGGGAGAAGACTCATTTACAATTCTGTTGGACTCTGCTACAATTTGCTGAATTACATCCAATAACTTTTCCTTTGATAAAAAAGTGCGATTCCATCTTTCAATTTTTCCATTTCTTTCGATAAAGATATTTTCTACCCCATTTACCATAATTTCTGTAATAGTATCGTCTTCCACCAGTTCTTGTAATATTCCAAGTTTTCTAATATCAAAAAACAGTTCCCTGGAAAGCTTGTACCTCTCATTTATTGGTATATATTTTTCCTTACTACACTTTATAATTTGTGCATCAATAATGTTGCGTATTTCCTCATCTTCTACTTCTTTGGAAAAATCCATTTCCCCCATTATAATTTCTTTTATTCTGTTTTTATCACTCATATACCCTCTTCCTCTAATAATTCCCTTACAAATTTACCGAAATTTCCATAATAAATTTCCTCCATACTTTCTTCCTCAAAGTTCTCCCAAAATTTCAGCCTGCATATCTTTATTTTTTCTTCCAGTTCTGCATACTCCGAAGTTTTTAAAAATTCAAAAAACTGATCCTGCTTTGCCACAGACACCCGATCTTTTAACACTGGCATAAATATTTTTTCAAATTGTTCCATTATCTGAAAAGTACTTTTTATCTGGTTTCCAAAGTCCACTAATACAATATCATACTCTCCACTACTTACAATTTCTTTCAACAATGCTTCAATCTCTTTGGCTTCTGCTTCCTGTATATCCGGTGCTTTTTTTACTGGTGGCAAAATTTTCAATTGATTTAATGTTATTATCATTCCATTAAGATACATTCCAAGTTCTTTTTTTCCCTGTTTTATGTAATAAATCAAATCCGATATATCAAGTCCTTCATACCCTCCAATAATTCTTTCAAACCCCGGCCATTCTTCTAGATTCACATAAATTACTCTTTGCTTTTGAGCAAGTACCTGTCCCATAACCAATGCAAGCGAAGTTTTTCCACATCTTCCTATTGGAGAATAAACACCGAGAAATCTTACACTCTCCTTTACTGCCACTCTCCCCATGTCCTTTGTAAACTGGCAGATTTCAAGAAAATCTTTCATAATTCCTTCTACTGACTGGTATTTATATATGGCTGGTGTTTTCTCATCTCCTATCTGGTTTCCTTCACTGAAATAAATTGCTTGTTTTACATTTAACTGTTTTTGTTCCTTTTCTGACAAATATACACTCCCTAGAAATACCTGAATTTCCTTTTTCTTATCTTCAGTAAATTTCACCAAAGCTTCTTTCTTATGAAAAGAATATATATCAAAAGCTTTTCTTAATTTTTCCTGAAAATATTTACTAATTCCATACAAAAAATCCTCTTCTCTGTCTAAAATAACAAGTATCAATTAATACATCCCTCCCAAATATAGCAAATAACTTAACCCAATTGGTAATGCAAAAGAAATCGTATCCCTATATCCTTCTTCTTTACTAAAATACTTTTCCCTCTCCCCTATCATTACCCTTCTTGTCACATAATTTTTTAAATACAAAAACCTTTTAATAAAACTTTTATTCCATATCATTTTCATAATTGCCCATATTCCACCTATCAAGCACGCATAAAGTAATAAATATATTATTTGTCCTGGTTTCATCACAAAGGCAATCATACAAAGCAGCTTAATATCTCCTGCTCCTATCATTCTCATTACAAACAATGGAAATAATAGTAAAAATGGAATTATCATACACCCCAAACACATTCCCAAACCTATAAATCCTTCCTCCCAAAACTTGCTAACCCAAGAGCTTACCACTCCCACAATAAGTAGCTTATTGGGTATTTTATGATACTTTATATCACAAAAAACTATAGGTATCATTAACAGACAAAACACAATATGAATTTCTATCTCCAACGCATCACTTCTTTCTTTTTATATTTTAAATTCTGGTATTTTTGTTTGAATCAAACAGAGAGTTAAATCTTTTAGATTTATTATTTCTTTTTGGAATGTAAGTAAAGTATATTACATGTTTTTGGATTTGTCTATGGGTTTTTTCCTTTTCTACTTTTTGAACTAAATTTGGTTATTATCTTATGAAATGTATATAAATGGGTGTACCAGGTGGATTGTGCAAGTTGCTAAAAAATGTTGGCAGGGCAGCTTTCTAAGATGCCGAGACAACACTACTCTTTGAAACTTCAAAACTTCCTTCTGACATGTTTCCCAATTCTTCACCTGTTGTCTTTAAAAAACAGCCGAGAACCGGTGCCAACATCTTACAGCATCTTGTAAAACACCATTCCATACAAAAGCAAAAAACCCGGCAATCCCAACGTTCCCATGGTCATCATCGTAACTATATTAATCCCAATTCCACATTCCAGCCCTTGGGACAGCAGAATACTATTTACAAAATATACTCCTACCGTTCCCATCATCATCCGCAGCACCATATTGATAATAAATTCTATTTTACTTTTGAACAGTACAATCACTAATACAATACCACATATAAAAATCATTAATAACATACCTGTTTCTGTGTTCATTTTGACCTCCAAAAAAATTTCCAAACCTTGTATTTTAATTGTATAAAATTGGATATACATGCTTATACTTTAATATATGTCTTAGAAAGTGGTGATATGAATGTTCTGGAAAAACAAAGAAAAAAAAGAGAAAAACAAGCAGTATTCAGATATCATACATGATTTGGCCTTAACAAAATCTGCTTTGGATACTGCGTATTCTAATTTTGAAAATGTAGTAAATCCTGATTTAATTGACTGTTATATTTATGAGGTGAATGCTGTTCAAAAAAGGTACAAATTTCTTTTAGAACTTGCACGGGAAATGGAAGCAGAAGCATAGTGTAATGTTTTTAGATACTATTAATAACCAAAAAACAAAATTTGTAGAAATTTAAAAGCGGTACAGTTATATACTCTGCACCGCTAATCTTAATTTCTATTCTTTTATCTTATGCAAAAAATCCTCTAGACGTACCTTGGTCTGACAGATTTTCATTTAAACTATCCTTTCCGTAAGTAAGTCCTGCATAAATTTCCTGTGTATTTTCCATTAATACCGGGGAATCATCCTGCTTTGCAACCTCAACAAAGCTTTCTCTTAATCCTTTCATTACTATTTCAGCTCCATTCAACAAGTGACCATCTGCTTTCATCAAACTTCTTGTCATGGTTCTGCTTACATACAAATATAATCGAGCCAGCTCAGAAGATATTTCATACTGCATATCTAGTGCAGAAATTAATTCCCTGACGCACTCCTGTGCCTTTTTTACTTCATCACAAAATAAGTCCGCCTTATCTTCTTTTAGATAATTTTTGGCATCTTCCAAATAAGTCAGTATCATATCATATAATATCACTACCAATTGGCTTCTGTTTGCATTTGTTATTCTTATGGTAAATTCCTGCTTCTTTTCTTTATTCATATCATTTCCTGCTTACTATTATTTTTACTGTAAAAGCTGCAATACTGTCTGGGGAAGATCATTTGCCTGTGCAAGTACAGACACACCGGCCTGCTGTAATACATTATACTGAGTATATGTTGTCATTTCTTCAGCCATGTCCACATCCATAATTCTGGAATACGCCGAAGTAAGACTTTCATCTGCCACTCCTAGACTGGAAATGGTATGATCCAGGCGGTTTTGATATGCTCCTAATTTTGATCTTACGGAAGAAACAAAAGACAATGCATTATCTAAAGCAGTAATTGCTTTCGAAGCAGATTCATGTGTCAAATAATTAAGGTTTTCAATTCCCATATTTTCTAATGACATTTCCGGAATACGAATATCCATGGTCTGATCTTCGTTGGCACCAATCTGTATAGTCATGTACCCAAAATCCTTTACCTCAATGGAAGTTGTTTTTCCCACTAAAGATGCTGTATTACTATTTACAATATCCTGATACTTTTCATTGTCTACTTTAATTGTCATTTCAAATCCACTACGATCTGTAACTTTTACATGCTCACCTTTGCTGATGTATGTAGCAGTATTAGAAAATAAGGAACTTGGCTGAGCACTTCCATCATCTTTAATCAAATTAACTTCTGCATCAGCCCCTTCCGTTTTCACTGCATTATCCAATCCTAATGCAGAAGCAATGTTACTTGGAATTGCTGTTATTTCTACTTTTTCTGAAGAACCGTATTGTCCAGCTTCAAACATCCATGTACTTCCTGTGCGCTTTACATCAATTCCTACAATTTCTGCCTGTTCTCTCATTTTCTCATACACTGCTTCCAAAGATTCTGAAGTAGAAACAGTTATAGAAAGTCCATTAATCTCAATGGTTCCTTCCACTGCACTAGCCTCAGGCACACCAAAAGCGGCAGCACTTGGTGTTGTCTCAACAGAAGCTTTTTCAGCCAGCTTTGTAATCTCTACCTGATAAGTTCCTGCATGAACAGAATCAGAAACCAGACTGGCTCTTACTCCATCTGTATCACTGTAAGCTCTTGTATCAAAGCTACCATCCAATAAATTCTTTTTATTAAATTCTGTTTCTTGTGAAATACGTTCAATTTCTTCCTGAAGTTTTTCTGCTTCAATCTGAATTGCTTCCCTATCTCCTATTGTGTATGTATCATTGGCACTTTGTACTGCCAGTTCTCTTAATCTTTGAACCATAGACTGTATTTCATTAATTGCACCTTCTGCTGTTTCAATTGCAGATACT
The DNA here is from genome assembly GCA_017399445.1 of Lachnospiraceae bacterium. Lineage (GTDB taxonomy): Bacteria > Bacillota > Clostridia > Lachnospirales > Lachnospiraceae > RUG11237. The sequence continues at coordinate 11,093 of JAFQCM010000028.1, read as the reverse complement.
CCATCTAATGCATTATCAGATGCACGTTCTAAACCTCGAATCTGTGTGCTCATTTTATGTGCAATAGCAAACCCTGCCGGATTATCCTTTGCTGAATTAATTTTATATCCTGATGATAATTTGTTTACTGAATTAGAAAGATTTCCTTCTGTTACTTTTAATCTATGATTTGCAAGTACTGCTGTAATATTATGATTAATCTTCATACCTTTCCTCCTATTATTTTCTGTAATCTAAGTTTCTTATTTTCGTATTAATGGTATCGGTGTTTCCTCTTATTTTCATAAGAAGCAAAATTGTGAAAACTTTATGCATTTTCTCTTATAATTCCAATAAATGCTTTAGCACACTGGTAAAGAGCTACTGTATTCACTTTAGAATTTTTATCTGATTTCTTAGTTTCGCTAAACTGATTCAAATCCAAATCTTCACTTTTTGCATAATTCAATTTTGTAACCCGATAAGAATCCCCTGCCATTCCAATTTTAATATTTTTATCCATGGAACGTAAGAAACTGTAACCTTCCTGGGTATCAGATACCATAAGTCCTGTAATTTTGTCTGACTTTATATGGAAAGAAGCACCTATTTTACCATACTTTTTACATTCCATAGTAATATCTACCGTTCCATCCACATTACTTCCTCTTACAATTTTTAAATTAATGGAGGTAATTTCATTATTAATTTCCACAGGAATCTCGTAATTTTCTTCTTTACTTAATGCACCTGTAAGTTTAATTTCCTGATGAAGTAATTTCAATGAACGAATATCCACATAATTTAAGGTTTCTTCCTCCATTGCAGTTTCTACCAGTTCTGATTCTGTCTGAACCAGTTCATCATAAGCAGCCTCCGCTGCCTCTGGAGAAATCAATCTGTCGGTTACTCTTTCCGCTGCATCCAAAATCTCTTTTTCTTTATTTTTCTTAGATGTCTTTGTTGCCTGTTCCATAAGACGTTTAATTAATTTCCCTCTTTCATTCATTAAACCCTCTGCAGCAACCAGGTTGTTTATTGTTACTGGTTGTTCATAATTAAGAAGCATTTTAATTACATTATTTTCTACCATTCTCGCATTTTTTACCTGGTTCAGCTTTTCCTGATAAAGCATTTGTTGTATCTCTTCGTTTACAGGAAGATTTTGAACTTGCTGAGCAAAGTTTTCCAAACTTATATTGTAATTATTAATATTTCGAACATGAGCAAGTTTTTCCGGATCTATATTCTCCATTACCTGTTTTACTAAGATATTGTAATACATTTCCTGCTTTTGCTGTTCATTGTAATAACTGTCTGACTGAGCACCATCAAAACCAGCATTTATCTGTTCTTCCATAGGAGTGATACCTTTGTCTACGGCTTTGATTCCTCCAAAATTATCATCAACAGTTGCTTTAATTCCTCCTGACTTAAAAGTTTTTACACTAGTAATCAAATTTCGTAAAGTAATCTCTGCTCCTTGTCCCACCAAGGCACCAATAACACTGCCTTCTGATTTTTCTATTTGATGGAATAAACGGTAAATTCCAATATAAGCATTTCTTTCTTCTTGCGTAATCCCCTGATTCTTTTCCAGTTTCCATAAAAACTCACTGTACTTTTCTTCTAAAGAAGAACCTATCTCCTCTTTTATTTCTTCTACTTGGGCATTCAAAGAGTATATATCTGTATCCAGTGGATTTTTACCTTCTCTAATAAGTTCTAGTGTAACATCTCCTGTCATATTCTTTATTAATCTGTTTACACAGGTGTCCACCTGTTTTACTTGGACAATATTTTCTTTTGTTAATTCCATTTGGTTAAACGCCAGTATTTTTACTGCACGCTGATTTCCTTCTGTTATTTCTAAAGATAAATCTTTTAGAATACTATCTACATTTCGAAAAGCTTTTTGTATAGAATCTCCCATATCTTTTCTTGGAGTAGTCATCATAGTTTCATAGCTAGTCTTTGCATTTTCAAAAGAAGCCTGTACAGACATACCGTGTATATGTACTTCATTTACTGTAGGATTTTGCTCTGTCTTTACAAATTTTCCTAATGCATACATTGGCATTTTCGCCAGTTCTGTCATTTTTCGATTGGTTTCCTGATAAAGCTGAATATTGCTTTCTGTAGGTTCAATTCCCTTTTCTTCCATAAGATTTTGGCAATACTGTTTTTCTTCTACCTTTAGCTCCTCTACCAGCTTGGACAATTCTGTAGTTTCTACTTTAATTCCCTGCTTTAACATTCGAAAACTTGCTTCTACACTCATAATTAATCGCAATTCTTCTAACTGCCTTCTGGCAGAAATTAATTCTACAGAATCTTCTTCCACTACTGTTCCTGTTTTAAAAATAAACGTAGAGTCTGAATTTTGCTCTACTGTCTTCTGGGCTTTGAAAAGATTTGCTATAGTTAATTCTTTTCCTGACTGTACTACATTTTTTACTGCATTATCTGTAATACTTTCCACTGCCTGCTGAATTTGTACTGCTTTTTCCAGTTTATTCTCATTGTCTGCCAATAATACTTCTTTTGGACGTTTTCCTTCCTTCATGCTACTAATAATATTTTGAAGAAGTTCTTCCGGTTGTGGTGGAAGAGTAATTTCCTCTAATTGCATATACTTTCTAATGGTCTCTTCTGTTAATGGTACTCCATTTTCAACAATCCATTTTGCGGCTTTTATAGTAGTTTCATTAACTTCCAGACCTGCCTGTTTGATAATATTTTGTATCTGTCCTTCAATAGCCTTCCAATTGAAATCCTGTGATTTTTTTGCATAATAACCTGGTAGTGAATCACTATAATATCCCTGTTGTTTCTGATTTACTACACTGGAACTACTGTATTCTGCCCTATAAAGATTTGTAACAGTAGGTTCCATATTGTTAGTAAGCATATATTTTTTTGCATTATCAGAAAGTTCTTCTATTTCTGAAGCCAGTTCCATAGTTTCTGAAATTTCACTTACATTTTCTTGTGTCGCAGGCAAATTATTTGTTTCTAACTCATTTGCAATGTGAACTGCCTGTCCTGTATTCCCACAAACTACTTCCATATCTTCCAAAGAAACATCTTTTGTATAAGTAGTATCCACCCCTGCCTGAGCCAGCTTAATCTTAATCTTTTCTACTACTGTAACAATTTGTTCTACTTCAGAATCACTTAAAGAATAACCTTCTTTCATTAATTCGTGAAAATCACTACTACTTACAGTATTAGAGAGTATTGCCATATAATCTTTTTGCGTATCTAAATCTGACTTTTCCAATTCCTCAAAAGAATCCAAAATACTTTTCTTTTCCATACTGGTATCTTCAATGCCAGAATACAGACTTGTGTCTTTACCATAAGATACCGTAGTTATTTTTTCCTGAGATTTGGATTTCTCACTTTTAGCAGTTTTATATTCTGCAAGGGAAGCTTTTTTTACCATATCCAGAATATTATCTAGTTTCATACCTATTCCTACTTTCCTTATTAATTACTATAACTAATTTATAATTATAATTTTTTCACGTTTGTACTGTTTTTTATTTCGACAAAGGAAACAGTTTTCTTAACCAAGAATTTATTGTAACAGTTCAGCCATGATATGTGATACAATTGCATTATGCTCGCATAAAATGCACTTGTATCACATATCATGAGCGGAACGCCTGTATATGAGCAAAGGTAGTTGCGTAGCAACGGAAAGCACGATAGTGCGACCTTGCAAATGGCATGGGCTGAACTGTTACAATTTATTTTGTATATTTTGCATATGTAGTTGATTTTTGGGTACTATTGGTGATACAATATGCATATATAAAAATAGCTGAAGTAATAAAACCTTACACAAAATGTCCTCCTAATTCTAGAAGACATTTAGTTACACTACAGCAATTTCAAAAGAAAGGAACTATAAACAATGGAACTATTAGCAAACAAAAACGTGAACGGACAGACAGAAAGCTCAGCAACAGCAGCAACCCATGACTTTGTAAAATTAATGGATACATACCGCAAAATGGGATATGCATATGTTAAAATTCAGCTGGTAAATGGAGATACTTATTGTGTATTACCAGAAGACATTTACTACTTATCAACATTATACATTTTAAAGTATAATGACTGCTCTAAGATGTTTTATCTTAGCCAGTACGGAGAAGAATTAACATATGATGTATTTATGGAATACTTCAATCAGTTTGTACGCAATATGAACACAAAACTTCCTGATTTAAAAGATTCTGTAAGAGAACTATTAAACCGTTATGATCATCCAATTATGAATGTTCTGGAAAAAACTCAGATTTCTGCTTTTGGAGATTTGATTCAGTTAGGACGTTGTTGTAGGGATATTACTTTAGAGTTTGACAGCGATCAGAAAAGAAACCGTATTTATGTACAAAAAGATGTGATTGAATATATTACTGTATCTATGCATAACATTGTAACAATTACACCTTGTCGCTTAGATCCTAAATTTGAAGTTACAGACAAGAATCTGGTTAAGGCTTTAAATGATTTAAGAATCGAAGAAGCTCAGGCTTAGTACATAGCAATCTGATCTCTAAAAAAAGATTTGCATCAGTTGGATAAACCAACCAATGCAAATCTTTTTTTATTTTACAAGAATTCCTAAAAAACCAGTACCATTGCTTCATAAGGTTTCAATGGACATAATATACTATACTCTCTATTGTCCCACTCTTTTGCAGATGCAACATAAGAATCTTTCTTCCTTGCACCACTTCCACCAAACTGTTTTGCATCACTGCTTAAAAGAAGTTTGTATTTCTTCTTTTTTGGTACTCCCAATCTATAATCATTCCACTCCATTGGAGTAAAGTTACATATAAATAATAAATTATTTTTTCCTGTCTTAGAATATCTCACAAAACTAAATACTCCATGGTAGGAATCATCTGCATTAATCCATTCAAATCCATTGAAATCCCCATCTTGTTCATACATCGCAGGATTGTTTTTGTAAAGTTTTAAAAGTTCCTTTACATATCTCTGCATTCCTGCATTTAATTTATTATCTCCAATCAGATACCAATCTAACTCTCTTTCTTCGCTCCATTCCTGCTCCTGAGCAAATTCCTGTCCCATAAATAGCAGCTTTTTGCCAGGATGTCCATACATAAAGGTATAGGCAGCACGAAGATTTGCATACTTCTCTTCCTTATCCTCAGATGGCATTTTATTTACCATAGAGCACTTTAAATGAACTACTTCATCATGAGATAATACATTTATGTAATTTTCTGAATGCTGATAAGTCATTGCAAATGTCATTTTATTGTGATTATCCTTACGGAAGTATGGGTCTAACTTCATATAATCAAGAAAATCATGCATCCATCCCATATTCCATTTATGGGTAAATCCAAGTCCATCATTCTCCGGTAAGTCTGTTACTTTTGGCCATGCTGTAGATTCTTCTGCAATCATGGCAACGCCTTCATTACGTCCTAAAATAACAGAGTTCAAATGTTTGAAAAATTCAATTGCTTCTAAATTCTTATTTCCACCATATTTATTTGGCGCCCACTGACCAGACTGTTTTCCATAATCTAAATATAACATAGATGCTACAGCATCTACTCTTAATCCATCTACATGGAATTCTTCGATCCAGAATAGTGCATTTGCTATTAAGAAGTTTTTCACTTCATTTTTGCTAAAATCAAAGATCTTTGTACCCCAGTCAGGATGTTCTCCCTTTCTTGGGTCAGCATATTCAAATACTGGTGTTCCATCAAACATAGCAAGTCCATGGGCATCCTTTGGAAAATGAGCTGGTACCCAGTCAAGAATTACACCTATATCATGTTTATGCATATAATCTACAAAATACATAAAATCCTGTGGTGTTCCATATCTTGATGTTGGTGCATAATAACCTGTTACCTGATATCCCCAGGAACCATCAAAAGGATGCTCTGCAATTCCCATAAGTTCTACATGAGTATATCCCATATCTACCACATACTCTGCAAGATTATGTGCCAGTTCTTTATAGTTATAAAATCCTTCCTGATTTCCTTCTTTGGAAGGATGTTTTTTCCAGGAACCTGGATGAATTTCATAAATTGACATAGGTGATTTCTTGGCATCAAACTTTTTACGTTTTGTAAGCCATGTTTTATCTCCCCATGAATATTTTGTAATATCAGTTACTCGAGAAGCTGTTCCCGGACGCATCTCTGCATAATTTGCAAAAGGATCCGCTTTATATAGCACTTCCCCGCTTCTGGTAGTAATCTGAAACTTATATAAATCTCCTAATTTTACATTTGGAAGAAAAGTTTCAAAAATCCCCAATGGCTCTAATCTGGTCATAATTCCTTCATAACCATTCCACTGATTAAAGTCACCTACTACACTTACATAAGCTGCATTTGGTGCCCATACAGCAAAGTAAACTCCTTTTACACCATTTACTTCCATCATATGTGCCCCAAGTTTTCTAAATATATCGTAATGTGTACCCTGACCAAACAAGTACTGGTCCAATTCTGTTATAAATCTTACATCCCTATTATTATTTGTCATACTATCCACCACCCTATTTTATTTTTATATTCTTTCTATTATATTTTTCATACCATTTTTTCATATTTCTTTTTCCTCCCTACTTCTAACTATCTATGAAAAAATACCATACATAAACTGGTTTACAAGATTTCTGCCTACTTCCTCTATATCAATTTCCGGCTCACCAATTTCAAAATAATAAATCAGGTAAAAATTAATAATACCTTCAAACCCACTTGCAAATTGTTGATGCCTTCCATTTATATTTCCAAGCTTGTCTTCGGCTTTACTAAATATTTGTACAATAATTTCATGTGTTCTTACCATATAAGGCCGAACTGCCTTATAAGTATCATTTTCTCTTGCTGAATAAATAAGGGATAATACAAAAAGATATAACGTTTTATTTTTCATTGCCAGTTTTAAATACTCTATACAAGTTTTGTAAAGAGTTTTTGGCACATCCCCATCATAAAACGAAGCTTTTTCCAAAGATTCCAGAAATGGAGCATAATAAGTCTCTAAGATATTTTCCAATAACCCATACTTACTCCCAAAATAATAGTACAGTGTAGGTTTCGTGGTCCCTGCACGAGCTACTATCTCCTGTACTCCAACTGCATCATACCCTTTTTGATAAAAAAGTTCTGCTGCACACCTCAATATATTGGTTCGGTTATCCATTTTCACCCCTCCCCCAATTGGATGATTAAACCACGCTTTTTTCGTAGTTCATTATACCAATCGGTATATACAGATGTCAACTGTAAATATTGGAATATATTAAATTTTTTGTTTTGGCTACCAGTACCACCGAGGCAGTGCTAAGAATGCTCTCCTCTAGTGGTTCATGAACAGACAAAAACCGGCTCCACTACTGCCTCAGAAACCAATTAAAAGACACCCTTAATGGAAACGAAATCCACTATTTACAAAGACTTAGACTCGATGTCCTCACCCGAGAGTCTTAGTCCTAGCTAATAGTTAATTCGTCGTAACGTTGTCTCTGTCTTCTGAGTCAGTAGTGGAGCCGGTTCTCGGCATCCGTATAACACACTTTCTCTCTACACAAAATCTTTTTCTCTTAGTATCATATAATTCTCATCATCATATCTCTTGGATACTAAATTCGCAATTATATTCTTTATGTTCTTCTTACCTGACTGTTCAATGGCATTATCTACCATTTCCTTCACATCTGCAAGAGATGGTATTGTTTCTGTTTCAAACTGAACTTCTGCTAATTTGCTGTACAAAGCAAGAATTCCCATTTCATCAATTTTACACTCTTTTTCTAATGCATAAGATTTTGCAAATGCAACTAAATCACCATTTGTATACGGTGGTAAATCAATTTTTGCTGGAAATTTACTTCTAAAAGTTCTATTCCTTTCTAGTAATTTCAACATTTTTTCTTTTACGTCTTCAATAATTACTAAAAGATTATCTTGCGTTTCATCCATTGCATCTGACAGTTTATTCACAGTATCTGTATTCATAGCAGATGCTCCTTCTATTAGAAGAACGCCTCCCATTGCACTTTCCATAACAGTTGCCATGTCTTTACCATTCATGGCTTCTCCTGTAATTTTTGCAATCTTATTTCCAGTAATATTTCTGGACTTTTTCGCAGCTTTAATAATATCTATTGCCAAAGTAGTTTTCCCTGTAGCTGCATCACCCATAATTACCAGATTTCCTTTATCAGAAATTTCATCAATAACCTCTAAAGCATCTACTATCTGGTCACTTACTCCTTCAATTTCAGTAAAATATTTAAAAATGCGTTTAAAAGAATCGGCACCTACTTCTAAAGGTTCTGTTACTTCTTCTTCCTCTTCTCCAGCAATACTGATAATACCTTCTGGAAGTTTTTTTGATAATTTAGATTCCAGCTCTTCTACCGCATCTTCATCTTCTGGCTCTTCTTCTTTTCCAAACTCATCTAATTCATCCAAATCTTCTTGAACATTCTGTTCTTCAAAATGTTCTTCAAAAGTATCGAAAACATTTTTTTCAACCTGCTCCGATTCTTCTTCTCTTCTTGCCCATACTTCCAGTGCTTTATCTTCTTCTGTTTCTAATTCTTCTAATTCTTCTAATTCACCTAATTCATCTTCTGGCTCTTCCTGTGCATTTTCTGCTTCATCAATTGCCTTTAATGCCGCTTCTGCTTCTTTTGCAATAGCCTCTTCTAGATCTCCAAATTCAAATGTAAAATTCTTATTTATTGCATCATTGAAGATTTCTTCGGAACTTTCTATCTTTTCTTCTTGTATCGGCTCTTCAGGTTTTTTAAACTCCTCAAATACACATTCTTCTTCCAGAATATTTTTTAATCCGCCCTCTTTTTCTTCAGATTTTTCTAATTTCAGAGTTTCTGTTTCCCTGTCTTCCATCATTTTCTGCATTTCATTTGAAATATTTGGAACCACATCAGCCAGCCTGTCCATAATATCTTCTGTTTCAGCAATAGCCTTTGCTCTTGCTTCCTCTAGAGATTTTTGTTTATTTTCTGCATCTTCAGCTTTAATGCGTTCCCATTCTTCAAGTACTTCTTCAATACTCATTTGTCCCGTTATCTGGGTTTCTACAATGTCTGCATCCGGAACACATATAGAAATCTGTCCATCCAGTTCTTCTGAAAGCATTTTTTCATAAGCCACAGGATCTTCTTCTTTTGTTGCTTTTGGCATTTCATAAGCAGTTGTTGTTCGAGGTGTTTCCGTTGTCACTATACTTGGCTGCTTTTCTATCAATTTTTCAATGGTCACTGCAATCTGTGGCTCTTCTGCCACTTCTTCAGCTTCCACTGCTATTTGTGGCTCTTCTGTCGCTTCTTCAGCTTCCACTACTATTTGTGACTCCTCTGTCGCTTCTTCAGCTTCCACTGCTGTTTGTGGCTCTTCTGTCGCTTCTTCAGCTTCCACTGCTGTTTTTGACTCTTCTACTACTTCTTCCAATCCCTTTGCAATATGCACTTCTTTTGGAATCTGTTCAGTTTGTTCAGTTGTTACTGTAGTTTCAGATTCTATTTCCTCAGTTTTATCTATTGTTAATTTTTGTAATTCTCTTTCAATATCTTTTGTTGGAATAATTTTAGTTGGTGCATCCGCAATATGAAGAATAAACTCTTTTGTCTTTTCTAAGTCCTCTTCTGATTCCTTTATAGGATCTTCCACCTTTTCTACAACTTCTTCTTTTTCTTCCACATTATCTTCTTGCATTCTTCTACTTACAGAAGTAAGCTGTTCCATTAATTTTGCAGCCTCTGCTACAACCTCCGCATCATCTAAAACCTTTTCCTCTGTTTCCTCTGCTTCTGGTACTTCCATTTCTTTTGTTTGATGTCCTGGCTTCTCTTCTTCTACAAGACCATCTATTTTGCTCTCTTTCACCAACTGTTTTACATTATCCATAGTAGAATCTACATCTTCTTTTTCTGTAGCTTCCAGGATCTGTTGCATGCTTTTCGCAAGTTCTTTCTGAAGATTTACTGTATCATAAATTCCATAATTTAATGGTTTTACATTAATATCTGTTTCTTCCTCTTTCGACCGTTCTGCAACAGCTTCCACCGCTGCAATTGATTTTTCAATCTGAACATCATTTCGGCTATCATATTTCTTCTGCTGATCTTCTGTTAATGGCTGATACAGCATTTTTAATTCCATAGCTTTTTCTACATATTTTCCTTCTGAGAACCAAAGGATAATTTCATCACACTCAGCTATACACTTATCACTCATTCCAGCTCTGTGATATAAATAAGCCAATTCAAATGCCCATTTTTCTACATATTCATGACGTTTAAATTCTTCCAGAACCCCAATTCTTTCTTTAATTCCTACATCCTGTGCCTCATAAAGCTTATACTGTAAAATATATCTTCCAGTATCTCTTGGTGCAACCTGCACGAACTCCTTATAATATTCCACTGCATCTATGTAATCTTCCAGCCTTATAGATAATTCTGCCAGCGAATATATAATCATTCGCCCATAAGGATGTCTGTCATATGCAATCAACATTACATCCCTGCTCTCCTCCAGCATGTCATTTTTTTCATAGATTTCCCCAATTAGACAAAGCATCGGAATACTTCTTACCCTATTCCAATCAATTGTATTTGCAATTCTCATTGCAGATACATAATCTTCTTGCTCCGCCAGCTTTCTAATTTGTTCTGCTTTAATACGATACTCATACTTATCCATGTAACCTCACCTCATACCTTTTACTGGCTCATATTATTATTCAATTATTTAAAGTGTAACATATACCAAAGTAGATGTCAAAATTAAACAAAAAATTATTAAGTTTTATACAAATTTTTGAATGCCAAAAAAAGCAGCCGTCCTATTAAATTTTATATAGAACGACTGCTACTCCATATGTACTTTTATTCTTCTCATTATTTTACTTAATATATCAAAGACTTTTTCTTGTGTTTTTCCCTGCTTTTGGTTCTTTTGTTTTTTGTAAGAATAACAAGTATCTTCAGCATTTTAAATGATAACCTTATCTTTGGTTTCTTCTTTCTTTTGTATTATATATATAATAAATTTTAT
>JAFQCM010000027.1 GCA_017399445.1 Lachnospiraceae bacterium | reverse complement strand
ACCTCATTGATTGCTGACACCGTTGCCAAGGAACACACTATCACAGAACTATACATTGGTTCAATAAAACTGAGTGTCAAGGGGAAAATAAACAGTAAAAATCCTATAGCTTTGTTCAAAATGCTATGCATGGATACCAACTTTTTGTTATAAATCAATCCCCAAACAACATTCCCTATTTTAATGGTTGCTATAACAACAATCCAAATCCATAACCAAGTAGGAAATTGTATTAGTGGTAAAATTTTCACAAAACACACTGCTACAAATACAATGTCTGCAACTGTATCTAATCTTGCTCCTGTTTCACTAACAGACTTTGTTTTCCTTGCAATTGTTCCGTCCACCATATCTGTAATTCCACAAAATAGATACATAATATAAAAAGCAACGGAAAAGACAGGACTGAGCAACAAATAAATACTGCATAAAATTCGACTGCTTGTTATTATATTTGCAATATACTTCGTCATCTGTTCACCTACCAATTCAAGTTTTTTCTAATTGTTTTACATATTGGAAATTGTCAGTATCTATTCCAATACAGTATTTTTGCTTTTTCGGTATATCCTTTTACAAATTCAGTTTTCGCATTTGTATAGGCATCTCTGTTGTGCTCATATTTCTTCCATAACCTTAACTTTAATTCTTCATATTCCTTTGCTACCTCTGGATACTCAATAAGATAATCTCTGAAATATAATTCGTCGTTATCTCCTACATATCTCAAATGTAAATGGAACACTCGCTCAGCAAACCCATTTTCAGTATACCCTTTATTAAAAGATAGTCTATTCTCGCTTTGCGACATACAAATATAACCACTATTTATTATTAAAGCTTTGTAGTCAAGCAAATTTCTTCCCTCTGGAATTTCCACGAGAATATCTATAATTGGTTTTGCCCAAATAGAAGAAATGGCAGTACTTCCAATATGGCTTATTCTTTCTGTTGAAGAAAAGGTGTTTTTCAATAGATATTCTTCCTCTGAATACCATTCTTGCCAACAAAGTTGATGCTCTGTTAAATATATAGGAAATAACTGCCACAGTTCTTCCAAAGTCATTTCTGATAATTTCTTGCCCATCATTCTCACCTGCAAATTCAAATTTGGTATTTACTTCAGTTTGTCGAGGTCTTCCACATAGATGGACACCTCACCACACGCTGGACAAATTGCAACTTTAGGTTCGCCCATTCTACCTCCAAAAAGTTTGTTTTCATCAGATGACATAACAATTCCGTATCCTGCACCTTTAATTTTGATGGCACAGTTTTCTTTCATTTCGCTTCCGCATCGTATGCACTTTCTCATAAATATTCCTCCGAAAAATTCAAAATTACTCGTGTGTTTCTCTAACTTTCCAGTATTTACAGGCTTTCCAGTACACTATTTCCATGTATTTTCTCACTTTTCCCTTATTTTTTCCCTCATGAATAAATTACAAGGGAAAATCCTATAGTTTTTTTTTTGCAATATTTTTATAAATATTTTTCTTGAAATCATTCTTTGAGTGAAAGAATTCACTTTCCGACTTTGTTAATACATTCTTCTGCGCAATTGCTTCTACTGTACAGATTAAATCAGCTGCTTGTGATAGTTTATACTGATTCGTCTCTATCTTTCTAAATTCCACATTCGAAAACATGGTATTAAACACAGACACAAGTATCTGCGCCAACTCAATCTGCCCATAATCATAGTAAACAATAATTTTATCAAATGCAGAAAAATAATCAAATTTTGCTCGTAACTGATTTGCAATCTCTTTTGTCAATTTATCCGTGTAAGCCAGCTTGGATTTTTCTGCACAATCGCCCTGATTAATCACAGGACAAATGTATTGAATATCTAACAAACGAGTAAAATGATACAATGCATTAAACAGAGCTTTTCTTTGTTCTCTCAAATCATTCTTATAAACACTCTCACGCCTGATTAGTGGACCAGTATGAATTGT
>JAFQCM010000026.1 GCA_017399445.1 Lachnospiraceae bacterium | reverse complement strand
GGACGTCATACTCCATTCTTCAACAACTACAGACCACAGTTCTACTTCAGAACAACTGACGTAACTGGTGTTTGTAACTTACCAGCAGGTACAGAAATGTGTATGCCTGGTGATAACGTAGAAATGACTATCGAACTTATCCATCCAGTAGCTATGGAACAGGGTCTTACATTCGCTATCCGTGAAGGTGGACGTACTGTAGGTTCAGGTAGAGTTGCTACTATCATCGAGTAATCTTTGATAGTGGAACCAAATAAAGAGTAAATTATTCCGCAATCCTTGAGAAATCAGGGGTTGCGGTTTCTTTTTGTGTGAAAAGGAATTGCGAACAAAGAGAAAGAACCACAAGTCGGATTGTATTGAAAATCTGGCTGTGGTTCTATTTGGGGTCTAAAAATCTACTTAAAATTAGTTGAAAAAAGAAAGTGTGGGAAAATTATCTCTAATATGATAGAATCAAAGTCAAATACTACAATACGAGAAATCAGGTGAGATATTGAAGAAACTGTTATCAATTGATGAGCTAATCGAACATATGAAAAAGAAGGGAATCACTTTTAATGAAGTGTCTGAAAGTGATGCCAAGGATTTTTTACAAAAAAACAACTATTACATGAAATTAGCTGCATATAGGTCTAATTATGAAAAATGTCCAACAGGTAAAAGAGCAGGGCAATATAAGAAACTTGATTTTGGCTATTTAAAAGAATTATCTACAATAGATATGTATTTAAGATACATAATAATCGATATGTGTTCAGTCTGGGTTTTTGTGGAATTAATTTCATTTGGTGATTTGCTTTATTTTTGCTCTTTTTATGAAGAGGTATACGCTGTGCAGATTGTAAATAATACGCTAATGAATACCGTAAGAGATGTGAGAAATGTGGCTGCACATAGTAATTGTCTTTTGAATAAAATGACTGAGAGAATTGATCCAACCAAGCAAGTTAATAGTGATATTTCTAACTTTGTTAAAGGTATGAGTGATATTTCGAAGACCTCACGAGTAAATAATTTAAACTATAAATTTGCTAATAGTTTTGTTACATTGCTATATGTATACGATGGGTTAATGGCAGAAGGTTCAAAACAAAAGCGTTATAAAGAGTTACAAGAATTTATGAACGGTCGTGTTATTAAAAACAAGTCCTATTTCAAGAGCAATTCAAAGATTGTTGGTGTTTACAATTTCCATAAAAAAGTAATTGACAATCTGGCAAAATGAACATATAATATATAACATAATTGAAAAGTTGAAAAACTTTTGTAGAGAGTGGCACATCGTTAGATGTTCCGCTGTTGATTTTTTTATAAGGAAAGTACAAGCCTTGAGGGCTTGTACTTTCCTTGTTCTTACACATAATCATCAATCGGCACATTAAACAATTTCAATGTATCTTCCAACCATGCCTGGTACTCATCCTCATCTATCGCCCCGGAAGCTAGTTGTTCATTGACTTTATTCCAGTCAGGAATGAAGGTGGCAAGTTGGGCATTTTTTATGTCTAGAGATAAATGGGCCATAAGCTGGTTGTCCTGCTGGGAGTAGGTGGTATTTCCCCTTATAGAAAGTCCTCTTCGGTCTAAATCAATCAAGATAGACAACAAGTCTGCAAAGGTACTAACGCTTGTATGCTGAGGTGCAGCAACCTTCAATTCTAACAAATTTTCCATAGTAATATTCAATTCATCACAGAATTTAACAATAATCTCTGCCGGAGGTTCGCTGTATCCATTTTCGTAATTTGAGTAAGAGGAGTTGGATAGTGCGAGCTTCATTGACATATCACGCTGGCTGATGCCGGCGTTGGTACGAGCTGCTTTCATCTTTTTTCCTACTTCTAAATATTCACTAAGTCGCATGATAAAATCCTCCTTTTCTATTGCAATAATCTCTCGGAATCTTTAAGCCAGTAACTATAAGGCTTTCAGATTCCTTTTTTATTAAAATCCCCGTAACAGTTCAGCCTTGTCCTAGTCAAAAGGGAGAAATTTAAAAATTTTTTCACAAGTTTTATCCACACAAAAACGTATGATTTTACAGATTTGTATGCACTTTGTTTTTGTGTGGATAACTTTTTTATAAAATATCTGTTCCAGCCTACTTTTTCATGTTTGATGAGACTGGTTTTCCACATATTCTATTGATTTACAGAAAGTAATACACCGTCATTTTGACGAATCTCTTTTTAGGCATATTTTTCTTTTTTGTCTGTTTCTGATAAACTATGTTTATCAGAAACGAACGGAAGGAGATGCCCCATGGGAAGAAAAAGCAATTATGAAAATGGAATGTATCAACAGCTCATGGAAATCATGGGGCGTTTAGAAACGGTAGAAAAAGATTCTGCTCAAAAAATTGATACTCTTAATAAACGAATTAATGTTCTGGAAAATGAAAATCTTGTTTTAAAACAGGAAAACCAGCTGTTGAAAGAGGATAATGCCCGTCTGAAAAGTATCATCAATAATGACAGTTCCAACACATCACTTCCACCGTCTGCCGATCAGAAAGGCGGAAAACCTGCCAATACTTACAACGGAAGAAAGAAAACCGAACGTAAAGAAGGTGGGCAAAAAGGACATAAAGGAACAACACTTACAAAAGCAGAAATAGAAGAAAAAATCAACTCAGGCAAATGCAAACATGAAATCAAAACAATTGGCGATACATCCGGACAGAAATATATTACAAAATATGTTGTGGATTTAGCAGTAGAACCAGTTATTACCGAAATTCATATTTATGCAGATGAAAATGGGAAATATGTTATTCCGGAAGAATATCACAGTGATGTTACTTACGGAGCAAATGTGAAAGCACTGGCTGTGTACTTGTATAGTGAAGGTGTTATGTCAAATGACAGGATAGCATCTTTTTTAAATGCAGCAAGTAACGGAGAATTGGAACTGTCAGAAGGCAGTATCTACGGATTTTGCAAAAAATTAGCACAAGTTTCAGAAACAAGCATTTCAAATCTCGAAACAGAAATGTTGAATCAAAAGGTTGTTGCAACGGATGCGACAACTGTAACTGTTAACGGGAAACAGAATTACATACGAAACTTCAGCATAAAAAATACTGTGGTCTATCATGCCATGAATAGTAAATCCATAGAAGCATTGAAGAAAATAGATTTTCTAAAATATTATACCGGGACGCTTCTTCATGATCATGAGACCGCTTTGTATCATTTTGGAACGGATCATGCGGAGTGTAATGTTCACATAATTCGTTATCTTCGAAAAAACACAGAAGAAACAGGAAATACATGGTCAAATAAGATGATTACACTCTTGTGTGAAATGAACAAAAAACGAAAAGAGTTGCTGGAATTGGGAGTAAGTTCATTTCCAACTGAAACATTAAGAGAGTATGAGGAAGAATATTTTTCACTGTTAGAAAAAGGTACGAAAGAAAATGAAACAACCTCACATAAATATGCAAAACAGGATGAAAAGACATTACTTAACCGAATGGAAAAGTACAGTCATAATCATCTTTTGTTTCTGCATGATTTTTCTGTGCCATTTGATGACAACATTTCAGAAAGGGACTTGCGTAAAGCAAAAAACAGACAGAAAATGGCAGGAGGCTTTCGTAAAGCAAGTGGCAGTGAGATGTACTGTTCCATCATGACAGTCATAGAAACCCTCAAGAAGAGAAAAATGGAAATAATTAAAAATCTAAAGAAGTTATTTACGGGCACACCGGCTATATTTTAGCCGGTGTAAAGCCCGTTGACAAAATTGTATGGCTGAACTGTTACGTAAAATTTTGTAAAACATAAAAACTTTACTTGTCAATTAATTGGTTGTATTATATAATAGTGTATTGTTAGTGAAACAGGTAAACTTGAGAATTAGAGTGAAATGAGCTTATGCATAAGTATTTAAGAGCAGTTGGATTTAGTAATATTAAATTAAAAGAACATCTGAAACCTTATATAAAAGAAGCCGTAATGTTTCCGGATAAAACTGAACTTTCAGAAGAGGTGGGAGAGGATATTCTGGTTCAAATATATAAGGAATATGCAGACGGCATGGGAATTATGCTTTGTGGTCTTGTAAATGAAGATGATGAATTTGAACTAGAGTACTACTATCCTGTATTTTATGGAACAGGAACCACATCAAAAGAAGATGTTATTGTGGAACGACATGCTGAGAAAAGATCTTATGCAGGGGTATGTGAAGATGTGAAAGTAGGAGTTGTTTTAATTTTTTATTTTCAGAATGTATGCGAATATAGAAATGAAAAAAGATTAAACAGCGAAAAAAGCAAGGGTTCCCATACAACTTTATCGGCATTGTCTGTCAGTGGAAAAATTCTGTTTCCAATTGATAAAACGGAAAAACAGAAAAGAATTACAAAAGAGGCAAACAAAAATAGAAATCAGTTGTTAGAGGCAGCCAGACGAGGTAGCGAAGAGGCCATAGAAAGTCTTACATTGGAGGATATGGATACATATTCCATGATTTCCAGTAGAATTTTAAAAGAAGATGTTATGAGTCTTGTAGACAATTATTTTATGCCGTATGGATTTGAATGTGATAAATATTCTATGATGGGTACCATTGAAGAGGTTAATTTAACAAAAAACAGAAGTACCGGTGAGGAAGTTTATCAGTTGACAGTAAATACCAATGAACTGGTTTTTGATATCTGTATTAACAAAATAGATTTATTAGGTGAGCCTGCAGTTGGAAGAAGATTCAAGGGAATAATATGGTTGCAGGGAAAAATTAATTACGGGTATTAGTTTGTGGCAAAACGTAGGTTTTTAGGTTACTGTACAGACGCAAGCTTGACACTCGCTGTCAAGCTATGCGCCAAGAAGTGGTGTGAACAAAATTTCAGCCCATGCATCGCAGATGCATTTAAAATGGGCTGAAATTCGTTACTGTACACAGTATCCTGTG
>JAFQCM010000025.1 GCA_017399445.1 Lachnospiraceae bacterium | reverse complement strand
GTAATGGGCTATCGCCAAGCGGTAAGGCACAGGACTTTGACTCCTGCATTCGCTGGTTCGAATCCAGTTAGCCCAGCTAGTAAGTTGGGAAGAACTTACGAATGAGAGCATTACAATATTATAATTAGGAAGAAACTCGTTTGAGTGTATGGGATACTAGCTCAGGTGGTAGAGCACTTGACTTTTAATCAAGTTGTCCGGGGTTCGAGTCCCCGGTGTCTCATTAATACCGATTCATTTAGTCGGTATTTTTTTTACGCGAGTGATATGTTGCAAGCGTAGTTTCAATAAGCGGATGTGGCGGAATTGGCAGACGCGCCAGATTTAGGTTCTGGTGGGAGACCGTGGGGGTTCAAGTCCCTTCATCCGCACTAAAAGGAATGGAAAGGTCCTGGAAATTAATTAAAGTGATTAGTTTCTGGGGCTTTTCTTGTTTTGCATAAATTCTCATGATACAATTTTCCTAAAAGTTTAACTTAAATTGTGTTTATATCTTATCATTTGTTAATGCTTCATCCACAAAAAAACGGTATCGTAAATACAACAAAGGAAATTAGGAGGATATAACAATGAACCAAACATTTTTGGAAGAACTAAACACCTTATCTGAACAGGTGTTACATATTCCATTCGGAAAGAAAGAACAGGAAAAATTATTAGCAATATCTGAAATAAAGATTTACACACAGGGAACTATCATTTGTGGAGTGCAGGAACAATTAAAACGGACTGGGTTTGTCATCAAGGGGATGGTACGCAGTTTTTATTTGGATGTGGATGGAAATGAAATTACTAAAAATTTTCATGGAAAAAACTTTTTTTGTATGGATGAAGGGCTGCTAGGATACGAGAAAAGCATTTGTGCATATGAAGCAGTAACGGATTGTACCATTTTGCAGATAAATACAAAACAATTGAAGGAACTGATAAATAAGGATGAGTATTTTAAAAATGTATATATTGCTGGTCTGGAAAATGGCATGAGGTATAAAATATATCGGGAAAGTGAATTTTTAACCAAGAATGCCACAGAACGCTATTTACAGTTTCTAAAGGATTACCCAGAACTTTCCGATAGTATTAAACAATCCCATATTTCTACCTATCTTGGAATTACACCAGAGTCTCTAAGTCGTATTCGAAAAGCTTTGCGAAAGGATGGTGGTTTTTGTGAATAGAGAAATCAGTAAAAAATTAATACCACCTTGCGTAATAGGAACCTGGGGATATGGCAGCGGATATAATGGTGCTAAGATGGTATTTGGAAAATCATATAGTGAAGAACAGTTGTGGGATACATTTGAAACAGCGTATGAGTTGGGATTTACTATGTGGGATACTGCAGAAGTTTATGGAATGGGAAATGCAGAAAAGCTTTTAGGGAAGATGATTACAGATAAAAAAGAAATAATACTTTCCACAAAACATATGCCAGGAAAAAAATATCGTTCTGGTGAAGTAACAAAAGCATTAAAAAACAGTCTGGAGCGACTTAATGTAGAAAGAATTGATTTATACTGGCTTCATGAACCATATAATTTACAGAAAAATTTAGAAGAAATGGCCAACTGTGTAAAATCAGGGATGGTAAAGCAGATTGGGATTTCAAATTGTGACATAGAGCAATTAGAAAAAGCAGATCACATTTTAAAACAATGTGGTGTGAAATTATCTGCGGTGCAAAATCATTTCAGTCTGCTTTCTATGGAACGGCAAAAAGAAGTGTTGCGATATTGCAAAGAACAAGATATAAGATTTTATGGATATATGATTTTAGAACAGGGTGCATTATCAGGGCATTATGACAGTTCCAATCCATTTCCATTCTTTTCCATGAGAGGGTTTTTATTTGGAAAAAATAAGTTTAGAAAGATTCAACCTTTGCTTGACTATGAGCGAAAGCTTGCAGAAAAGTATCAGGTAGATTCAGCACAGATTCCCATTGCCTGGGCTAGGATGAAAGGAGTTATACCCATTGTGGGAGTGACCAAAAGGAAATACGCAGAGCAGTTGGCAGAAGGAATGAAAATTCAGATGACAGAGGATGAAATGGAAAAATTAGAACAGCTGGCAGTAGATACGGGAGTGTGTTGCAAGGGTGGCTGGGAAACAGTGTGAAGTTATTTGTATGAAAGAGTGGCTATCATGCCACTAAAAAGACGGAGGTTATTAATGAGAGAGTGACGTTGATGTTTTATGAGAAGAAATAATGTTGAACAATAGAATTTGAGGAATTACACAGGAGAATTTGATATGAAAAAATATGAATATGTAAATTTAAAAATCGGAAAATTATTTTCATCAAAATCGGAGGAGCATAGAAAAATTATTGATGAATATGCTGCAAAAGGATATCGGTATGTGGGATATATTCCAACTGAGATTGATGGATATGGTAAAATGGACAATATAGATTTGATATTTGAGATGGATATTTAAGGAGATATTATCTGGGGCAAATGGAGCGAATTTATTGTGAGATGTCATTTTGAGCAAGAAACAGGGCTGGATAATGAAATGATGGACATAGTTAAAAGAGATATATCATGGGCATGCAGTAGTGTTATAACATTTCCAAACTTGCGGTGAGATTAAAAGCAATATAAGAGTTGTATAAGCTTCGTTGAGGAATATAAGAAAGTTGCTTTGTAAACCGAAGGAGCGTGAATGATGGAAGGACAAATCAAGAAGAAATGTTCAAAGAAAAACATAGCGGAAATAATAGTAGTGTTGATACTGATTGTTGTGGTTGGTTATTTTGTGTTTTATAGACCGTTGCTAAAATACATTAATACGCATACATGGGCTACTATCCAAGTGTATGGAACTGCCAGTGCAGAAACTTTTGATGCATTTGAAGACTGCAGGGAGTTTTTACAAGGAGATATATACCAATTACATAGCACAACAGTTACCATAGGGGATATAACTCACAACGGGGAGGTTACAATTAAATTTGAACCTGTGGTAAAAAATTCTGATACAGATGAGTTGATCGAAACAGTTGTTATAGGTAGAGAAGATGTGCTTGATATTAAAGAGATATGTAATGATGGAGATACTGCCACTTGGCAATTTCGGGTAATTAGTAATAGGTATCAATGATACGAAATTGCTTGTTTGCTATTTGACAAAATGGAGTAGTGCGGAAACTTTAGAATGTGGAGCAATGAATGGAGCTATTTTGGATAACTATGTGGTGGCTGAAATTATGAAAACATATTTGAATAGTGGCAAGGAAGCATATATGTATTACTATCGTGATAAGGATACAAAGGAAATTGATATAGTATTAGAACATGATGGTGTGTTAAATCCCATTGAAATTAAATAGACTTCTAATCCGGGTACAGAATTGATAAAGGTGCAGGACAGATATATTATTTATAAAAAGGATTTTAAATTTGAAGATGGAATATCTTATATTTCAATTTATATGGCATGTTGTATTTAAGGAATTGGAAAGCAGAAAAGGAAGTGATGGAAGTATGAACAATCAGTTTATTCAAAGTATTATGATTGACTGGAGTAAGGTAGAGAAGGAACATTATTTAAGAGATATTGAAGCCATTAAGGGCTTAGAACGCTTGGAGTTTGGAAAACCGATTACTTTTTTTGTAGGAGAAAATGGCAGCGGAAAATCTACATTATTGGAAGCTATTGCCATATCCTATGGTTTTAATCCAGAAGGTGGTACTAAGAATTATAGCTTTTCCACATATGATTCCCATTCCGATTTATGCCAGGCTATGAGAATAGCCAAGGGTTATAGGAAAGCGAGCTGGGGATATTTTCTTAGAGCAGAGAGTTTTTATAATGTGGCTACTCAGGAAGAAGAGTATGCAGATTTAACCCATCCTTCTGAAAAATTTCATGAAAAATCCCATGGAGAAAGTTTTCTTGCCATAGCCCAGAACCATTTAAGACCAAATGGTGTATATTTATTTGATGAACCAGAAGCAGCCTTGTCACCTCAAAGACAATTGACACTTCTTATGGAGATATATGAATGTGCAAAGCAGGGCTCTCAGTTTATCATAGTTACCCATTCGCCTATATTATTAGGGATTCCAGATGCAGAAATCCTAAGTTTTGACAGTGGTTTGGTACATAGATGTGAATATGAAGAAACAGATAGTTATCAGGTGACAGAGATGTTTATTAATAACAGAGAGAGACTGTTGGAACGATTGTTGTTTCATGAGTAATAGGAATTATAGAGTTGAATTTGAATTGGAGACAAAATAAAATAGAACCTATAGACTAAGCCAGAAGCATTAGAAGGCATTTTAGGGCATCATAGCAATGGAAAAGGTGAAGATAATGATTGGGATTTGGTAAAAGACTATTGCCTGAAGCAAAGAAGAGGTTTCCTGACTTTTCGGTAGAGCGTTGCTTTCAACAATTACTTGAGGTTGAAAAAAGAAATTGGTGAAAATGGCTTTGTAGAGGGAATGGTTCATAGGTTTTATTTTGTGGTGAGAAAATAGTATTTTTGAGTGATATATAAAAAGATGAAGGGGAAGTGATAGAATGTATCTGATTAAGACAATAAGAGGCGATATTACCAAAATTCATGGTGTACAAGCCATTGTAAATGCTGCAAACAGCTCACTGCTTGGTGGCGGAGGTGTGGATGGAGCAATTCATAGAGCAGCGGGCCCGGAACTTTTATTTGAATGCCGATTATTAGGCGGCTGCAAAACCGGACAAGCAAAGTTGACAAAAGGCTATAATCTGCCATGTGATTATGTGATTCATACCGTAGGACCCGTTTGGAACGGTGGAAAGGATAAAGAAGAAGAACTTCTTGCAAGCTGTTATTATAATTCAATGAAAATTGCAGCAGAAAACGGAATACGAACAGTAGCTTTTCCGTCAGTTTCCACCGGAATTTATCATTTCCCAGTAGAGTTGGCGGCTAAAATCGCTGTGGATACTGTCGCTGGATTTTTGAAGGAAAAAATAAGAGAAAAAATAAAAGAAAAAATAAAAGCAATTTGGTAAATAGTCAAGAAGTATTTTGAAAAGATTTTCATACAAAAGGGTAACTTTAATAGACCTACGGCTTTTTTCTCCAAAAAACGTAGATTGAGAGTGCAATATGGATTACCTACTCTTTTCCGGAGAGT
>JAFQCM010000024.1 GCA_017399445.1 Lachnospiraceae bacterium | reverse complement strand
GTAAAGAAAGATTACGATTATGTGCTGCTTGATTGCAGACCTTCTCTCGGTATGCTGGTTATCAATGCCTTGTCCGCTTCGGATTATGTTCTGATACCCGTTCAGGCAGATTATCTTGCTGCCGAGGATATGACAGAACTTATCGGAACTGTACAGAGCATTAAACGGCAAATCAACCCGAGGTTAAAAGTCGGAGGAATCTTTCTCACGATGGCAA
Source organism: Lachnospiraceae bacterium (assembly GCA_017399445.1). GTDB lineage: Bacteria > Bacillota > Clostridia > Lachnospirales > Lachnospiraceae > RUG11237. The sequence goes on along the minus strand of JAFQCM010000024.1, from coordinate 6,830 downwards.
ACGAAACCAATTTCAGAAAAGACATTGTATCGTCTGTAAAAGAAAACTATGGCAAACATCTTCCAGTGATGGAATCCGTAATTCCTTCTACAGTGCGCCTTGCAGAAATAAGCACCGCCAATAAAAGTATTTTCCGTCACGAACCAACCGGACGTGCCGCTGAAAGTTGCAGAACACTTGTAAAGGAGGTGATGGAAATTGGTGAAAAACAGCGCAGCAAGTCTGCTGACATCAGTAGATGACCTTTTCACTACCCAAGAGGAGCGTGATGAAGCAAAGAGAGAAACGATAATGGAAATTCCTTTATCACAAATATCGGATTTTCCGAATCACCCTTTCAAAGTCAAAATGGACGAATCTATGTCGGATTTGGTCGAAAGCGTGAAGTCATACGGTGTCCTCTCCCCCGTAATTGTAAGACCAAAGGATAACGGAGAATACGAAATGATTGCCGGACACCGTCGTAAAAGAGCAAGTAAACTTGCAGGGAAAAACAGTATCAAATGTATTGTCCAGGATGTGACCGACGATGAAGCAATTATTCTCATGGTTGACAGTAATCTTCAAAGGGAACAACTTCTTCCTTCAGAGAAAGCCTTTGCTTACAAGATGAAGCTTGATGCAATGAAGAGGCAAGGTTACCGCTCGGATTTAACTTATTCTCCAGTGGATAATAAGTTAAAGGGGTTGACCAGTGCTAAACAAATCAGCAAAGATAATGGTGATAGTCAACCCCAAATCTACCGTTTTATACGTCTTACACATCTTTCTCAACCGCTTCTCGACATGGTAGACGAAGGAAAAATTGCCATGCGTCCGGCTGTAGAACTTTCGTACCTTACTGAAAACGAGCAGGAAATATTACTGAACACTATGGAATGGGAAGATTGTACTCCCTCCCATGTGCAGGCAATTAAGATGCGCCAGTTTTCACAAGAAGGAAAATTAAGCGAAGGAGTAATCCAGTCAATTCTGCAAGAGGAAAAACCAAACCAAAAGGAACAGTTCCGCATGCCGAAAGAACGTATTTCCAAATATTTCGCACCGGGGACAAGTAGCCAGAAAATCGCGGAAACAATTATTAAGGCATTGGAGTTATACCGAAGAAAGCAAAAAAATATGAAATTACTTCTTTAAAATAAAGAACATATTAATCGTAATCAAACGAAAAAGGATTTTCTAAATTAAAGTGTGTTTCAGCCATTTTAACAACTTGCTTTAAATTTAAAAATAAAGATTTATCCAAACTATTAAGTTCGATTGCAACATGAGCATTATGGTAAGCTGTTGATATTATTTTTTCTAATGAATCTGTATCACTATTTATTTCATTGTCTAATGCAATAGAAATATGGCATAATGCTATTATTAAATAGCAATAGCTAATATTAATGGAGGGTTGTGTGGATATGGAATTTGATATCGCTCGTTTAGCATAAGTAATTGCACTTGTATAGTCTCCATTTTCAAAAGAAATATCCGCCAATTTTAAAGAACATTTTGGTGCGATCGAGAACTGTTCTAGTGCTTTTTCCAAAGTTTCTCTCGAAAGATTTTTCTTGTTAAAAGTATCATATATGTTAGAAAGAGTAAAATACGGTTGCTCGCTATTTGGATAAAATAATTTGTAATTGTTGGCTAAAGTGATGGCTTCTTCATATGCATTTTGATTGCAATTTATGTATACAGTATTCAATATATAATCAATTGAAAAAACAAAACTTCTCCATGTCCAGTTGTTTTTTGAAATATTTTGAAGTTTATTGTAGCATGATTTGCAAGTATCTATTCTATTACATTCTATTCCATATTTTATATAATCAGCTAACAAATCCACAGAATTGGGAAAAGATTTTAATCCTCTCTCAAGAATAGTACACGAGTAATCTTGAAAACCTGATTTAGCAAATGTAACAGCAAGATTGTGGTACGATTCTGAAACACCAACAACAGTTATATTTTGATTAGAAATAGTATTAATCAAAATATGCAATTTATAAAATGGACTTTCAGTTATTTCGTTATCCATATCAAAAAAGTCCGTTTGTTCAAGAAGGTTAGAAGAAACGCTTTGAATGTCGGAGATGGAACATCTTTTTGTTTGATTAATTGTTTCATAAAGAGTTTCAAAATTTAGACTCATATTACAACCTCTTTCCTTTTGTATTCAAAATTTCAAGCAGAAAATAAAGACATAACATTTTTATTAAGTTCTTCATAAAATATGGTGGTGTCAATTTTTTTGTGCTCCTGTATTGGAAAACTTCCAATCAAATAAGAATCATTATCATATTCTGATATATCAGGAAGTTTCGTTATGTATGGTTTGTTGTTTTTACACAAGATTAATGTTTCACCATATTTTTTATCTAATTGCTGCAATTCGGGTACCGATATCAATGGTTTTACATGTTGTCCGTAGACATTACCACAAAGCGAAGATATTTCTTGTAAGAGATCAATTTCCCGACTTGATAAAAAAAGCCAATTACTACAATTTGCTTGTATAGTTTGTGTTTCTTCATTATATTTTTGTAGTAATTGATGCTTACTTTGGATAAAAAGAGAAAAACGAATGTTACGGCTTCTTGCGGCAGTAATCATAGCTGGAAAGTCTTTAATCGTAGGAAGAGATGAGAATTCATCCAAAATATAATTAATTCTAAGTGGAACTTTTCCAGAAACCAAACCATCCTCACCATTGTGTTGTTGTGCGCAATAAACAAGATATTCATAGCTCTGCTTTACAAATAAAGAAACCAAACGATGATAAGAGGTTTTTTCATCTGGCAAAATTAAAAATACCGCTGTAGGCTTCTGTCCAATTATATCGAAGTCGATGTCATTAGATGATAACATGTTTAGAAGATTTGGCTGAATAGAAAAACTTCTTAATTTTTCATTAAGCGTACTTAATATTCCGCTACTGGTTTCTCTAACTGTTTCCATCGTTCCAACCATGGCGGAAAATATAATAGAGTCTTTTTTTGCGTATTCCCAAAAAAGATTAGGACTTATTTTGTTATTAGAAAAAACAAGTTTGTCACGCAAAGAAAAAAGATTTTGCAAATTAACATTATCAAGAGAAAGATTAAAATCCTTACAATACTTAAATAATAATAAAATCAGTCCAAACAGAAAAGCAGAGGCACTATTTGCCCAAAAAGGATCCTTTTCAATATTCTCTGACATGAAATTTTCTGCGATATCATTTGCAAATTCACAAGCATGATCAATGTCATTTTCTAGATAGAATTTATAAGGAACATACAGAGGATTCCAACAATTACTTCTTTCAGGGGAACGTAAATTTATTACAAAAATTTTATAACCTTTCTTTTCCAAATCCATATATGTTCTGGAATATAATTCTGCTTTTGGATCAGAAATAATCATTGATTCCTTGGCAACAGAGAGATTTTTTATCGTTGGCAAAGCAACAAGACGTGTTTTTTTGGAACCAGTAGGACCTATAATTAAAGAATGCGAATCAGTGTGGTCTAAATAAACCTTTTTTGATGAGTCATCATAATACAAAGGAACACCACCTCCACTAGAATCCCAAGGAAATGTTTCAGTTGGGGTAGATATTGTGTGGGAACGTAAGTCATAACTTGCAAATTTTTTTTTGATTAAAGATGGTTTCTCAAAATAATTTGAAAATTTGTCGGAGATGCTTTTTTCATAGATTTTACTCATAATATCTCACCTTGTTTCTAAATTTCTTACAAGATTTTTGGTATTAATTATATCATTCTGTTTTATTTTAAGATCATTTGAAACATTAGGATTATAATCCCTTATATTTTTTCGCATTATGATTATTTTTTCTCTAATGGTAGTATTATCCTTATTCTTCTTATCATCTTTCATATCTATTATTTCAACTAATTCGCTCATTTCATTTAAAAGTCTTTTTATTCTATCTTCTATATCTTCTTTATTATAAGAACTATTATATTCGTTAAAAAGTTCAGCAATTTCATTCTTTTTTCTTTCAAAAACACATCCTGCGGATTCAACGAGAAGTAATTTGGTTTTTATTGCATAAACATAATTACACCAAGTTATAGTTTGCGTTCTTTGTATTAATTCAGCTATTTTTTCACCATTCGATATTTCAAGCTTTTTATTACATTTGAGTATGAATATTGTATCTCCTACAGGTGTCAATGAATTTATACTATCACGCCAATCATCAGGATTCGGGTACTTTTCTAATATTTTTAAATGCCAATTAGGGTGATATTTTTCCTTAAAAAATTCTATATTACCTTGCCAACAATCCCATGATATTATTTTGCAGCAAAAAGGCTCTTCTGATTGGTTATAGCATGACTTGTCTCTTTTATCCATCTTTTTTATCCTCCACGGGTAAATCATGTACATTTCTTTCAAACACAAAGTAGTCAACAATTCCTATAAGAAACCTTACTTTATCCACAGGAGAAAAAGTGGAACCATAAATTTTATCTGGGAATTTATGAAAAAAACTGTAAGATGAGTTGTTATCGTACATTATTTTTACTGAATTGTTTTCACATATTTTGTTAATTAATACCCATCTTATCCAAAAAAACAATGCATGAAGAAAACTTACATTATTTAATAAAAAAATCACACACATTTTGCCGTGTATTGATCCAAGTGCTTCTTTTTCGCATTTATGTAAAAGAATAAACATATAAAATACAAGTGTAAAAAGTACTAAAACAGCGTACAACACAGGGGAAGAAGATAGGTGTGATACAAAACTCACTAATTTGTTATAGCTTGCTTCGGGATCTAAAAAAGTTAAGCAGTAATTTATAAAAGCAATTAATAATGGAATAATGAGATATAATAATGATGAAAGATGCTTGAGGAACAACTTGCCTATTTGAATAGCAAAGTCCTTTTTTTGGCAATCAGGAAGAAGGTAGATATCAATACCATCTTCATCAGATACATTGCTTCCGCAATTCGGCAAACTAGTTTCACACAAAAAACTATTTATAAATTTCACTTTGCCTTTAAATGCTTCTGAAACATATGAAATAAAGTTGGTACACGAACAAGAAACAAAGCATGTTTTTCCTAATTTCTCCATTGGATTAATTAGCTTTTCAACTAAACGAATTCCTTCTTTGGAATCAATAGGAAAACAATCTTCGAGAATTATGAAAATCGTTTCATCTTTTGTTTTAATAATATCAATCGTATCAATAATTTCAGAAAAATTGATATTATCAATCATGGCTTTTTTACTCATAAAAGCACCTCTTAAATAAATTTAAAACAAAATCATATATAAAAATAAACGATTAGATGATAGTTTTTGTAACATTTTTCTCTAAATTTCTCCCATTTCACCAATCTATCGACAAATTCTCTGTATATTTTCACAACAAAAATCACCTCAATTAAAAGGTTGAGGTGATTTTTTATATATAAATATCTCTCAGAAAGAAGGTGTTCCAAATGTAAAACAAACCCAAACAAAAACCGAAAAGCAAAGGAGGTAATCAAAAAATATTAACTTACAAGGGGATACCAGATAGTTTGAGCACGAGCACGAAGAATAAATTTGTGTCCGTGCTCATTTTTTGTTCCCCCTCTCCATACCTCTCCCCTTCAATTACCGGCTGTTTACCGGCTGAAAGAGAGAAGCTAATCAATATCAAAACAAAACTAAATATCAAAGAAAAGAAGATTAAAGACTCACAAAGTAATGTGGGTCTTTTTTTATTGCACCAAAGGAGGCAAAAATATGACTTACACGAAAAGAGCAGTAGCACTTCTTCTTGCGCTGATGATGGTTTTCACCGGCGCTGTACAGGCTTTCGCAGCCACTCAGATGACCATGGCGGTTATCGCACTTCCGAGATCTGCCGATACCAATAAAGGCGATTGGGGCCTTGCAGAACTCTACCTCATGGGTGGATGGGAAACGATTGAAACCGATAACTACCTGGTCTATTGCAAGGATTCCCACAGCGGTCCGGTAGTCTATTGCATTGAACCGGGTTATGGAGTAAGAACCGGAAATGTTCTCTCTCAGGCAAATGATTCCACCTATTGGAACAACTACCCCAGCAATATGAACCCGACCCTTTCTCCGGACGGTATCAAAACCGTTCTCGGAAGACTTCTGCAGTATGGCTGGAGAGGTAACGGCAATACCAGTTGGAACACCACCAATGCATCTCATAGACAGGAAGTCGCAGAACTCATCGCAACCCAGATGCTTGTTTGGGAAGTAGTTGTTGGTGAAAGAACTCTCTCTTTCAGCCACATAGATGCAAGCAGAAGAGGTTATGACAGCGTAATGGACAGTATCTCTTCCGGAAACCCTCTCTATGATGACATCTGGGACGCGTACGATTCCATTGAGTATGCAGTACAGAACCACACTCTGCTTCCGAGTTTCATGAGTGATAACGAAGCTACCGCTCCTACCCATGAACTTGTCTGGAATGGTTCCAGATATGAAATCACTCTCACCGATACCAACGGGGTTCTTCGTGAATGCGGACTCAAAACCGATTCCACTGATCTCAAATGTGAAATCAGCGGAAACAATATCACTTTCTATACCACCAACCCCGATGTTTCTGAAATCCTTGTAGTTGCAGAAAAAGAAGCAAGCGTAAACAACTTCCTTGTCTGGACTGACGGCAACACCGGTGCAGGTGATCAGGACGTAAATCCTTTGGTCAGGAAGTAAACGAAACTCTTACCGGTTATCTCAATCTTACTCTTACCTCTGCTGCAGCAGGTGATATCAAAATTATCAAAACCGCAGAAGATAACAACGTAAGCTTCATTGAATTTAATATTAAAGGTGAAGG
>JAFQCM010000023.1 GCA_017399445.1 Lachnospiraceae bacterium | reverse complement strand
GCAGATAGTTGTCTACACTAAAGAGACGAAAAAAGGCTAAAAATAGCGGATAAAAAGGTTCTCTTGAAAGGTCCATACTGATATAAGTAGGAGAATCGACGCAAATTACAGCGCCATCATAAAAAGCAAAGAAGATATAGAATGCCAGTGTACCAAGAAGCATTATAAGGGAAAAAAGATTTTGTTTTATATAACTGGTGAATTTATTCATTTTATTCTTAAAGAATCCTTTCTGAAAATATTTGATGAGTAATCTGCAGTTTGAATTAGCAGATTGCAATGGGTTTAATTATAGAAGTATTATACATTAGCTGAAAATAAAAGTATAGAAAAAAATGAAAATCTCTTGACACTTAGGTTGGTCTGTGGTAATGCAACAAAGGTCGTTAAGACCATGCCGAAGACAGTAGGTACATCTTAGATGTGTAAGAGTAATCGCCTACCGAGGGATAGATCAAGTATTGACTTTATGCCTTCCTGTCTTCAGGGAGGTTTTTATTTTTCAATATAAACTCCTATCGGCAACAAAACTATAAGGAGGTAAAGAAAAAATGGCAAAAGTGGAATTGAAACAGCCTATCGTAGCAGAAATTTCCGAAGCAATCAAAGATGCGCAGTCTGTTGTATTAGTTGACTATCGTGGACTTACAGTAGAACAGGATACAAATCTTCGTAAACAGCTTCGTGAAGCAGGTGTTACTTATAAGGTTTACAAGAACACAATGATGAACTTCGCGTTCAAAGGAACAGATTTCGAAGGACTTGCTCCATATTTAGAAGGACCAAGCGCAGTTGCTATTTCTACAGAAGATGCAACAGCACCTGCCAGAATCTTAGCTAAATTTGCAAAAGATGCAAAAGCATTAGAAATCAAAGCCGGTGTAGTAGAAGGAATTGTATACGATGCAAATGGTATGCAGGCAATTGCTCAGATTCCTTCCAGAGAGGAACTTATTTCCAAATTACTTGGAAGCTTACAGTCTCCTATCACAAACTTTGCTCGTGTCATGAACCAGTTAGCAGAAAAAGGTGGCGCATCTGCATGCCCAGCACCTGCAACTGAAGAAGCAGCACCAGCAGAAGAAGCAGCTCCAGCAGAAGCTGAATAATGAATGAAAAATTATTAGAAAACAATAACCAAAATGGAGGTAAATTAAAATGGCAAAATTAACAGCTCAGGAATTAATTGATGCAATCAAAGAGTTAACAGTATTAGAATTAAATGATTTAGTAAAAGCTTGTGAAGAAGAATTCGGTGTATCCGCAGCAGCAGGTGTTGTTGTAGCAGCAGCAGGTCCTGCAGAAGCAGCTGAAGAAAAAACAGAATTCGATGTTGAATTAACAGAAGTTGGTCCAAACAAAGTTAAAGTTATCAAAGTAGTACGTGAAGCTACAGGTCTTGGATTAAAAGAAGCTAAAGACTTAGTTGACAATGCTCCTAAGACATTAAAAGAAGCTGCATCTAAAGAAGAAGCTGAAGAAATCAAATCTAAATTAGAAGCAGAAGGCGCTAAAGTTACTCTTAAATAATTAATATTTATATGAGTGTATGAGGACGAGAAAATTAATTTCTCGTCCTTTTTTCGTGTTGGTAAAGCGGAAAGAGTTCCTGGCTATTACAGTTGAGTGGTTCTTGTTGTTGCATCTGAGATAAGTTATTGTTATGATATATAAAATGATGATTTCCAAGTGGGAGGTTTCTGTGAAATGGTACAAATTAGTAAAGGATATAAAATTTAATTTAGAAATTATGGGAAACGAGGAAGAATATGAAAGTTAAAGAGATGAGAAATAAGAAAAAAAATCAGATTCAAGAAATGATTCGGCGTGGATATTTTTTTAATACTGTTGTGATATTGTGTCTGGGAGTTCTTATTGGTTTTTTTGCGCTATGTCTGGTGCATTTAATTCCAGTAGAGAGGATGTACGATAATGCTCAAGTGGCACAAAACATGATTTCAGAGGAGAATACAACTTATTCTGTTTATGGAATGAAATCTACAGAGTTGGATAATTATACAGATAGTATTATGGTTAGTACGGCAATTTGTCCAAAAGAATCTTCGATTTTAGAAAAGGTGGTTTATAATTATCATTCTTCCTACTTTAAAGGTTATTCAGAGCAAGAAAATTTAAGACGATATTTAGTAGGGGAAGAAGGGTATGATTATAGCTTTTACAGTCACTATTGGAATGGATATTTGCTTTTTCTAAAACCATTGCTGTTTTTGTTTGAATATAATGACATTTTAATGTTTAACTTTATGGCGCAAATGTTATTGGTAATATGGGTAATTGTTGGGATGGTTAAGAAGAAAAAGGATTTTCTGATTTTGCCATTTATAGTAACGATGCTATCAATGGGGGTTCCCACGGCTACAAGTTTGAGTATTCAACTTTCGGATGTACTTTATGTCACATTATTAGGTACTGGTATGATTGTTTGGAACTATCAAAAGCTGGACAATAGAAGTATTTATTTCTTGTTTTTGACACTAGGTATG
>JAFQCM010000022.1 GCA_017399445.1 Lachnospiraceae bacterium | reverse complement strand
GATAAGAAAGTTCTTGATAAGATTAAAGAAATCAAGAAAGGTAAGAAAGCTGAATTGGCTGCTTACTTGAAAGAAACACAGAATGTAGAAGTAGATCCAAACGCTATCTTCGATATTCAGATTAAACGTTTACATGAGTACAAACGTCAGCAGATGAATGCATTATACATCATCTACAAGTATTTAGAAATTAAGAAAGGTAACAAGCCAGCTACTCCACTTACATTTATCTTCGGAGCAAAGGCTGCACCAGCTTATGTTATTGCAAAGGATATTATTCACTTAATTCTTACATTATCTGAAATCATTAACAATGATCCAGAAGTTGCACCATACATGAAAGTTGTTATGGTTGAAAACTACAATGTAAGCAAAGCTGAAAAATTAATCCCAGCTTGTGATGTTTCTGAACAGATTTCCTTAGCTTCTAAAGAAGCATCAGGAACAGGTAACATGAAATTCATGTTAAATGGTGCTGTTACATTAGGAACAGAAGATGGTGCTAACGTTGAAATTCACCAGTTAGTTGGAGATGACAACATCTACATCTTCGGTGAAGATTCAGATACAGTTATTAAGCATTACGAAAAAGCTGATTATGTATCTAAAGATTTCTACGAAAAAGATCCAGTGATCAAAGAAATCGTAGACTTTATCGTAAGCAAAGAAGTTGTTGCTAAGGGAAGCAAAGAAAACTTAGAAAGACTTTATAATGAATTAATCAACAAAGACTGGTTCATGACATTACTTGATATCAAAGATTACATTGCTAAGAAAGATCAGATGTTCAAGGATTATGAAGACCAGAATAAGTGGAAGAAGATGATGCTTACAAATATTGCTAAGGCAGGATTCTTCTCATCAGACAGAACTATTGCTGAATACAACAAAGATATCTGGAAATTAAAATAATTTAATAGAAATATATCATTAAAGTTATGAGACGGGCTCTGTACAAGCAGATTGTACAGAGCCTGTTTGTTTGCAGATAAAAATGTTTGTATGGAGCAGCCTCCTTTTTTAGCATTTGAAAAATAAAAGTTTAACAAAAATATTATGGGAGAAAAATTGGCTAAATTGCACAAAAACAGAGAAATCATTAGTAAAACCAGAGAATAAAAAAGGTTGGTTTTCAAAAAAAAAGGAAATGTAGAAAACTATAAAAAAAAGTCTATATTTTCAATGAAAACCAAAAAGGAAAATTAGGACTATTTTACTAAATAATTAAAAATACAAAAATTTACGAAAATAGCAAATTGGTAAAAAAGTAGAAAATTCTGGGTAAACAAAAAGTATTGTATACAAAACCACGAAAAAGAAGTATAATAAAATTGTAATATTTATTTAACTATTTTAAGGGAGGAAACATAATGCATAAGAAACGTATTATGAAATTTTTCCGTGGCGCAGTTTCCACAGCACTAGTAGTTTCCATGTTATTAGGAAATGTCAGTTCAGGAGTAGGGATTGCATATGCAAAAGAATCTGAACAGATTCAGACAACGGAAGAAAAGGTTGAAACAGCAGTAAATAAAGCACAAATTGTACTACCTTCTGAATGGTCAGAACCAGTATACTGTTACGCATATGATTCGGAAACAGGTACTGTAAATAATGGGGCTTTTCCAGGAGAAGAAATGACGAAGGTGGAAGGAACCAGTAACTTGTACGAATATACAGTTCCTGAGAATATTGAAAATCCAAGAGTTATCTTTTATTCCAGTGATGTAAATCGTACTCCGGGAGATGGGGAAGCAGGATATCTTTTTGAAGAGGATAATGCAACCTATAGATTAGATGAAGGTGTTTGGGAGAAAGTTGTGGTAGAGCCAACAGCAACACCAGAACCAACAGCTACAGCAACACCGGAGCCAACAATTACAGTAGAACCAACAATTACAGCAACACCAGAACCAACAGTTACAGTAGAACCAACGGCAACACCAAAGCCTGGAACGCCATCTGTCAAGTCATCCCTTCCAGACGGTTCTGTGTTTACTACAGAAACTGAAACCATCACACTTACAGTGGCTAATTATTCATTGCCATCAGAATATCATTATAGTGTAGAAGGAACTTATTCTGTAGATAATGGACCAGAGAAAACATTTACAGGAAGTACAGAAGTTGAAATTGGAAAAGGAAAAATTGCAGATAGTGAAATTACTGTAGAAGTATCTGCACCAGGGGTTTCCAAAACATATACATATACAAAAAAATATGTACCAGATATTGTATCAGAAGAAACAGTTGAGGAGGAAGTAACAGAGGAATCTGTAAACGCATCAGAAGAAACAAGAGGATTATATGATACGAATCCAAAAGGAAATTCTGGTAAACCTGCAACCATTACTATTGATGGAGATGCTTCTGACTGGTCTTCTGACATGTTAATTGCCCAGGGAGGTGCATGGGATGTAGCAAATGCCTGGAAGGGTGCCCATGAAGATAGTTTAACAGACTGTTATGCCTTATATGGTGCATGGGATGATGAAAATCTTTACCTTGGTATGGAAATGGTAAATACTACAGACACATGGCAGACAGAGGGAAATGCCTCTTTAATGAATAATGGTAAAATTGGCGATGTACCAATTATGTTTGCATTAAATATAGGAAATAGAACCGCTATTAGTGGAAAGATGGAAGAAGATGCTACAGATTCCTATCCGTGGGGCGTGAAAACAGAATTTGAAACAAGAGTGGATAATCTTTTGATTATGAGTGCGGTAGAAGGTTTAGGAACACCAGGATTCTTTATTGCAAAAGAAGATGGTACTTTAAGCTATGACAAAGAACATTGTTTATCTTTTAAAGATAATGGTATTAAATATGCTATGGCAGATACCAGTATTTCATCTACTTTAATGCAGTTAGTAGGTTCTAAGGATGTTTCAGATGCTTATGATGCTTCAAAATATTACGATGCATTAACAGCAGAAAAAGCACACAATAGAAAGTATGATTCGTTCTTTGAAATTAGTATTCCGTTAAAATCATTAGGAATCGACAAAAATTATCTTGAAACTAATGGTGTGGGAGCTATGGGATTTGGTACCAGAAACGAATCTGCAATTGACTGTATTCCACATGATCCATCTATGTTGGACAATGTAATGGAAGATTATCGGGCAGGTGACAATACATCGTATGAAAAAGAGGATTTGGATGTAATTACAGTGCCTTTGGCAAAAGTTGGAAAGAAGGATATTGAGCAAAACATTAGCACAACCCCAACACCAGCATTAACAGTGGAACCAACAGCAGTACCAACAGAAGATCCAAAATTAACAGTAACTGCCACACCAGAGCCAACAATTAGAGTTACTTCACCACCGAAAATAACAGTTACACCAGTTGAAGAAATGCATGTTAACTTTGGAGCAGACCGTAGTGCACCACAGTACAATACAACAGAATTAATTGTAAAGGCAATTGCAGACGAAGGAGCAGCACCATACAGTTATGAATTTTTTGTGGATAACCAGTTAGTTCAGGCTGGAGAAAATGATACGTACAAATGGCAGAATGACAGTGCCGGAGTTCACAATATTAAAGTTGTAGTAACAGATAGTACTGGAAAAGAAGTTGTTTGTGAAAAAGAATATGATTTGGAAAGTGGAGAGATTGAAGTTACTCCAACAATCACAGTAACAGAAACACCAACCATAGCACCAACACTAACAGATGCACCAACACCAACACCAACAGCAGAACCAACCGTTACAGAACAACCAGCAACACCAACTCCAGAGCCAGACTACAATTTGATAGTTTATGGTTTACGTGCATCCACAATGAAAGCAAAAGTTGGAGATAAGGTTAAATTTGCAGTAGATTCATATACAGAAGAGAAAAAGTATCCTATTTATCATAAGTTTACATATATTAATCAGGAAACCGGCGTGGAAATATTAATGAGACAATATGCAGAAGATAATATAGCAAGTTATGTTTTTGATAAAGCTGGTGTATACACAATTAAAGTATATGCAATTGATAGTGAAGAAGAAGTTGTCACAAAAGAATTGGAGGGATTTGTTGTAGTGGATGACAGTGTTGCAACAGTAACTCCAACAGCAACAGCAACCCCAACAGTGGAACCAACAGCAACTCCGACAGCGGAGCCAACAGCAACTCCAACAGTAGAGCCAACAGTAACTCCAACAGCAACCCCAACAGTGGAACCAACAGCAACCCCGACAGTGGAACCGACAGCAACTCCAACAGCAACAGCAACCCCAACGGCAGAACCAACAGTAACTCCAACAGTGGAACCAACAAAAGTACCAACAAAAGTACCAACTAAGGCGCCTACCCCAACAGTACAACCATTAAAGATTCAGAAATTTACAACAAGTAAAAAATCAGGTAAAGCTTATGTAGGAAATACTATTAAGTTAACAGCAGATGCAGAAGGTGGAAATGGAACCTTGAGTTACCGGTTCTCCTATGAACTTAATGGAAAAACAAAAGTAATTAAAGCTTATAGTAAGAAGAATACAGTAAACTTTAAACCAACAGAAATTGGAAAATATAAACTGATTCTTCAAGTAAAGGATGCTTCAGGAGAGGTTGTTAAGAAGACAATTAAATCCTATAAAGTAGACAGCAAGTTGGCTGTGAAGAACTTAAAGGTTACTTATACTGACGGTAAACTGAAGTTTAAGACAACAGTCAAAGGTTCAAAGGGAACAGTGAAATGTAAGTATGTGGTTAAACTTAATGGTAAAACAAAATATAAAAAGAACTATTCAACAAGTAAGTCAGCAAGCTTTAAAACATTAGAAAAAGGAAAATACAAAGTTACTGTATATGTAAAAGACAGCTCTAAAAAAGTGTTGAAAAAGACCGTTTCTTATAGAGTGAAATAAAGAGCAGAAAGTAATCTCGCCTGTGGAAAATAGTGGATATTGTAGAAAAAATGTGTTATAATAATTTCATTATTGAGGGCAGGTGAGATGAAACTAGAAGAACGTTTAGCAATGTGAACGTGAAAGGAGAAATTATGGCTTTAAAACGCATGAACAAATTCGCGGCGGTAGCACTTGCGGCTATTATGGCCAGTCAATCGGGATTAACTTCTTTTGTACCTTTGACCGTAGAGGCAAAAGAAGCGGCTGTGCAGGAAAAAACAGTAGATGCAGATAGCACTGGAAAAACAGCAAAGTTTACATGGGACAATGTTACAGCATATTTTGTATTAACTGACCGTTTCCTGAATGCTGATACCAGTAATGACCATTCTTATGGAAGAGGATTACAGGCAGATGGAAAAACACCAATCGAAGGTTTGGATACAAAAACCAATCCAGGAACTTTCCATGGTGGAGACATTAAAGGGCTTACAGAGAAAGTTCAGGATGGATATTTTACAGACCTTGGTGTAAATGCAATCTGGATTACGGCACCTTATGAGCAGATACATGGATATACTTCCGGAAACGTACAAAGTAATAATGCAAATACATATCCGGATAGCGCGGGCGGTGGTTTCCCATACTATTCCTATCACGGATACTGGACATTGGATTATACCTGTATGGATAAAAATATGGGGACAGAAGCTGAGTTTGAAGAATTTGTAGACAGCTGTCATGAAAAAGGTATTCGTGTTATTATGGACGTAGTTATGAACCATGTAGGATATACTACTATGCAGGATGCTGTGGATTATGGATTTGATGGTGCTTTAAAGGCTGGCTGGCAAAGCTATTATTATGGAAATTCTACCCATTTGATGGGCGGAGGTCCGGAATCTGAACAGTATTGGGATGCAAGCGCTAGTGTATGGTCAAAATGGTGGGGAGCAGGATTTGTTAGAGCAGATTATCCTGGATATGATGCAGCAGGTGGAGATGATTATCATATGAGTCTTAGTGGATTGCCTGATGTTATAACAGAATCCAGTGCAAAAGAAGTTAGTACACCACCAATTCTTGTGAATAAATGGACACAGGAAGGAAGACTTAGCGAAGAACAAGGAGAACTGGATGCTTTCTTTAGCGAAAATGGTTATAAAAAGCAGCCACGTTACTATGTCATTAAATGGTTAACAGACTGGGTACGTGAATACGGTATTGATGGCTTCCGTTGTGATACTGCAAAACATGTAGATAAAGATGCATGGAATGACTTGAAAAAAGAAGGTGTGGAAGCCTTAAATGAATGGCGTAAGAATAACCCTAATAAAGCTGGAGCAGACTGGACAGATGATTTCTGGATGACTGGAGAAGCATGGGGTCATGGTATGGGTAAGAGCGAATACTTTACACAGGGTGGATTTGATTCCATGATTAACTTCTCATTCCCTAAAGATGGAAATCTTGCTAGTATTGAAGCTACCTATAGTAATTATGCAAGTGAAATTAATAGCGATGAAGAATTTAACGTATTGAGTTATCTAGCATCTCATGATGATGCTGCAGGAGCAGCTGTATTTGGAAACAGCAATAATAAGAACATGGGAACAAGTCTCTTATTAGCACCAGGTGGAGTCCAGATTTATTATGGTAATGAGCTTAACCGTGGTTTGGGATGGCAAAATTACTTTACTGGAAGCGATTACCTTGACCAGAGATATCGTACCGATATGAATTGGGATGATTATGATAAGGCAACATTAGAACATTGGCAGAAGTTAGGACAGTTCCGTAATAATCATCCGGCAGTAGGTGCAGGACAGCATGAAAAACTGGATGGAGATGTGTATACATTTAGCAGAACTTATCATTTAGAAGAAGAAGACGAGGATAAGGTAGTAGTAGCACTTCCGCAGAAAGCAGGTACATTTAGTGTTTCTGTAGGCGATGTATTCGAAGAAGGTGAAACTCTTACTGATGCATATTCAGGAAAAACTTATACAGTATCCGGTGGTGCAGTAGAGGCAACAACAGCAGATGCGATTAGCCCAATTTTATTACAGGGTTCCGGTATTGTAAAACCAAGTGTAAATGCTAAAGCAAAAAATGGTGACTCATACAAGACAGACACACTTAGCATTACTTTGAAAGCAAACAAAGTAACAGATACCTATTACTCAATTGATGGTGGAACAAAAAAACCATACCAGGCAAATGATGTGATTACCATTGGTGGAGATACTGCTTATGGTGAGACAACTACCTTAACAGTGGAAGGTGTGTCTGAAGAGGATGGAACTACAAAAATCACAAAGATCTTTACATACAAGAGAAGTGAAGAACCAATAGTATCTAATGGAATTAGAGTAGAAGTAAGTAAAGATGAATTCCCTACAGCACCAAATATCTTTGTATATACTAATGATGCTGCAGAAACAGCATTAAATGGTGCATGGCCTGGAGCGGTTATGGAAGATGATGGAGATTGTTGGGTATATACCAATGATGAAGCAGAAGATGCTGTAAGAATCATTCTTTCTTTAGGAGCAACTTCTAATTCGGGAGGTACATGGAGAAGTACTGCAGATAAGGTACCGGGACTTTTGGTAGAAGGAGGTGCTGCATATACAAAAGACAGCACAGAATTAACAGAAATTCAAGTAAGTGTACCAGGTAGAGTAAATATTGAATACGTTGATACAGAAGGTAATGTACTGAAATCTATTTACAGAGTAGGTGCGGTTGGAAAGACTTATACTACATATCCGGCAGAAATTGAAGGTTATACATTAACAGAAACACCTTCTAATGCAAAGGGTACATTTGAGGAAGAATCTACTGTAACGTATGTATATAGTGCTGGAGGAGAGGTACCAACAAAAGCACCAACTCCAACTCCAACAAAAGAAGCAACCATAACTCCAACTAAAGGAGCAGAGGCAACAGTAACTCCAAGTCCAACAAAAGGTGCAGAATCAACAGAGGAAGCAACACCTACACCAACAAAAGCTGATAATCCAGCAGGAGATGAAACAGAATTTACTATGGATGGATTTACAGCAGTAAAAACATCTAGTGGAGTGAAGCTGATGGCGAATGCAAGTGGTGGTACTGGCACAATCAGGTATATGTTTACCGCAGAAATGAATGGAAGGGAAATTCTGATACGTAACTTTGATGCAGAAGAAAGTCTTACATGGAAACCAGCTAATTCTGGAACATATAAGATTACTGCTTATGCAATTAATCGAGGAAAAATTATCAGTGAGAGTACTACTACTACTTATACAGCAAGATAAGTTATAATAATAATAACTGGCACTTTCTAACCTGTTTTGGTTAGAAAGTGCTAGTTTTTTTTTATAAAATTTGTGCAATATTAATGCAAATATTGGATTAGAAAATAGTGGAATTTGACAAGACAATATGTTACAATATTATTACTGACCCTAAGGGAGACAAGTTTGAAAGGAGATATTATGGCTAAGAAACGATTAACAAAAATTGCAGCATTAGCATTGGCGGCCGTTATGGCAAGTGAATCAGGATTAACCTCTTTTGTTCCTTTAACTGCTGAGGCAAAAGAAAGTGCTGTAGAACAAGAAGCAGTAAATGCAGCAAGCAGTGAAGACAACTTTACATGGGATAATGCAACAGTATACTTCACTATTATTGACCGTTTTTATAATGGTGATAAGAGCAATGACCATTCATACGAACGTTCAACTACAGAAAAAAATGCCAGCAGCTATGAAACCAGACAGGGTACTTTCCATGGTGGTGACTTAAAAGGTATGACAGAGAAAATTAAAGAAGGTTATTTTGATGACCTTGGTGTAAATGCTATCTGGATTACTGCACCATATGAACAGATCCATGGAGCTTTATGTGGTGATGGATTTAAGTCTTATGCATATCATGGATACTGGACTCTAGACTTTAGTCAGATGGATGCCAATATGGGTACAGCAGAAGATATGAAAGAATTCGTAGATACAGCCCATGAACATGGAATTCGTATTGTAATGGATGTTGTTATGAATCATGTTGGGTATGTAGATGCTTACACAGCTAACGAATATGGATTTGGTAGTCTTGCTTCTAACTGGGAAGATATTTATTACAACTGGGATGAAACACAATATAAATGGTACAATGATTATGCAGGAGAGGCATCTAGCAATGGTTCTCAGGGGATGATCAATTCAGATGGTAACTGGGCTACTACATGGTGGGGACCAAGCTGGGTTCGTGCCGTTTCTTCCCGTTTTAGTGGATATGAAGGTACAGAAAGCGGAAGTGATCTTACAATATGTTCCAGCGGACTTCCGGATATCAAGACAGAAAGCACTAATGATAATGGAATTCCACCAATTTTGAAGACAAAGTGGACAAAAGAAGGAATATATGATCAGGAAACTAAGGAATTAGATGAGTTCTTTAAGAGTAGTGGTCTTCCGAGAAAAAATGTTAATTATGTTGTGAAATGGCTTACAGATTACGTAAGAGAATATGGTATTGATGGTTTCCGTTGTGATACCGCAAAGCATATTGAAAAGGAACATTGGGCAACATTAAAGCAGCAGTCTCAGAAAGCATTAGAAGAATGGAGAAAGAATAATCCGGATAATGTAGCAGCAAGCTGGGATGAAGATTTCTGGATGACTGGTGAAGTATATGGATGGAATGGTGGTAAAGATGGATACTTTACAACTGGTAAATTTGATTCTTTAATTAACTTTGGTTTCCAGGGAAAAGAAAATCTGTCTGGAGAATCTTTGGAATCGGTATATTCTTCCTATGCAGGCTCTATTAATAGTGACCCTGACTACAATATGTTAACTTATATTTCTTCTCATGATAAAGGACTAGGTGCAAGAAGTGCTAATGCAGGTACCGCATTACTTCTTTGTCCAGGTGGAGTACAGATTTACTATGGAGATGAAAGTGGAAGAACCGGTGCAGGTTATGCCAATTCAGAGCAGCAATCACGTTCACAGATGAACTGGAGTAATATTAATACTAGTATTCAGAGCAATTGGCAGAAAGTTGGACAGTTTAGAAATAAACACGTTGCGGTTGGTGCAGGTGCTCATACAAAAATAGCTGGTGATGTGTATACATTTAGCAGAACATATCATTTAGGTGAAGCTGATGAAGATAAGGTAGTTGTTGCATTGCCTGCAAAAGCAGGAACATTCACTGTAAATGTAGGTAGCGTTTTTGAAGATGGTGAAACTATTACCGATGCATATTCAGGAGACACATATCAGGTATCTGGAGGAGCTGTTTCTGTAACTTGTGATTCTAACGGAGTTATCTTATTAGAAGGTACTGGAGAAGTAAAACCAAGTATAGGAGCAAATCTGAAAGACGGAAGTGTTTACAAATCAGAAACCGTTAGTGTTACATTAAATGGAAACAAAGTAACAGATACCTATTATTCTCTGAATGGTGGAGAACAGAAAGCTTATGAACCAGGTACAGTTATTACCTTTGGTGGTGACACAGCTTATGGTGAAAAAACTACATTGACTTTAACAGGTAAGTCAGAAGAAGATGGTTCTGTAGTTGAAAAAACTTATACATATACAAGAAGTGAAGAACCTATAATTTCTGATGGTATTTGTGTAAAAGTAGATAAGTCAGAATTTGCAACAGCACCATATATTTATGTATACGATTCTGCAAACAAGGCATTAAATGGTGCATGGCCTGGAGCGGCTATGGAAGATGATGGAGATTGTTGGTCATGGGAATATGATGGAGAATTAGATTCTGTAACTTATATTCTTTCTGACGGAAACGGCTGGAGAAGTACAGCGGATCAGAAACCGGGATTGGAAGCAAGTAGTGCAATAAAATATATTAAATCTACTGGAAAAACAGAAGAAATTCCGGCAGGTACACCAGGAAGAGTAGAAATCAAGTATGTAGATGAAGCTGGTAAAGTATTAAAAGAAATTTACAGAGTAGGAGCAGTAGGCGATACATATACCACTTACGCAGCTGATTTACCAGGACAAACTCTAAAAGAAGCAACTAAGAATGCAATTGGTAAATTTACAGAAGAAACAATTACAGTTATTTATGTATATGCTGGTGGTGAAGTTTTGACAGGTACACCAGTTCCAACCGTAACAGACACACCAGATCCAACAGTAACAACAGCACCGGATGTAACCGTAACAGATACACCGGATCCAACAGTAACAACAGCACCGGATGTAACCGTAACAGATACACCGGATCCAACCGTAACAGATACACCAGATCCAACTCCAACAAGTGAACCAATTGTACCAACGGAATTTACTCTGGATGGATTTGTTGCAGCGAAGACTTCTAAGGGAGTTAAGTTGATAGCTACTGCCACAACCGGTAAGGGAAGCATTCGTTACATGTACACAATCGAATATGATGGAAAAGAAGTATTACTTCGTAATTTTGATGCAGAAAGTGAACTGATTTGGGTTCCGGTAAATAAGGGAACATATAAAGTAAATGCATATGCAATTAATCAGGGAACTATTCTTAAAGAAACAATTGATTATACTGTAAAATAATCAATATACCATGAATTTTTAAGGAGCATTTTCTAACCATAGTTGGATAGAAAATGCTCCTTATTTTTGAAAAAAGAAAATGTTAATCTGAGAGAAAAATAGTGATAGTTGAAAAAGAAAAAGAGGTTTTGGCGAATATTGCTAAACGATAGCGAAATTGCTTAAGAAAATAAGAAAAATAAGTTGTGAAAATAAACAAAAAAACACGATGGAACTTGTATGAATTATATAAAATGTCAAGAAACTTGTTTAAAAGAGTTGCAAAAGATTGGTCAATATGTTAGTATAGACATAGTTCATCGGAAACGTTACCGAAAACGGTACCAAGGTGCCGCAAGGTAGCAGATGAATAGGTGTAACATAATACACAAAGGGAGACCTAAAATAATAAGAGAGAGAGGTAAAGGTTTATGAAGAAAAAATTAGTTTGTGCACTTTTAAGTGCAGCAATGGTATCATCAATACTTACTGGATGTGGTGGTAGTACAGATGAAGGTGCTAGTACTGAAACAACAGAAACAACTGAAACAACTGAAACAACAGATGAAGCAACAGATGATGCAGAAGCAGGGGATGAAGCAACAGACGATGCAGAAGGTGAAGATACAGCATCTGCAGAAGGTGGTAAAGTTTATTACTTAAACTTCAAACCTGAAATTGGTTCTGATTGGGAAGAACTTGCAGCAAAATATACAGCAGAAACAGGAGTAGAAGTGAAAGTTGTAACAGCAGCAAGTGGTACATATGAACAGACATTAAAATCAGAAGTGGCTAAGACAGATGCTCCTACATTATTCCAGATTAACGGACCAGTTGGTTACCAGTCATGGAAAGATTATTGTATGGATTTATCAGGAACACAGCTTAATGAATGGTTATTAGATAAGAGCATGGCTATTACAGATGGTGATGGTGTATATGGTATCCCATATGTAGTAGAAGGATATGGTATTATTTATAATGATAAGATTATGAGAGATTACTTTGCTTTAGCTGATAAAGCAGTAGATATTTCTTCTGCAGCTGAAATCAAAAACTTTGATACATTAAAAGCAGTTGTTGAAGATATGCAGGCTAAGAAAGACCAGTTAGGAATCGAAGGTGTATTCGCTTCTACTTCATTCAAAGCAGGTGAAGACTGGAGATGGCAGACACACTTAGCTAACCTTCCAATTTACTATGAATTCAAAGATAATAGTGTATCTGATGCAGCTGAAATTGCATTAACATATGGTGATAACTACAAAAACATTTTTGACTTATACATCAACAATTCTTGTACAGATAAGAAACAGTTAGGAACAAAGAGTGTAGAAGACTCAATGGCTGAATTTGCTTTAGGTAAAGCAGCTATGGTTCAGAATGGTAACTGGGGATGGGGACAGGTCAGCGGAACAGAAGGTAACGTAGTTGCAGCTGAAGATGTTAAATTCCTTCCAATCTATACAGGTGTAGCTGGTGAAGAGGCACAGGGATTATGTACAGGTACAGAAAACTTCTTCAGTATCAACAGCCAGGCTTCCGAAGCTGACCAGCAGGCAACAATTGACTTCGTAGAATGGGTATTCAGCTCAGAAGAAGGAAAAGCATTTGCAACAGAAAAATTAGGTATTGTACCATTCTCAACATTTGAAGATGATGAAAAACCTACAGATCCACTTGGACTTGAAGTATTAAGATACATGGAAGACAGCACATTAACATCTGTATCATGGAACTTCACAGCATTCCCAAGCCAGACATTTAAAGATGAACTTGGATATGCATTATTAGATTACTGTAATGAAAACGCAGATTGGAATAATGTTGTATCAACATTCGTAGATGGATGGAAGACAGAAAAAGAAATGAGTGCTGAATAATTCATTTATTGGATTAACGGGTTGCACAATCCTTAATTAGGATTGATATTATAGGGTGGGTGCAGTGTCAAAGCTGCCCTGCCTATTTTTTTCGACAGTCAGGGAGGAAAAAGTAGTTGTCGAAAAACAAATATATAATAAGAAGAAGGAGAGGATTATAATGCAAAAGGCACTGAAAAAGTATTTTCCAATTTTTGCACTACCAACGATTTTAGCATTTATTGTTGCGTTTATTGTACCATTTGGAATGGGGATTTATTTATCCCTCTGTAAATTCCGTACAGTAACCAATGCTACATTTATTGGATTTGACAATTATGCAAAAGCATTTGCAAACAAAGATTTCTTAAATGCATTAGTATTCACAGCAGAATTTACAGTAGTATCTGTTATTACAATTAATGTATTTTCATTTTTGCTTGCATTATTGTTAACAAAGGGGATTAAAGGAACCAACATTTTTAGAACAGTATTCTTTATGCCAAACTTAATTGGTGGTATTGTACTTGGATATATCTGGCAGTTGATTATTAATGGTATTTTATTAAAGGTGGTAGGAGCCGACCTTACTTATAATGCTAGCTATGGTTTCTGGGGATTAATTGTTCTTATGAACTGGCAGCAGATTGGTTACATGATGATTATCTATGTAGCAGGTATTCAGAATGTACCACCTGAACTGATTGAAGCTGCTAAGATTGATGGTGCAAGTACTTGGCAAACTTTAAAGAGTATTACAATTCCAATGGTAATGTCATCCTTTACTATTTGTTTGTTCTTGACATTAACAAATTCATTTAAGTTATTTGACCAGAACTTGGCATTAACAGCAGGTCTTCCGGCAAGAAAGACTTCTATGTTAGCACTTGATATTTACAATACGTTCTATGGAAGAACCGGATGGGAAGGTGTTGGTCAGGCGAAAGCCGTAGTATTCTTCCTGATTGTCGCGGTGATTTCCTTAACACAGCTTGTAGCTACAAGAAGTAAGGAGGTTGAAAACTAATGGCTAAGAAGAAAAAAGCAGTGGATAATGAGTTGGCTGAATCTAAACAGGTATCAACAGTCCAGGCTGTAATAATCTGGATTTCCCTTGCAGTGTTGTCCGTATTATTCCTGGCACCAATTTTTATTGTATTGATTAATTCATTTAAAAGTAAATTATATATCAGTGATGAACCATTTAGTTTGCCATCAGCTAAGACTTTTGTAGGACTTTTAAACTATACGGACGGTGCTGTTAAGATTGGATTTTTCCAATCCTTTGGATGGTCATTGTTTATCACAGTCCTTTCTGTAGGTGTGATTGTATTATTTACAGCCATGACAGCATGGGTAATTACCAGAATTAAATCAAAATTTACAAGTATGTTATATTACTTATTTGTATTTGCTATGATTGTTCCATTCCAGATGGTAATGTTTACAATGACTTTTGTTGCAAATAGATTGCATTTAGACAATCCAATTGGTATAATATTTATCTACCTTGGTTTTGGATCTGGTCTTTCTGTATTTATGTTTAGTGGTTTTGTAAAATCCATTCCAATTGCTATGGAAGAAGCAGCCATGATTGATGGATGTAATCCGCTTCAGACATTTTTTAGCATTGTATTCCCAATGTTAAAGCCAACAGCAATTACCATTGCAATCTTAAATGCAATGTGGGTTTGGAATGACTATTTATTACCATATTTGATTTTAGGTACAGAAAGAAAGACGATTCCAATTGCTATCCAGTACTTACGTGGTGGTTATGGTTCCGTAGATATGGGTGCCATGATGGCAATGCTGGTACTTGCTATTGTTCCAATTATTATCTTCTACTTAACATGTCAGAAGTATATTATTAAAGGTGTAGTAGCTGGTGCAGTAAAAGGTTAAATTCAATAGAATATAAAATTGAAAAAGGTTCTATTGTTTGTTATAATTGTTCAGAGTGCTTCTTTTGGAGCACTCTGAAAGTGATAGTATAGAAGAAAAAAGAGAGGATTAGAAAAAATGAGAGCTAGCGGTGTGTTACTTCCAATTTCAAGTTTACCATCAAATTATGGAATTGGTACTTTTTCAAAGGAAGCATTTAAGTTTGTAGAACAGTTACAGGAAGCAGGTCAGAGTTACTGGCAGATTCTTCCACTTGGACCAACAGGATATGGAGATTCCCCATATCAGTCTTTCTCCACATTCGCAGGAAATCCATATTATATTGATTTAGAAGGATTAATTGGTGAAGGACTTTTAACAAGAGAAGAATGTGATGCTTGTGATTTTGGTGATAATGAAAATTACATAAATTATGAAAAAATATATTTTGCACGTTTTGAGATTTTAAGAAAAGCATACGAAAGAAGCAATATTAGAGAAAATCAGGACTTTATTGCATTTAAAGAAAAAAATGCATTTTGGTTAGAAGATTATGCATTATACATGGCAGTAAAGAATAAATTTGAAGGAAAAGCCTGGATTGAATGGGATGTAGATATCCGCATGAGAGAAAATAAGGCTATGAAAGCGTATAAAGCAGAGTTGGAAGACGAAATTACATTTTATGAATTCCAGCAGTATACATTTGCGAGACAATGGAAATATTTAAAGGATTATGCAAATGAACATGGAATTAAGATTATCGGAGATATTCCGATTTACGTAGCATTTGATAGTTCTGATGCATGGTCAAATCCAAAGCTGTTCCAGTTTGATGAAGATTGCAAACCAGTAGCAGTAGCAGGATGTCCACCAGATGCTTTCTCAGCAACAGGACAGCTTTGGGGAAATCCGTTATATGACTGGGAATATCACAAAAGAACAGGATATAAATGGTGGGTACAGCGTGTAGCTTACTGTTTTGAATTATATGATGTTGTTCGTATTGATCATTTTAGAGGATTTGATGAATATTATTCCATTCCATATGGAGAAGAAACTGCTGTAAATGGTGAATGGATGCCAGGTCCGGGATATGACTTATTTAAGAAATTAAATTCTAAACTTGGTGATATGGATATTATTGCAGAAGATTTAGGATTCTTAACAGATACTGTATTAGAATTGTTGAAAAATACAGGATATCCTGGAATGAAGATTTTACAGTTCGCATTTGACCCAAGAGAAGAAAGTGATTATTTACCGCACAATTATACAGCTAACAGTATTGTTTATACAGGAACACATGATAATGATACTCTTCGTGGCTGGTATGAAGAAATTCCGGAAGAAGATAAGAAGTTTGCAGCAGAATATATGAATAATGAAGGTGCAGATGAAGCAAATATTCATTGGGATTTCATTCGTCTTGCAATGGCAAGTGTATCTAATACCTGCATTATTCCTTTACAGGATTATCTTGGACTTGGAAAAGAAGCGAGAATTAATACACCATCTACATTAGGCTGTAACTGGCAGTGGCGTATGGATAAAGAAGCACTGAATGGCGAAATCATCGAAAAGATTAAATATATGACAAAATTATATGGAAGACTAAAAAAGGAAGAAGAAGAGGAATAAAAATAGGATAAAAGCAAAAAGGTAAAGATATTGGGGGAAGCATGGAAACAATAACCATAAAAGATATCGCTAAACTGTGTGGTGTGGGGGTTAGTACCGTTTCCAGAGCTATCAATGACCATCCGGATATCAATCCTGAAACAAAACAGATGATTATGGAGGTCATTAAGGAATATAATTATATTCCGAATAATAGTGCAAGGAATTTGAAACGTTCTGATTCCAAAACAATTGCGATTCTTGTAAAGGGTGTGGATAATCCCTTTTTTGCAAAAATGATTCGGGTCATAGAGAAAGAAATCGAAAAAAAGAATTATTCCATGGTGGTTCATCATGTAGAAGCTTATGAAGATGAAGTGGCAGCAGCATTGGAATTAGAAAAAGAAAAAAAGTTGCGAGGAATGATTTTTTTAGGAGGTTTTTACTCTGATACATCAGAAAATCTTGCGCAAGTGAAGGTGCCGGTAGTACTGGTAACCAGTGCAAAGCCTCAGTTTGAACATGATAACACATATTCGGCTGTTTCCGTAGATGATGAAAAGGAAGGTTATAAGCTGGTGGATTATCTGTGCAAGCAAGGGCATGAAAAAATCGCAATAATTACAGATACAATGCTTGATGAAAGTGTTGGGAAATTACGTTTGACAGGCTATAAAAAGGCCTTGAAAGATAATAATATTCAGGTAAATCAAAAATTAATAAAGTATATGGAGGAAAGTGAAGATTATTCCATGGAATGTGGGTATAGTCTTATGAAGGAATTACTAGAGTCAAGAGAAAAATTTACTGCAGTGTTTGCTATATCGGATAGTCTTGCAGTGGGTGCCTGTCGTGCCGTACATGATGCCGGACTGAAAATTCCGGAAGATATTGCAGTAGCAGGATTTGACGGAATAGATATTGCATCTTACTACAATCCTTCCATAACTACAATTAAGCAGCCCATTGAAGAGATTGCGAAAGAATCAACCAGGATATTGTTTAATGTAATTCGAAATAAATCGATGCACACACATAAGTTCTTTGAGGGGGAACTTGTAGTGAGAGAATCAACAAATAAAAGTAAGGAAAACTCTGCTGACTAAGGTCGGTGGAGTTTTCCTAATTTATAGTAATTTTCCAAATGTTGGGAATATTATTGAAAGAAATCTGTGAAAAATTGTTACTAAAAATTATGTGAGGAAAGGAAAAAAGTATGAAAAAAGGCCAGAGAATAGGAATTTCTATTAGTGTAGGGGTTTGTGTTTTTGCAGTTCTTACAGGAATTGTTACAGCTGGAAAGAAAGATAATAAAAAAGCAGTCATAGATGGATTGCAGGATTTTTTTACCATTTCAGAGGAAAGTCTGGTAAATAATTATCTTGGAATTAGTGATTTTCAGGAAAGCTTTTATGAAAAAGATATGAGTGTTACTGGTGAATTTTACACAGAAGTTGCAGGAAATACAGTAAAGGTAGGAGCAGAAGGTGTGGTAGACAAATCGGAAAGGCTTGTATCAACCAATGTAGATATAGGTCTGGGTGGAATACCTTTTGCTATAGTTCAGGGATATAGCGATGATAAGTATCTTTATGGCACTTCGGAAGTTTTTGGAGACAGGATTTTAAAACTGGATTATAAGGAAAATCTATATGATTTAGGTGCACATGCAGGAATTCACAGAAGAAATGTGATGATGGCACAAAAAGCATATATAGAGGTTTTCAATCATCTTGTAAGTACAGATCCTTATGAAAAATGGAAAGATATCTTAGAAAATGAAATGGTGAAAAGTAGTCTGCTAGAAATTTATGATACCATGACCGTGGAACTTCAGAAAAGTGCAGAGAGTGAAGATGGATTTTCCTATTATATTCAGCTGAAATCTTCAGAAGTAAAGGAATTATTGGAAAGTTTAAGGCAGGAATTTCCACATTTGAAAGAGCAGGGCTATTTAGAAATTTTAGAAAAGTTTGTCAGTGAAGAAAATGGTATTGAAATTTTAGAACAGATAAACAAAGATGGAAAAACAGAGAAAGTAAAAATATACAATAGCGACAATGGTTATGAAATGATTTTTCAACGAACAGAGAAGGAAAAAGGTGGTCATAATGGATTTGACAGCAGGTTATCCATAAAGCTGCTTCATGGGAAAGAAGTAATTCTGGATGGAGAAGTGACTTGTAGTTATAATGCGGAAGAAAAATACTTGGAAGTAAGGGGAAAAGAGGTACAAAATCAAATAGAAGTATCTTTGACAGGAAATGTATTTATTGACCAGAAAAATAACGAAATTTCTCTGGAGATACAGGAGCTTACCGCGGTATGGAAACAAAGAGATATTACTATGAATGGAAAAACAGAAGTCACCTTTGGTGAATATCAGGTAACTTTACCAGAAGGGGAAGCATTTTCACTTTTAGAAAAAGAAGAACAGGAGCTGAATCAGCTTGGCAATGATATTCTGAAAGAGATTCGGGGTATCCTGGGTTCAGAAAAATACGATCAGCTCCTGGAAAAATTAGGGTTTTAAATTTCTTTGGTAAGATGGGCACCTTTGCTCATGGCACTGTTATGATAAGAGCCATCAAAGGTCACATCTTCGCCAAACCATTCTGGCGGGGTAAAGTTTTCGGCTTCTTCTACGGTAGCAAACTCTACTTCCGCCATATAGAGTGGTGCAAAAGGTGGATCAAATACATCCAATTCAATGGTATGGGTAGCATCCAAAGGAATCAGATATCTGGTTTTGGAAATCATGTATCCATCTGCCTTTGGCTTTAAATGTTCATAAGCCTCCTGGGTCAATGGAAGATTATATTCTTCACGACTCATAAGTCCTTTGGATTTGTAGGTTAAAAAATATTCCTCATCTTGTTTTCGAATTCTCACCACAGGAGAGGTACATAAGTATCCTTGTTCAATTTTCTTATGTGGATAAGTATCCAGATTTTCCGGTAAAGTGTCAATTAAATATTTACGTTCAATTTCCATTTCTATTATGTTCTCCTATTGAATTATTAGTTTTTTCTAACTATAATGATTATATGTAAAAATTTAGATGTTAGCAAGAAGAAAGGAAGATTTTATGAGTAAAGTAGTAGTATTTTTAGCAGATGGATTTGAGGAAATTGAAGGACTTACCGTAGTAGACCTTTTAAGAAGAGCAGATATTCAAGTGGTTATGGCTTCTATTATGGGGAAAAAGAATGTGGTAGGTGCTCATGGAATTCATATGGAAGCAGATGCTTTGGCAGAAGAAGTGAACTTTTCAGATACGGATATGATTGTATTACCAGGTGGAATGCCAGGAACACTTAACTTAGGGAAATGTACGCTGGTGACGGACAAAGTAATGGAATTTTTCAAGGCTGGGAAAGAAGTGGCAGCCATTTGTGCTGCACCAAGCATTTTCGGTGATTTGGGAATCCTAAATGGAAAAGCAGCTACCAGTTATCCAGGATTTGAGGAAAGATTAACAGGAGCTAAGGTAAGTACCAATCAGGTGGAGGCAGATGGAAATGTAACTACCAGCAGAGGACTTGGAACAGCAATTCCTTTTTCATTAAAATTAATTGAAAAGTTAGTTGATTTAAAAAAGGCAGAGGAGATTAAAAATTCAATTATTTATTAAGTAACGGAGAAACAGTATGAAAAAATTATTGGTTTATCTGAAAGATTATAAAAAAGAAACTGTTTTAGGGCCTTTATTTAAGCTTTTAGAGGCGTCTTTTGAATTAATTGTACCCATGGTGGTGGCAGCTATTATTGATGTGGGTGTAAATCAGAGGGATGCAGAATATATTACTAAAATGTGTGGTGTAATGATTTTACTGGGGGTAGTGGGGCTAATTTGCTCCATTACTGCCCAGTATTATGCTGCCAAGGCTGCTACGGGTTTTGCAACCAAATTAAGACATTCTTTATTTCAGCACATTCAAAGTTTATCTTTTTCGGAAATTGATGAAATCGGAACTTCCACTTTAATTACCAGAATGACCAGTGATGTAAATCAGCTCCAGTCGGGAGTGAATATGGTGTTAAGACTGTTTTTGCGGTCTCCATTTATTGTAGTAGGAGCAATGATTATGGCATTTACTATTGATGTAAAGGCGGCGTTAGTTTTTGTAGTAACGATTCCCGTATTGTCAGTGGTAATTTTTGGAATCATGTGGGTCAGCATTCCTTTGTACCGGAAAGTCCAGGAAAGTCTGGATAGGATTCTTGGGATTACTAGAGAAAATCTTACAGGGATAAGAGTAATTCGCGCTTTTGGAAAAGAAGATTCTGAATTGAAGGAATTTGGAAAAAGAAATGATATATTTACAGAACTACAGATAAAGGTAGGAAAGATTTCTGCGTTAATGAATCCATTGACATATATGATTATTAATTTAGGGATTATGGTGTTAATTTGGGTTGGGGCACTGCGTGTTAATAATGGAGCCATTACTCAAGGGCAGGTTGTGGCACTTTATAATTATATGTCACAGATTCTGGTGGAGTTGATTAAACTGGCCAATCTGATTGTGACAGTCACAAAAGCCTTAGCTTGTGCGGGAAGAATTGAAAATGTGCTGGAAATGGAGTCTTCTATGAAGCAGGAGTTATCTGAAACTAAGTTGGAAAATTCAAGGAAATGCAGCTCTGAAAAGAGAATTGTTGAGAATTTTTCCACAAAAAGTACTGCTATGGGAAATGATAGTATAAAAAATACTTGTTTGAAAAAAAATGCCATAGAAGAAATTTCTATGAAAAGTGAGTATAAAGTAGTGTTTGAACAGGTAGGCATGACTTATAAGGGAGCAGGAGAAGAAGCTTTAACAGATATTTCATTTTCTGTAAAAAAGGGTGAAACCATAGGAATTATCGGTGGTACCGGTTCGGGAAAGACTTCAATGGTTCATTTAATACCGAGATTTTATGACGCCAATAGAGGAAGAGTCCTAGTGGATGGCAGAGATGTAAGAGAATATTCTCTGAAAGAATTGCGTAACAAAGTAGGAATTGTCATGCAAAAAAGTGTACTGTTTCATGGAACTATCCGGGAAAATATCTGTTGGGGAAAGCAGGATGCCACGGAAGAAGAAATCATGCAGGCATTGATAACAGCTCAGGCGAAAGAAATAGTAGACAATAAACCAGAAGGCTTGGAAACAGTTATTAGTCAGGGAGCGAAAAATTTGTCTGGAGGACAGAAACAAAGACTTTCCATTGCAAGAGCTTTGGTGAGAAAGCCGGAAATTCTAATTCTGGATGATAGTGCTTCTGCATTGGATTATGCCACAGATGCAGCTTTGAGAAAGGCCATTGGAAAACTGGAAGAGGATATGACGGTATTTATTGTTTCTCAAAGGGCATCTTCCGTTATGCATGCAGATAAAATTGTAGTTTTGGATGATGGAGAGATTGTAGGAATTGGAATTCATGAAGAATTAAAGGAAAAATGTAGTGTATATCAGGAAATTTATTATTCTCAGTATGAAAAGGAGGAAGCATAAATGACCAGGGAAAGAAAAAATAATAAAAGTACCTTGAAAAAAGTCCTCCATTATGTGGGAAAATACTGGTTTTTTGTAGTGGTATCTATACTTTTGGCAGCGGTTTCTGCATTGTTGACCCTTTATGTGCCAATTATCATTGGGGATACCATTGACTTTATTATTGACAAAGGAAATGTGGATTTTTCCATGATTTATGCACTGTTAAAGAAGGCTGGAATTGTAGTTCTTATTACAGCATTCGCACAATGGATTATGAATATATGCAATAACAAGATTTCTTATGGAGTAGTGCTGGATATTCGTAAGGAAGCTTTTGAGAAACTTCAAAAACTGCCTTTAAAATATATTGATTCTCATGCCTATGGTGAAATTGTGAGTAGGATAATTGCTGATGTGGAACAGTTTTCGGAAGGTCTGTTAATGGGATTTACCCAGTTTTTTACCGGAGTTGTTACGATTCTTGGCACTTTGGTATTTATGGTGATGTTAAATCCGAAAATTACTGTGGTGGTAGTGTGTATTACGCCAGTTTCTTTGCTGGTAGCCAGTTTTATTGCAAAGAAGACTTATTCTATGTTCCGGATCCAGTCAGAAACAAAGGGAGAACAGACAGGAATTATTGATGAAATGATTGGAAATCAAAAGGTGGTTCAAGCTTTTGGGCAGGAAGAACGGGTGTTGGAGCGGTTTGATGAAGTAAATGAAAGACTGCGGAAATGTTCTTTGCGGGCAATTTTCTTTTCTTCCACCACTAATCCTGCTACCAGATTTGTTAATTCCCTGGTTTATACTGGAGTGGCTTTTACTGGTGCGATTGCAGTGGTAAATGGAACTTTAAGTGTAGGGCAGTTATCCTGTTTTCTAAGCTATGCAAATCAGTATACCAAGCCTTTTAATGAAATTTCCGGAGTAATTACGGAATTGCAGAATGCTTTTGCCTGTGCAGCTAGAATTTTTGAATTGATAGAAGAGGAGGCACAAGTATCAGAACCGGAAGATGTAATAGTGCTTACTGATGTAAAGGGAAATGTGGAATTAGAGAATGTAGATTTTTCCTATGATAAAGAGAGAAAATTAATTGAAAGTCTAAATCTTTCAGTAAAGCCAGGGCAGAGAGTGGCTATTGTAGGACCTACTGGGTGTGGAAAAACCACTATGATTAATTTATTGATGCGTTTTTATGATGTAGATAAAGGATGTATCTCTGTAGATGGCAAGGATATTCGTCAAGTTACCAGAAACAGTCTTAGAACCTCCTATGGTATGGTTCTGCAGGAAACCTGGTTACGAGAAGGAACCATAAGAGATAATCTGATAATGGGAAAGCCGGATGCTACGGAAGAAGAAATTATTACAGCGGCAAAGGCAGCTCATGCCCATTCTTTTATTAAAAGAATGCCAAAAGGCTATGATACAGAAATCAAAGAAGGAGGCGAGGGGCTTTCTCAAGGACAAAAACAGCTTCTTTGTATTGCAAGAATTATGATAAGTCTGCCGCCTATGCTGATTTTAGACGAGGCTACCTCATCCATTGACACTAGAACAGAACTTAAAATAC
The DNA here is from genome assembly GCA_017399445.1 of Lachnospiraceae bacterium. Classification (GTDB taxonomy): domain Bacteria; phylum Bacillota; class Clostridia; order Lachnospirales; family Lachnospiraceae; genus RUG11237. Next base: position 14,455 of record JAFQCM010000022.1, on the reverse strand, counting down.
AAAATGCTTTTGCAAAAATGATGGAAGGCAGAACCAGCTTTATTGTAGCTCATCGGTTGTCTACCATTAAAGAAGCGGATATTATTTTGGTGATGAAGAATGGGAAGATTATTGAGCAGGGGAATCATGAGAGCTTGCTGAAAGAAAAGGGATTTTATTATAAGTTGTATTGTAGTCAGTACCAGTAGAGGGGGCTTGTATTTGTAAAAGAAATACACATAAAAGAGGGGCAATTAGAGAATACAACAGATGATGGAGCTGCAGTTGTGCCGATAGAGGACTTGAATCAGATTATGGGAAAATTTGGATAACTGTAGCCAGAGAATGGTTTGAAACATTGTGGAAAGTGTTGTAAATCATGTGGTTGAGTATGAACAAGAGAAAAGGATCATGGAAAAGGAGCAAGTATAGTGAAGAATATAAAATTTTATGAGCCAAAGAAATATGAAGACAGCAGTAAATATGAGAAAGTGGCAGAGCATATCTATCGAACTGAAGATACTTTCTTAGGTGGAGATATGTATGTGACTTCACTTAAATTTGAGCAGGAACCGGAGTTTGATGAAGGCGATTCGCCAAGTAATATCTCACAGTATCCGCTTGAAGATATTCTGGACAAGTATTTTGTATCAATTTCAGATTTTTATGATGAGGAAAACAGAAATAGTGCATCAGTATGTTATCAGGAATTCTCCGGAAGCGACTTGGAAAATGTAAAGCAGTTGACGAAAATTGTGGGAAAGCATGTCTATGAGAAAGAATATCTGGATGAGGAAGATGGGGAGATGTATCTTACGATGGTGATTGAGTAGCTGCAGGGGAATGTTAAATTGTGGATAAGAGTGTGGGTAGCTAGTGGATATAGGGTGGAATGAGTGTGGATAACTAGATATGGCGAAGTGAGGAAGTTCTATGATACAACAAGAAATTTATGAAACATTATAGTTGAATGACCCACCAAAAATGGTGCATCGTTCAACATATTTTGCAGGATTTACATAATGGTCAATAGTATCAGCAGCTAATGGTATACCTTTTGCTATAAGTGCAAATGCAATCATATTCATAGCAACTGAAACTGCTTTAGTTGCAACTGATAATGCCGTTGCAGATAATGTTAATACTTGTTGCGCTGCTGTAAGTTGTTCTGTAGAAATTATTGCACCATTAGCTGATTCCATAAGAGCAATAGTAGTTCTATTTGTATTTCTACTTGCAGTAGTAAGAGCTTGTTGGGCAGTTGCACCTTTAGATGCAGGTAGTGTAGCTTTATTTGGTATATTTGCTATGGGTAAAGTTAGTAAACAATGGCATTGTAATCGTTGTGGTAGTGATTTTTAGAAATAGAAGAGTAGAAGGGGCGCAAATTAGTTTGCATGATTAGTTTGCATCCTTTTTTATTTGACATTTTCTTCCATTATGTTACAATATGAGAGAAGTAGACACCAACGTTTCATTTAGGCTAGAATGGGACGGCTGGCGGTTGAGTCACGTCAGGTGTAGTGATACCCTGTTTATCGTATAAATATCCTCGCTACGAAAGGAGGGTTGCGAAGTGACAATTGTTGCAGAATTTTTGATAGATGTTCTTAGAAGAACGGTAAGTAGTCTTTGTGCTACATACTTAGTACGCTTGTTTGATAAAATTAGGCACAAAAATAACCGCCACGAGTCATAAGCGGTTATCTTTGTGTTAATCATTAAATTATATTAGCCGTTTAGTTACCAATCTATAGGCTCAACCGTCTAGCGGTGTCTACTTTTCTTTGTATCAAATCGTTATTACCATCTGATTATATATGAATTTATTTTTATTTGCAACAATAAATTATTATTTGTTTGTTTCTAAGATAAGTTTACCACAATGTTACAAAATTTACAACACAATATGTAGCGGCTTTTGAATTGCAACCACAACATATAGAATTAATATCTCCATAAAATTCATGTTGAATGATCCCACCAAAAATGGTGCATCGTTCAACTTAATGGAGCAATAAAATGTTTTTGAATATAACATCCTACTTAATGTTTTTGTAACAAATTTCCGTTACCTGGCTTCAGCGATTTTAGCGTTGTCTCAGCCTGCTTAGGAAGCTCCGCTGCCGGTCCTGGGCGTCCCCTTGGCCACTATCTTCCGAAGTATAACAAATTTTTTACAAAAGTATTAAAAAACCACTAGACAAATATTAAAAAGTATGTTATATTTATTTTGCTGTACAAGGGAAGCAAACTTCAGGACGCAAAAGAAGTTTAGCCCCTCCCTAAAAATTATACCTTCATAGTAAATTTATTCCCCCCAATATAAATTTACTAACTACCCCTCATTATTATTATATAGTTTTTAACGAAAAGAGCGTAGTTGCCAAGCAACTCCGCTCTTTTCGTTTGCAAAATTTTATTTATGATTTCGTAACCATTCTATAGCAGTATAAGCATAAATAGCACTTCCAACAGGCAGTACATCTTCATTAAATTTCACCTTTGGATGATGCTGAGGGAAACAGTACCCATTTTCCGGTTGTCCCGCTGCCAGAGCAAGCATAATAGAAGGTACTTTATGACTTACATAGGCAAAATCTTCGGACCCTGCAGTTTTTGAAGCTTTTTTATCGCCTGACATGGCATTCAGTTCTCCGGCTGTAAAAGCTTTCCCTGTTCCCAATAAATCTTTTAAGTATGTCACAACACATTGGGATAAAGCTGCATCATTTATTAAAGTAGGACAGCCACTTCCAAAAGTAACTTTTGCTTCTCCACGAAAAGTAGCAGCGGTATGAGTTACAATTTCTGACATTCTGTTTTTTAGAAAATTTCTTACATCTTCATCATAAGTTCGGATGGTTCCACCTAATTTCACAATATCAGGAATTACATTAGCAGCATTTCCTCCATGGATGGTTCCAATGGTTAATACAGCTTCATCAGAAAGAGATAGTTCCCTGGCGTTGATTTCCTGAAGGGCGGTAATAATATGAGCAGCAATATTCACAGGGTCCACCCCGGTATTGGGCATAGAACCATGACATCCTTTTCCTTGAATTTTAATAGTAAAGTAATCAGCAGCAGGAGCACTGACACCACCATTGCAGACAATAGCAGTTCCTTCTGGTAAAGGCATTCCTGCCATTACGTGTATCATAAGAGCAGCATCCACCCTGGGATGTTCCAGTAAACCTGCCTGCAGCATGTCCTTAGAACCTTCAAAAATTTCTTCCGCAGGCTGAAACATCAATTTTACAGTTCCCAGAATTTCATCTTCGTGAAGTTTTAAAAGCTTTGCAGCACCTAACAACATAGTGGTATGCATGTCATGACCACAGGCATGCATGTTTCCATTCTGGGATTTAAAATCTACATCGGATTCTTCTGTAATAGGAAGGGCATCCATATCTCCACGAATGAGAAAGACTTTTCCTGTTTTTTGGCCGCCTGCTAAGACAGTAATTCCGGATTTTCCACAAGCTGTTGGTTCATATCCCATGGAAATGAGTTCTTTTTTTACAAAAGCAGTAGTTTCTGTTAAGTCAAATCCTATTTCTGGATGACTGTGTAAATAATGTCTGGTTTCCGTTAAATAAGATTTGTATGTTTCTGCTTCCTGAAGCAATGTTTTCTTAGACATAATAAGACCTCCTTTAAATTCATTTTTACATATAGTTATAATGAAAAAAATCAATTTCATACAGATTATTTGTTGGTTTTTAACAAATATTAAAAAAAATTACAAAATTTTACAAAAATATTAAAAAACTACTAGACAAGAGTTAAAAAGTATGTTATATTTATTTTGCTGTACAAGGGAAGCAAACTTCAGGACGCAAAAGAGGTTTGAATCCTCCCTAAAAATTATACCTTTTTAGTAAATTTATACTCCCCAAAATAAATTTACTACTCCCCCCTCATTATTATTATATAGTTTTTAATGAAAAGAGCGTAGTTGCCAAGCAACTCCGCTCTTTTCATTTTGTTTTAAAAATCTAAAATGTGTTTCTTTAATTTTTCTAATTGAAATTCCTCTATATAAGGAAGGCTTTTTGTCTGGTTTCCGATATCTGCCAGAAGATAAAACATACCCTGGGTTAATTTCAGCTTTCTATTTATCCAATTCTGCACTGTTGTAATATATTGGATATTAGCATATTTTACAATAGTAAATTTTCGCTGTATAAATCCTGTGGAAGTAACCAGATAATTTTCTCCAATGTAAGTTCCGGCCGTCTTATGATACAGGTATAGGCCTAAAACCAGAAACAAAATAATAAAAGCCAGTATTCCAAAGATAGAAAGAATAATTTCACTTTCCAATAAAATATCCAGGTATTGGAAGGAAAGAATTAACAGGCCATAACCAATGCCAAGACCAAGTAAAGTACAAAGAACAAGATAACAATAATAGAAAAATGTTCGTTTTGGTTGTTTTTGTACTTTGGTAATCAGGTCAGCAGAGAGTTCCGGTAATAAAATAGAAAGCTGCTGTTCCAAATCCTCTAATTTGCAGGCAAGTATTAAATGTGCTTTAGAACCAGCCCCTTCATCTGTAAGTCCTACATTAACTAATTCCACACAATATCGTTTGAAAATTCTGCAAAATAATGGCTGTACAATTTCTACCGCGTTTATTTTATCTGCTGGTATTTCATAATTTATCTTTTTGAAGAAGCCATAGGATAAAATAATTTTATTTTCCTGTCGTTTTGCCCGAAATCCATAATATCCGAAAAATCCTTTTAATGCACTGGAAAGGGCAGAATAAAGAATAAAAAAGATTACCAGTAAATTTACCAATATACTTAAAATACCTTTGGCTTCCCGAGCAGTGTGTAAGGCGTCGGAAAATTGAAGGAAAATAAACCAGACAGAAAGCGCCAATGCAATACAGGTAAATGGAGAAAGCATAAATAGGCTGTGTTTTGCCACATCGGTAATAGATGCTTCAAAATCATACTTTATTTCATCGTTATCTACCATAGCTGGAGTTTCTCCTATAGAACTTTCATTTATAATAGAAAGCAAATATTGTTTCAACTCCAAAGCGTGTGATTTTTTCATTACAATGGTAAGGTCATTTAGATTAGCAGTCGTAAGGCTGTTGGTATCCAGCTTCACCTTGCAGGTGCCTAGAATTCTTTCTAAAATATTTTGTTCCATATTAATGTTAGAAATACTTTGAATACCAATGGTATTTACTTTTTTATTAAAAGTATTTCTTTCATAAATAAGGCTGCCGTTCTGAATGGAAATCCAAGTTTTAGACCATATCAGATAACGATAACCAACAAACAAAAAAATAATTCCAAGAAAAGCAAGAATTCCGCTGATTACATAATAGGAAGGAAGTTCAAAAGAAGTACTTTTAGGATCTTCCAAAAAGCTTGTCAAAAACTCAAAGCCCAAAATTAATATAATAAAAAAGAAACTGCCAAGCTGTTCTAAAATAATGCTGGGATGACAGCGAAATCTGGTATTATTCATGAAGGTTTACTGCCTCCTTTCCTAATGCTGCAATATGATTAATTCGTTTGGTAAGAGTCTGGGCAATCTGGGCAGCTTTTTCTTCTTCTAAAAATCGTATGGTAACATCACCACCGGCAGTAGTTACATTTACCTTAGTAACACCAAAAATATGGTCAATAGGACCACGAGTGGTTTGAACTTGGTGAAGACGCTCCATAGGTACAATGGAACGAGTCACATTTAAATATCCTTCCTTCACTTCAATATAATCCGAAGTAATCAAATAACCATAACGATGGAAACGGAATAGCGGGCTGATAAAAGTATTCAGTACCATCAGGGCAAATATAACATAAATAATATATTTGCCAATAGTAATATCATTTGGAAAAATAAAATAATAAAGAATAGCACCGAGAATAGCGGCACAGATACATGTTCCAAGAAAAGTCGCTGTATACATACAACCTAAGGCTTTCCTGGATAGTTTTTCATAGTTCATCTATAAAATCCTCCTCATAATTTAGATGGAATTATTATACAGGAAAAGTCATAAAGTGGAAAGAAAGAAGAGAGAAAATTAAAGAAAATTAAGAAAAATTTCATTGTTTAAGTAAGAATAATTAAATTAAGATTTATGAGCATATTACTGGCAGATTCGCGAATACTATACAGGAAATAAAAGACAAAGGGAGTACAGAACATGAAAGCTTATGAAAATCAAGAAACTTGTATAGGTAGTGAAATAAATCAAGATTTAGCAGGTAAGTATAACAAAAGAATTAATAATACAGACCAACTAGAAAGTGAAGGTACTGCCTCATGGGCAGAAACAAAAAAGCTGGTTTCAGAAACCAATGTTTCTATTCCTGATACAGATGCTGTACTGGGTGCAAAAAGCTGGGTAGATAATGGAAGCAGACTATAGGAAGGAAAAGGAATATGGGAAAAATAAAAGTAGTAGTAGATGGAAATACAGCAGCAGCTTATGTGGCCTACGGGTACACAGAAGTGGCTGCTGTTTATCCCATTACCCCATCTTCTGTTATGGCAGAAGTAGTAGATGAATGGGCGGCAAATGGGAGAAAAAACATATTTGGTGGAAGGGTAAATGTTGTACAGATGCAATCAGAAGCAGGAGCAGCAGGAGCAGTTCATGGTTCTTTGCAGGCTGGAGCCTTAACCACTACATTTACAGCATCTCAGGGATTACTTTTGATGATTCCGAACATGTATAAGATTGCAGGGGAACTGTTGCCTGGAGTATTTCACGTAAGTGCCAGGGCTCTTGCTGCCCAGGCATTGAGTATCTTCGGAGATCATCAAGATGTTATGGCAGTGAGACAGACTGGGTGCGTTATGCTGGCTTCAAGTTCTGTACAGGAAGTCATGGACTTGGCTATAGTAGCACACTTAGCTGCCATAAAAGGACGGTTGCCAGTACTTCATTTTTTTGATGGATTCCGGACGTCCCATGAAATACAAAAAGTAGAAGCATTAGAATATGAAGATTTAGAAAAATTATTGGATAAAGAAGCATTACAGAACTTCCGTGACAATGCACTATCACCAAATCATCCTGTTATCAGAGGGACCACTCAAAATCCGGATATTTACTTTCAGACAAGGGAAGTGGCAAATTCTTTTTATGATAATATGATTCCTATAGTGGAAGATTATATGAAGAAAATAAGTGAACTGACTGGAAGAAAGTACGGATTGTTTGACTATTATGGTGACAAAGATGCGGAATATATAATTGTATCAATGGGCTCTGTAGGTGAAACTATTGAAGAAACCATAGACTATTTGAACCAGCAAGGAGAAAAATATGGTTTTATTAAAGTTCACTTATTCCGACCATTTTCTGTGAGACACTTTTTAAAAGCAGTTCCCAAGACGGTGAAAAAGATTGCGGTATTGGATAGAACAAAAGAACCGGGAGCAGCGGGAGAACCATTATATTTGGAAGTACGTAATTGTTTTTATGAGGAAAAAGATGCTCCTGTTATTGTGGGAGGCCGTTATGGTCTTGGGTCGAAAGACACCACTCCAACAGAAATAAAGGCAGTATTTGATAATTTAAAAGAGCAGACTTCGAAAAATCATTTTACCATAGGAATTGAAGATGATGTGACAAATACATCCTTGAAAGTGGGAGAAAAGATAATTACTGCACCCAAAGGAAGTATTCGTTGTAAATTTTGGGGATTGGGTTCCGATGGTACTGTAGGAGCCAATAAGCAGGCGGTAAAAATTATTGGAGAGCATACTTCAAAATATGTGCAGGCATATTTTTCATATGATTCTAAAAAGTCTGGTGGATTAACTACATCCCATTTACGAATTAGTGATAAGCCAATAAAATCTACTTATTTAATTGATGAAGCAGATTATGTTGCTTGTCATAATCAATCCTATCTTAACAGCTACGATTTATTGGAAGGTTTGAAAACAGGCGGAACTTTTGTATTAAACTGCCAGTGGAAACCGAAAGAACTAGAAGATAAATTACCTAAGAAAATGTTACAGAAAATTGCAGAAGAAAAAATTGACTTTTATTGTATTAATGCCATTGAAATTGCAGAAAAAATTGGCTTAGGCAACCGGATTAATATGATTATGCAGGGAGCGTTCTTTAAATTAACGGGAATTTTGCCGGAGGAAGAGGCAAAACGACATTTAAAGGAAGCAATTGAAAATGCTTATGGTAAAAAAGGAGAAAAAATCGTACAAATGAATACGGAAGCTGTAGAGCAGGGATTTGAACAGATTCAGAAAGTAAAAATAAAAGAAACATGGATTAACATAAAAGAAAAAGAACAAGTCACAAATTCGGTGGCAAAGGAACCAGAATTTGTGGAAAAAATTATGCGTCCTATGAACAGGCAGAAGGGGGACACATTACCGGTAAGTACATTTTTAGGAATGGAAGATGGAAGTTTTCCCTCAGGAACTACTGCTTATGAAAAAAGAGGTATAGGAATCCGGGTGCCTGAATGGAAGATAGAAAACTGTATTCAATGTAATCAGTGTTCTTATATATGTCCACATGGCTGTATTCGTCCATTTTTATTAGATGGAGAAGAAAGAAAAGAGGCACCGGAAAGTTTCGAAACCAAGAATGCTGTGGGAAAAGGACTGGAAAATTTGGGATTTCGTATGCAACTTAGTCCCATGGATTGTACCGGTTGTGGCAATTGTGCAGACATTTGTCCTGCTAGGGAAAAAGCATTAGTAATGGAAAAATTGGAAACCCAGGTAAAGACTCAGGTAGCAAACTGGGAATATGCAGTTAGTAAAGTTGTAGAAAAAGAAAATCTGACTTTAGGAAAAACAGTAAAAGACAGTCAGTTTAAAAAGCCATTGATGGAGTTTTCCGGTGCCTGTGCAGGGTGCGGAGAAACATCATATATTAAGCTGGTTACCCAATTGTTTGGTGAGCACATGATGATTGCTAATGCTACCGGATGTTCCTCTATCTGGGGAGCTTCTGCACCGTCTACCGCTTATACTTGTAATGCACAGGGAAGAGGACCTGCCTGGGCAAATTCTTTATTTGAAGATAACGCAGAATATGGCTATGGAATGTACCTTGGGGTGAAAAAAATTCGCTATGATTTGGAAGAAAAAATTCGAGAACTGATAGAAAGTGGCATAGAATACAAAGCAAAAGAAGCGTTTGAAGAGTGGCTTGCAGCGAAGGAAGATAGGGAAGCTTCAAGAAATTCAGCAGTAAGGGTTACGGAAGCCATAAAAGAAATTCAGGCAGGAGATAAAAAGCAAGAAAAGCTTTTAACAGAAATTCAAAGCAGACAGGATTATTTGGTAAAACGTTCTCAGTGGATTGTAGGTGGAGATGGCTGGGCGTATGATATTGGATATGGTGGTCTTGACCATGTAATGGCATCTGGGGAAGATGTAAATGTGCTTGTATTTGATACAGAAATATATTCGAATACAGGTGGTCAGGCATCCAAAGCAACACCAGCAGCAGCCATTGCAAAATTTGCGGCTTCCGGTAAAAAGTCCGGAAAAAAAGATTTGGGCAGAATGATGATGAGTTATGGTAATGTATATGTGGCGCAGATTGCCATGGGAGCAGATAAAAACCAAACATTAAAGGCTATTTTAGAGGCAGAAAGTTATCCGGGACCATCCCTGATTATTGCATATGCTCCGTGCATAAGTCATGGAATCAAAGCTGGTATGGGAAAAAGTATGGAAAATATGGCAAAGGCGGTAGCCTGTGGATACTGGCACTTATATCGTTACAATCCATTACTAGAAAAAGAAGGAAAAAATCCTTTTCAATTAGATTCCAAAGAACCCAAAGAAGACTTTCAGGAATTTCTTATGGGGCAGATTCGTTATACCTCTTTAGCAAAGCAGTTTCCAAAGGAAGCAGAAGAATTGTTTGCAAAGGCAGAACAGGATGCAAAAGATAGATGGAAATATTACAAAGAGCTGGCAGATAAGGATAAAGAAACAGAGAAATCTTAAAAATTACACATAGGCAGAAAAATTACTATATGATATAATTGAAAAGATGATGAAAAGGCAGTGGCTTGGATGCAAGTTTGCTGTCTTTTCCAAAAAAGAGAGGAAAATGCAGAAAGCAGAGGAGAAAAAGCGTTGAAAATTATAAATTTAATGGAAGATACTAAAGGGAGTTCAGAGTGTATTGCAGAGCATGGATTAAGCTTTTATATAGAAACAGAAAAGCATAAGTTGTTAATGGATACAGGAGCCACAGAGAATACCTGGAAAAATGCGGACAGACTGGGAGTTGATTTGACGAAAATAGATACCGTAATTTTAAGTCATGGGCATTATGACCATACAGGTGGATTATTGAGTTTTATAGAGATAAATCCAACAGCAAAAATTTATATGCAAAGAAAAGCCGGTGGTGACTATTACAATTTTAAAGAAGGCTGGGAAAAATATATTGGTATTGATAAAAGAATTTTGGAGCTTTCGCAGCTTCAGCTAGTGGATGGAGAAATGAAAATAGATGATGAATTGTTTTTGTTTTCTGGGATTGTTGGGAGAAAGCATTTTGCAAAAAGTAATCTGGTATTAAAGCAAAAAGTAAAGGGACAGTTTCAGCAGGATGACTTTGAACATGAACAGTGTCTTGTGGTGAAACAGCAGGAAAAATATGTGTTGTTGTCAGGATGTGCACATAATGGAATGATTAATATTCTTGACAGGTATAGAGAAATATATAGTTCTAATCCGGATATGGTGATTAGTGGATTTCATTTGATGCAGAAAGAAGAATATAGTGAAGAAGAGATTCGAAATATTGCAGAGATTGCAGAGGAGTTAAAAAGGATAGAGGCAAGATTTTATACAGGTCATTGTACTGGGCTTCCTGCTTATAAAATTATGAAGGAGATTATGGGAGAACAGTTAGAATATGTGCATAGTGGGGATAAAATTTTAACCATACAAAAAGATGATATGACCCTTGTCAAGTAGGCAGTGGGGTATATCATCTTTTGGCGTGTTTTAATTTTGGTAATTAGGAATGGATAGTACCATTTTCGAATCTGCGAAGTAATTTTACAAGGGGAAGAATTAAAAAGCCTGCAAAGAAATTTCCTACTCCCTGAAGCATATCCCATGGCAAACCGGAAATAATCCATGCTATCATCTGTTGGAAATTTAAACCAAACATAATTGCCTGAGTTGGAGCATACATGGTTCCGAAGAGAAAACCATGTAGGGCACAAATGATAGGATAGACAATAGCAGCAACTTTAACAGGAATTTTTGGGGGCAACAACATGGTAATTCCCCAAAGGATGGTCCAAATATACAAATATGGTACCCACCAGGGAGAAAAACCAGCAAAAAGTCCATTTAACATAACATATACATAAATAGGAATTAGCCCCTTTTTTCGATAAGTTAATGTATATACCATTGTAAGCATTCCCAGCAGATGAATATTAGGTATCCATTCCATAATAATTTTAGAACAAAACATCAGTGTTCCAAGCATTGTGAATTTTGTAATTTCCGCTGTAGTCAGCGGACGGTTTTCTTTTTTTCTACTCCTGGGTGTAAACAAGTTCATAATGTTCGCCATCAGCAATGGTTGTACCGTCTACTCCGGTGTTCATATATTCCCCATCTTTGTAGAAAGCCCAATAAGCTTTGTCTACATCATAATCAGCTGTGATACCATTTACTTCTTTGATATAAAGTCCATAGTCACCATCTTCACCAGAGAGAAGTTCATGGTCCACTAGAGCATCGCCAAGGATGGTTTTGTCTGTATGTAATGTAAAAGTAACAGACTGGTCATTGACCTTTACTTCCACATTAACCGTAGTGCTGCCTTCGCCAAATTCTGTGTCTTCGGTGTAGGTGGCATTTGACCAAATAGAGTTTTCTTCTGTAGCCTCCTGGCTTGTTGTGTTGTTACTACATCCAACCATGCTAAGTGACAGTAGGAAACAAAGTAGTAATACAATAGATACTTTTTGGTTTTTTTTCATGTTCAATCCTTCTTTCCGTTTTTTTATATGCACGAAAAGTATAACGCAAAAAGAGCCCTTCCGAGGAAGGGCGTAAGTGTCAGAAAAAGGTAACATAATGTACCATTTTACCGCATTACCCTTCCATTTTGCCCAAGGGAATTTAAGCAGTACACAGAACGATAAGCATTCCGGCTTATGGATAAAATCCAAATACGGTAATGGCTGTTGTCACGGATTCTCACCGTAGTTTCCTTATCACCTAACATATTGTCTGGCAATATGTCTGGTAACAAAGGCAAGGTGTTGCCTTTGATGAACTGTGGTTATTCTTTTTGTACCCAATTATTATAACATAAATTTTTTGATTGACAATAGGAATTTTGAAATAAGAAACTTAAATAAGCATCCTAGCTCGCCAAAGTCAAGGATGTTATTTCTTTTTGCTATTGTGGATATCTTAGAAATATGTTTTATGAAATTATCAGAAAACTTTAGCACTCACCTCTTGACAGTGCTAACAAGTGGTGCTATAGTTGCATTTAGAAACGAATAAAACACATCAAAACGTAGCAAAATACGTTAATAGCATGTCAGGAGGTAGAGCAATGAACATTAACAAGTTTACACAAAAGTCCATAGAGGCAGTAAATAATTGCGAAAAGCTGGCATATGAATATGGCAACCAGGAGCTTGAGCAGGAGCATCTTTTATACAGCCTTCTTACCATGGACGACAGCTTAATTGCAAAGCTGATTGAAAAAATGGAAATTGATAAAGGACACTTTATCAAAAAAGTAGAGGAATACTTAAAGAAAAGGGTGAAAGTTTCCGGAGGGAAGCTTTATATTGGACAAAAGCTGAATCAAGTATTGATTAGTGCAGAAGACGAGGCAAAGCAGATGGGAGACGAATATGTTTCCGTAGAGCATCTATTCCTTTCCTTGGTCAAATACCCAAATCCTGGAATTAAGGAAATTTTTAAAGAGTATGGTATCACGAGAGAACGTTTTTTACAGGCATTATCTACTGTAAGAGGAAATCAGAGAGTTACTAGCGATAATCCGGAAGCAACTTACGATACTTTAAATAAATATGGTCAGGATCTGGTAGAACGGGCACGACAGCAAAAAATGGATCCGGTCATTGGACGTGATACAGAAATTCGAAATGTAATTCGTATCCTTTCCAGAAAAACGAAAAACAATCCGGTATTAATTGGAGAACCTGGAGTTGGTAAAACAGCAGTAGCTGAAGGAATTGCCCAGCGAATTGTCCATGGTGATGTGCCGGAAGGGTTGAAAGATAAGAAAATCTTTTCTTTGGACATGGGTTCTTTAATTGCCGGTGCAAAATATCAAGGTGAATTTGAAGAAAGATTAAAAGCAGTGTTGGAAGAAGTCAAGAAAAGTGATGGTGAAATTATTCTTTTCATCGATGAACTTCATACTATTGTTGGTGCAGGAAAAACCAGTGGTGCCCTAGATGCAGGAAATATGTTAAAACCAATGCTTGCAAGGGGTGAACTTCATTGTATTGGAGCCACAACTTTAGATGAATACCGTCAATATATTGAAAAAGACCCTGCTTTGGAACGTCGTTTCCAGCCGGTTTTAGTAGAGGAACCCACAGTAGAAGATACCATTTCTATTTTAAGGGGTCTGAAAGAAAGATACGAAGTATTCCATGGTGTAAAAATCATGGATAATGCCTTAGTATCTGCAGCAGTTCTTTCGAATCGTTATATATCTGACCGTTTTTTGCCAGATAAGGCAATTGATTTGGTTGATGAAGCCTGTGCACTAATAAAAACAGAATTGGATTCCATGCCGGCAGAATTGGACGAGCAAAACAGAAAAATTATGCAGTTAGAAATAGAAGAAACTGCACTGAAAAAAGAAAATGACAATTTAAGCAAAGAACGACTAGAAGAATTACGTAGGGAACTGGCAGAATTACGTGAGGATTTCGCAAGTAAAAAAGCACAGTGGGATAATGAAAAATCCGCTTTGGAAAAAGCAAGTAAGATTCGTGAACAGATTGAAGAAATGAATCGGGAAATAGAGGTATGTTCTATTAATGGAAATCACGAACGGGTGGGAGAATTAATGTATGGAGAACTACCAAGATTAAAAGCTCAGTTAGAAGTAGAAGAAAGAAACATTAAAGAAAAAGATTTGAGTCTGGTACATGAATCTGTCAGTGAAGAGGAAATTGCACGAATTATTTCCAGATGGACAGGGATTCCAGTTGCCAAACTAACAGAAAGTGAAAAGAGCAAAACCCTTCATTTGGACCAAGAACTACACAAACGTGTTATTGGACAGGATGAGGGTGTTACCAAAGTCACAGATGCTATTATCCGTTCCAAAGCAGGTATCAAAGATCCTTCCAAACCAATTGGTTCCTTCTTATTTTTAGGACCAACAGGAGTAGGTAAAACAGAGCTTGCCAAATCTCTGGCAGCCAGCCTGTTTGATGATGAAAATAATATGGTAATAATTGAT
>JAFQCM010000021.1 GCA_017399445.1 Lachnospiraceae bacterium | reverse complement strand
GGAAAACTATGTAGCAGAGTTGGAGAATATAGAAATTGATTGGAAGCTAGCGATGGACAGTCTGATCCAGTTTCTGAAGAACGGTATGACAAATGTGGTTTCTTCTACAGTAACAGTAGCCGGTAGCATTATTGGTGGAGCGATGAATCTGTTTATTGGATTTATTTTTGCTATCTATATTCTAGGACAGAAGGAGAATCTGTGTAATCAGGGAAAACGAATTGTTTCAGCATTTTGTTCAGAACGAATGGAACGTTTGATTTTAAAAGTGTTTTCACTTGCAAATAGAAACTTTTCTAATTTTATCAGTGGACAGTGTACCGAGGCTGTTATACTAGGAATTATGTTTTTTATAGCAATGACCATTTTAGGAATGCCATATGCTCTTTTAGTAGGGGTACTAATTGCATTTACGGCGTTGATTCCGATTGTAGGGGCCTTTATTGGATGTTTTGTAGGAGCATTTCTTATATTGGTAAATAATCCAATGCAGGCGCTTGTTTTTGTTATTATGTTTCTCGTTATTCAGCAGATTGAAGGGAATCTTATATATCCGAAAGTAGTAGGAAATAAGGTTGGACTTCCTTCTATTTGGGTATTAATGGCTGTAAGTATTGGTGGAAGTCTTTTTGGAGTGGCAGGTATGCTGTTCTTTATTCCGCTTATTTCAACTTTCTATACGTTACTGAGGGATACGGTAAATGAGAGAAATGCAAGAAAACAGAAAAAGAAACCTTATTATCATAATCACGGGAATAAGAAAAAATATAATAAAGTAAATCAGAGTCAAATAAAAAAGGATGCCAAATCATAAGGCATCCTTTTGTTATGTAATAGGAAATTGCTGTAACGTAGTGGTAGTTAAACAAGAATTTCGTAAGAAAATCTTGCCAAAGTGCTAAAATGCAAAACAGTAAATACTATTTTCTAACATATTGTATAATAGTATTATTTGACTTGAAATAAATAAACAGATAATGTAAAATTAAATAGTAAATTAACTGATAAATATAAAAAATAACAAACTATTGACAAGGAAATTATACAGGTAAAAGTATAGAGAAAGGAAGAGTTCGCGTGAAAAAGAAATTAATTGCATTATTGTTGTCAGGAGCTGTTTTGACAATGGCGTTTTCGGGATGTGGCAATAGTCAAGTGACAGAAGAAACGGTAGCAGAGGAAGAAGGTGTAGAAACAAAACAAGAGCTACCATCCGGAAAGGTGGAGCTGACTGTTTGGGCAGAGGAAAATAGTTACGACATGCTAGAAGGAATGTTTGAAACGTTTAAGCAGGAATATGCAGGTCAGGCAGAGTTTGATATTAAATTAGCACCGCAGGCAGATGTACAAACAAAAGAGGGCTTATTAGCTGATATACATAATGAAGTTGATATTTTTACCATACCGGATGACCAGCTGCTTACGATGATTGCAGCAGGAGCATTATCGCATGTTCCAAATGCAGATAAGATTAAAAAGGAAAATGTAGAAGAGGCAGTTGTGTCTGCTACATATAAGGACACATTATTTGCGTATCCATATACCGCAGATAATGGCTATTTCTTGTACTATGATAAGAATTATTTAACAGAAACAGATGTACAAACGTTAGATGGAATCTTAGCGGTAGCAGAAGAAAATGGAAAAGCAATTTCGATGGATTTT
>JAFQCM010000020.1 GCA_017399445.1 Lachnospiraceae bacterium | reverse complement strand
TATACAGACGCAAGCTTGACACTAGCTGTCAAGCTATGCGCCAAGAAGTGGTGGCGACAAAATTTCAGCCCCATGCATCGCAGATGCATTTAAAATGGGCTGAAATTCGTTACTGTACACAGTATGCTGTGTACAGTAACAGAACAAATGGTTAGTAGAGGGAGAAAGCGAGGTAAACCATGGAAATAAGTACAGAAAAAATTGCGGCGGACTGTATCAAAGCAATTAACGAAAAAATCAGAAATTTGAAAACCTTAAATATCATTGTAGCAGGAAAAACCGGAGTAGGGAAAAGTACCCTGATTAACAGCGTATTTCGTGAACAGTTAGTAGAAACTGGCATTGGAAGACCAGTCACAGACCATATGCGGAAAATTAGCAAAAAAGGATTTCCATTGAATATATACGACACTCGGGGATTTGAATTGGGAAAGGATGCACAAACAGAAGTAAAAAACGAAGTGCTGAATACTATACGACAAGGTCTTGTGGAAAAAGATGTAAACCAGGCAATACACTGCATCTGGTATTGCATCAACAATGCTTCAAACAGAATAGAACCAGAAGAAATCCAGTGGCTCAGGGATTTTGCGGAAGAAAACAAAGTTACTCAAGTACCTGTAATTATTGTATTAACTCAGTCTTTTTCAAAAAAGCATGCCAAAGAAATGCAGGATATGATAATAAATGAAAATCTGGATGTGGTTCAAGTAGTGCCTGTACTCGCTTTAGACTATGAAATTGATGAGGAATATGTAATAAAGTCCTACGGTTTGGATACTTTGATTTCGGTCATGAGTGAAGCTTTACCGGAGGAGCTGATTGACACCTTGCAAAATGTGCAAAAGGCTTCTTTGGAGGAAAAAAAAAGACGTGCTCATGCAGTGGTAGCAACAGCAACAGCAGCGGCATTTGGTGAGGGGTTTACCCCAATACCTTTTGCAGATAGTGCATTGCTGATTCCTACCCAGGTGGGAATGATAGCATCCATAACCGCCATTTTTGGCTTGGATGTAAGTAAAAGCATTATAACTGCTTTTGTTTCTTCTACTTTGGGAGCTGGTGGTGCTACTATTGCAGGAAGAGCTATTGTATCAAATTTATGTAAATTAATCCCAGTAGCAGGAAGTATTACTGGCGGTACTATTTCAGGTGCTACGGCAGGACTTCTGACCACTGCATTGGGGGAGGCATATATTAAACTAATGGAAGCAGTTTACAAAGGTGATATTAGTGATGAAGCAATAGGAACGAAAGCAGGACAAGAACAGATAAAAATTTTATTTAAAGAACAGCTAATCGAGGAAAAAAATTCAGAAGGAAAAAAATTTAAACTTTTCCCTTGAATTTCGTCAATGAAGGGAGAATGTGAATAAAATTGAAGTGAGGAACTGGTTATGCCAGTTCCCTTTTGACTCATTCTTTTTTTGAAAAATTTATGAGATAGCATTTCTGTCTGCCAGCTTGTATAATGAAAAAGTAGTTGACAGAGAAATATATTTTAAATATGAGGAAATTGTGGTGGCAGGAATTGATGTTACCATAAATTCAGATGATTTTCTAATTTTTGACGATGATGTGTCAAAAGAATATTTAAGATTATATCAAGACGAAAAGAGGGAATTATGAGTTACGAATTTATGAAATTAGATAGAACCAATGAAAATTTAAGAAAAAGTTTTAATGAACTTGCTGTTAAAACATTTGGATTGGATTTTGAGGACTGGTATCAAAATGGATATTGGAAAGAAAATTATCTTCCATATGTTTGTGTAAAAGATGATAAAGTAGTTGCCAATGTTTCTGTAAGTCCAATGGGATTTGAACTCAGTGGAAAGCAGGTTAAATTAATTCAGTTAGGAACAGTAATGACAGAAGAAAATGAAAGAAATCAAGGATTGATTCGAAAAATTATGGAAAAAATTGAAAAAGATTATCAGGATAAGGCAGATGGAATTTTCCTGTTTGCTAATGATGAGGTGGTGAATTTTTATCCTAAGTTTGGATTTGAAGCTGGGAAAGAATATCTGTATTCAAAAACAGTTCAAATAACTGAAACCAAAAGTACTGTTATGGTGCCTATGGACAAAAAAGAACATTGGAACAAATTAGAAGACATTATGAAAAAGAGTATTTGCCAAAGCTCCATGGAGCAGAAAAATGGTGCAGAATTGGTGATGTTTTATGTAACCAAATTTATGCAGGAAAATGTATTTTATATAGAAAGTCAGAATGCTTATGTGATTGCAGAAGTGGACGGAGAAGTACTTGATTTACAACAGGTTTTTGCAGAGAAGGAAATAGATTTAGATGAAATTATTAGTGCTTTTGGAGAGGAAATTAAAAAGGTAACATTGGGATTTTCTCCATTAGAAACCAAGGGATGGGAAGTTTCTGAGCTGAAAGAAGAAGATACTACCTTATTTGTAAAAGGGAAGATATTTGATGAGTTTGAGAAAGAGGCAGTGAGATTTCCAGCGTTAAGTCATGCGTAAGTTTGAAGCTGTTGCTTTAGCGAAATTAATCGTGAAGTAACAGCTTTTTGTTTAGGCTTTTTGTTTTGTGTCTTTTTGGGTATGGATTTTAGCTTATAATTGTGTTATAGTATAAGTTAACTCTGGGTATGAGAATTTTATGTTTAAGGGGGCACTATATGGATAAATATGAAATATTAAAAAAATACTTTGGATATGATTCCTTGCGGGAAGGTCAAGAAGAATTAATTGATAGTATACTACAAGGAAAAGACGTATTAGGAATTATGCCTACCGGAGCAGGAAAATCATTGTGTTACCAGATTCCGGCACTTATGTTTTCTGGAATTACATTAGTCATTTCACCACTTATTTCTCTTATGATAGATCAGGTCAAAGCCTTAAATCAGGCAGGAATTCACGCAGCATATATAAATAGTTCCTTAACAGAAAACCAGATTGTAAAAGCATTGGAAAATGCAAAAAGAGGACAGTATAAAATTATTTATGTGGCACCGGAACGTTTAGAAACTAGTAGCTTTTTGGACTTTGCTTCTGTGGCAGATATTTCTATGGTAACAGTAGATGAGGCTCACTGTATTTCCCAATGGGGACAAGATTTTCGACCAAGCTATGTAAAAATTGTGCAGTTTGTCAGTTTGTTGCAAAAACGTCCTGTGATCAGTGCTTTTACAGCCACTGCAACAGAAGGAGTAAAAGAAGACATTTTATGCATCTTAAAATTAAAAGAACCGCAAGTATTAGTTACCGGATTTGACCGAAAAAATCTGTTTTTTAAAGTAATTTCTATGAGAAGTTCCAAACAAAAGGATCAGACCATGTTAGAATATATAAGGCAACATGACCAGGAAAGTGGAATTATATATTGTGCCACCAGAAAAAATGTGGAAGTAGTTTGGGAATTGCTTCAGTCAGAAGGAATGGCTGTTGCCAAATATCATGCTGGATTAACTAATGAAGAACGAAAGCAGAACCAAGAAGATTTCATTTATGATGTAAAGTCACTGATTGTTGCTACCAATGCTTTTGGAATGGGAATTGATAAATCCAATGTTCGGTACGTTCTTCACTATAACATGCCTCAAAGTCTGGAAAATTATTATCAGGAAGCAGGACGTGCAGGTCGTGATGGAGAGTCGGCAGAGTGTATTTTATTATACTCTCCGCAGGATGTAATGATTAACCGATTTTTATTGGAAAATAAAAGTGCTCCTGCTGTGTCAATGGAAGATTTAGCACTGCTTCAGGAAAATGATGAAATTCGTTTGCAGAAGATGAATTATTACTGTGTTACAAAAGACTGTTTAAGACAATACATTTTAAACTACTTTGGGGAACATCAGATGGGAAGGTGCGAAAATTGTGGAAATTGTCTGGCAGAATATGAAGAAAAAGATATTACAGATATTTGTAAGGATATTATCCGGTGTATTCAGGAAACAAGGCAAAGATATGGAATTAATGTGATTGTGGATACTTTATTAGGAAGAAATAAAGCCAAAATTCGTACTTTAGGTTTGGAAACATTAAAAACCTACGGAATACGAAAAGGAGAAAAAGAAAGCTTTTTAAAGACAATTATAGATGAACTTCAGTTGGAAAAGTATATACTGCCTACGCAGGATAAATATATGATTTTAAAACTGTCCCAGTCCTGTAATGAAATTTTAAATGGAGAAGAGCAGTTTTTTATCAAAGTAAATAAAGAGGCAGAGGAACTTCAGACGAAAGGAGATAATGGAAGAAGCAAGAGAAAATCTGATATTTTAACTAGTAAAGGATTGGAATTATTTGAGATTCTTCGAAAAATACGAAGCCAGTTGGCAAAAGAGGAAGGGATGCCACCATATATCATTTGTTCTGATAAAACATTGACAGATATGTGTATCAAACTACCTTTTAATAAGGAAGAAATGCTGAATGTAAGTGGAATTGGTGAAAATAAATATCAAAAGTATGGGGAAAGTTTTATAGAAGCAATCAAAAATTATATGGGTGGTGAAAAGATAAGTTTATGCTATGAAAATGTTTTACAAGAAAGTGAGCAGGGGATATTGGAACGGAAAAAGGGAAGAAAAGAAGAATTTCGGGTGACACCAGAGATGGAAGAAAATATAAGCTTTTCTGAAAAAGGTACCATATCAGACCTTGTGAATCAATTAAATGATTTGCGAGATGAAAAATCAATGAAGAAAATTACTGGAAAATATATTTTTGAAAAACTAGTAGAAGAAGAATATGCAAAAGAGGAATTTATAAATGGATTCCAACAGAAGAAGGTAACAGAAAAAGGTATGGCAGCAGGAATATTCAATGATATTCGAATAAGCCAAGCGGGAAATGAGTATTCTGTGTTAATGTATAACCAAGAAGCACAAAGAATGGTAGTGAAAAAATTGAAAGAAGAGTGGCTAATGTAAAGAATAAGAGTTTTTACAAGTGAAATAGGAACTTAAGGCTTTCTGCTTTTTGTAGGAAGCCTTAAAAGCAAAAAGTTTAAATGAAATACTTTGATACGGGATGACGAAAAGTGATTAAAGAAATAAAAGATAATAAGTGATAGATAGAAATGTAAAAGAAATCAAAAAGAAAAAATAAAAAAATATTGACATTATTATATAAGGATGATATTATATAAAAGAATTTCAAGGCATTCAAGATCTATGAATGTAAAATCCCATGAAATAATTTATGAAAAACAGAAAGATAAGAGGAGAGAGCAAATGAATTACAAGGGTATACTGGTTCTGGGATATTGTCGTGATATATTTCAAAGACAAATGAATCCCATGGAATCTATATTTGACAAGAAAGACCGACAATATGAAGAATACGAGTATAAGTTAGAATGCTATTTAAAAGAACGAAGAATGAATTTTTATATGGATGTTACATTCTTAATGGTTTATGAACTGTTGTCAAAAGAGGAGTTTTATCTCTGGATGGAGTATGTGAAAAATCGACGAAAAGAGAAATGGCGTAATATATACTATTTGTCAGAGTATAATAACAGACATTTTGAATCTTTTTTTGACATGCGAGCTGGTGTAGAAGCAGAATGGCTGACAGGAATGCTGGTTAGAATCAAACAAGGAGGAAGGGGTGAATATTGGGAATTAATGAACGGAATTGCTATGATGTATCCTTGGGAAAGGCAGTACATACAAAAACGAAATGTAATAAAAATTGAGGAATTGTTAAATTTGATAAAGAAGGAGAATAATGAAATTTTAAAAGCAGGAAAATTGATAATATTATTAGTTATGTCAGAGTTTTATCATAAACAAATTACTAGAAATGATGGATGGAACAAATTGGAAACGGTTCTTTGGAAAGGTTTGGAATTTTATCAAAGAAATCAATGGTCAGTCGATCAGAAAAATCCCGTTGAGTTTAAGAAAATAGTAGAGAAGATTTTTATGAAGCATGGAATTCATCCTAGCAGAATAAAAAAGTATAGCTATCTGCCCAAAGAAATTCCTGTTTTTGAAGAAAAAGTGGCAGAAGAAAACTGGATTTATTTATGGCAGACGTTATTGACGTTAATGGAATGTGTTAAGATGGATAAGGAAGATTATAAGCAATTGAAACTGAGAGCAGATGAAGAAAGTGAGAAGAATAAAGAAACACAGAAGAATACGTGGAATTGCTTTCGTTAAAATGGAAAGGTGTAAGAACTTAATAGTTAAAGAAGGTGTATAGCCCTAGTTTACTAAGACCTTACACCTTTGATTATTAGTTTCTTATGTAATTCTAATTAATATTGTTTCCATAAATAGCTATGATATTTTTTGTAATTGTTCACTATGTTTTGCAACTACTTGTTTAAGATTTGAAATATCTTCTTTCATAGTTTCGTGATCTTCAACACTGGTTTTGTATCTATCATAGGTTGAAGTATAGCAAGCTTCAATATTTTGCAGTCTTGGCAGAATCTCAGTTTCTTGTGTTACTTCAATTTTTGTGACACGAACTTTCAATTGTTGAACATCACCCTTCAATTGTTGAACATCACCCTTTAATTGTTGAACATCGCCCTTCAATTGTTGAACATCGCCCTTCAATTGTTGAACATCGCCCTTCAATTGTTGAACATCGCCCTTCAACTCTTGAACATCGCCCTTTAATTGTTGAACATCGCCCTTTAATTGTTGAACATCGCCCTTCAACTCTTGAACATCGCCCTTTAATTGTTGAACATCGCCCTTCAACTCTTGAACATCGCCCTTCAACTCTTGAACATCGCCCTTCAATTCTTGAACATCGCCCTTCAAGCCTTGAACTTCACCCTCCAAGCCACAGATAGAAACTTTCATATTTTGAATGTCGCTTTTCATATCTGTTATGTCTGTTTTGATAGGTTCAAGCATATTCGCCATAGCTAATAATATTTCGTTATCTGTCATAGTTTTCACTCCCCTTTTTAATTAATAATTGGATTGTTGCATTTAATTTTTACTACCATCATCCAGTGTATCTTGTAAATTGTCAATAACTTTTTTTAGTTTGTTACTTTGTTATTTTGTGGAATGTCTGTAAGGTACCCATAAATTTCCAACAATGCATTTAGCCACCGAGGGAAGGATAGTTCTTATCTCTAGGGTTAAAGATAAATTTTTTGTATATACTTATCTTAAAATGTCTAGTGAAACAAGTCAATGGAGTTTATAAAACCTTTAGAATTAGTAGCAAAATGAACAAATTTGACATTTGGATTACATTAAATGAACAAAGTAATTTTCACCATATTAAATTTTTCAAATATAACCAAAAATTTACACAAATCCAAACACTAATTATTGTGCAATAGAACGAAAATGTTTCCATTTTTTACATAAATGTTGCGTTAGTTTGACGAAATGTTTTATACTATAAAAAGCTCAATAACATTTTAATAGTTAATTTTACTAAGAGAGTGGAATAATTAAGAAAGGAAGAAGGAAATTATGAGCGAAACAAAAAAGGCTCCTAAGGGGCAAGGCATTTGGAAAAAAGTAGTTAGCTGGCTTATGATTATGGCTATGATTATTGGTCTGGCACCAGCGAATCTTACTTTGGTTGCAAATGCAGAAGAAACAACAAAGAAACCGACCATAAGAATTTATTTTGAAAACTCAAATGGTTGGGAAACTCCAGTAATCAATGTATGGGATCCTGGTGCAACCGTAAACGGTGGACCAAAAACAGATGTTTATTACTGGTGGACCGATAATACAGAAACAAAACTACAACAAAAGCCTAGTTTTGTTAAAGAAGACGGAACTAACTTTTATTATGTTGATGTAACTAGTGACAATTGGATGGGAATGAATATTCTTGATGCATCAGAGAGTTCAGCAGATGAGCCAAGTGATTATATTGGCGATACTGGAGTTAAGATAAACCAGGTAGATGTTGACGGAGCCAAGGAAGAAGACCAAAAAGTATTAGGAGCAATCAACGCTTTAGCAGATGGTAGTTCAGTATATTATTTATCATCTAAATCTGGATGGTATATGGATAAAGAGGGAAAAACACCATTAGCTACAGAGGCTAAAACAGTCACTCTTCATTTCTTAAATACATATGATTGGACAACTCCAGTAGTAGATGCATGGGAAACAAATTTTGTTACAATTTCCGGTGCTGCTGGTACAGAAGTTGTAACAGGTTGGACAGATGCCACAGATGAACCTAAGAGTGCTTATAAACTTACAGAAGGAATAGAAGAAAACGGATATAAGTGGTATTCTGTAGAGGTAACTATTATAGGTGCTGCTGACGGTTTACAGTTCGTAGATGCAACAACTGGATTAAATCCTAAGAAGTTAAGTACAGAACAGCTTGCAACTTTAAATAGTGCAGCAGATGGTTCTAAATTATACTATGGTGTAGATAAAGACAAAAAAGACATTTTTACAGAAGATAAAACAGAGATTGTAGTTCCGCAAGAACAGGTAGATGTACCAAAGAGAACAAGTCCTGAATATAAGGCAGATGGAAAAGTTGCTTTCTATTTACCAGCAGGAACAACTGTAGCTTCTGCACACTTAGTAGGAACATTTACTTCATGGACAGTAAATGAAGTTGCTATGGAAAGAGTAGAAAATGCAACAGACGGATTTGTAGGATTTGGAGTAGAATATGAAGTTCCAACAAAGGGTGGATTATATCGTTATGATATGTATACAGGAAATGAAAACTATGTAGGAGATTCCTACAATAAAACAAAAGTAAACGGAAAACCTGTAGTAGTGCGTAACCCTGAAATTGGAAACGGCACTGTAACTATTTATTATCCAACAAACACATTACTTGATGCTAAGGTATTATACCGTAAAGCAGGGACAACAGGGGCTTATACACCAGTAGAATTTAAAAAAGTAGAAAAAGCAGACAACTTATATGCTGCTGTAATTTCGGACATTGCTGCTGGCGAATATGAATACAAAGTACAGGTTGGAAATGAAACAGAAAAAAATGATGCATACAATTTTATTTCTAAAGATACAAATGGTAACACAACATTTGAAATGCCAACTAAGGTTGAAGAACCAGAATATGAAAGTCCTTTAATTGCTAAAGATGGAAAAACTGTAACTTTCAATTATTTTGCACCAAATGCTGATGAAGTAAAACTCATAGGAAGCATGAATGGTACTGATGATTGGTATAAACAGGCTGTAGAAATGAAAGATGATGACAATGACAAGATATACAGCATTACAATGGAACTTGTAGTAGGAAAAGAATATTCTTATAAATTCCTGGTAGATGGTGAAGATGTAGTTGATCCAAAGAATCAGGAAAGAGATACACAGGATAATTCTTATTTTAAAATGCCAGCTCCAATAGACCAGGGAAATAGTCCTATTGTTGATGGTGTATTAGGAACAATTACATTCAACTTCGATCCGGAAAACTATGGTTTAAAGGCAAAGAATATTAAAGTTGTTAGCTTAATGGGTACCGTAGTAGGCGAAGATGGATGGACAAATGGAAAGAACTTATCAAAGAATACAGATGGAACTTATACTGTAACATTAAAAGATGTAGAACCTGGAACATATGAATACAAATTTAAAGTAACACCAATTGCCGGACAGACTTTAAATGAAACATATTTTGCAGATGTGTACAATGAAAAAGTTGTACCTGATGGAGAAGATGGAGCCGGTAACTCTATTGTAGTTATGCCAGGATTAGTAATCAATGGAACCAATGCTGCCGGAGCTGGTAAATTCCAGTATTTAGCAGAGGGTGAAGCAGATGAAGGAAGTGTGAAATTTTCCTTAAAATCTGAAAAGCCAGGATTTACTATGAGCGAAAATGGTTTATTAACAGTGAGTAATACTGCTGATACAGGATACTATGAAGTGGTTCTTGATTATACAGTAGATGGTGGTGTACCTAAACAGCAGGTACAGAAATTTTATTATACACAGCGAGCATTAATCTATGAATATGATTATAAATCAACTTCCAAGTATATCGGTGTATCTGATATTTATACATGGAACAATGCAAGCTATGTTACAAGCTATGACTTACTTAAGAAGAATGAAACATCTAATACAAAATATGTTGCATATATCAATGCAGATAAGAATACAAGTTCCTTTGGATACATTGTAAGATTATTTGGTGAATGGGGTCCGGATCAGAATAAAGACCGCGAATATGGCGACAGAGTCTTGACCATGAACGAAGGTGACAGATATACTAAGGTTAAAGGTGGCGAAGGTCAAGAAGAACCATATGTATTACCATCAGGTCAGACATATTACGATAATGGTATAGTATTCTGCTATCGTGACGATGACAAGTTCTATAATGGAACAATGGATACTATTAAGGAAGCTAAAGTAGTAATCAACGGAAAAGAATATGATATGGAATATAATGCAGAAGATGAATTATTTACATACAAATTCCAGAACATTGAAGACGGAGAATACGAATATAATTTCTTAATTGATGGAAAAGAAGTAAAAGACCAGTATAATCCAACTGGTGTGAAAGAATATAAGAAAGTAGAATTAGATTTTAAGACTTCTGTATCACCAGAAGAAGTAAATTATGACCAGAACCCAGTTGTAGAAGTAAAAGCTACAAATAAGGACACTGGTGAAAGTGTAGAATTAAGCAAAATTCAAGCAAATCTGAAAAACATTGTAGGTAAAGATATGCTTGTAGATTTCAGTACTGTTACAAATAAAGGTGTACTTTACATTGATAGTAGCATTAAGGCGGGAACTTATGATGTTCCAATTACGGTAACAGACCTTTATGGAAATACATCAGAAACAAAAGCAGCAGTTAAAGTAGTGAACAGAACAACTACAGATGCAGCATGGGATGAAGCAAGAATTTACTTTATGCTAACAGACCGTTTCGCAGATGGAGATTCTTCTAACAACGGTGATGATGAATATAACTTAAAAATGGCTGAATCATACCATGGTGGTGATATCAAGGGTATTATTTCAAAACTTGGATATCTTCAGCAGTTAGGTATTAACACAATCTGGATTACTCCAATTGTTGATAATATTAACACTATTGTAAATGATGATTTGAACCAGGCAGCATATACAGGTTACTGGGCAAATGACTTTACAAAACTTGATGAACATTTAGGAACAACAGAAGATTTAGACAAATTATTAGATGAAGCACATAAACGTGATATCAAGGTTATGCTAGATATTGTTGTTAACCATGCAGGATATGGTACAGAACAGAATGATAACTTTGCTGGAATGCTTCGTAAAGATGCTGAAGTTGGTTCTGATGATATTACAATGGAATTAAGCGGATTGCCAGACTTCAAGACTGAAGAACAGGTTGTAAGAGAAAATTTAATTAAATGGCAGACAGCATGGGCAAATCATACTACAGAGGCAGGAAACCGTATTGATTACTTCCGTGTGGATACTATTAAACATGTTGAACATGAAACTTTTAGCCAGTTAAAAACAGCATTAGCTGAGGTAAATCCAAACTTCAAGATGATTGGAGAATACTGGGGAGCAACATATAACAGCACAGCAAATTACTTAGGTAATGGTCAGATGGATTCAGAGCTTGACTTTGATTTCAAAAACATTGCAGCAAAATTTGTAAGTGGAAACATTGATGCAGCAGAAAAAACATTAGTAGCACGTAATGCAGCATTAAGCAGCAGCCTCAGCATGGGACAGTTCTTAAGTAGTCATGACGAAGATGGTTTCTTATATTCCATGAATTATGATTATGGAAAAGCTAAATTAGCAGCATCATTACAGATTACTGCCAAAGGACAACCAGTTATTTACTATGGTGAAGAAGTGGCACTTTCAGGTCCAAATGAATTTGGGCTTTATGAAAACAACCGTTATGATATGCAATTTGACAATTTAGATGAGCAGCAGATAGACATGCTTGCTCACTATAGAAAAGTATTAGTAGCACGTTCTATATACTCAGATGTATTCTCTAAAGGTACAAGAACTCGTGTTATAGGTGGAGATGGCTATGGATATGAAGTTATTGCAAGAGAATATAATGGTGAAATTGTATACGTAGGACTTAATGCAACAGAGAGAGAACAGACAGTAGAAATTACTTTAACAGGTATAGCAGCAGAACAGTCAGGTATAATGGATGTTTATTCTGGAAAGACTTACAACGTAACAGATGGAAAAATAAAAATTACAATTCCTTCTATTAGTGAAGGTGGTACAGCGATTGTAGCAGAAAGAAAAACTATAACAGATATTGAAGTTGTTCCACCAACAAAGACAGAATATGAAATTGGTGAAGACCTTGATTTAACTAACTTAACAGTAACAGGTATCTATGGAAATGATAAAGCACCTATTTCAGAAGGATATAAGGTAGATACTAGTGCATACAACAAAGATAAAGCTGGTGAGTACAAGATTACTGTAGAATATGAGATTTATACAAAAGAATTTACAGTAAAAGTAAAACCTGCACCAACAGCGGTACCAACAGCAACAGCAGTACCAACAGCAACAGCGGTACCAACAGCAACAGCAGTACCAACAGCAACAGCGGTGCCAACAGCAACAATGACACCAATACCAACAGCAACACCGATACCAACAGCAACACCAGTACCTTCAGTGGTGACACCAGAAAAACCTGTTGTAACAGTAACACCGGAACCAACAGTAACACCTACTAATAAGCCAACAGCGACACCTACTAAGAGGCCGACTGTAACACCTACTAAGAAGCCAACAGCAACACCAACACCTTCTTATGTAAAAGTGAAAAAGGTTAAATTGAATGCGTCAACAGCAAAATTAGGATATAGAGCAAGCATTACTTTAACAGCAACAGTTAGCCCAACAAATGCTAAGTATAAAAAAGTAACATGGAAATCAAGTAATACAAAAGCATTAAAGGTTACTTCAAAAGGTAAGCTTACAGCTAAGAAGGTAACTAAGAAAACTACAGTAATTATTACAGCATCTGTAAAAGATGGAAAGAAAGCAAAATGTAAGGTAACTGTATTACCAGGACCATCTTACAAAGTTACTTACAAATTAGCAGGCGGAAAGAATAATGGATTAAATCCTACATATCTTGCTAAGAATCAGAGCCATAAATTGAAATCACCTACCAGAAAGAAATATTCTTTTGTAGGATGGTATGTAAAAGGCAAAAAGGTTAAAACTTTAAATAAGAAAGTTACTTCAAACAAGAAAGTTACTGTAACTGCAAAATGGAAGAAAGTAACAGTAAATGCAGCAACAATTAAGAGTGCTAAGAATGCTTCTTCTAAGGCAATCACTGTAAAATATGCTAAGGTAAGTGGAGCAAAAGGATATGAAATTGCTTATTCTACTAGCAAGAAGTTTACAAAGAAAACTACAGTAAAAGTAACAACAACAAAGACAAGTAAAAAGATTACAAAGCTGAAAAAAGGAAAAACTTATTACGTAAAAGTTAGAGCTTACAAGTTAGACTCAGCAGGAAGCAAGGTATACGGAAAGTATAGTAAAGCATTAAAAGTAAAAATTAAGAAATAAGCTGAACAGATAGCAATTCTGTAAAACTAAAATGCTCCTTTCAGTGGAAACAAGTGGATTTTCTACTTGTTTTCCGAAGGGAGTATTTTTATATGTTATACCTAATTTTGTAAATGTAGCAAAAGTCACTTATTTTGGAGTAAAAAAAGGTAAAAATGTGTGAAATTAATCGTAGAAAAAGTTAGTTATATGTGTTATAATGAACTTTATGATTATGGATATAATGATTATTGAAAAATCCGTTAAATTGAACTATACTAAATACAAGGTTCTGCAATAACAATGGACAAGAAGAAAGGAATATGACAATTATGAAAAAGAAAATGATTTTAGTTACCTCACCTCCAGCATGTGGAAAAACATTTATCTCAAAGAAATTGGCAGAGAATTTAAAGCACATCGTATATTTGGATAAGGATACTTTAATTGTTTTATCAAAACAGATATTCAAAGTTGCAAATGAAGAATACAACAGAAGTTCAGACTTTTTTGAAGAACATATCCGTGATTACGAATATGATGCAATTGTTGATTTAGGTGTAGAAGCGCTTTTGTATGATGATTTGGTATTGATTAATGCTCCTTTCACAAGAGAAATCAGAGATACTGAATATATGAACAAATTAAAAGAAAAGGTTGCGAAGATGGGTGCTGAGTTATGCGTTATTTGGGTAGTAACTTCACCTGAAATCTGTCGTCAGCGTATGATTGAAAGAGATTCTGACAGAGATACATGGAAGCTTGAAAACTGGGATGAATATATCAGTAAAGTAAACTTTGATACTCCTGAATTATTAGACGATCCAAACGTAGTAGACAAGTTCCTGAAATTCTACAATTCATCTAATGAAGAATTTGAAGAATCCATGGGAAGAATTACAAAGATTTTGTTAGAAGAATAAAATTTTGATTTGGGACGGATTATCTTACTATAAAATCGAAAATAGAAATGGGCGAAATCCATAAATAGAAAGTGGGAATGGCAAAAGCTGTTTCCACTTTTTAGAATTGTTTTGAGGAAAATTTAACAAAAAAAACGAAAATACTTTACAATATATTGAATTATGGTAAAATATACTATTGAAAATTAAAATTACAGGAGGATTAAAATGAAAAAGTATTTATCAAAAGTAAGTAAATATCTAATGCTTTTGGCATTTACTGTATTTACAATAGCAGTTAGTTTGAATATAACATCTTACGCTGCAGGCGAAAAAGTAACAAATTTAAAACAGGTTGATGCAGGAGAAACCAGTGTAAAGATTTCTTATGACGCACCACTAGGTGCTAACAAGTTCATGATATACATTTCTGAGTATAATACATTTCCTAGCAGTGCAACTGTTACTACGGTATCCTATTCAAGTAAAGATGTAAGAATTTATGGGTTGAATCCAAACCATACATATTTCGTGAAAGTAATTCCAACATCTCCTACAGGTCAGTATAGCTTTAGTGATGTTATTACTTGTGTTACTGATCCGGAAAACCTACAAGACATAAAACATACTCAGTCAACAACTTCTTCTGTTACAGTTTCATGGAGTGAACCACTTTCGGGAGCTCAGTACTATAATATTTATTATAAGCCAACCCATTCTTCTGTAGATGAAATCTACGTAGGTTCTACTTCTAACAAAAATTTTACTGTAAAGAATTTGGCCGATGATACAGAATACAATATTTATGTTTATCCGATAAGAAAATCAGCAAATGGTTATGAAGCAGTTGGATATAGCAGAAATAAAAGTTATATTCCAACAGTAGCAAAAGCAAATAAATTATCACAAATTAAGTTGTATAGATGGGAACCAGGTTCTACTACTGCAAGTATTAAATTTACTAATAGTCAAAAGAATCAGTCGGGTATTGAAATTGAGATTTCTAACTTATCCGGGAAGAAAATAAAAAGTATCAAACTTAGTAGATATTCATCTACTGCGGGATTTTCTTTAAGTAAGATTAAAAATAAAGGATTCCAATATCGTTTTAGATACTATGTAACCACAAATACAAAAAACTGCTATGGACCATGGACAAGTAAGAAAGTAATGATTCCTTTTGCAAAAACAACGGTAAAGAAGAATAGCAGTAACTCCTTAAAAATTAGCTGGAAGAAGATTTCAGGAGCAACAAGCTACAGTGTTTATGTTGCAAAAACAAAAGATGACAATTTTAAAAAGGTTGCTACTGTAAAGTCAACAAGTTACATTTTAAAGAATACAAAGAAACTTCAAGATTATTATATTTATGTAAAAGCTAATGGCGTAAAATGCGGTAAGAAGAAATATGCTTCTGTGAAACCTCAATATCAAAATGTTACTTTGGTTTGGTATGGAAACTCTAAACTTTATACTTATACATCCACATGTAAAAACTAGTGTTAGAAACAGCTATTTAAAACTATAAGTAAAGAAAATAGGTAAAATAAGAATAGTCGAAAACAATTAACAGAAGAGATAAATGTTAAGTGAATAGTAGGAATGGTATGAAAACCTTGGGAATGGTAGTGTTTCCAAGGTTTTTATAGTATAGAATTATTAACAAAGATGAATAATTGTATTATTTTAGGTGGATTATTTAATTGATTATCGCCAATCCCATATCAAATAATAATTCATTGGTAATGACAAGAGAATAATTTCTTTGCAATGAAAAAATAATGGCACTATCTCGTCTATCCTTAGCATAAAGGATAGGATAAGCAGATATTTTTAGCAAATTTTGCACTTCATCCAAAGATAGAGAAAATCCGAAGCAAATAGCTAGCAGCTTATCTCTGGTTGGATGTTTGGCACCAGAGAATATGTCATAACCATAACCTTTATCCAGACCAGATTGTCTAATACATTGTGCACGGGTTATATTTTTCTCTATACATAAATTATTTAGGTACTCAGGGAGGGGTATATCCTTTAGATTATCTTGCTCATTTGAAAGATATGTTTCTAAATCAGGAGTATGTTTTAAAATCTGTAGTAATTCTTCAGTGCTTTTTTTCATAAGAAGCTCACTTTCTATAATGTATTGCTGTAAAATGTTGCAACTTAACTTCAGTAATAATAAAATAAGTATATGAGTAATGATAGAAAAAAGCAAGAGGGATTATTTATGGAAAATACGAAAGCTTATGAAGAATATGTAAAATGTACATATGAAGAATTGAGAAAACTTTCAGTAGGAGAAACAGGTGATACCTGTCTGGCAAGAAACAAGCAAACGGGAGAATTGGTGGTGAAAAAGCAGGTAAGTATTGAAGCTGGAGTTATTTATGAACGACTACGTACTATAAGCTCACCTTATTTGGTTCCTATTTGTGAAATTTGTTTTTTGGAAGATAGTTGTATTGTGGTGGAGAAATACATCAGTGGAGAAACTATCAAACAAATGTTGGAGCAAAGGGGGAGGTTTTCAGAGGGAGAAGCCAAAGATATTGCAATACAGATACTACGAGCTTTGCAATTGATACATAAAAATGGAATAGTACATAGAGATTTAACAGCATCTAACATTTTAATTTCTACAGATGGGATAGTAAAAGTTCTGGATTTTGGTATTGCAAGGATACCAAAAGAAAATAAAATGAAAGATACCATACTAATGGGAACCGTGGGTTATGCTTCGCCAGAGCAGTTTGGATTTTGTCAGACAGATGACAGAACGGATATCTATGCTTTTGGTGTCTTACTCAATAAAATGATAACTGGAAAAATGCCAAATGAACAATTAGCAGAACATAGAAAATTTCGTACGGTCATAAAGAAATGTATTATGATAGACCCTCAGGATAGATATTTTTCAGCAGGCGAAATTTTAAAGGAATTAGGGGAAAAAAGAGTCGGGGAAAATATATGGGAAACTGACAGAAGTATATGGCCCGGTTTTCGAAAAAATGTGGCTTGGCGTAAGGTTGTGGCTATTGCAGGATATTTATACGTTTTAATGGGATTTGGTGGAATATTGATAGCTGTTGGTGACAGCTTTAAAAATTTTTGCATAGGTTTTTTCGCAATGTTTTTATTTTGGATTGTTCCATTAGCTTCTATTACTAATTTTTTACGCTGGGATAGTCGGTTAAAAATCTTTAGAATGATTCCTAAGAGCATAAGAGTTATAATTCGTATGATAATAGTAATGGTGTTTATGGTATTGGGAATATTGGTGTTGATGGAATATGGGTTAGAAGGTGCAATTTAATAATGTAGTTGATTAGAGTCTGCTGTCAGCAGACCCTATAAAATAGGACTTCGTATATAATAATGGTACGGAGTTCTATTTATTTTTTTCACCTTGATTTAGAATCAACTTTGAGATATTAATGATAAGTTCCTGTTGGTCTTCTGTGGCAGAGGCAAACAAACTAAGGATAAGTTCTTCTTTATTAGAAGTTGGAACAGCGATGGTATCTGCAAGAAGATAGTCTACAGATACACCAAGAACATTTGCAAGACAAGTTAATTTTCCAAGGGTAATGGTTCGTTCACCTCGTTCAACGAAGCCAATATAAGTTGCAGAAACATCCATTTTTTCAGCAAGCTGCTCCTGGGTTAGATTTAATTTCTTTCGTTCTTCGCGAATACGGTTTCCTAATGCAAGTTGGTTCATATAAAAGCTCCATTCTGCCACCTGTGGCTGGTGATACCAATAGTAATAAAAGTAGTGTAAAAATTAATAAATGCTAAAAAAGTCGATTATTTTTATTGTAACCATTTTAGAGAAAAAACCGAATATTGGATTAGTTATATTTAGCATAACTATTAGTTGTAAAACGAATTGGAAGATGTTATAATAATTTTTGTAATATTAAGAAGAAAATGTATATATTGCACAAAAAAATCTAAAGTTAAAAACTATTTTAAAATGGGGGTGGAGAAATGGAATATATACAATATAAAGCATTAGGTACAGTATTTGAATATTCTGTTGAAAACATGAATTATTATCATTTTTTGTGTGTGGGAAGAAAAATTTCCAAAGAAACAGTAGAGCAGCTAAAGAAAGAATTTCATAAACTTGGTTCTATAGAAGCAGTAGTAGATGAAAATAATTCATTAGCTGATGATATATACGATGAAGTATTGGAGAAAATGTGTGATTATTTTCAGAAATGTCAAATTTATAGTGTTGATTCTGAACTTTTGGATAGGCATTGCGAAGAGTATGTAAATGAATTTTACAAAAAGCTGCTGGATTTGTATTTAGATCCATATCTGGATATAGTATGCGATGAGAAAGAGGCGAGAGAATATCGTAAGGCCAGAAAACAAAATAGATCTAGAGCAGTGGGATATGGATTTGGAGTGAGTGGATATATAAAAGCCTCTATGCAGGCAGGAGCTGTTAATATGGTAACAGGTATGGGGCACTCTTTAGTTAATTCTGTTGGAAATGCAGCTACAAAAGTTGGTGCAAGTATACAAAAAAGTTCACTTTATAATGATAAAACACGTTTTACAAGTTTAACCGAAGCTTGTGAACTTATGGTTTGGAAAATTATCCAAAAAAGTATGGGATTGATGAGTCATTATGGGAAAATTGAAATAGAGCCGGATTCAAAAGAAGACAGGGATGTAGCATCAGCATTATTAAATAATTTAATGAATGGAAAAATACCAGAGGAACAAAGGTTTTCAACTGTATGTAAAATATTACAGATGGATCCATTATTATATGGAGGATATACTAGTGCATTAGAATTATATGGTGACAAAGATGGCAGTTTAAAGAGTATGGCGGCCGATTTTGGGGTGAACTTAAATAAGTATATTGAAACAAAGTTAGAAAATAAATACGGTTCAATTTTGACAAAAAAATATACAGATGAAAAAGAAGTTTTAAGTTTGAAAAATGAAATTGAAGAATTATCACAATTTTATGGAATAGAAAGTGAAAATAAATACATATCATATTTGGATAATGCATGGATAGAAATTGATAAAAGATTACGAACGGCAAATGGTATTGAATTTGAAACTAGAGAAGAGGCGAATGATTATAGAGATGACCTGCAACTTTTTGAAAGCTTTGTTCAGCAACAAAATTTTAATATATTAGATTTGTTGGATGAGAAAGTTGTCAAACAGCTGACAGAAGAAATAGATACCTTGGCATATAAAAGTCAACACATACATGAAGATATAAGTAGTATGTTAGAGATGGCGCTTTGTCCATATATCGAAACACAACAAAGAATTAGAAATATTGAAGATAGTTCTAATCCAGTGGAAGAAGTAAAAACTATCATCCGTGAAAACAATGTTTATGGGGAACTTAGCAAAAGAATTAGCTTTTCCAGTTTATGCAATGGAAAAGAAAGAAAAATTACACAATGTATTCAGCCTATGGAAAAAATAGTATTCATACAAGATTGCAGTATGATAGGAACGTGGAGTGTAGGTGTCATTTACACCGATAGAAGAATAATTATTTCTGGTAAGAATAATGTTATGGCTGTATCGTTACAAAATATAAAAACCATAATGATAAAAGAAAGAGCACTGATGATTGTTACAAGTGATAATCAGGAAATTGTTTCAGATACTTTAAGGGGAATGAGTGATGAGCAATACAAAATTTGGAGTAAAGTGCTCAATGATATTACAGAAGGAATGAAAAGAGTTGTTCCTAAAATTAGAATGATATTTTGTACACAATGTGGTAAAGAGATACCACAAAATGTAAAATTTTGCACCTTTTGCGGAGGTGTAAACAAGTATAGGATGGAGGTATAGGTATGAAATGCAAAAATTGTGGAATGGAATTTGAGGGGATTTTTTGTCCAAATTGTGGAACAAAAAATGAGGAAGAGACAGTAGAAAAGAAGATAGTAGAACAAGAAATGGAAGAAATAGAAAACAAAAATAAGTCTATAGCTGTAGAAAAAAATAATTTTACACAAGCGACATATAATCTTAGAGAAGAAGAAGGAAAAAAAAATTCTCCGGAAACTAAAGTTTGTGTAATTGAAAAGCCACCAACAGAGAAGAAAGTATTTGGAATCTGGTCTTTGATAACAGGAATTTTAGGGCTATGTACATTTGGAGCTTTTCTTGTCCCGGAAATTCTTGCAATAGTTTTTGGAGCAGTTAGTTTAAAAAATGAAAAATCTCAAGGTTTAGCAATTGCAGGTCTTGTTTGTGGTATTATTGCGCTACTCTTGGTAATGTTTTTTATGGTCATAGGAATTTTTGCATAAAAACAAGTATATTAAACTATATGATAAGAAAGTGGGGAATTTATATGGGAAAGAATCACAAAAGTTACAAAAAAAAATTTGAAATAATTTGTTGTAAGGGAATTCGTTATTTTACAGGGATTCTAATGGTAATTGTAATGTTTGGATGCGCTTTGTTGGTAAACACACAAGAGAGTCAGGCAGCAAATAAAGTATCTATAAGTGACTTAGAGAAAGCAGCAAATAAATATTCTTTTTACGAGAATCCATATTACCTAGAAGGAGTGCAAGGTTTAGTAGATGTAATAAATGAAATATGTAAAGAGTATTCGGACAAACAGTCATTAGAAGTACTTACTATGGAAGAAGCCCTAAAAGAAGGCGGTGTTTCTCGTTCACTCCGGAAAAAAATACTTAATGCAGAAGGAAGCAATGTTTTTACAAATAAAAATTTTGTTCGTGTGGAAGAAAAGGAAAAGAGAGGATTATTTAGTACAAAATATTATTTTGAAGTATCTTCAGAAAAAAAAGAAGGAGGTACTAATTTCTATCTTGGAAAGCTGAAAAATAACAAACCAAATGGAGATGGAGCAATTTTTATTGTTTCAGAGAATGGTACAAAACTGGTGTATGCGGGAAAATTTAAAGAAGGTGCATACGAAGGAAAAGGAATTAAATTTTCTCATGGTGATTTAGGGACATTCATTCAAGAACAAGGTCAATTTAGCAAAGGGTATGAAAATGGAAAGATGACTTGCTATTATGACTCTGAAATAGAGTTGTCATATGAAATTGTTGAAGAAACTTATTTGGGATATCTTCAAAAATTAAAGGAATCTTATGGTGAAATACCATCAGAAATTATGGAAAGTATACTGACAGACAGTATGGCTGAAAGGATGATTGTTACTAGTTTGTATTATGCAGACAGTATATCTTATGATACAGTTTCAGTGAATCAGCCAGTCATTAAACCACATATACTTTATAGTGGTGAGATGAAAAATGGAGTGCGAAAAGGAAAAGGAAAGATATATGCAGGATTAGGAAGTCTTTTTTATGAAGGTGAACTAAAAGCAGGAACATTTTGGGGGAAGGGAACATTATATTATCCATTGTCAAAGCAAATAGCATATAAAGGAGAATTTAGAAATGGTAAATATCATGGAAAAGGTACTCTATATGAAACGGATGGTTCTGTTCGAAAAAAAGGAAAGTTTTCAGATGAAGCACCAGATACAGACGAAGTATTAATGAGTGGAATTAGATTGTCAGATATATTGTCAGAAACGGAAGTGTTTGGTTTAAATGACAAGCTGCAGAAGTATGTAGATGATGCGATAAAAAAGATTGAAGAAGAACAGGCAAAGGAAGAAGAACTTTGGGATGAAGAATATTCTGAGGATGAGTGGGAAGACGAATATTTCGAAGATGAGTGGGAAGATGAGTATTCTGAGGACGAATGGGAAGATGAATACGAAGACGAATATGAAGATGATTCACAAGAATATATTTTAGTAAATAGTAGTTACCAAAAAATTTCAGAAGAAGAATTATACGATTTAACAGCTGAAGAATGCAGAATTGCGAGAAATGAAATTTATGCTCGTCATGGAAGAATATTTAGTGATGAGAGTTTACAGGCATATTTTGAATCTTGTTCCTGGTATGAGGGAACCACAGCAGCAGAGGAATTTTCAGATGATATGTTAAATCAGATAGAAAAAGAAAACTTGCAGATAATTAGGGAGTATGAAGAAGAAATGGGATACAGATAAAATTATAAACAAGTTGGTATAAAGGAACTATTGAAGCAGAAAAATTTGATGCACAATATGAAATTTTGCTAAACGAGGTGGAAAAATCAAATATATCCTGTTTCAAACTTCCGTTACTCAAAAATTATGGACTGAACTGTTCCCTTATGTCCCATTCCCCAACAATAATAATATCAACATACTAGTATAGCATTTTCGAAATAACCCGACCAAATAACTAGCCTATTTCTCCGATTGCACATGTCAAAAAGCCTCAACGTAGCCCGCTACGCCTACGTTTTTTGACATGCACACTCGAAGAAATATTCTGCGTTATTGGTCGGGTTATTTACGAAATGCTATACTAGACATTCCTTTGCATTGAGCAGGAGATTTTTAGAGAAATCCTGATAAGCCATAGAGCGGAGATAAAGAATATGTTATTAACAAAAATTTTACCTCCTCCTTGTAAACCAAACTCAAAATAGCTATAATAGTACCAAAAAGGCATAGTGAAATATGAAAAATCTTTGCGCCTTTAACGTGTAAACAAAACATGGAGGAATTTAAATGACAGGAAATGTTGCAATAGGGATACAAAGTTTTAGTAAGTTGATAGAGGGAAATTATTTTTATATAGATAAAACTTCATTTATTAAAGAATGGTGGGAAAGTGGAGACGATGTAACTTTAATTACCCGTCCACGTCGCTTCGGAAAGACACTAAATATGAGCATGGTAGAGCAGTTTTTTTCTATAGAGTATGCAAACAGAGGAGATTTATTTGAAGGACTTTCCATATGGGAGGAAGAAAAATATAGAGTTCTTCAGGGTACTTACCCGGTTATCAGCCTGTCTTTTGCCAGTATAAAGGAAACAGATTATACTGCAACTAGAGAGAAAATATGTCAGGTACTTACAAATTTATATGTGAAACATTCTTATGTAAGGGATAGCGATGTATTAATAGATGCAGATAGAGCCTTTATTGACAGGATACTGTCAGAAAATATGCGTGACAGTGATGCAACTATGGCATTGTATCAGCTTTCGGATTATTTAACTCGTTATTATGGAAAAAAAGTTATTATTCTGCTAGATGAATATGATACCCCCATGCAGGAGGCCTATATTCATGGATTTTGGGAAGAATTAGTGGCGTTTACCAGAAGTCTTTTTAACGCAACCTTTAAGACCAATCCAAATATGGCAAGGGGGATTATGACTGGGATTACCAGGGTCAGTAAGGAATCTGTCTTTTCGGATTTAAATAATCTAAAAGTTGTAACGACCACATCAAATGAATATGCTACTTCCTTTGGTTTTACCGAAGAAGAAGTATTTGCAGCTTTGGATGAGTGTGGAATTGGAGAAGAGAAGAAAGAAGTAAAACGATGGTACGATGGCTTTGTGTTTGGTAAACAAAGAGATATTTACAATCCTTGGTCGGTCTTAAATTTTCTTGATACAGGTGAGTATGCAACCTACTGGGCGAATACTAGTTCTAACAGTCTTATAAGTAAGTTAATTCAGGAAAGTGGCGGAGAAATCAAACAGTCAATGGAACTACTTTTGAAAGGTGAAAATTTATTATGTCCTATTGACGAGCAGATCGTGTACAACCAGTTGGACAACGATGAAGAAGCAATTTGGAGTCTTTTAGTTGCCAGTGGTTATTTAAAAATATTGGATTATGAACGATTGGAAAAGGTTGGAAGAGGAAAACGTCCACGTTATGAGTTAGCATTAACTAATGGGGAAGTCACATATATGTTTGAAGAAATGGTCACAGGATGGTTTGCACCGACGAAACCGTCCTATCATGGCTTTTTAAAGTCCATGCTTGCAAATGATTTAAAATCAATGAATAAATATATGCGAAATATTACTATGCAGACATTTAGCTATTTCGACACAGGAAAAGGGAAAATAGGAGATGAACCGGAACGCTTCTATCATGGATTTGTATTGGGGATGTTAGTAGATTTAAGCGAAGATTATGTGGTAACCTCTAATCGGGAAAGTGGGTATGGACGATATGATGTGATGATAGAACCTTTTGATAAAAAGAGGGATGCATACATTTTAGAATTTAAAGTTCTCGATCCGGAGGATGAGAAAACTTTATCTGATACTGCTCAGGCAGCTCTTGTTCAAATAGAAGAAAAACAATATGATGCAAACCTTATGGCAAAAGGATTTGCAAAGGAACAAATCCGAAAGTATGGTTTTGCATTTGAGGGAAAAAATGTGCTGATTAGTTGTGAAAAAAATGCAGTATAGAAGAAGTAGAAAAATAGTTAATTATAAGTGGGAGTATTCAAAGCGAATATTCCCACTTTTTCTACATTGAAAAACCCCCTGCTTCATGTTAACATTAATCACAGATGGAAAGAATAAGTCAGCAAAGGAGGTGCAACAG
The DNA here is from genome assembly GCA_017399445.1 of Lachnospiraceae bacterium. Classification (GTDB taxonomy): domain Bacteria; phylum Bacillota; class Clostridia; order Lachnospirales; family Lachnospiraceae; genus RUG11237. The sequence goes on along the minus strand of JAFQCM010000020.1, from coordinate 10,711 downwards.
CAAGATGGAAGACCAAAAAGCAAAAGAAGCAAAAGCAAATGAGCTGGCGCTGAAAATATTACGTCTATCCAAAGACGGAATTCTGGTAAACTTAAGATTTATGGATGCGGCACTTTTAGCTTTAAAACCAGAAAAGCGGGATGGTTTAAAGGGTATGGCAGTGGACGGTGAAAAAGTTTATTACGATACTAGATTTGTTCTGCGAAGATACCAGCAGGAGCCGGCATACATCGGAAGAACCTATCTCCATATGCTGTTACATTGTATTTTTTATCACGGATTTCAATACGGAAAATTAGAAAAAGAATACTGGGACATTGCCACAGATATTGCAGTAGAAAATATTATTATAGAAATGGGACTTCACCAGTTTTCTATAAAAAAAGACCAAATGGCAGAAAGTAAACTTCGGGTATTGAAAGAAGATATTGGAAGTCTTACTGCAGAACGTATTTACCGGTATTTCAAAAATAATCCCCCAACCAAAACTTCCATGGAAGAGTATCGCCATTATTTCAAAAAAGACGAGCATATCTACTGGCAGGCAGCCACCGAAGAAGAAATGGTGATTTCCAATGAGCAGTGGAAGAAAATCAGCGAGAGAATCAAAGCAGATTTAAAATCCTTTTCCAAAGATAAAAATAATTCTGAAAGTCTGGAAAAAAATCTGGAAGAAGCCACCAAAGACCGGTATGATTACAGCAGTATTCTGAAACGTTTCATGGTAATGGGTGAAGATATTCAGTTAAATGATGATGAATTTGATTATATTTATTACACCTACGGTTTAAGTACTTATGGAAACATGCCGTTAGTAGAGCCCTTGGAATATAAAGATGTAAATAAGGTAAGAGAATTTGTTATCGTAATCGACACTTCCGCTTCCTGTCGAGGCGAGATTGTAAAGGCATTTTTAAATAAAACCTATTCTATTTTGAAAAGTAATGAAAACTTTTTTCGCAAAACCAATATTCACATTTTACAATGTGATAGTGAAATTCAAAGCGACACCAAAATCACCAGCGATGAAGATTTTGAGGCTTTCATGGCACAGGGAAAGTTAAAGGGATTTGGTGCTACAGATTTCCGGCCGGCATTTACTTATGTGGAAGAATTGCGGGAGAAAAAAGAATTTGTAAACTTGAAAGGTTTGATTTATTTTACCGATGGATTTGGCATATATCCGGAACGAATGCCGGACTATGACGTGATATTTGCATTTTTAGATGATAATGATACCAGACCGGTGGTGCCGCCTTGGGCAATGAAAGTGGTTTTGGAAGAAGAAGAGTTAGAAAAAGTAGAATCAAAAAAGTAGAATCAGAAAAAGGAGAATGGCAGACAGACATGAATATTAAAGAGGCAAAAGATTATATTAAAAATTCCGTTCAGATTTATTTGAAAAAAGATGAATTTGGAGATTATAGAATACCTATTGTAAGACAGCGACCGGTGTTTCTTTTGGGAGCACCAGGATTAGGTAAAACAGCAATTATGGAGCAGGTAGCCCAAGAACTGGGAATTGCACTGGTGTCTTATTCTATGACACATCATACCAGACAGTCTGCCTTAGGACTTCCTTTTATTAAACATAAAGAGTATGAAGGCATGGAATATGATGTATCTGAATATACCATGAGTGAAATTATTTCTTCTATTTATGATGTAATGGAAGAGAGTGGTATTAAGGAAGGAATCCTGTTTTTGGATGAAATTAACTGTGTATCGGAAACACTGGCGCCTTCTATGCTTCAATTCCTTCAGTATAAAGTGTTTGGACGCCATAAAGTGCCGGAAGGCTGGGTAATAGTAACAGCAGGGAATCCACCGGAATACAATAAGTCTGTAAGAGAATTTGACGTAGTTACCATGGACCGATTAAAAGTCCTGGAAGTGGAGGCTGATTATAGAACATGGAAAGAATATGCGTCTGTAAAAGGAATCCACAATGCCGTAACTAATTATCTGGATTTGAAAAAAGACGATTTTTATCATATTGAGATGACGGTACAGGGCAGAAGTTATGTTACTGCCAGAGGCTGGGAAGATCTATCGGAAATTATTACTTTATATGAAGAAGAAAATTTGAAAGTAGACGAGACACTAGTAAGTCAGTATTTACGAAATGAACGGATTGTAAAAGAATTTTGTGCTTATTATGACCTTTATAATAAGTACAAGAGAGACTATAAAATAGAAGAAATTCTTTCAGGAGCACCTTCTGATACTGCAAAAACAAGAGCATTAGAAGCTTCTTTTGATGAAAGATTGTCATTACTTGGAATGTTATTGGATAAAATTCAAAGTGAAATCAAGGAAAATATCGAAAAATCAGAATATATGACAGAGCTGCTTACTTCTTTAAAAGCATTAAAAATGATGATTGAAAAAGAAGGAAAGACTACAGAAGAAGTAGCAGGTATTTTGAAAAAACTTGCAGAAGGAAGAAAGAAATCCATGGCTTCTTTGGAAAAAGCAGGAGCATTGTCTGTAAGTGAGAAGAATAAATTAAAGCGCATTATTCAGTTTTTAGAAGAAGCACAAAAGGAAATTTATACAGGAGAAATCAAAGACAGCAGCGAAGCATTCCTTCATGTAAAAACAAAATTTGATGGACAGGTTCTTAAGATGAAAGAGGAAACCATGAAAATCAAAGAACGTCTCCATTATTTATTTGCATTTGCAGAAGAAGTGTTTCAAGATGGAAACGAAATGTTGATTTTGATTACGGAGCTTACAGTAAATGAGTATAGTGCAAAATTTATCAGTATGTTTGGTTGTGAGGATTACCAGAAGCATAATGAAGAACTTATGCTGACAGAGCGACAGAATGATTTACAGGATGAGATTGCGGCACTGGAACTGTAAGGATAAGAAATTTTTTAGGATAATTGTGGCATTGTAAGATAGGTAGATTTTTAAGATAATTGCTACATTGGAATTGTAAAAATAAGTACCTTCAGGATTATTTTGTAGTTTTGAAAGACAGGAAAATGTTGGATTAAGGAAGAAAAATGAATATGAAGCAATATGATTTAGAAGCAGGGCGTTTTTCTTATATAGAAGAAAAAGGAACGGTAAGAATCACTTCTTATCAGGGAAGTCAGCCGCAGGTGACAGTACCTGAAAAGATAGAAGACTTTCCAGTAACAGAAATTGGAAAAAAGACCTTTTTAGGAAGAAAAGAATTGAAAAAGGTAACAGTTCCAAAATTCGTTACTTTCATAGAGGACTGGGCATTTGCTAATTGCAATCAGCTGGAAGAAGTAGTTTTGGAAAATGAAAATATAAACTTTGGAAAAGGTGTATTTCAGGGATGCAAATCTCTTCAGAAAATGATAATATTAAAGGAGAATACGTGTTTTTCCAAAGAGGAAGAAGAACAGATAGGAGCGTTACTGGCAGCTACCGTAAATGTATTAGATACCCCCCATCTTTTCAATCCGGTATTGGCAGGGGAACAGGAGTGGCTGACCCAGTGGGATGCAAGAATGCTGAATTTTATCAGGAAAGATGACCATTCTGGATTTACAGTAGTAGTACTTTGTGGTGAAGAGGACTATGGAAGCGAAGAAAATAGTTTATCTTATTTTCTGAAGCAAAAGCGGAAAGCAAAGGTAAGACTTGCTTTTTTACGACTTAGAAATCCTATGGGAATTACTAAGGAAACCAGAGAGGAACTGGTTTCTTATTTGAAAGAGCATACCAAAGGCTGTGAGACGGAGGAAGCTTGGGAAGTTGTGCTGGAAGAGCATGGGAATGAAAAGAGTTATTATGAAATCCTAATGGAATGCGATTGTATTACCAATGAAAACTTTGATGGATTTTTAGCGGATTTGAAAGATAATTATCCGGAGATGAAAGCATTTCTGATGAAGTATAAAGAAGAAAGATTAGGTTATGGGGATTTCTTTGGTTCTTTATCTTTAGAATTGTAAGGATAAGAAAATTATGGATTGTTATATAGATATATTGATGAAGCATAAAGAAGAATTAATGAAAGAAGAGGTGTAGCAGTTAATGAGTAATTTATTTGTAGCATATCCAAAATGTACAACTTGTCAAAAGGCAGAAAAATGGTTAAAAGAGCATAATATTGCATATACTCTAAAACATATAAAAGAAGAAAATCCAACCAAAGAGGAATTAAAAGAATGGTATGAAAAAAGTGGGTTGGATATTAAGAAGTTCTTTAATACCAGTGGTATGTTATATAAAGAAATGCAGCTTAAGGACAAGCTTCCTGATATGACTTTAGAAGAAAAATTAGATTTACTGGCAACGGATGGAATGCTGGTGAAGCGGCCAATTCTTGTGGGGCAAAATGAGGTTTTGGTAGGATTTAAAGAAAAGGAATGGGAAGCGCTTATGTAGAAATGGAGGCGTAAGGGTATGATTAGGGATTTTGTAAAAACCGAATGTCCGGAAGATGATGTATTGAAGGAAAGGCTGGAAACAGCAAGAGGAAAGCTTTTTGCATTGCAGATGCAGATCAAAGAACGAAAATTGCCAGTACTGGTTTTAATGGAGGGTTTTGGAAGTGCCGGAAAGGGCAGTGTTATTGGGAAGGTAATTAAAAATATTGACCCAAGATTTTTCAAGGTTTTCACCATGGACAAGAAAACAGAAGAAGAAAGCAGAAAACCATTTCTTTACCGCTATTTTGTGAAAATTCCACAGGCAGGAAAGTTTGTATTGCTAGATGCAGGGTGGATGGATGAAATCACTACAGATAAACTTCATTCTAAAATTAATGAAGAAGAGTATACAAAGCGGGTTCATAGTGTGAAGAGATTTGAAAGACAGCTGACAGATAATGGCTATCTTGTTATGAAATTTTTCTTCCGCATCAGTGAAAAAGAACAAAAGAAACGTTTGGCAAATTTACTAGAAGATAAAAACACTAAATGGCGTGTCAGCGAAAATGATTTGTGGCAAAACAAGCATTATCAGAAATGTGAAGAAGTTTTTGACCGTTATCTGGAAGACACGAATGCATCCACGGCACCTTGGTATATTGTAGACGCCAAGAATAAAAAGTGGGCAGAGCTTCAAGTGTTAGAACGAATGGTAGAAGGAATTGAAACCGCTCTGCAAAACAGCAGTATTGCGGTACCTATTTTGCAAAATGTATTTCCGCTTAAGAAAATGCCAAAGCTTGCAGAAGTAAAGCTGAATAAAGAAATCAGCGAAAATGATTATCACGAAGAATTAGATAAACTTCAGAAAAGATTAGGAGAACTTCATAATGAACTATATCGTAAGAAAATTCCGGTAATTATTGCTTATGAAGGTTGGGATGCAGCGGGAAAAGGCGGAAATATCAAGCGCATTACAGGTGCTTTAGATCCGAGAGGATATGAAGTGCATCCAATTGCCAGTCCGGAACCTCATGAAAAAGCCAGACATTATCTTTGGAGGTTCTGGAACCGTCTGCCGAAGACTGGGCATATCGCGATTTTCGACAGAACCTGGTATGGACGTGTGATGGTAGAACGACTGGAAGGATTCTGTAGTGAAAACGACTGGAAACGTGCTTATAATGAAATTAATGAATTTGAAAAAGAATTAATTGACTGGGGAGCAGTGGTAATTAAATTTTGGGTACAGATTGATAAGGAAACCCAGTTAGAACGTTTTACCATGCGGCAAAATACTCCGGAAAAGCAGTGGAAAATTACTGATGAAGATTGGCGAAATCGGGAAAAATGGGATTTATATGAAGATGCCATTAATGAAATGATTGAGAAAACCAGTACCACTTATGCACCTTGGCATATTTTGGAGTCTAATGATAAGATGTATGCAAGGATTAAGGCACTTAAAGTTGTGATTCAGGAGATTGAGAAGGTGCTGTAGAAAGGGAACGTTTCCGGAAGTGTGGGAAGAAAAAATCAACATAATAGAGAAAAAAGTTTATCTTTTGACAGACAAGATGACAAATTTTAGGATTATCCTGAAGATTTGGAACAACTTCTGGTTGAATATCTACAAAATAATTTGAATAAATAGCAAAATGTTTAGGAAGGATGCCATAGTGGCATCCTTTTTTGTCTTTTTATGTCGTAATAAAAAGTTGAAAATTTTGAAAAAAATATGTAAAATTATTAAACGAAAAGTTAAAGTATTTAACTTTTTCGAAAATAATTAGTAAGGAGAGAGCATTATGAAAAAAAGCAAACTGAAAAAAAGTATTGCAGTTTTATTAGCAGCTGTAATTACATTTTCGAATTTCAGTGGTATTGGCAGCTTAAAAGAAGTAAAAGCTGCGAGTACTGTAACTGTAAAAAACAATAGTTTTGAAAACACTACTAGCAGTAGTGGAAGAGTAAGTGCAAGTGACTGGAGTACAAGCAGTTCAGCACAAGTAGTTAGTACAGGAGCCCAGTCAGGGTCTAAGTGCTTGAAGATTACAAATAATTCCAGCACTGTAAATGAGGTGACTCAAACATTAGAGCTGGAAGAGAGTACAGAATATGTACTAACAGGATATATTAAAGGTGAAAATATTTCTGGTGTAGACAGTGAGGGAAATGATTTTGGTGATGGAGCAACCATTGACTTTGATGAAAATACAGCCTACATGGTTGACCATACAAATAACTGGATGACAGGAACTTTTGGCTGGAAGCAGGTAAAAGTATATTTTGTCACACCTTCTAATCCTAACGGTTCTACTGTTCAGGTTAAATTAAGATGTAGACTGGGTCATATGTGGGGAAATGCCAGCGGAACTGCATTTTTTGATAATATTTCCATACAAAAGCAGGCATATCCTTCTACTGGAACAGACAGAGTAAAAATAGAAAGAGCTAATGTAAGTGCCTACATTAAAAAGGATATTGTTGACTCTATTGGATATAACGCATATTGTAATTGGATAGACGACGTTCAAAAAATATATGAAAGTTATAAGGACTTAACAGGAAGTTATCCGTATAATGGCGATAAAGTAATCTTAATTGATACGGATGAACCAATGATTCAGCGATATGGAGGTATTGCTAATTATAACCCAATATTACTTAGTGGTAAACAGGAAGAAAACTTTAAAGATTATGCAGAGAATGATTGTATGAACTTTGGTGTTTTGCATGAAATGGGACATGTATTTGACAAAAAGACAAATAATAGTGGTGATTATGGATGGAATTTTAATGGTGAATTCTGGACGAATACAAAGATGCTTTATGTTTTAGATAATACAGATGTTGATGCGAGGATTGATAATACAAAAGCTGCTGACAGAAAACAAATGGGAGATTTTTACGAAAAAGTATCAAAAGGCGGATATTATAATTTCCAAAATGCAGGTGTATTTAATAAGGATTATTATGATGCATTGTCTTTCATATTTGTGAAAATAGTTGATACAATAGGATGGGAACCATTTAAAACAACCTTCAGACAATACGTAAATGGGGAAGTAACCAGTCCAATGACAACTTTTGGCAAGTTTAATAAATTTATATGCTTGTTGCAAGAGAATTATAATCCAAATGGTACAGAAGTTATGGATTGCATTGGAGCCCATGATTTCAATCTTATAAGAAAAGGTATGGAAGGTGGCGATAGCAGTTATTTTAGCAAGTATCTTTCTTATAGTTCAGTAATTGAAGGAAACAATAATTTTGAAAATGCTGTTTCTGGTGGTAGTGTTTCAGGAACAGAGGGGCAAAATAAGAAAATAACAAAACTATCAATTAGTACATTAGAAAAATCAGGTATTTCATTTAGAGCTTATATAAATGGTGCTTGGACAGAATGGAAAAATGGTGGAAGTACTATTGATGGAAATGGAAAGGATATAGAGGCATTACAAATAAAGTTAAGTGGTGAATTGGCAAATACATGTGATGTATATTATAGAACACATAATAGATATTATGGTTGGTTGGGCTGGACTAGCAATGGTACTACTGCAGGAAGTAGAAATACAGGTAGTGCTATTGAAGGATATCAGATTCAATTAGTAGAAAAGGGAACAACAGTAGAGGGTATTACAAATAGTACAACAGAAGCTAGCAAAGAAAAATGTAAAGTAGTTTTTAAAGATTATGACGGAACTATTTTAAAAGAACAAAATGTAGAATACGGAGCCAATGCAACAGCACCAAGCAATCCAACCAGAGTAGGATATGCATTTAAAGGTTGGTCAGGATCCTATACAAATGTAAAAAGTGATGTAGAAGTGACAGCGCAGTATGGTGATTGTATTTTATATAGTTCAGTGGTAGCAGGAAGTAGCAGTTTCCAGACTTATGTTACTGAAGGAAAAGTATCTGGAACAGAAGGACAAAGCAAAAAGATAACAAAGTTATGTATCAAAACAGTAAGTGCAAATGGAATATCTTTCCGAGCATATATCAATGGAGCATGGACAGATTGGAAAACTTCAGGAAGCACCATTGCTGGAAATGGACAAAATATTCAGGCATTACAGATAAAACTGACAGGTGAACTGGCAAACAAATATAATGTCTATTATAGAACACATAATAGTTACTATGGCTGGTTAGGCTGGACTAGCAACGGAGCAACTGCCGGAACCAGAAATATGGGACAAGGTATCGAAGGATATGAGATTCGTTTAGTAGAAAAAGGAAAAACGGTAGACGGAATTACCAATGATACAAAAGAAGCCAGCAAAGAAAAATATAAAGTAGTTTTCAAAGATGGAAATACTGTTTTGAAAGAAGAATTAGTAGAATATGGTGGTAGTGCTACAGCACCAAAAAATACAGCTAAAACAGGATATACATTTACAGGCTGGTCAGGTTCTTATACGAATGTAAAAGATGATGTAGAGATAACAGCAAACTATGACAGAGACATAAAAATTACATCTGTAGATATTAATGGTGGTGCAGACGTTATTGCAGGTAAGAAAGCATACATTAAAATTAATACAAATTGTACAGACAATTTAGTTTATTCTGTAGATATTCATAGTATAGCTGGAAATATGCAGCTTGCTAATAAGGTCTCAAGTAATGTAATTGAATGGACTCCGACAGAAAATTACGCTGGTACATATTGTACTATTGAAATTGCAGTAAGAGATTCTTCTTTAGTAGGAGCTAGTGCTATATATACAGCAGGATGCAGTGTAAAGCAGAAAACAGAGAATATTACAACTATTTATTACAAGGGTTATGAAAATCCAAATATTCACTATCAAATTGGTAATGGTGATTGGACAAAGGTTCCTGGAGTAAAGATGGAAGCTAATTCTGAGGTGGAAGGCTACAACTATGCGGTTACAATTAATTTAGGTGACGCAGATTCACTTACTGCATGTTTTAATGATGGAAATAACAATTGGGATAGTAAGGGTGGTGAGAATTATACTTTTGGAGCAGGATACTACACTTATAGTAACCAGAAAATAACCAAGATTTCTAAGCCAAAGAAAGAACTTGAAATAACAAATTTAACAGCAAGTCCGGAAAACAGTATCGTAGAAGGACAGCAGGTTATCTTTAAAACAGAAACAAAAGATGCACAGGGAACATTAAAATATAAATATACAGCAACTTCAGCTAATGGAACTACACAGGTCTTAAGAGACTATTCTACTTATAATGATTTATCCTGGTTACCGGGCGCGGTTGGAAAATATAAAATAACAGTTTATGTAACTGACGGTGTAACTACACAGGAAAAATCTATTAATTATGAAGTTACAGAATTTAAAAATGTAAGTGTTAGTAAGTTAGAAAGCAGTTTAGGAACAGAGTTTGTATTAGGAAAGACTACAACTATCAGTTTATCAGCAAAAGATGGATATTCCTCATCCTATTCTTATTCTGTAAAAGTAAATGGAACAGAAATTTTACCTAATGCAAGTACTACATCTGTGAAATGGACACCATCTCAGACAGGAAGTTATACTGTTGCAGCAACTGTTACAGATGCAAGAGGTGTAAAGAGCCAGAAATCAATGACAATTAATGTTGTAGAGGGAAATACAACAACTATTTATTACAAGGGTTACACAAATCCGAATATTCACTATCAAATCGGTAATGGTAGCTGGACAAAAGCTCCTGGAGTGAAATTGGAAGCTAACTCAGAAGTAGATGGATATAACTATGCAATTACTATTGATTTAGGAGATGCTACATCTCTTACAGCATGTTTCAATGACGGAAACAATAACTGGGATAGTAATGATAGTAAAAATTATTCTTTTGGAACTGGATATTACACATACAGCAACAAGCAGGCAACAAAGATTGCAAAGCCGGAAAAAGGTCTTAAAATTACTAATTTAACAGCAAGTCCGGAAGGCAGTATCGTAGAAGGACAGCAGGTTATCTTTAAAACAGTGACAGAAAATGCACAGGGAACATTAAAATATAAATATACAGCAACTTCATCCAATGGAACCACACAGGTGTTAAGAGATTATAGTACATATAATGATTTAGCTTGGTTACCTGGTTCTACAGGAAAATATAAAATTACAGTTTATGTAACCGATGGAGTATCCACAAAGGAAAAATCCATTGATTATGAAGTAACAGAATTTAAAAATGTTAATGTTAGTAAATTAGAAAGTAGCTTAGGAACAGAGTTTGTAGTAGGAAATACCACAAATATAAGTGTAGCAGCAAAAGATGGACATTCATCTGCTTACTATTATTCTATTAAAGTAAATGGTACAGAAATTTTACCTAATACAAGTAGTACAACAGCAAGCTGGACT
>JAFQCM010000019.1 GCA_017399445.1 Lachnospiraceae bacterium | reverse complement strand
GAATTGGGTGTCATGCGAATCAAAAAAAATCTTTCTTTGGATACAGATAATGTTGTTGAGTGGTGTAAAGCCAAAATAAAATCAGAGAATGCTTCTGTTTTAAGAAATGGAAAAAACTGGTATATTAATATAGATGATTGCATAATAACTGTAAATGCTTATAGTTATACAATCATAACAGCACATAAGGAAAAAAAATGAATTTTTACATTTTGAAAAGTATGATTAACGTATTGACAATTATCTATATATTCTCTATAATATCACATAGATAAATATCAATATATAGGAGGTGACAATTTTGGACTATAAGAAAACCGCCACAATGTTCAAGGCATTTTGCGATGAAAATAGATTACAAATTTTATCCCTGTTACAAAGCGGAGAAAAATGCGGCTGTAAGTTGCTGGAAGAAATGCAGATTACCCAGCCAACCCTGTCACATCATATGAAAGTATTATGTGATTCCGGTGTGGTAAAAGGAAGAAAAGAAGGAAAGTGGATGCATTATTCTATTTCAGAAGAAGAAATGGATGCAGTAGCTGAAACTTTAAATGAACTAAAGCAAAATATGGAGAAAGAAGGAAATAGCTGTGAATCATGTAGATAAAGCAGAAAAATATTATTGCAACAATTTCAACTGTTCCCAGGCAGTTTTTACAGCCTACGCAACGGAATTAGGTCTGGAGGAAGAAATTGCATTAAAAATCGCCACACAGTTTGGTGGCGGGGCACGTAAAGGGGAAATGTGTGGAGCAGTGTCAGGAGCATTGATGGTATTAGGATTAAAGTATGGTCATTGTCATGCAGAAGATATGGAAGAGAAAGGTAGGGCATATCAGATTGCAGAAGATTTTATGAATCGTTTTATTACAGAAAAGGGAACCGTTGTATGTAGGGAACTTTTAGGATATGATGTTTCGAAAAAAGAGGATATGGTGAAAATAAAGGAGTTAAATTTATTTAAAACCACATGTCCTGAGATAATAAAATGTGCTACAGCTATTGTAGAACAGATGATAAATGAACTGGGATAAGCAACAGAGGCCGCATGAAGAAATGCGACTTATATTAAACACAAAACATCGACACATTTCAATTTGTAAATATTCATTGTAGTAGGGTATTTCTTTAATGGAATACAATATTTATTAGTGCAGGGGGATTACAAGATCCAACAGGGATGGGAGATGAAGTATTTTTAAGAGTGTTAGGACAGATTGAGCGGAAAATTTTTGAGCTGAGAGAAGAAATTAAAATGTAAGATTTGAAGTAAATTTAGAGATAAAATGAATATAGCATATGAAAAAGCGAAATTTTTGAAATGAACAAAAATTTCGCTTTTTGACACTATTTTATTACCACAAAATTGCCAAAATTTAAGACTGGTAAAGGGGTGGGCATCGTAGTATAATCTCTAAATCAAATACAGGAATGAAGGGCAAATATGGAAGATGTCAGCTGGAAAAATTTAAAATGTAAGGTGAAAGAATAAATTGTTCGATATAAATTTTAGTGATGAATATTTGTCACTTTTTATGGGGCTTTAATTATATGGAAAGGAAGGCAAACTATGGATAATCAAAATGAGGGAAAAGAAAAAAAAGAGAAAAAGCAAATCAGAATACCGCTGAAAGTTTGGGTGGCAGGGGGAGCAATGATAATAGTAGTAATTCTAATAGTTGTATGCCTGATAGTAGGTATTACGAATAAGAAAGAAAAAAAGGAAATGATCACCCAATCTACATTAGAAGAAATTGTTAATGTTAGTGAATTATCTACTTATGAAGTGATTTATAATGGTGTTGCAAAAGTGATGAATGAAGAAAAAACGGAAAATGTAGATTATTATGTATCCTATGAAGCCAAGGTGAAAGCTGGAATTGATTTTGAACAGGTAGAAATTAAGGTAGAAAGCGAAACAAAGAAAATTTCAGTTGCAATTCCTGACATTAAAATAACAGATGTAAATGTAGATATTGCATCCTTAGATTATATATTTGAGAATAAGAAAGCAAATACAGCAACTGTTTCGCAAGAGGCTTACAAGGCATGTATAGAAGATGTTAACAATGAAAGTGCTAGTAAAAATGCGATTCATAAGCTTGCAAAACAAAATGCAGAGAATGTAATAGAAGCACTGATTACACCTTTTGTGAACCAATTGGATGCAGAATATATCGTAGAGATAAATTAAGGGGGAATAGAGATGAAGAAGATAATTACATTATGTTTCATGTTGGTAGTAGTATTTTTCTGTTCCGCCTGTGGAACCACAAAAAATCAAGAAAATATAGAACCACAAGTATCTCAAATGAAGACAATCTGCGAGCTGGCAACTATGGACTGTTATTATCATAACGTTGCAAAATATAAGGAAGAAGATGCAGAAAAATTTCTTTGGCTTACAAAAGATAAGCATTTCTGGATTGAATACGAAGGTGTTGTAACTATCGGAATAGAAGCTTCCTTAGTAAATATAGAAGTGAAAGACCAAAAAGTTACAATAACAATACCACCGGCCAAGGTACTAGGATGTAAAGTTGATGAAACAACTTTTACAGAAGCTTCTTTTATTGTTGCTCAGGATTCTGCTAAAATTGATGCAGAAGACCAGACGGAAGCATTTAAAGCAGCACAAAGTGCTATGGAACAGGCTGCAGCACAAGATTCTACACTTTTAGCAAATGCCCAGCAAAGAGCCCAAAAACTATTAGAGGATTATGTGAATAATATAGGAAACAGTGTTGGAAAAGAATACACAATTAAATGGGTTTATGTGGAAAACGAAGGAAATTCTGATAATGCAGAAGCGGTAATGCCAAAAGGAGAAACAAAATAAGTAATTTGTTGTAAGAATTTGTATCATATAATACAAAAATTGGAGTGTCTGATATCAGCTTTCAAAGCTGATATTAGGCACTTTTTGAATATGACACTATTAAATAAAAATTATTGGAAACTGCCATATCAGAATGAAATTGATGAGTAGCTGAGACTTCATTAAAAAGTAATGTGGAAAAGACAAAACTTGTTACATTTTTATTACATTTCTTTGAATAATAATATTGAAGATCTCTTGCTTATGTACTATAATTGTTTCGTTTCACAAATAGAATTTTATGAGAAATTGAGGAGAAGAACATATGAAAAAGATGAAAATAATAGCACTTGCATTAGCTACTGGTTTATTGGCTGTGGGATGTTCCGCTGGAACTGACACTGCTTCCAATGGTGGTGTGGCAACAGCAGAACAGATAGAAGCAGCCACAAGTGAGTTAGGTACAGACATTACAGAGTTGAAGTTTTCTTTGAATGGAACTATTTATCAGTATCCATTTTACGTTCAGGCTATGTTAGATGATGGATGGGCATTAGACAAGTCTGTTGCATCTGAGTTAGAAACAATGCCAGCCAACACAATATCTACTACTTTTTCTTTAGAAAAAAAGGGAGATAGCAACTACGGAAAAGGTCGTTGCTATGGTACAGTTTCTAATTTAACTACTGTAGATTTTCCAATAGGAGAATTGGAATTTGCCACATTAGAAATTTCAAAGGAATATGGGGCTACTTTAATTCTTCCACAGGGAATTACTTGGGATAGTACTTTTGATGAAGTAGTAGCTGCTTACCAGCCTTCTGATGATCGGATTTGTGATGAAGCTGAAGCGATATATATTATTTTTACCAATGAAGAAAATAATAAGCATATAAATTTATATTTTGATACTGAAACAAGAACTCTTTCCAGAGTTCAATTTCACTAAGATTATGTGCACCACAAGTTCTTATTAACAGAATTTGTGGTGTTCTTTTTAAAAGAAAGTGCAAAATTGGAGAAAGTAAATTACCGAATGTAAAATACACTTGACATTTAATGTAAAGCGTACTATACTAAAAAATGTAAAGTGAACTAGACTTTTGCGAAAGGAGAGAAAATGTGCAGACCAGAATACAGGAATTGCGCAAACAGCGCAAAATAACTCAAAATGAGCTGGCAGATGCACTGGATGTAACAAGGCAGACCATTATATCATTAGAAAGCGGAAAGTATAAAGCATCCTTGGTGCTAGCTCATAAAATCGCCCAATATTTTGAATTATCAATCGAAGACATTTTTATTTTTGAAGAGGAGGAAAATTTATGTTAGGAATGTTTTGTGGAACCAGTGTAACATCAAATGAGGAGTATAGGAAATATGTGAAAAAGCGTATCAAGGTATTAAGTTTGTTAATCGTTCTTGGAGTATTGACCATGGGAGTTGTTTTTATGGCTGAAACAATATGGAACATGGAACTTGAAAGTTATACGCTTGGATTGTATAGTGGATTTGCTTCTGGACTGATAGCAGCCGGTATAGTACTTATCCTAAAAAATCGGAAATTACTAAAAGAGGAAGAAAAATTACGTCAGGCACGAATTGCAGCTTCTGATGAGCGTAATCAGCAGATTAGCACACAGGCATCCAAAATTGCAATAGCAATCTTATTAATAGCCATGTATTTGATTATGTTGATTGGAGGATTTTGGTATCCGATTCTAACGAAGATGATGGCTTTTTTAGTGGCATTATATGTGTTTGCGTATTGCGTTGCTTATAAAGTCGTTTCTAAGAAAGTTTAGAGAAGCTATAGTATTGATTTATAAGAAACTTTCTACCCTTAAATCCATAATTTGAGGGTCAGAAAGTTTTTTTTTAACAAAGGATTGACTAGTGGGTCAATAGATGATATCATTCAAATAAGAATTGACTCATCAGTCAAAAGGAGGATTGAGATGGCAATTGAAACATTTGAAAAGCTCCCAAAAGAAAAACAACAAACAATTCTGGCAGCAGGAATACGAATATTTGCTACCAAGTCCTATGCAGAAGCCAAAACAGAAACTATTACGAAAGAATGTGGCATTTCAAAAGGTCTGTTATTTCACTACTTTGGCTCAAAGAGAGAGTTCTATCTCTATTGTCTTGGAAAGGCTTTAGAACAATTGCTTTCTCAAACACAAAAGCCTGCAGGAGACAGTTTTTATGATATTTTGTTTTCTTTTATGGATGCAAAAATTCGCTTATGTGTAGAATATGTGGATGAAATGCATTTTGTAAATATGGCATCAAGGGAATCCGCTTCAGAAGTAGAAGAAGGAAAACAAAAACTGATAGGGATGTATAGTCTGAAAGTACGTGAAGAATCCATTGGTTGTATGGCAACAGCGTTGGGAACATTACCGCTAAAAGAAAATGCCAGTCAGCAGACTGCAGAAGCATTCACACTTTACACCAATGCAGTTATGAATAAATATCTGTTGCGCTATCAAAAAGAGCCAGATGAATTCTTTAGGAATATATCTATGGTAAAAGAGGAAATGAAACTATACTTGGATATGATGTTATATGGTATTTGCAAAGGAGAAGTAAAATGAAAAAAATAGGTATGATTCAGGCAATGAGAAGTAGTATAAAATATAAAAAAATGAATATGTCTGATAGGGAAAAGTTACAGAATGAACGAATGAAAGAAATGGTTCAGTATGCAAGAAAGCATAGTTCTTATTATGCAAAATGCTATGAAAATTTGCCGGAAGATTGTTCCTTTACGGAGTTACCACCAGTAAATAAAAAAGAATTAATGGAACATTGGGAAGAATGGATAACAGATCCGGAAGTAAAGCTTGCTGATGTAAATAGATTTATGGAAAACATGGATAATGTAGGTCGAAAATTTCATGGAAAATACATGGTTTTTACCACCTCTGGTTCGACTGGAAATCCATTAGTGGCATTATGCGATAATACAGTAGATAATGTTATGGCAGCTATCAATACACTGCGAGCTTATGCACGAAAAGAAGATTTGAAATCTTTCATGAAAAAAGGTGGAAAAACAATTGGTGTATTTGCCACTGGTGGTTTTTATTTAAGCAATAGCTCTGTCCGTTCCAGATTACTTTCAATGCCTTGGAAGAAGAAACAGATGGCTGTTACCAGTGCGTTACTACCAATAGAAGAAATAGTAAAACAGCTCAATGAATTTCAGCCAAATATGTTAGGCGGATATCCTTCTAATCTGGAATTATTAATTGAAGAGGCACGTTCTGGAAGATTACATATTTCACCGGTTATTATAATGACTGGTGGAGAGTATTTATCCGACAGTTTAAGAAATCGTCTGGCAGAAACTTTTCATTGTTATGTACAGACCTCCTATTCCTGTACAGAAGGTGGTTCAGTAGCTTGTGAATGTGGTGAAAAGCATTTTCATATTAATGATGACTGGATTATTGTAGAGCCTGTAGATAAAAACAATAATCCTGTTCCGGATGGAGTGCTTTCTGACAAAGTGCTCTTAACCAATTTATACAATTTTACACAGCCATATATTCGATATGAAGTGTCAGACCGGATTATTATGCATCATGAACAATGTGCTTGTGGAAATCTTTCTCCTTGGATTGAATTGGAAGGACGTACGGATGATGTAACCAGTTTTGTTCAAAATGGAAAGGAAATAAAGGTTGCTCCATTGGCAATTTATGCAGTACTTAAGGAAGTTCACCAGCTACGACGTTTTCAGCTTGTGGTAACTCTGGGAAATGTAGTTGAAATGCGGTTAGAGCCGGTGGAAGGAGTAACAAGAGAGGAAGCTTTTGAGGCAGCTAAGAATGCTTTTTGTGAATTTATGAGTATTCAAGGGATAACAGAATTAAACATAAATTTATCCGAAACAATTCCTCAACAGCATCCGAAAAGCGGAAAATTTAAACACATTATAAATGAATGTGGTAAGTAGTTCATTTTTAGCAGGAGAAAACCATATGTCAAATAAGAGGTGTAATGAAGAGTATAAACGAAGAATTCATAAAGTGCAGGACTATATAGAAGGACATTTGGACCAAACCATATCAATAGAGGAACTTTCTATTGTTGCCGGCTTTTCGAAATATCATTTTAGCCGCATTTTTCAAGAAATGCTGCAAGAACCTTTGGCTCATTACGTGAATCGAATCCGTATGGAACGGGCTGTATTTCTGCTGGCACATAGAGCAGATAAAAATATGACAGACATTGCCTATGAACTTGGATTTACAGATTCCGCAGTGTTTTCTAGAGCATTTAAAAATTATTATGGTGTCAGTCCAAGAGAATACCGCCAGGAATATAGCAAGAATTGCAAAGAAATTTTTCTATTGTCTGAGTACAATAAAAACACAGCAGAGAAAGAATGGGCAGGCAATCCTTTTCCTGTAACCGGAAAAATTACCATAGAAACTTTAAAAGAAAAAACTATGGTTTATGTGAGACATACAGGCACTTATGAAACACTGGCAAAAGAGTATGCCAATTTGATAGAAACACTGTTTGTTCATGCAGCCAGACAGCAGCTTCTTGTGGAGGGGGAAAACTGGATACTTGCCATATATCATGATAATCCGGAATTTGGACAGGAAACACAGTTTCGAACCAGTTTAGGCTTAACAGTACCGGAGGGTTTATCAATTCAGGAAGATGGAGTTCTTGGAAAAGTGGAGTTGGAAGGTGGAATGTATGCAGTGGGACATTTTCAGCTCCAGCCGGAACAGTATGGTGATGCATGGAATTATATGTATCAGGAATGGCTTACCAACAGCGGTTACGTTCCGAGAAATTCCTATCCTTTTGAGGTGTACCGTAATAATCCTAATGATAATGAAAAACATATCTGTGAAGTAGATATTTACGTTCCTATTGAGCCCATTCTTTTCTAGTGTAACATTTCGAAAATAATTCGACCAATAACATAGATATTTAGAAAATGCTATACTAGTATATATGCTGAAAATCAATTTTGAGGTGATATGAGCATATGGAAAGAATTAATATTCAAGGAGCACGAATTCATAATCTGAAAAATATCAATTTATCAATTCCAAAGAGCCAGCTGGTAGTCATTACAGGTATCAGCGGCTCTGGAAAATCAAGTCTTGCATTTGATATCATATTTGAAGAAGGAAAGAATCAGTATTTAAGTTCTATAGGTATTTTGGCGGGATTTGATAAGGAAGACCGCTTTGATTCCATAGAAGGAATTGGTCCAACGGTGGCGGTGCGTCAGAACACCATCCGCCAGAGCAATCCCCGTTCTACGGTTGGAACAAAGACAGGAATTCTGAATCAGCTGGCATTCATTTTTGCAAGTGATGGAAAAGCAATACAGGAGCAGGAAGAACATCTATCACCAAGTCATTTTCTATACACAACAGCAGATGGTATGTGCATTCAGTGTCAGGGACGTGGTTCTTATTATGATATCAATCTGGAGCAACTAATCCCGGATAAATCAACTACTTTATTAGAAGTTTATGAGAAACTTAAAGTCACATCAGGTTTCTTGCGGATTTTAAGAAAAAAATTAGGCACATATTTTGACACTCCATTTTGGCAACTTCCGGAAGACATTCAGGAAGAAGTAGTCTATGGAACTTTTGAACATGGAAAACAAAGTTATTGCGTAGAGAGAATATTGAGAAATGCTTTTGAGAAAGGTGAGGATGTGGAAGAAGTCTATGTAAAGACTATTTGTACAGACTGCCATGGAGAAAGAGTAGGGGATGAAGCAAGAGAAGTTTTGCTTCACGGAAAAAGAATTGGTGAATTGGGACAAATGACATTAACAAGTCTGTTGGAATTTCTGGATGGAATACCACAGGGAGAACTATCTCAGTTTAGTAAGAATACTGTGAAAAATGTGAAAAAGAAGCTGAAGAATCTGATTCAATTTCGCCTGGGACATCTGACTCTTTATCGGGAAATGTCTTCTTTAAGTGGTGGTGAGGTACAACGAGTATTCCTGCATCTTCATTTAGAGTCAGGACTGGACTCTTTGATTTATGTCTTTGATGAGCCTATGGCAGGTCTCCATTCTTCCGAAAAGCATAGTATGATGGAAGCCATAAAGAAGTTAAGGGATATAGGTAATACAGTGATTGTGGTAGAGCATGATAAGGAAATGATTTGTCAGGCTGACCATATTATAGAGATTGGTCCAAAAGCAGGTGTGGAAGGTGGAATGGTGGTTTATCAGGGTGACTATGCCGGATATGTGAAAGCAGATACATTACTAAGCCAGTATCTTTCTGGTAAATGTGCCATGCCAAGGCGTAAAGGTGCATCAGGGACATTAAAAAAAGAAGAGTGTATCATTTTGGAACACGCCAATACACATTATCTAAAAGACTTAACCGTTAAGTTCCCACTTCATGCTATGATTGGAATAGCCGGATTATCAGGAAGTGGAAAGAGTTCTTTAATAGAGGAAACCTTATTGAAACGTCTTGCCAGTGCAAAAAAACATGGTTATGGAACAGGGCTGTTTGGTGAAGAAAATATAAGTGGTTTTGCAAGAATCTCTCAGGAGCCTATTGGAAGAAGTGCCAGTTCTACACCAGCCTCTTACATAGGAATTTGGGACAAAATCAGAGAGCTTTTTGCGAAACAGCCGGAAGCAAAAATCAGAAATATGGCAGCAGGATATTTTTCCTTTCATTCCAAAGGTGCCTGTGAAGCTTGTGGTGGCAGCGGATATGAAAAAATCTTTCTCACTTCTGATTTTTCTGTAGATAAAGTGTGCCCAACTTGTCATGGCAAGCGTTTTCAGGAAGAGAGTCTTTTGGTGAAATATAAGGGAAAAAGTATTACAGATGTACTGGAAATGAGCATTAGTGAAGCAGCCAGCTTCTTTGCAGAGGAAAGCAGTATCGTAAAACCTTTAAGAATTTTAGAGCAGATGGGTATGGGATATTTGACTCTTGGTCAGCCTACGACTTCTTTAAGTGGTGGTGAAGCACAAAGGGTTAAACTTGCGAAAGAACTTGGAAAACAGCATAAAGGAAATATGCTTTATGTGCTGGACGAACCTACTACAGGACTTAGCATGTATGATACGTCATTGCTCTTAAAGTTATTAGACCAGCTGATTGCCAGCGGAAACTCCGTTATTGTGATTGAACACAATGTAGAAGTATTAAAAAATTGTGACTATATCATTGAGCTGGGTCCAGAAGGTGGAGATAAGGGCGGTGAAATTATAGCAGAAGGAACACCGGCGCAGTTGGAAAACAATCCAAATTCCAAAACAGGGAGGTATCTGGTATGAATTTAAAGACAAAAATGGAAAAGGTAATCCATAACAGCTATAAGAATATTGGTGGGATTGTGGTACGAAAAGAAGGAGAAATAGTATACGAAAATTATCTCAATCAATGCAATGAGGACAGTACTTTTCATGTTTTTTCGGTTACAAAAAGTATTATTTCTATATTAATTGGAATTGCCATAGACCAGGGGCACATCAAAAGCATTAACCAGAAAGTATTGAATTTTTTTCCTGACTATAAGGTAAAAGAAGGGGAGAAAGCAATTCAAAATATTACCTTGAAGGAGCTGTTGACCATGACAGCTCCCTATAAATATAAGACGGAACCTTATACAGAGTATTTTTCCAGCGATAGTTGGGTAAAAGCATCCCTTGATTTCTTAGGAGGAAAAGGAAAAATAGGAGAGTTCCGATATGCACCACTGATAGGACCGGATATTTTGTCCGGAATTTTAGTAAATGCCACTGGGCAATCTGTGTTGGATTTTGCAACAAAATATTTGTTTGCACCATTAGAGATTTCTGTGGAGTCTAATGTAATTTTTCAGAATAAAGAAGAGCAGATGGCATTTTATAAAGCCAGAAATGTGAAAGGCTGGGTTACAGATCCTACAGGAGTAAATACAGCAGGCTGGGGATTGAATCTGACTGCTAGGGATATGGCGAAAATAGGACAACTGTATTTGGATTGCGGAGTGTGGAATGGGAAACAGATTGTGTCAAGTGAGTGGATAAATGGGAGCACTAGGAAACAAAGTAAAGGTGGAAAGCTTGCATATGGTTATCTTTGGTGGATTATAGATGAAAAAGAAGGTGCTTATGCTGCTATGGGAGATGGTGGAAATATAATTTATGTGAATGAAAAGAAAAAGATAGTGATTTCTATTGCATCTCTTTTTGAAAACAATGCAAGGGATAGGATAAAATTGATTAGAGAATATATGGAACCGGTATTTACGAAATGTGTGTAGAGATATATAATGGGGGTATATGTACTTTATAAAAACTAAGTTTGCATATATAAGTAAATTTTGAAAGGGGAAAGGTAAAATGCAGAATTTTATTCACAACATTCCAACACAGGTATTGTTTGGAAAAGGACAAATTGAGAATTTAACCAGTATTCTTGACCGTTTTGGCAAGAAAGTTCTTTTAACTTATGGAGGTGGCTCCATAAAGAAAACAGGTCTTTATGATGATGTTATGAAGCGCTTAAATGATGGGGGATTTACTGTAGTAGAATGCGGAGGAATTGATCCAAATCCAAGAATTACTACCGTAGAAAAGGGAGCACAACTTTGTAAAGAGAATGAGATTGATGTAGTTCTTGCAGTTGGTGGGGGAAGTACTATCGATTGTTCCAAAGCAATTTGTGCCGGAGCATACTATGAAGGTGATTTGTGGCAGATGGTGTTGCATCCGGAGAATATAAAAAAAGCCTTGCCATTGGTAGATGTTTTAACACTTGCAGCTACAGGTTCAGAGTTTGATATTTTCGGAGTGATTTCCAACATGGAAACAAAGGAAAAAATTGGTTCCAAACTTGGATTTCCGGCAGTTTCCATCTGTGACCCAACGTATACATTTACAGTACCTGCAAATCAGACTGCCGCCGGTTCTGCAGATATAATGAGCCATATCATGGAAGTATACTTCTCCCAAAGAGAAAACTCAGATATGAGCGAAGGTATGTGTGAAAATATTTTAAAATCAGTAATCAAGAATCTGCCAATCGCTTTGAAGGAACCGGAAAACTACAATGCCAGAGCAAATCTGATGTATGCATCTACTCTTGGCTGTTGTGGAATGCCTGGATATGGTAAAGATCTTTCTTCCTGGAGTTGTCATGGTATGGAACATGAACTTTCCGCTTTCTATGATATCACTCATGGTGTGGGACTTGCTATTCTTACTCCAAGATGGATGGAGCATATTTTAAGTGATAAAACCGTAGGCAGGTTTGCAAGATTTGCAAGAAATGTCTGGGGACTGGAAGATTCTGATGAATACGCATTAGCGAAAAAAGGAATACAGGCACTCTATGATTTCTTTAAAGAGAGTGGTATCCCTATGACGTTGACAGAAATTGGTATTGATGAAGAATATTTTGAAAAAATGGCAGAAGATGCGGTGAAATATGGTGAACTGGAAGATGCATATGTTCCTTTGACGAAGGAAGATGTTGTTGCTATCTTTAAGGCTTGTCTGTAATAATAATAATTTTGAACTTGTCAAAAAGTTTGGTAAACAGCATAAAGCAAATAAAGTAGAGTGCCTGAAATCAAATAAAGTGTTGGTGTCAGGCACTTTGTTTTAGGTGAAACAAGTAGATAAGCAATTTGGTAAATAGTCAAGAAGTATTTTGAAAAGATTTTCATACAAAAGGGTAACTTTAATAGACCTACGGCTTTTTTCTCCAAAAAACGTAGATTGAGAGTGCAATATGGATTACCTACTCTTTTCCGGAGAGTAG
>JAFQCM010000018.1 GCA_017399445.1 Lachnospiraceae bacterium | reverse complement strand
GTGAACAGTCACCATCAACACCAGATGAACAGTCACCATCAACACCAGATGAACAGTCACCATCAACACCAGAAGGACCATTTAATGAAGTATCTTCTTCAGTAGCTGTTAATGCAGCAGGTGTTGAATGGAAAACTACAAATAAAGATGTAGTTACAGTTGATGAAAACGGTAATATCACAGGTGTAAGTGTAGGTAATGCAACAGTAACAGCTACAGTTGGCGGTGAAGTTTATACATGGAATGTTACAGTAATTCCAGCTTCTACAACATCAGGTGACAAACCTGGTGATGTAACAGTAACAGTAACACCAACAGTAACAGTAACAGTAACACCAACAGTAACAGTAGCACCAACAGTAACAGTAGCACCAACAGGTACAGTAGTAGCAACAGCAACACCAGCACCAACAGCTAAAGCTACAGCAACACCAGCACCAGCAAAAGCTAAATCAATCAAATTAAATGCTACAAGTATCAAGTTAGCTAAGAAAGCAACTGTTAAATTAACAGCAACAGTAACAGCTTCTAATGCAGCAGCAAAGAAAGTAACATGGAAATCAAGCAAACCAAGTGTTGCTACAGTTAAGAGTGGTAAAGTAACAGCTAAGAAAGCTGGTACAACAACAATTACTGCAACAGCAGGTGGAAAGACAGCTAGATGTAAAGTAACTGTATTAAAAGGTGATTCTTACAAGATTACATATAAGTTAAACAAAGGTAAAAATAACGGATTAAATCCATCTTACATTGCAAAAGGACAGAAAGTAACATTCAAAGCTCCTACAAGAAAAGGTTATACTTTCAAAGGTTGGTATGTAAACAATAAGAAAGTTAAGAGTATTAAAGGATCTAAGAAAGTTACAGTAACAGCTAAATGGACAAAAGTAAAAGTTTCTGCAACTAAAGTTAAGAGTCTTAAAGCTGGAAGTAAGAAATTTACTATTAAGTACAACAAAGTATCAGGTGCTAAGGGATACGAAATTAAGTATTCTACAAGTAAGAAATTTACTGCAAAGACTACAAAAACAGTAACAACAAGCAAGACAAGTAAGACAGTTAAGAGCCTTAAGAAAGGTAAAACTTACTATGTAAAAGTAAGAGCTTACAAACTTGATTCAGCAGGAAACAAAGTATACAGCAAAGCAACAGCTGTTAAGAAAATTAAAGTTAAATAATTAAGTTCTTAAATAAACTATTAAGCGGGTTGTCATAGAAATATGGCACCTCGCTTATTTTTTTATGCAAAAATGTTGACTTTAAAAAGTAGAAAGCTTATAGTAATAGAAGGATTGAAAAGAAAGGAATTACAGCATGAAGAAAATAATTTTAACAGGTGACAGGCCAACAGGAAAGCTTCATGTAGGGCATTACGTTGGTTCATTAAAAAGAAGAGTTGAATTACAAAATTCCGGAGAATATGATGATATTTATATTATGATAGCAGATGCGCAGGCATTAACTGATAATGCAGATAATCCAGAGAAAGTAAGACAGAACATTATTGAAGTAGCATTAGATTATCTTGCATGTGGCTTAGATCCTGAAAAATCAACATTATTTATACAGTCTCAGATACCACAGTTATGTGAACTATCATTTTATTATATGAATTTGGTAACTGTTTCCAGATTGCAGAGAAATCCAACCGTAAAATCTGAAATTCAAATGAGAAATTTTGAAGCAAGTATTCCGGTAGGATTTTTTACCTATCCAATTAGTCAGGCGGCAGATATTACTGCATTTAAGGCAACTGTAGTGCCGGTTGGAGAAGACCAATTGCCTATGCTAGAGCAGACAAAAGAGATTGTTCGTAAGTTTAACTCTGTATATGGGGAAACTTTAGTAGAGCCGGAAATCTTATTACCGGATAATAAAGCATGTTTACGTTTACCGGGAATTGATGGAAAAGCGAAAATGAGTAAGTCATTAGGAAACTGTATTTACCTATCAGAAGAACCGGAAGAAATCCGCAAGAAAGTAATGAGTATGTTTACTGACCCGGATCATTTAAGAGTAGAAGACCCAGGCAAATTAGAGGGAAACACAGTATTTACTTATTTAGATGCATTTTGTAAAGATGAATATTTCGCAGAGTTTCTGCCGGAATATAACTGTTTAGACGAATTAAAAGCACATTATACTAAAGGCGGATTGGGAGATGTAAAAGTAAAGAAATTCTTAAATTCTGTACTCCAGGCGGAATTAGAACCTGTAAGAAACAGAAGAAAAGAATACCAAAAGGATATAGAATATGTTTATGATATTCTGAAAAAAGGAAGCGAAAGAGCAGAAGCAGTAGCCGCAAAGACCTTGGATGATGTGAAAAACAGTATGAAAATTAATTATTTTGAAGATAAAGACTTAATTAGTGAGCAAAAAAAGAGATATGCGGAATAGAATATAGAGGTAAAAAAGTGTCAGTGAAAACTGGCACTTTAGTGCATTTAAACTAAAAAAGTCGAAAAAATGGATTTATTGGTTAGATTTATCATATAAAAGGTCAATGTAAAAATTATGAGAACTTGTTTAAAGTGTAAGTAAATTCATACATCTTTTCCCTAATGCATACATTATAAAGAAAATGTGTGTATGAGGGATTTTTATTTCATGAAAGGATATATTGAAGA
The DNA here is from genome assembly GCA_017399445.1 of Lachnospiraceae bacterium. Lineage (GTDB taxonomy): Bacteria > Bacillota > Clostridia > Lachnospirales > Lachnospiraceae > RUG11237. Next base: position 26,134 of record JAFQCM010000018.1, on the reverse strand, counting down.
AAGAGCAGTGGATGTGGCGAAATATATCATAGAAGAAAATGCTACGGTAAGACAGGCAGCTAAGCGTTTTGGGATTAGTAAAAGTACTGTACATAAGGATATTACCGAGCGTTTGAAACGAATTAACCCGGCTCTTGCAAAGGAAACAAGGAAAGTCCTGGACTTGAATAAATCAGAACGCCATATTAGAGGCGGACTGGCAACTAAAGAGAAATACTTACATCAGAGTGGTGTAAATCACCGTAATAAAACAGGGATATACAATTAAGTTTTTCTTATTGCAGGTATAGGGAACTAATCTGTTTACAAATAGTTATTAAAAATGATTTATGGAATCCCATGGACTATAATCTGTGGGATTTTAAGTTAATATGGATAAAATTATTATTTTGTAAAACGAGAGCATTGATATTGTATTACTGTTTAATGGAGGAGTGGTACTGGCCGGCAAGTTATACACCAATAAGTGAACTTTTACAAAACTTGAAAAAAGTAAGATTGACACGAAAAAAAGCTTGTTTATATTATAGATATAATTCTTATGATAGGATTTGATATAGAGTGCTTGGATAAAGTACTGGGAAAGAGGGAGAAAAATGGATTATTCTAAGATTTTAAAAGGGAAAGAATATGAATTTATAAATACAAATGAGCATTTAGGAAAACATGTGATTTTATTGGGGCTGGCAGGTAGTTATTCCTATGGTACGAATAATGAAAACAGTGACATTGATGTAAGAGGTGTAACCTTAAACCGCAAGTCAGATTTAATTGGTATGACGGAATTTGAACAGTATGTGGATGATACCACAGATACAACCATCTACTCTTTTAGAAAAATGGTAAATTTGCTACTTAGCTGTAATCCAAATACGATTGAACTTCTTGGTTTAAATCCGGAGCATTATATGTTTTTAAGTGATATTGGACAGGAATTATTGGATAATAAAAGATTATTTTTATCCCAACGCGCCATTCAGTCTTTTGGAGGTTATGCAGATGCCCAGTTGCGAAGGCTTCAGAATGCTTTGGCAAGAGATGCTTATCCTCAAAGTGAAAAGGAACAGCATATTTTTAATTCCGTAAAAAATGCCATGTATGATTTTAAAAGACGTTATGAAATTTTTGAAGAAGGTGCAGTAAAACTTTATATTGATGAGGCGACAAATAAGGAGTTTGATAAGGAAATTTTCATGGACATTCAGTTGAACCACTATCCTTTACGGGATTATAAGAGTATGTGGGTTGAAATGAATAATATTGTAAAGGATTATGACAAACTGGGAAAGCGGAATAAGAAAAAGGATGATAATCATTTAAACAAACATGCCATGCACCTGGTAAGACTTTTTATGATGGCAATTGATATTCTGGAAAAAGGTGAGATTAATACTTACCGGAAAGAGGAACAGAATCTGCTGGTAAGTATTCGAAAAGGGGAATATCAGAAAGAAGATGGCACTTTTTGTGAGGAATTTTATGATTTGGTGGCAGAGTATGAAAAGAAACTGGATTACGCTACAAAACATACGATACTGCCGGAAGAACCAGATATGGAACGGGTTCAGGAGTTTGTAATGGCGGTGAATGAGAGGGTGGTCAGAGATGAAATATAGGAAATACCAGGGAAGAATATGCAAGCGCTGAGTAAAAAACAGGGCTTAGATTTTGTGCGTTCCTATAAGATAAGGCGAATTTGGAAAATTGTTATCTGGCCCTTACGGATAAGGAAAAAGCTGAATTGTTCCAGTTTGAACCGGATGATAATAACTACAATTTGGAACTGCACATGGTGGTGCTGAAGGCTTGTGGGTTAAAACTGGATTTCGACGAAGTCTATGAGGATTATCAGAAGATTTATGATAAGACCATGGAAATGCAGGGAGATAAGAAGAATGAGAGGGGTGAAAGTGGCAGAGGAAGGGCACGATAGTGTGTCCTGGGCTCATAAAAATATGTAAGATGGTAAATATTTCATAGTTTATTCTTTTGTTACTGCATATAATAGTCATAAAAGCGACATAAATATTGACAGCAAAGATATAAAATTGGTACTATATATGTGGAGGTGAGACTATGTTGAAATCTTACTTGTTAGAGAATTATGGATATAATGAACCAATCTTTTTAAATGATTTGAAAATAGAAGAATTATCTGAGAATGCAGTGCGTCAGTCGGTAAAGAGACTTGTAGCAAATGGTTTTCTGGAAAGGTATGATAATGGTATTTATTATATACCCAAACAGGGTGGATTACTAGGTAAAAGTTATCTCGATCCGTTTCTTGTTATTATGCGCAAATATGTGAGAAGTAAATCAGAAACATTTGGTTATGTGACCGGAATATCTTTTGTAAACCAGCTTGGATTGACGACACAGATGCCGGCGATAATTGAGATTGTTACGAACAGAGAAGCTACTAATGGACGTACGATTATGGTTGGTAATCAAAAGGTCAGAATTAAAAAAGCAGCGGTCACTATTTCAGACAACAATGCGGAACTTTTACAGTTTTTGGATGGTATAGGTCAGGCTGAGAAATATACAGAGTTGCCGATGGAAGAAACTATAGATACCATGCTCTCATATGTGAAAAAGAAACGTTTTACTAAAGAACAGTTATCTGAAGTGTCATCTGTTATAACCGGTGCAACTGCAAAGAAACTAATTGAATGGGGGATGATTTATGAATTTGCATCATGATAAAGAAGCATTTGCAGAACTGATTATCGGTGCGGCAAATGAGCTGGCGATTCCAACTAATGTAATTGAAAAAGATTATTATGTGACGATTACCCTAAAGGCTCTTGCCGAGAAAACAAAGGATCTGGTGTTTAAAGGCGGCACATCACTTACTAAGTGTTATCAGTTATTGGACCGATTTTCAGAAGATATTCATAAGATTGTAGAAACTATGGGTATTTCAGATGAACTACTAAAGCTTATACCGGAAGTACGTGCTGTGCGCTCAGAAATGATTGTCTGCCCTTCAGCAAAAGAAGGTGTATGTGTGGCAGATATATTGCGGGAGATAATTGAAAGTCAGGTATATAAAAGTGATTACGAAGATATTACTATGGGCTTGCTTTTTGTACCGGTAGGTTATGAGACAGTAATTCAGAGTTTGCAGAAGGTTTTGGATAGTGGGATGTGGGATTGAGGATTTCAAGAATAAAAGATATAGGAATAATATTTGAGTGAAGTTAATAGGATGAATTTTTGGGAACTTAAAAAGAATTAAAATTGTATTATAGATAGTAAGAGTGTTTTTTGCAGAAAGGAAATTAATAATAAAGGGGAACTAAAAAATGGATGAAGAATATATAGAGAAAATACAACAGGGATTACAAACAGCATTTATAGATAGTACATTTACATCAAATCTTGCATATAAACCGGAGTTTCTTTCAAATAATTATAAAGAAGGAAAAAAAGTATTGGCTACTATTGAAGAAGAACTGCAAAGATGTGATGAATTTTGCATTAGCGTAGCTTTTGTTACAATGAGTGGACTGACACCATTTTTACAGATATTAAAGGAATTAGAACAGAGAGGGATTCAAGGGAAATTTCTTACCACAGATTATTTGCATTTTAATCAGCCGGAAGCGTTGGAGAAGTTGGCAAGTTTGAAGAATATTCAGCTAAAAATATATCAGACAGATGGATATGACGAAGGTTTTCATACAAAGGGGTATATTTTTAAGCAGGAGGAAATTTATAGAATTATCATTGGTAGTTCAAATATGACAGCATCTGCATTAACAAAAAATAAAGAGTGGAATACTAAATTTATATCAACAAATCAGGGTGAACTTGCCAAGCAGGTGATAGATGAGTTTAATGATTTTTGGAATGCAGAGTTAGCAAGAGCTTATAGTGATTATATAGAGCAGTATAAGACAAAGTATGAAATTATTAAAAAGCAAAAAAAGATTGCAAAGCAGAATGAAATTGTATCCATTCAGCAATATAAATTACAGCCTAATAAAATGCAGACAGCATTTATTAATAATTTGAGAAAGATAAGAGAAGAGGGGGAGGATAGAGCGTTGTTGATATCAGCGACGGGGGAACGTGATATATTTATGACAGACGCAGGAAACCTTGAATTTATGAGGGTTTTGCGGGCTTGGTCCTAGACTGAATGTTGTTATTATGGGTGGAATTGTATATTGACAGGTTCTTTAAGAAGTGTTGTGAACATTTTTCGTGTCATGTGTGAGCTAAATTCTATCTGAAATATGTGCTGTGAGCATGGGTTGGATTATGGTGCATAAAATGTGATTCGTGTGTAAGAAGCTGTAGCTTTGAGAAAAAATTTAATAGTGAAAATAAGTGAAATACTTAGGTTTAGGATAGGACTAGATTGGTATAAAAGCATGTAATCATTTTTTGATTATTTGTGGTGAGTGCCAGGATAGTCTTTTTATTTTGCCCTGAACGGATGGCTACCGGGAGGGTGTTGTAGGTAAAAGAAAGAAAAGAAGAAAGTGAGGCGATTTTATGGGGAAATTAAATATTCCTTATGAGGAAAGAGATGGGATCTTGTATCCATGTATTACATTTTCAGAGGATGTACCAATAGGGAAAGTTGGAAAATATGGACTTATGTGGATTGCATACATGAAAGAAAATCATGATTACAGGTATAAGCATCTGGTAAGAATGGGAGAAGTAAATCTGACAGCTATTGAGGTGGATGAGGAAGCAAATGCGATGGCTGATACGATAATGAAAAAATATCTGAAAGAACATAGTCCGGAAGATAAGAGTTCTACAATAGAGATGTGGCGGTTACATGAGCAGGCGAAGATGATGGCGGAAGAAGTTGTTTTGAGGGATGTGGTAAATAGGTATAGATGAGTGACAGAGGGAGTAATGTAATACTGACAGGTGGATTTTTTGTGTGCGCTGTTTGGATTTTGTGAAAGTGAAAATGTGTTAGTAGGGCATTGGAATGTTTAGGGGGAAATAACGAGAAATGGAATACAGTAAAATTTACAGTAAAAAAGTGGTTTTAGTGCATTTTTTACTGTAAAAGGCTGATAATACATCGTATTTTACAGTATAGGTAAAAATGAAAAAAGTGCCGAAAAAACAGTACTGCATATTTTACTGTGAAAATGCTAAAATGCATCATATTTTACCGTAAAACGGGAAAAACACTCCGTTTTTTACTGTACTATGAAAAATAAGGAAAATTGTGAGAAAAAAAGTACTCCGTATTTTACGGTAAAATTGGCAAAGTACTCTGTATTTTACTGTAAATAGGGATTTTTACCTCATATTTTACTGTAAAGGGGAAATATCAGGGGTTTTAGGGGGAATTCCCCTGACAAGATGTGCCAGAGGGTCGGAGACGGCTCTGGTGCGTATCTTGCCGTGGATCTTGTTGAAGTTTATGTGAGCAAGGGGGACTAAGGAACTGATTTTTAAGCTGAAATTTTAATACAGTAGTGTGGGTGGAAAAATGGGGTGCGAGACAAATTTCTCAATTGTTCCATGCTACTGTGCTTAAAAAATACATTGACGTTATCAAAAAATCTGTTTACAATATAAAATGTAGATAGAAAACAGGAGGAGCAACACATGACCATATCAAAACAAATTAAAGTATTATGTGTGAGATGTAGTGTGAGTGAGGCGGAATTAGCAAGACGTCTTGGAAAATCACCACAGAGTTTCAATTCAAAAATGAAAAGAGAAAGTTTTACTATTGGTGATTTGGAGAAAATTGCAGAAGCACTTGGAGTGGAATTTAGTAGAAAATTTATACTAGCAAATGGAGAAACAGTTTGATGGAAAATATAGTGAAAGAGTTTAGATTGGGTGAGTTGTTTTGTGGTCCGGGAGGCTTAGCACTTGGTGCTACAACAGCGGAAATAGAGGATGCAGATTATAAAATTAAACATAAATGGGCAAATGATTATGATCAAGATACTTGCAATACATATATAAGGAATATTTGTCCTGGTGATTCCGAAAGTGTTATCTGTAGTGATGTAAGAAAACTGGATATTGAAAAATTGGGAGATATTGATGCGCTTGCGTTTGGTTTTCCGTGCAATGACTTTTCAGTTGTGGGGGAACAAAAGGGCTTTGATGGTGTATTTGGACCGTTGTATACATATGGTGTGAAAGTACTGAAACGATATCATCCATTATGGTTTCTTGCAGAAAATGTTGGTGGATTGAAAAGTGCTAATGAAGGAAAGGCATTTAAGAAGATACAGGAAGATTTGAAGAACGCTGGATATAAAATATATCCAAATTTGTACAAATTTGAGGAATATGGAGTTCCACAGGCAAGGCATAGAGTAATTATTGTTGGAATAAGAAATGATTTGTCATATGAGTTTAAGATACCAAGCCCAGTACCATATAAAAACGTGGATGTTACTTGTAAAAATGCTATTGAGAATCCTCCGATTGCAACAGATGCATATAATAACGAATTGACAAAACAGTCAGCACAAGTTGTAAAGAGATTGTCATATATTAAGCCAGGACAAAATGCATTTACAGCAGATTTGCCAGAAGATTTACAGTTAAAAGTGAAAGGTGCAAAAATAAGCCAAATTTATAAAAGGCTTGATCCAGAAAAACCAGCCTATACAGTTACGGGTTCTGGTGGTGGTGGAACACATATGTACCACTATTCCGAGCTAAGAGCATTAACAAATAGAGAAAGAGCACGGTTGCAGACGTTCCCGGATGATTATATATTTGAGGGTTCAAAGGAATCTGTAAGAAAGCAGATTGGTATGGCGGTTCCTGCAAAAGGTGCCAGGATAATATTTGAAGCGATATTAAAAACATTTGCCGGGATTGAATATGATAGTGTGGAACCAAGTATAAAGGAGTAGTATATGTATACAGATAATTTTGAAGAGAGAATTTTGTTTACACCTGCAAGAAAAGATGGAAAGGCATGTAACCACCTAAAGATTATTACAGCATTTACAGATGTGGAACGCATTTCCAGTCATTTAATAAAACTGTTTGATGGAAGAAATAAGGAGTACGTCGCTAATATTAAAGTAGACATAATTCTTGGGATGACGAAGGGGGCAGGGCTTACTGAGAAAAAACATAAAAAAATTTGTTCGCTTATAAAAAGATTGAACAGTGTATCAGGAATGCCGAAAGTGGCGTGTAGATATGTTGTTTATGGAAAACAGGTGCATTCTAAAGTATATGTATGGTGCAAGGGAAATAAAGCAGTAGAGGCATACAATGGTTCAGCGAATTATACGATGAATGCCTTTTATATCAGACGCGAATGCATGGATTTATGTGATGAAAAAGAAGCCAACCATTATTTTAGGAGTTTGCTAGTAGATACTGTTGATTGTTTTGATGTACAGATAAAAGAGAAGATATCATTTTCTAACAAAAAGAGTGTAGAAGATGATATAGCTGATACTAATCTTGAGAACTTATCATGGGAACAATATACAAATATTGAACCGGTAGATAGTATTGAAATTTCATTATTAAAGGCTGATGGTAGCGAAACGGGGTATGGTTCAGGAGTAAATTGGGGGATTCGTAGAAATGGATATAAGAGAAACCGAAATCAGGCATACATTCCGTATAATACAGCTGATCAGAAAGAAGGATTTTTTCCAAAAATAAATGAGGATGGTAGCTATCCAGTGTTTAAGGTTGTAACGAAGGATTATGATGCATTCTATATGCGGCAGGCTCAAGCAAATGGAAAAGCATTGGAAACGCCGGAGAGCAATGCGATTATTGGGGAGTGGATTCGTCAAAGAATAGGTGTGCCGGATGGTGTATATGTTACGAAGCAGATGCTAGAAGCGGCTGGTGGAACAAAAGTAGTGTTCAAGAAATATAAAGATGGAATTTATACATTAGAATATTAAGGAAGTGATGGAATGTTAAATTATTGGTGGGTTACTCGTCCTAAAAGAAAGCTGAATTCAATTCCTGAGGTTTTGGCGGCTTTTGCTGATTTATCTTTGAATGAAGAATGGGATGGACAGAGAAATTCTCATTTAGCATATGAAGATGCATTGGAGCAGGCAGGACTGAAACGGAAAGGAGAGAGACGCGATCAGACTGGTGGCGGAGCAAGAACTTATAAAGCATGGCTGGTAAGTCTTGGCTTGATTTTTACACAGGAATCTACAGGACATATTAAACTTACCCTAGCGGGAGAGGCGATTATGAATGGTGATTCGCCGGTAGAAGTTTTAAAAGGTCAGATATTAAAGTATCAATTTCCTTCTGCATTTTCTATTGGACGTGGTGTGCAGGTGGCACAAAGATTTAAAATTCGTCCGTTTCGTTTTTTGCTTAGACTTCTGCTTGATGAGAGAGTTGGCTATTTGACGGAAGAAGAAATTGCTAAAATTATTGTGACGGAAGCGGAGAATGAGAGTAGCAAATGCTATAACTATATTGTAGATAGGCTTGAACAGTTTAGAAGTTATGGAGATAGTTGCCTGGCGGAGGATTTCTTTGAAAAATATCAGTCTTCGAAAGGAAAAGTGAATCCAGAACATCCATACAGTCATTTGCTGGATTTAGCAAACACAATTATTAACTGGTTGGAATACACTCAACTTGTAAAACGAGATGGAGGACAAGTTGAGATTTTAAGGGAAAGAGTCACTGAAGTTCAGAGTATACTTGCAGACACACCAAATTTTATTGATAGGCCGGAGCAGCATGAATACTTTCAACGGAAGTATGGTCTTGATCCGAAACACAAAAAAGACAATAGAAATCTTACATTGACAAAAACAGTAACAGCGGTAATGATTGCGAAACAAAAGATAATGCAGGCATATATTGCAGAATCATTAGAACGTCCAATTACAAAAATTACATCGAATATAGTAGAGCATATTGTTAGCGTTACAGGCATTGATGGAAAGACAGTAGAAGATGTTTTGATAGAAACATATCCGAATGGATCAGTTGGAGCGTTTATGACAAAATATTTTGAAATGGCATTCAAAGGTCGTGATGAAGCAACAGAGTTTGAAAAAGCAACAGTTGAATTGTTTCATGATGTGTTTGGATATAAGACAAAACATGTTGGCCCTATTGGTCTTACTCCAGATGTGCTTCTTCTCTCAGATAGTGATGGATATCAGGCAATTCTGGATAATAAGGCATATCATAAGTACACCATCAGCAATGATCATTATAACAGAATGGTACACAACTATATTGAAAATTTGGAAAATTACAGTGATGCAGAGAATAGACTTGCTTTTTTTTCATACATAGCGGGAGGGTTTGGCAAAAATATTGATAAACAAATACAGTCGATTGTAGACGCAACGGGAGTGAATGGTTCTGCGATAAGTGTGACGAACATGATTAAACTGGTAGAGCAGCATAATAAAGTTCCATATAGTCATAGAAGGTTGTGTGATATTTTCAGTGTAAATAGGCAAGTGTTGATGCAGGATTTGATTTGAGAGGTGGATAGGAAAAATGGCAGCGCAGCGGAGAAACTGGACAAGAGAAGAAACCATATTGGCATTTGATTTGTATTGCAAAATACCATTTTCGAAAATCTCAAAGACCCACGAAAAAATAGTTGAGCTTGCCCGGATTATTGGGAGAACTCCAAGTGCTGTTGGACTGAAAATGGCAAATTTAGCACGTTTTGATGAAGAGCTTCGTTCAAAAAGCGTTTCAGGAATGTCACATGGAAGCAAATTGGATGAAATAATCTGGAATGAATTTTGTAATAATTGGGAGGAGCTTTCTTATCAGGCTCAAAAAATACTTGCGAAAAAGAAACAAACGAGTGTTGAGAAGATGTTGCAATACGTTGATATAGAACATATACCAGCGGGAGAATATAGGGAAAGTCTAGTAAAAACGAGAGTCGGACAATATTTTTTCAGAATGTCCGTACTCAGTGCATACTCGAATAGATGCTGTGTTACAGGATTGGCAGAACCAGCATTGTTAGTGTCCAGCCATATAAAGCCATGGAAGGATAGTAATATTCAAACAGAGAGAACAAATCCAAGTAATGGCTTGTGTTTGAATGCACTTCATGACAAAGCATTTGATAGAGGATTGATTACGATAGATTACAACTACAACATTATTGTGTCAGATAAGTTGAAAGACACGGAAATGGACTTAGAAACAAAGGAATGGATTCAGCATTATGATGGGCATAAGATTTTATTACCAGACAGATTTCTGCCTGGACGAAGTTTTATAGAGTATCATAATGATGTGGTCTTTATGGGGTGATGAAATGGATAATCTTACAAAAGATCAGCGCCGAAAAAATATGCAACATATTCGTTCGAAAGATACTAGTATTGAAGTTAGATTAAGGAAAGCATTATGGAGAAAAGGATATCACTATCGAAAAAATTGTAAGGATATCCCTGGAAAACTAGACATTGCTTTGACAAAATATAAAATCGTAATATTTTGTGATGGAGAATTTTTTCATGGGAAGGACTGGGAGGTTTTAAAACCGCGTTTAGAGAAAAGTAATAATGGAGAATATTGGGTAAGTAAGATATTAAGAAACCGGGAGAGGGATGATGAGGTTAACAAGAAACTATTGTTTGAGGGGTGGACAGTGATTAGGTTTTGGGGAGATGATATCAAGAAACATACAGATGAGTGTGTCAAGGTTGTTGAGGAAGCAATTTGTGATTTGTTGATTGAGATGGACTAATTTGAAAATGAGTTTGAGAAAAGAAGAATTTTTAGTTGATGGGTAGTTGATAAGTAGTTTGCAAAAATTCTGTGAAAAAGTAATTACTTGTCATATGTGACTAGTAATTTTTCTCGAATCGATATTTGGGATAAATCAGTCTGCGATAAACTTGACATTTTACGAAAAATTGCATACACTACAATTAGCATCATAAAACGTTTTGAACGTTTTTGTATGGGCGGCGTTACGACGGCGCTCTATTTTTTTGTCAAAATATGAGATAGAACAATAAACATATGGAATATTATATGTGTCACGTATCCCATCTATGACTAGTACTTTTTCACAAATCGACATTATTTTCTATTTTCCTGATTGACGAATCCATATTTTACCATTATCATAGACTCTGTAATCAATTATTTTTGGTTACAGAGTCTATTTCCGTTGTGAGTACCTAGCCAGTACGTAGACCGACGGTATCACTATTAAATGAATATGTTGATGTGCAGACAGTTATATACATAGAGGTGTTCATAGCACCGGATAATTACAAATCGCTGTCCATAGTCAACAAAGCGAAGCGAAAGCTTCTTACATACGAAATGAAAAAAGAGAACCGATGGAGATAAGTATGTTTATCTTCTTTTGAATTTATTACTATATGGTTCTCCATAAGCAAATATCCAGACGTAATGAGACTATTTTGTTTCATTATGTTTTGGTATGTTGCAAAAATTTTGTATGTGAAGCAGTTGCAAGGATTACGGAAAGGTAATCAGCTTTGTAAACTATGGAGAGCGATTTTTCTATATCTGGTGTTGTTATGAAAATAACATTATTTGATGTTATCAACCGTATGTAACTGTCATTTTATTTTACAAAATATTTCTTGTTCAGGTGGCTGCTCTTTTACATAGAACCATGCCGGCGGTTCTGATACAAGTAAAGGAGATGAATGCTATTGAGTTATGAGAACCCACAGAGTAGCGACATTAAGGAACAAGAGACCATGCAAGCAGAGCAGACAGATCATAGTGATTACAAGGTCTATGGAAAGTATAAAGTGAAGTCAACTTATTCCAGTACAGATAGTATTACCGATTTAATGCTGGATTATGCATCAAGAGTTGCCTCACTGAAATATTGATACTGGTAAATGGTGAAAAGAGATGGCGGCGTTTGGTCAGCCGGAAGGGCAACGGTGAAATTATGGGAAATACAGATAAGAAAAAAATATATAAAACTGCAATGTATCTTCGACTTTCAAAGGGAGACGGAGATGTTGATGGTATTGGCAAAGAGGAAAGTAATAGTATTACAAATCAGAGAATGATTATTTTAAGTTTTTTTAGAAAAACACAAGGATTTGAAACTTGTGGATACTTATATTGATGATGGTTATACAGGGACTAATTTTGACAGACCAGAATGGAAGCGGATGATGGCAGACGTAGATGCTGGAAAGATTAATGCCATTGTCTGCAAGGACTTGTCAAGGTTTGGAAGGGAAAGAATTGAAACCGGAAATTATATTGCAAAGATTTTTAAGCAGAAAGGCATTCGTTTTATTGCAATTAATGATAATTATGATACGTTGACGGCAGAGGGGAGTGAAACAAATATTGTCATTCCTGTAAAGGCTTTGACAAATGACAATTTCAGCAGGGATATTTCTACGAAGGTGCGTTCCAGTCAGAGTATCAAAAGAGAAAAAGGGGATTATATTGGAGCATTTGCACCCTATGGATATGTGAAATCTGAGAAAAACAAGAACAAGCTAGTACCGGATCTGGGAGTGGCTGGTATTGTACAGGAAATATTTGCAAAGAAACTGGCAGGAGTAAGTGCAAATTGTATCGCAAAAGAACTGAATGCAAGGGGCGTGTTGTCTCCGGCGGAATATAAAAAACAGCAAGGGCAGAATTTTAAGACGAATTTTCAAGGAGCAAAACAGTCCCAGTGGTCTGCTAAGACTGTAATAAGAATATTACAGGATGAAGTGTATATTGGCACAGTGGTTCAGGGAAAGAGGGCAAAAGTCAGTTATAAAGTAAAAAAAGAAATTAACAGACCTCAGAGCGAATGGATTCGTGTTGAAAATATGCATGAAGCTATAGTAAGAAAAAGTGATTTTGATGCGGTACAGCTTCTTATGTCCAGAGATTCCATAAAGAGTAGTGAAACTTCAGCATCCTATATGTATTCTGCACTATTGTATTGTGGAGATTGTGGCAAAAGCATGGTCCGTAGGAAATCATTAGTCAATGGTAGGGAACATATCTGTTACATTTGTTCAGGTTACAATCGTTATGGTAACTGTAGTAGGCATACGATACGAGAAGAAGATTTGAACAATATTGTCTTAAGTGAACTTAAGAGTAGGATTGAAAGTATGTGTGACTGTCAGAAATTAGCTAAAAATCTGGACAAGCTTAATGTGAATTTTGATGAAGCGGTGGCACACGATCTGGAGATTTTGCATCTGAAAAGCGAACTTACAAAGTGCGGTACTTTAAAGTCAGCATTGTACCAAGATTTGAAAGAGGGAATGATTAGTCAGTCCCAGTTCAATCAATATAGGGAAAATTACACGAATAGGGAGATGTCACTGCAAAGTGCCATCAAGGAGCAGGAAAACATTATTCGTGGAATTTATGAACATGGTATTGCAGCGGGAACAAAATTAGATGAATTGAGAGAAAATCTTACCATAAATTCGCTGGATAGAATGGTGCTTGTAACATTTATTGACAGGATTTTGATTTTTGAGGATAACAGGATCGAGATTGTCTTTAAGTATAGAAATGAAATGGAGAAGATGGAAGGAATTATCTGCACTGCAAAGCAAAAATCATCTGTGAAGGAGGCTGTATAAATGGCAAGAACAAAGAATAGATTTAATGCAATGAGTGCAGAAAAAACAATGGCTCCGGACGTAATTGTTCCTGAGAAAAAATACAAAGTTGCATTATATGCCAGGTTGTCTGTGGAGAGAGTGAGCATACCGGGAAATTCCATAGAGAGTCAACTTGATATTATGAAAGCCTTTCTATTGAACCATTCGGAATTTCAGGAATATTACGTGTACATGGATAATGGATATTCAGGCACTAATTTTGACAGACCGGAATTTAAACGAATGATGGATGATGTACGAAATGGAAAAATAAATTGCATCTGTGTCAAGGATTTAAGCAGATTTGGAAGGGATTATGTGGAAATGGGGAATTACATTGAAACCATATTTCCTTTTATGGGTGTGCGCTTCATATCCGTAAATGATCATTTTGATACGGAGCAAGATTACAATGAGAATAAATCATTAGAAATTGCGTTAAAAAATCTTATCAATGATATGTATGCCAAAGATATTTCCAAGAGGCTTGTGGTTACAAGACAGCATGAAATGGAAAGAGGAAAATTTACCGGGAGTAATGCTCCCTATGGGTACAAGGTAAATGAGGCTGATCCAATGAGACGTTTTGTTGTAGATGAACCGGCGGCAGCAGTTGTAAGAAAGATATTTTCTATGGTATTGGAAGGCAAATCACTCAGAAAAATATCCATCTATCTTCAGAGTGAAAAATTCAGTATTCCGGCACAGTATCTTAAAACAGGGCATTTGTATCAGGAAAATGGCGATGAGAAAAAGATATGGCATATTGGCACATTATCGAATATTTTAAAGAACCAGGCATATATTGGAAATTTGGTGCAAGGAAAAAGGAAAGTAAGATTATGTGACAATGAGAAACGTCATTTCACATATGAAGATGAGTGGATTATTTGTGAAAATTCCCATGAACCAATCATAAGCAGAGAAATTTTTAATAAAGTACGGGCACTGTATGAGAAAAAAGTAAAGGATAGTCCGTTTAGCTCTGAAAGAGGAAAGCATATTTCAATCAAGGATAATATATATGCAGGTTTGATATACTGCGGAAACTGTGGAAAGAAACTGGAATTTTTATCATCTATGGTTGATAAATGTGGCAAGCTTAACAGAAAGTATTATTTTCAGTGTTGCAATAATTTTGATGCATCAAAGGCAGAGGTTTCTTGTCGTGTGCGTATAACAGAAGATAAATTAGATGAGATTGTGCATGAGGTTATAAAAAAACAGGTAAAGATGTTTACGGATAAGAAGGAAATTATTTCAGTGGCAGAGAATGCTTTAAAACAGGATATGAAGCAGTTTAATGAGAAAATCAAAGAATTGAAAAGTCAAATTGAAAAAGAAGAATATGCTGTCAGTAGGAAGTATGAAGAATATGTGACAGGTGAAATCAGTTCAAAGGAGTTTTCTAAAGTACAAGAACGAGCAAAACAGCAAATTGACAGTTTAAATGGCAAGATTGCAGATATGGAGAATGAGAGGATAAAAAGGAAAAAGCAACTGGAAGAAAAGCTGGCAATCTTAAAGTCTTTGTATCGTGTAAATGGTAAAAAATCACTGGATAAAAGTATTCTTCATATATTAATTCAAAAAATAGAAATTATGCCGGATTCGGAGCTTAAGATTGCATTTGATTTTGAGAATCCTTTGAATGATGTGGTGGACGGTGAAAGTGCAACGTAACGATTTGGACAGGGGCGATTACCTGGCGGATTGTTCTTGTGGCAATGCATTTGTTTTACTGGTTGTAAGTCCACTAGGTTATTTTTATCCGGTTCTATATGTACTTACAATGTAATGGTTCAGCCAAAAGGCTGAATTGTTACGTTGTGTCAAACAAACATAAAGGTGCCATATTGATAAAATTGGATGTAGAGGAGTAGAGGGTAGTGTCAACTGATTTATGAGAAAATTGAGCTAGAAAAAAGGTTCAAATAAACCAGAAAACTGTAAATAAGTAGAGATTGGAGGTTTTGGTAATGGGAAAATTAGTATCATATCTTCGCTTATCAAGAGAGGATGAATTTGTAAAAGATGAAAGTAACAGTATCAGTAATCAGAGAGAGCTGATTCGAAAATATATACATAAATCCCCTGAACTTATGAAAATGAAGCAAGTAGAGCTAAAGGATGATGGATATTCCGGAAAAAATATGGAACGTCCAGCTATGCAGGAACTTCTTACAATGATAAAAAGGGGAAATGTGTCTTGCATTATCGTTAAGGATATCAGCAGATTTTCGAGAGATTATATTGAAACCGGAAAATACATGGAGCAGATATTTCCATTTCTAGGAATAAGATTTATAGCTATCAATGACAATTATGACAGTGCAGAATGCGCAGGTGGAATTGCAGAGATTGACGTTGCATTTAAAGGAATTTTGTATGATTTTTATAGTGAAGATCTTTCAGAAAAGGTAAAGACTTCGTTGGCGGTCCGCCGTGCCAATGGAAAGTATATTGCAGCATTTGCACCATACGGGTATCGAAAGTCAGAAAAGGATAAATATAAGCTTGAAGTGGATGAATTTGCAAGTCAGATTGTAAAACGGATTTTCAGAGAATATCTGTCCGGAAAGTCCATGTACAAAATTGCAGAGAAACTAAATCAAGAAGGACTTGATACACCGGGATTTTATATTGCCATGCAGGAGGGAAATGAGAAACAACTTGCAAAATACCGCGAGAAAAAGCCTCTTTGGACTAATGTTGCGGTGGGAAGAATTCTTGCAAATGAGCAGTATACCGGCACCATGGTTTATAACCGATTTAAAAGTGAGAATGTAGGAGACAAGCACACCAAAGTCCTTTCGGAGGAGGAGTGGAAGCGTGTGGAGAATAGTCATGTTGGTATTATCAGTAAAGAGGATTTTGAAAAGGTAGTAGCTATGAGAAAGGGAAATACCTGTGCTAGTGCTGAAAGAAAGCATCAAACACATTGCCTGACAGGTAAAATGATATGCGGAAACTGCGGGCATCGTTTGTCTCATACTTATGCCGGACGCCCTAAGTATTACTGTGCCAAGCATTATTTGGACAAGGCAGATGGAAAATGTAATATTAGTGTTTTGGATGAAACTGTGGAGCAGAATGTGATAAAGTCTTTGCAGGTGTTTATGGATGTGATGGTGGATTACAGAAAAATTATGGATATGCAGCGGGAAAAACAGGCACAGCACTTTGTGATGGCTGAGAAGCATTTGGTGGATATGGAGAATAGCTATGAGCGTATTAATAAGGATTTGTGTGATGCGTATGAAAGTTACAAGCTTGATGTGACAGATAAGGAAACTTATCTGGAGCAGAAAATGACATATGAGCAGTTGTTGGAGCAGATGCAAGAAAGTATTGAAAAGCAGAAAGAGGCAGTTAATAAATTGGCTGATATGGAGGTGACGGAAGTGGTAGGTTTTGAAATGCTGGATGGGCAGATGGAAGTGCAGAAATTAAACAGGGATGTTGTGGAGGCTTTTGTGGAGGAGATTGTTGTGTACGATAGGGAGAGGGTTGAGATAAAGTGGAAGTTTAGGAATAAAATTGAAGAATAAACTGCATGTTTTTGTGAAAGGTGCAGTTTAAGTATTGACAAATGACTGGTTGTGGTATAAAATACATTTAGAAAGCTGGAAAAGGAGGTTGTGCTATGTTAAAGTATATTAAAGAGCGAATAAATGATTATAATGCCAATTTCTTTATGAATGAATTATTTGAAGCATCTAAGGGATTGGGCGTTCTTGAGGCTAAGATAGATAATTATCATTTTAATAGTATTTTAGTTCCAATGTTGCATAAAAAAGAGGCTATATCTTCAATGTATATTGAGGGAACACAGACGACAATAAGTGATGTTTTTGAATATGAGGTTAGTGCAAAAAAAGGTGACGATAAGATAATGCAAGAAGTCAGTAATCATTCTAAATGTCTGTTTTATGGAGCAGATTACCTTCGTATGGAAAATTTTACGAATAGTTTTATAAAAAAGATACATGAGATATTGATGCATGGGATTATTGATAAAAAGAAGGAACATACTTTGGGAAAATATAAGGAAAAAGATAATTTTATTGTGAACAGTGTAGGTACTGTGGTGTATACGCCTCCAAGTCATAAAGAAACAAAGAAGTATATGGACGAGTTATTGGATTTTATGAATGATATGCATGATGGTATTAATCCTTTAGTTAAAGCGGCTATTATTCATTCGCAGTTTGAGTCTATTCATCCATTTGACGATGGAAATGGACGTGTTGGAAGGTTATTGGTGAGTTTGTATTTGTTTAAAGCAAAGGTTATTAATTTTCCGTTTTTCTATATTAGCGAAGCAATAAGTCAGGATAAAGCTGTTTATTATAGTAAGTTAACAGATACGCGGTCTAATAGCTATGATGAGTGGATAAAATTCTTTCTACAGAAAATTATTGTTCAAACTCAAAAGCATATTAAGTATATAGATTCACTTAATGCTTTATATGAAAAAACAAAGCGTGTCGTACAAGAAGCTATTAATAGCCCTAAATATGACAGTATTATTGAATGTCTATTTACACATCCGATTTTGACTTCATCGTATTTGGCAGAAAAACTCAATGTGACTGTTGGACAAGCTAAAAGATATTTAAATGTTTTAGAGGAAAAAAGAATTTTGCTGGGTAATGACAGACAAAGGAATAGAGGATTTTACTTTGTAGAATTATTAGATATGGTGCGGAATTATTAGTATCAACTGCAGTGTAACGAAAGTGATTATAAAGCAGGAGTCATAACCTGCCACTGCATTAACTGCCTATTTTGGAAGTGAAGATTTTTGAGGAAGGAAGTGGTTAAATTGAAAGAATTAAAAAACGCTTTTTGATTGTTGGCACAATCATAAAGCGTTGGTATCGGATGTGGATCCGAATGTTTAGAATACATCTATTATGCCACATCCGATGACCGAAATCAAGAAAAATAGTAATTTTTAGATTTAAGTCAAGGAGGAAATTAAATATGTTATTAAAGGTTATAGAGCAGTCAAATACAGGTTTGAATACTAAGTTTGTAAATGTTGAAAGTGGAAGAAGTGTCACACTTGAACATGCAATCAAGCAGATTGACAATGGCAATAAGAATTACAGTGATTATCAAACTGTGAGAAATTCATATGGAACGGTTTATATTCGTTCAAAGGCTGATGGTAAAAGAAACAATAATATTGAATAATGGAGGTATAGTAGATGGTTATTAAAAAGAGTAGAATTAATTCTACAAAGAGGTATTTTGCAAATATTGCAGAAGACAAAGAGGTATATGTATGTGTTCCGGCGGATGAGAATAACCTTAATTTGTTGAAGATGAATGGTTGTTCCGATGGAACATGTGTCGTTCCTCAACCGATAGGTCCTATAACAAGATTTAATCTATATGGAAAAGAACTTGTCCATAAAGAAATGGAAATGGAGCCAAGAGAGATAGAAAGAGACTATCATATTGTTGATTGGCATGGTACAGATCATTATGGAACATGCTTTCAAAGCAGGATGTGTTATCCTAAAGAGTACATTTTTCCGCCTGTGGCGAGGATTGTTTTGGATGACAGAAAACTTCATTCAGATTTGATCACAAAAGCAGACTCGGAATTGTTAAAGCATACCATTAATATGTTTTTGGAAGTGTTCGGGTATTGTGAAATCGTTGACAAAGATGAAAACCCAATAGGACAAAAGACTAAGATAGAGGAAGTATCGTGGAGAATTTTACCGCCTGGGAAATATCCATGGGAGCGTGCAGAAAAAGCGCTTGATGATTATTTTGAAAAAGCTCCGGGTAAAAATAAAGAAGTATTGAGAAATAATCATAAGGCTTTTGCGGAATATGAGCCGGATTTCCTTGCAATTGGTGAGAATAGCTTTAACGGTTATGTGGTTTATGGTTATACAAACAGAAATCTGTATGTGTTTGAATCTAACCAACCGGGAAATGCTACATACGTGTTTAAGGGTGAGTGGGAAAACGCGTCACAATTGACTAAACACGATATTATTAAAGGGAATTTGTGCTACAAACGAATAGTCCATGCAAAGGCATGGGAAGGAACTGTAAAACAGATGTTTGAATAAGAATACGGAAGAGTGTGGTGTTCTGTTAATATAGAACATCACACTATAAAGATAAAGGAAGGAAACAATATGTTTTGGATTGGTTTTGTTAGTATGCCTATAATCTTGTTGTTTCTCTTAGGATTAATGGTAGGTTCGGGAAAGTTGCTTAATAAAGTCGAAAAGGTTTTTGTGAATGTCAAAGTGGTTGTTTGTGCGGTTGTATTTACTCTTCTTTCGTATGTATTTACGTTACTATATTCCATGGTTGCAATCATAAGTGGTAACATTGTAATAAATGCAATGCTATGTGCAGTTTTTCTTGTTTTTGCGTGGTATATAGTTGAAAAGCTGTACCAGATAATATCAGGTGAAAATGTCGAGATGGAGACTGAAAACAAAAATGAAAAAATACTATCTCATAAAGATAAAAATATATGCCACTTGTGTGCCTTGATTGCTGTTGTATGTTCTAGTGTATTGGTATACATTGAAAAAGGGGATAAGGGTTATCTTAGCCTAACAAGCATAGCAATAAGCATATGGATAGGTGCCTATATGCCTATATCTGAAATATATCAAGGAATAAAGTTTAAAGTTACTTTTGCAAGTGTTATTGATGAATTTAAGAACAAGAAGTTGTCAGTTGTTTTTTCGGCAGTAATAAGTGCAGTGTTTATAGTCTTTTTATGTTCGGAAAATGATTTGACGCAAAAATTGAATGTGGCAATTGAAGAAATTGGAAAAGGAATAATAGTTGGAACGATATTATTGATTTTAGGAATGATAATATATGACTTGATTAAAAGCAAAAAACATATATAGCGGTGTAACCCAGGTGATTGCAAAGCGGGAGTCATAACCCGCCACCGCATTCGATTCCATCTGGAATCCCAAAACTGAATAAAGAACCTATCCATAAAAGGCTTTTAAGAAAATCAAAATTTTCTAAAAAAATCCCATTCACACCCTTGACACGAGCGGGTACCGGAAAAACCTACGCATCTGCATTTGCCATGCGAGAGTTAGGCTTTAAAAGAGTCCTATTTCTTGTTCACAGAGGGCAGCTTGCAAGGCAAACGAAAAAGTCATATGAAAAAGTACTTGATAAGTCTGTTTCCATGGGACTCCTTGGAGCAGGCTATCGTGAATATGATGCCGATTATGTGTTTGCCACAGTACAAACTTTAAACCGTGAGGAACATCTATTAAAATATAATCCAGAGGAATTTGACTGTATTATTTTGGATGAGGCACATCACAGTTCAGCAAATTCATATCAAAAGGTTATGAACTATTTCAAACCAAAGCTTTGGCTTGGAATGACCGCAACACCAGATAAACGAGATGATGATATAGAGGGAAGAAATATATACGAAATTTTTAATCATCAGATAGCATATGAAATTCGATTACAGCAAGCGATGGAGGAAAACTTTTTATGTCCATTTCACTACTTTGGAATTAGTGATGTTTCTTTTGTAGATGAAAAACAGATAAAAGCAAAAAAGATTACAGAACGTGATTTTAATCTCCTGACGGGTGATGAGAGAGTAAGGCATATTATTAAACAGGCAAATTATTATGGATATAGTGGAGAACGAGTTAAAGGCTTAATTTTTTGTAGTCGTGTTGATGAGTCAGTGGAACTTTCCAATAAATTTAATCAGATGATAAATCCAGAAACAGGAAAATTATATAGAACAATTTCGTTGAATGGGGATGCTTCCGAGGAAGAACGTCAAAATGCATTTGAACGATTAGCCATGAATGAAGAGGAAGCCAATGAACAGATGCAACCTTTAGATTATATTTTTTCAGTTGAAATACTGAATGAGGGTGTGGATATTGTGGAGGTAAATCAGGTTGTTATGCTTCGTCCAACAGAATCACCGATTGTATTTATTCAACAGTTGGGAAGAGGATTGCGTAAAGCGGATGGCAAAGAATATGTGGTTGTTCTTGATTTTATTGGTAATTATAATAATAATTTTATGATACCGGTTGCATTATCAGGAGACCGCACTTATAATCCGGATACAATTCGGAAATATGTAATTAGCGGAAATAGTACAATTCCCGGGGCTTCTACTATACATTTTGATGAGATAGCTAAAGATAAGATTTTTGCATCAATAGATAGAATTAAGGGCATGAAATCGATTATCAGAGAAAGTTATATAACGTTGAAAAATCGCCTTGGAAGAGTTCCATATCTTCTTGATTTTTATGAAAATGGAGAAGTAGATCCTCTTGTAATTATAAAAGAATATAAAACTTACCAGGCGTTTCTTGAGTCAGTTGAGAAGGAAGTATATATAGGACAGATTTCGGAAGAAGAGCTTGTAACGTTGGAATATTTGTCCAAAACGGTACTTTCTGGAGCCAGACCATACGAATTAGAAATCTTAAAAAGATTTTTGAAAAATGAAATAATACATTTGGATACCTTGCAACAAGAATTTCAAAAAAAATATGGTTACGCAATCGATGAGGCTTCCTTTGAAAATGCTGTGGATGTTTTGAAAGGTCATTTTGTAAGCAAGGAAGAAGAATATAAAAAATATTGTCATATTGATATTGTAAATAATACTGGAACGAATATGTTACAGAGAATGACTGGATTTGCGGACCGTTTGCTTCATTTGGAGTTTTATAAACAAGTTGATGATATTATTGAGGTAGGATTAAGAAGATACAAAGATAAATTTGCAGTAGGTGAAAAACAGGACAATCCATTCGTATTGTATGAGAAATATTCAAGAAGAGACGTTAGCTTGTTAATGAATTGCGGAAAAGATTTATCATCTACTATGTATGGAATGAAGCGTATTGGTGATAATGTTTTTATCTTTGTTACATATCATAAAGAAACAAGCGCAGATAAAGAAAAGAATTATGTAGACGGTAAACCGGATTATGCAGATGTGTTTGAAGATAATATGATTTTTAGATGGGATTCCCAGATAGGTAGAGGGATAGATAGCTCTTATATGGAAGAAGTTTCCACAGCACCTCGGAAGCATTTACTAGTAAAGAAAAGCGATGCAGAAACAAACTTTTATTATATGGGACTATTTGATATAGTAAACATGGAAGCTGATAAGAAAAAAGATAACAATGGGAAAGAACGTGATATCACGAAAGTAAAAGTGAAGATGCGCCATCCGGTAAGGGAAGATTTACTTCGCTATTTACAAAGTAATATTGCAGAAAAAGAGGATTATAATTGTTTTATAAAAGGCTTATAACCTGTAACCCTAAACAAGAGAAAGGAATAGTAAATGAAAACAATAAAAGTAGTGGCCGCAATTATTCAAAAAGATGGGAAGACCTTTGCAACACAAAGAGGATATGGAGAATTTCAAGGGGGCTGGGAATTCCCGGGAGGAAAAATTGAGGAAGGAGAAACACCAGAGCAGGCATTGGTAAGAGAAATAAAAGAGGAGTTAGATACAGAGATTGAAGTAGGAGAACTTTTGGAAAGGGTGGAATATGATTATCCAAGCTTTCATTTATCTATGGACTGCTTTTTATGTACCATAAAGTCTGGGGAACTAGTGTTGAAAGAACATGAGGATGCAAAGTGGCTAGAGAAAGAACAGTTGGATAGTGTGGAGTGGCTGCCGGCAGATGAAGGGGTTGTTGAAAAACTGAAAAAGAAATTATTGTCTCCAAACTATAAATAACCTATAATAAATCCATCAATGAAAGCAACATAATTTACTACACAACTACACAAGCACCCACAAATAACCTATAATAAACTCATCAACTCACACAAGAGGTACCAACATGGGAAAAACAAAAATGAAATTAACCGACATTATCAAAACCCATCCAGCCATGGATTACATACAAATTTACCATTACATTTGCAATGAAATAGAAAGCGGACGCCTGCTCCCGGTCAAGGCGTCTGGTTTGAACGGGAAAAAACCGGCATTATACAACTCTTACTGGATTTTCCAAAAAGAACAGGATTACTCTGAAATTCAAGAAGAACTACGTTACCAGCTAAATCCCCTTTTAAATACTGAATATTATCAGAAAAATCCAGAGAAATACAAGGAAGATAAAAAACAAATCCGTTTGCTAAGCCAGTACCTTACCAAAGATAAGGAACTTTTAACATCTCCGGCCACCATTAACGAACGCAGCTTTGAAATTTTCCATCGGGAGAAATTTCTAGATCGTGAAAAAGGCCGCAGTCTGCTGTCACGTCTCAAGTTCCCAGAAGAAAAGCTGAATTTCTATGAAACCTCAGAGCCAATGTCCTACTACTCCCATCACAAGCATACACCGCAAAATTTTTTAATTATTGAAAATAAAGACACATTTTACAGTATGCGAAAACATTTAATCCACCAGAAGGACACTTTACTTGGTTTAAAGGTAGGCACTCTTATATATGGTGGCGGAAAAAGTATCTACAAATCCTTTGCAGATTTTGTAAATTATGTGGAACCTTATTTTAAGCAGGAAGAAAATAAAGTCTACTATTTCGGAGATTTAGATTATGAAGGAATTCTAATATTCGAACATTTGCAAAAAGAATATGCGAATCAAGTGGAAATCCTTCTGTTTACCCAGGCCTATGAGAAAATGTTAGAAAAGGCAGAAAACATAGGATATCAGCAACTGCCGGAAACCAAAGAAGGACAGAATAAAAATGCAGGGAATAGTTTTTTTCAAAGTTTTTCTCCGATTACTCAGAAAAAAATGAGGAATATATTGGAAGATGGAAAATATATTCCTCAGGAAATTTTAAATGAAAGGGATTATTAATTATGGATTTTTTGAAAGATTTTCCCAGAAGAATGAAAAGTGTTGGAAGATATGCCATATTGATGAATAACAGTTTTCGAAAAGACACATGGAAGCAGTATGGAATTGAGACCATAGACCAGCAAGTGAACCTAATTTTCACAGTGCTTTTATTTTTGATGGAGTATTCTTTAAAAGAAGAAAATTGCACCATTGATGATATTGCAGAATTTATTGGTACAGTGAACGACCATTATTATAAAAAAGAATATTCCTATGATGATTTAAATAACTTGGCAGATTTTATTGTAAATGTGATTTTGAGCAATTCCGGAAGTGCCATGTATTTTAAAGCTTATGATTATGAACAAAAGGAATACACAGAAATTCATATAAATTATATTGCAAATAAAATTGTGTATCTGGATAATGGCATCCGTAGAACTTCTTATTATCTTACGGAAGACGGATATAATATGATTCTATCCACTATGGAACTGGAAAATAACTTAAAGTTAACTGTTCATGAAATGTTGTTTAAGCTTCATTTGGAACGGGCGGATTATGGAAGAGCTGTCAATGATATTAAAAATGTTTTTGACCAGTTACGCATTCAGACACAGAAAATTCAGGAAGCTATGGGAAGAATTCGCCAGAATGCACTGGCTTATTCGGTAGAAGAATACAGGCAGATTGTAGAAGAAAATATTCATACCATAGAAGAAACCAGACAGAAATTTAAAGCCCATAAAGAATTAGTAGAAAAGCGTGTACAGGAATTTGAAGAAGATGATATTAATATAAGAACGTTGACAACAGAAGATGAAGACAGTTTAAACCGCTTAAGAGAAATCGAAAGTTATCTGGTACGTTCTTTGGATGAACATCAGAAAATTTTAAATGAGCATTTGGATTTAAAGAGTTTATATGATATAGAATTAGAAAACTATTCTAATATGACCATGGTACAACGGTTTCATTTTAAAAGTGAATTATATGACAAAGTATTGAAAGATGCCTCTCTCTTAGAGCATATGGAAAAATTCTTTCAGCCTCTTTTTTGGAATCAGATGCCAAAAGTATATAATATGGAAAAAGCTTTTGAAATGCAGAAACGCATTCGGAAAAAAGAAATAGAAGATGAAACTCAGGAACTGGGCTTTGAAGCAGAAGAATATCTGGAAGAAAAGGCGCGATTGATAAGAGAACGGTTGGAAAAATACGAAAAAAGCCTGAAAATGATACTAGAACATATGATAACAGAAGGCAGTATATCCTTATCTGTTTTAAAAGCTGGAATAGAGGAAGAGGAAAAGCAGGTATTATTTCCTTCCTTAGAGATTTTCAGAGAAATTATGATAGAACTGCTAAGTGCAGGAGAACTTGATATTTCAAAGTTAAAAAAAGAACGAAGTGAATTTCTCATGGAAACACCGGAAAACTTTCAGTTAAATCAAATGGTTTTAGATATTATAGAAGAAAATAATTGGAGTCATATCAAGAAAATACATATTTTACGTGCAGAACAGGGCCAGCAAGTGTGTTTTGAACAAGTGAAAAATGAGCAGGGTAAATACAAAAATATTCGCTGCTCGGATGTGGAATTATGGTATGAAACATAGGAGGAATTTCAGTGGCATACGAAATAGAAAATATAAAACTTAGCCAAAGTATTTTTTATCATCTGCTTTGTAACAGTTCTTTGAAAGAAAG